>NZ_JBIKNZ010000054.1:0-21556 GCF_044358365.1 Phenylobacterium sp. | reverse complement strand
CATGGAGGTCGAGGCGGTCGATGAGGGCGTCGTGGAGGCGCTACTGGTGGCCGAGGGCGCCGAGGGCGTGAAGGTCAATGCGACCATCGCGCGACTGGCCGGGGAGGCGGGGGCGTCGGAGGTGAAGCCCCCTCAGTCGGCTGCGCCGACAGCTCCCCCAGCGGGGGAGCAACGGGCGTCCAGTTCCTCCCCCAGCGCGCAGCGCGATAGGGGGGAGGTGGCGCAAAGCGCCGGAGGGGGCTCCCCGTTGGAAGCGCGCATCTTCGCTTCGCCGCTGGCCCGCCGGATCGCCGAACAGAAAGGCGTCGACCTGGGGTCTGTGACCGGCTCTGGCCCACATGGCCGGATCATCAAGGCCGATGTCGAGGCCGCCAAACCCGGCCAGGCGAAGGCCGCGGCGCCTTCGGCCGCCACGGCCGCCGCCCCGACACCCGCCGCCCCGCGCCAGGTCCAGAGCCTGGAGCAGATGGGCATCGCACCGGGCAGCTACGACTTGGTCCCGTTGGACGGTATGCGAAAGACCGTCGCCCGGCGGATGACCGACAGCTTCCGCGACGTGCCACACTTCCCGTTGAACGTCGACATCGAGCTGGACGTGCTGCTCGCCGCCCGGACCAAGATCAACGCGATGCTCGAGAAGCAGGGCGTCAAGGTCAGCGTCAACGACATGGTCATCAAGGCCGCCGCCGTTGCGCTCATGCGGGTGCCGGAGGCCAACGCCTCCTACACGCCCGAAGGCATCGCCATGCACCATCACGCCGATATCGCTATGGCCGTTGCTGTACCGGGCGGCCTGATCACCCCGATCATCCGCAGCGCCGAAACCAAGGGCCTGGCGCAGATCGCCACGGAGGCCAGGGACCTCGCCGAGCGGGCGCGGACCAGGAAGCTGAAGCCTGAAGAGTTCCAGGGCGGCACCTTCTCCGTCTCCAACCTGGGCATGTTCGGGATCAAGAGCTTTGCCTCGATCATCAACGAGCCGCAGGGCGCGATCCTGTCGGTGGGCGCCGGCGAGAAGCGGCCTGTGGTACGCGGCAATGAACTGGCCATCGCCACGGTGATGACAGTGACGCTCACCTGCGACCACCGCGTCGTGGATGGCGCGACCGGCGCGCGCTGGCTGGCGGCCTTCAAACCGCTGCTGGAAGATCCTATCACCCTGATCGTGTGAGCATGGCCATGAGCAAGTTCTACGACTTCAGCGCCGAGACCCTGGATGGCAAGCCGGCGCCGCTCAGCGACTACCGGGACAAGGTTGTCCTGATCGTCAACACAGCTAGCAAATGCGGCTTCACGCCCCAGTACGATGGCCTCGAGCTGCTGTGGTCGAAGTACCGGGATCGGGGCCTCGTGGTCCTGGGCTTCCCCTGCAACCAGTTCGGCGCCCAGGAGCCGGGCGACGCCGCCGAGATCGCCAGTTTCTGCTCACTGACCTATGAGGTCGACTTTCCCATGATGCGAAAGATCGACGTGAACGGGCCTGCCGCTCACCCGCTCTATGCGTGGCTGAAGACGCAGAAAAAGGGCGTACTTGGCACATCCGGCATCAAGTGGAACTTCACCAAGTTCCTGATCGACCGCAGCGGCCGGGTCGTGGATCGCTTCGCGCCGACTGTGGAACCCAAGGCGCTCGAGGGCGCGATTGAAAGGCTGCTCTGATGTCTGACGCCTTCGATGTGATCGTCATCGGATCCGGCCCGGGCGGCTATGTGACGGCGATCCGCGCCTCGCAGCTGGGGATGAGCGTCGCGATCGTTGAGCGGACAGAGTTGGGCGGGATCTGTCTGAACTGGGGCTGCATTCCCACCAAGGCGCTGCTCAAATCCGGCGAGATGTATGAGGCGCTGGGTCATCTGGGTGACTATGGCCTGTCGGTGGAGAAGCGATCGTTCGACTTCAGCGCCGTGATCGCGCGCTCACGCAAGGTGGCTGCCCAGTTGAACGCCGGCGTCACCTTCCTGATGAAGAAGCACAAGATCGAGGTGGTCGTCGGCACAGCAAGGCTCGAAAAAGGGCATGGCGCACCCACCGTCGTGGTCGGCGCGCGCAAGCTGACCGCCAGGCATGTGATCCTGGCGACAGGCGCACGGGCAAGGACCATTCCGGCCATCGGGCTGGAGCCGGACGGCGAGCGCATCTGGACCTACCGCGAGGCCCTGGTGCCCAAGGCCGCGCCCAGGACCATGGTGGTCATCGGCTCCGGCGCTATCGGCATGGAATTCGCGAGCTTCTACAGGGCGTTGGGTTCGGACGTTACGGTGATCGAGATGCTGCCGCGCATCCTGCCCGTGGAAGACGAAGAGGTCTCCAAGGCGGCGCAAAAGGCCTTCGAGAAGCGAGGGATCAAGTTCCGGGTCGGCGCGGCGGTGAAGAAACTCGGCAAGACAAAAACCGGTGTAGCTCTGGAAATCGAAGCCGGCGGCAAGGCCGAAACCCTGGAAGCCGACGTCTGCATCGTCGCGGTCGGCATTGTTGGCAATGTCGAGGACATAGGCCTTGAGGCCCTGGGCGTGAAAATCGACCGCACCCACATCGTCACCGATAGCCACGGCGGCACGGGCGAGGCCGGGCTCTACGCCATCGGCGATGTGGCAGGACCGCCGTGGTTGGCGCACAAGGCCAGTCACGAGGGTGTTCACTGTATCGAGCACATCGCCGGCCTGAAGCCGTCGAACCTTACATCCCCGATCCCCGGCTGCACCTACACGAACCCGCAGATCGCCTCGGTGGGCCTTACCGAAGCGCAGGCAAAAGAGCAGGGACTGGAGCCAAAGGTGGGACGCTTCCCCTTCAAGGTGAACGGCAAGGCGATTGCGTCCGGCGAGACCGACGGCTTCGTGAAGACGGTGTTCGACGGCAAGACCGGCGCGCTCATCGGCGCCCACATGATCGGCCACGAGGTCACCGAGATGATCCAGGGCTATGCGCTGGCCATGACCCTGGAAGCCACCGAAGAGGACATCCAGGCCACCGTTTTCCCGCACCCGACCATGAGCGAGGCCATGCACGAGAGTGCGCTGGACGCCTACGGCAAGGTCCTGCACATCTGATTATGGGGTCCAAAAGGCTCCGATCTGAAGGCGCCCGAGCATCCCTTCTCCCACAAGGAGCGAAGGGTTGAGAACCCATCATCGTGGGGGACGGTAGTCCAACACGCCTCTATCCCCTTCGCTGCATCTCGGTATCGACGATCCTCTGCAGGGCCACGTAATCGGTCTTGCCGGTGCCGAGCACAGGAATCTCCTGCACCAGGATGATCTTGCGCGGCACGGCCAGTTCGGGTGCGCCGATGGACTTGGCGTGGGCGATCAGGCTTGAGGCGTCGGCGTCGCGCCGGTCTGTGACCAGGATTAGCCGTTCGCCTTTTTTCGGGTCAGGCAGGGAGACCACGGCATGGCGGCTGTCCGGCCAGACGGCGGACGCCAGATCCTCGGCGGCGGTCAGCGACACCATCTCGCCGCCGATCTTGGCGAAGCGTTTGACGCGACCCATGATCGTGATCCAGTCGTCGTCGGTGATCGAAACGACGTCGCCGGTATCGTGCCAGCCCTCGCTCGGCGGATCGATCCCGCCGTTGGCGTTCAGGTAGCCCGCCATGATGTTCGGGCCCCGCACGAGCAGCTTGCCGCCGCCGGGGATGCCTTCCACAGGCTCCAGCCGGGTTTCCACGCCAGCAACCAGCCGCCCGACGGTGCCGCGCCGGTTATCGGTCGGAATGTTGCAGGCGATGACGGGTGAGGCCTCGGTGGCGCCATAGCCCTCCAGCAACGGGATCGGCCCGAACTTCTCGCGGAACATGTTGTGGGTTTCTTCGCGCACCCGCTCGGCGCCGCAGACGGCGAAGGCCAGGCCGGAAAGTTCGTCAGGCTCGGCGGACCTCGCGTACTGGTTCAGGAAGGTGTCGGTGGCGAAGAGGACATTGGCCTTGGTGTCCTTCACCAGCGGCGGGATCTGCTTGATATGCAGCGGCGAGGGGTACTGGATTGACTTCATGCCGCCTAGGATCGGCAGCAGGGCTCCGGCGGTAAGGCCGAAGCAGTGGAAGATCGGCAGCGGATTGAACCACACCCAGTCGCGGTTCATCGGGAACAGCCCTTCGATCTGGCGCGCATTGGCCACCAGATTGGATTGGGTAAGCACCACGCCGCGCGGCGCGCCAAAGCTGCCGGACGTGAAGAGGATGACCCCGGGATCCGGCGGCGTGGTTGCAGCCCGGAACCGGCTGGGGAACGCTCCGGCCGTGGCGGCGAACAGCTTGTCGGCCAGGCCGACCGTGGCGCGCACGTCTTCGAGATAGACCACCTTGGTCAAGGTCTCGAGCGCGTCGATCAGGTCGTGCAGCTTGCCCTGTTCCACGAACCGGTGGGACGTCAGCACCGTCTTGACGCCGGCCAGTTCACAGGCAGCCTTCAGGTTGCGGATCCCCGCCGTGAAGTTCAGCATCGTCGGGATGCGACCAAACGCATGCAGCGCGAAGAACGTCACAACGCCGCCCGAACTGGACGGCAGCATCACGCCGACCCGTTCACTACGGGCGGTGAATCCGGAAATCTTGCGACCAAGCGCAAACGCCGCCCGGATCAGATCCGTGTAGCTCAGCGGATTGCGTTCCTGATCCTCCAGGATCAGTTTTTTGGCTCCATAGGTCTTCGAAGCCGCGATCAGCGCGTCAAAGACTGTGGACTGCGCCAGGGCGCTGTCGAACGCACGCAAGGGCGTGCCTCCCGCATTGTTGTCGTTGGCCGGGAGCCTATCGGCTGGCGCGCCATGTGGAAAGATCGGTATCGTCGCGTTTGTCCGGACGAAGCCTGTGCTTGATCCGAACGTCGCGAAAGACGATCTAGGGCCCATGGCTGTTGTGATCGACACGCTGAAGGCGCCCCGACCGCGTCACCCCGAGAAGCAGGCGCGGCCGGACACGCCTCTGCTGCGCAAACCGGAATGGTTGCGCGTCCGCGCGCCGGGCTCTGCCGGCTACAACGCCACCCGCGAGATCGTGAAGAGCCACGGGCTGGTGACGGTTTGCGAGGAGGCCGCCTGCCCCAACATCGGCGAGTGCTGGTCCAAGAGCCATGCCACGATGATGATCATGGGCGAGACCTGCACCCGGGCCTGCGCCTTCTGCAATGTCGCGACCGGAAAGCCAGAGCCGCTTGACCCCACCGAGCCCGCGCGTGTGGCCGATGCGGTGGCAAAGATGGGCCTGAAACATGTGGTCATCACCTCGGTGGACCGCGACGACCTGACTGACGGCGGAGCGGCGCACTTCGCCGCCGTGGTGCTGGCGATCCGGGCCGCTGCGCCCGGGACGACCATCGAGATCCTGACGCCGGACTTTCTGCGCAAGCCGGTCGACGGCGTTTTCGGCCTGATCGACGCCCGACCGGACGTGTTCAACCACAATCTGGAGACCGTGCCGCGCCTGTACCTCAGCATCCGCCCGGGCGCCCGGTACTACAACTCACTGCGCCTTCTGGAGCGCGTGAAGGAACGCGACGCCACCCAGTTCACCAAGTCCGGGATCATGGTGGGCCTTGGCGAGGCCAAGGAGGAGGTGATGCAGGTGATGGACGATATGCGTTCCGCCGGCGTCGACTTCATCACCATCGGCCAGTACCTGCAGCCGACACGCAAGCACGCCGCCATCGACAGGTTTGTGCATCCGGACGAATTCCACGCCTATGAGGAAATCGCCCGGGCCAAGGGGTTCCTGATGGTCTCGGCCAGCCCGCTGACCCGCTCCTCGCACCATGCCGGCGAGGACTTCGCCCGGCTGCAGGCCGCGCGTCAGGCCAGGGACTCAGGACGCTAGGTGCGCCACCACGTCTCCAAGGTTTTGCCGTACACGCCTGTGCAACTGCTGGAACTGGTCGGCGACGTCGATCGGTATCCGGAGTTCGTGCCGTGGATAAACGGCATGCGGACCTGGAACGCCCGGGACCTGGGCGAGGGCGTCGATACGCTGGATGCGGAAGCCGGCGTGGGCTTCTCGTTCCTGAAAGAACGGTTCGCGACACGGGTGCGGCGGAACAGGGCCGTCGGGAGCATTGAGGTCAGCCTGCTGTCCGGGCCCTTCCGCAAGCTCGCCAACCGATGGGAGTTCTTCGAGGCCGAAGGTGGTGCCCGGGTCGAGTTCGACATCGATTTCGAGTTCAAGTCACGTTTGCTGGACGGGATGCTGACGGCCAATTTCCATCACGCGGTGGACCGCCTGATGGCCTGTTTCGAGGATCGCGCTAGGACGCTCTACGGCGCGCCATCCAGCGGGTGATCCCGAAGAGGCCAAGACCAATGGCCAGAACCGTCAACAGCGGCGGCAATTCTTTCGTGGCCCCCAATGCCAGCACGCCGGAAAACAGGATCGCTGTGGCCAGGGCGATGGGCCCTGCAGCAGGCAGGCGGAACTGCGGCTGCGGCGCATCAGCGCGGCGGGTCATCCGAAACAGGGCCACGCAACATAGGATATAGGCGACCAGCCGCGTAGCCGTTGCGAACGTCAAGGCGCCGATCAGGTCGCTGAAGATCGCAAAGCCGAAGGACAGTCCGCTGGACACCAGGATCGCAATCCATGGGGTGCGCCAGCGTGCATGAACGCGCGCCAGGACTGCCGGGAGTTGCCCCTGCTCGGAAATGGCCAGCAACATCCGCGGCATGGAGATCAGGATCCCCAGGATCGTCCCTAGGATCACGGCGCCGGCGCCCAGCGACACGGCAAGCGCGCCGAAGGAGCCGAAAAGCTGTCGTCCGGCTTCGGCGAGCGGACGGTCTGTTGCGGCCGGCTCCGCCAAAACGCCCACGCAGATCAACAGCACAGCCGCATAGGCGAAGGTGACGGCCGCAATGCTGCCGATCAGGGCCAGGGGCACATCGCGCTTCGGATCCCGCGATTCGCCAGCCACCACGGAACCGCGCTCGAACCCGGAGTAGGCGAACAGGTAGATGAGGATCGCCTGGGCCAGGGTGGCCGGCGGCGGCGGCGCGTCGGTCACGATCAATCGGTCCGGTTGAACAAAAGCGATGCAGGCCGCCAGAAAGGCCAGCACGAACCCGACTTTCAGGACCACCAGGGTGTTGCTGGCCCCGGCGGAGCGTCGGATTCCGGTCAGCACGATGGTGGACAGGAAAACGCCAAGTCCCGCGATCAGGACCAATCGCGGCCACCCTTCACTGATCTCCGGGACGAAACCGGCGAGATAGCTGACAAGCAGGTTGGACAGCGTCGCGACCGACAGGGCTTGGCTGATCCACAGGAGCCACCCTACCGAAAAGGCCACCGTCGGCGGCAGGGCCTGCCCGGCATAGACATAGGGCCCTCCGGTCGCCGTGAATCGACTACCCAGATCCGCAAAGCATAGGATCAGGGGCATCAGGATAAGGGCGCTGATGCCCAGGATCACAAAGCTCCAGTCGCCTGCCAGTCCGAAAACCTTTGACGGCGCCGCCAGCATGCCCGCGCCCATCATGGCGTTGAGCAACAGTCCGACAAGATCGCGGCGGCGCAGCGCCCGAACGAGATGGGGCGTTTCCGTGGAGGCGGACATCCTCGCCACCTAGACCATGCGGTCCCGCATTGCCTGCAGGGCCGCCTGAACCGCAGCCAGCTGAATCTCCTCGCGCGTTTCCACCTCGAAGAGTTCCTCCTGGTGAATGATCCGCTGGTTGGAGCGGGCCGTGGCGATGTGCACCAGACCGACCGGCTTCATCCGGGTACCGCCGCCCGGACCGGCCACGCCGGTGATCGCGACCGCGATATGGGCGTTTGAGGCCTCCAGCGCGCCCTCCGCCATCATTCGGGCGACGGGTTCGGAAACCGCTCCCAGATCCGCAATCAGGTCGCCGGGCACACCCAGCATTTCCTGCTTGGCGCGGTTGGTGTAGGTGACGAACCCGCGTTCAAAGACGTCAGAGGCGCCCGGGACCGAGCAGATCGCCGCCGCCACCAGACCGCCCGTGCAGCTTTCCGCCGTGACAATCCGGAGCGAACGCTCCCGCGCCTCGTCGATCAGAAGGCGGGCGAGGGTGACAATCTCCAAATTGAACATAGGGGTTAGGTCTCTTTTTACCGGTTGGATCACACCACAGAGCATCGCTCCTCCCTTCCGATCAAGGCGATTCGAGACCCATGACCACGCTTGCGGCCACCGCACCGGCCAGGCCGGCCCCACCTGGGCTGTTCGCGGTGACCATTTTCACCAGTGCTGCGCTCGTATTCCTGGTGCAGCCGATGGTGGCCAAGCTGGTGCTGCCGTTGCTGGGTGGCAGTTCGTCGGTCTGGAACACCAGCATGGCGTTTTTCCAGATCGCCCTGCTGGCGGGATATGCCTATGCCCACGCCCTGCAGCGCGTGACCTCGATCCGCCGGCAGGCGATCATTCACTGCGCTGCGCTGGCGCTGGCCGCCCTGGTTCTCCCGCTGCGGGTGAGCGAACTGGCCGGGCCGCCGTCGTCCGACAATCCCAACCTCTGGCTTCTCACGGTTCTGACCCTTTCGATCGGCGCACCCTTCGCCATCCTGTCGGCCACTGCGCCTCTGGTGCAGGCCTGGTACGCCCGGACAACCGGCGCCCTGGAGGGAAAGGAACCCTACGCCCTCTATGCGGCGAGCAATCTGGGCAGCCTGATCGCGTTGCTGGCCTATCCCGTCGCCGTGGAGCCGGCCCTTACGCTGGTCGGACAAAGGTTCGGCTGGAGTGCGGGCTATGGTCTGTTTGTTGTCCTGATCGCCAGCCTCGGGTTCGCAGTCTCGAGGGTTCGCTCAGCCTCGACGGATGAGGCGCAGGCGACTGTCGGCAAGACCTCCTGGCGCGACCGGCTCGTGTGGATCGCCCTGGCGGCTATCCCGTCCAGCCTGATGCTGGGTGTAACAACCTACATCACCACTGATGTCGCTTCCGCGCCGTTCCTCTGGGTGCTGCCGCTGGCGCTATATCTGATCACCTTCATCGTCGCATTCCAGGACAAGCCCGCGATCTCGCCGGCTCTGACGCTGACGCTACAAGGCGCAGCTCTTGCCGCGTGTGCCGCTCTGCTGCCCTTCCGGAGCACCTTCTTCGGGCTACAGTTGTTCATCCATGTGGCCGCGTTCTTCCTGACGGCGCTGATGTGCCACCAGCGGCTGGTGGCGCGCCGGCCGGAACCGGGGCGATTGACCGAGTTCTACCTTTGCCTCTCGATAGGCGGGGTCGTGGGCGGTGGGTTCAACGCCTTCCTGGCGCCGGTGATGTTCCCGGATGTCTGGGAGTATCCGATCATCCTGGTGCTCGCCTGCCTGGCCAGGCCCTGGGGCAACCTCAATCGAATTCCCATCTGGAACTGGTTGCTACTGATCCTTGGGATCGGCGCGGCGGTAGCCACACCGATCGCGGTGACCTTTGCATCGTCGCAGCTGACCACCGAAACGATCGTGGGCGCTTTCGACCAGTCGGAACTGTTCGACATGGCCATGAAAGGCCTGCTGGCCCTGGCGGTCATCTCGGCCCTCCTGGTCAGGCGACAGGCGCTGTTCTTCTTTGCGATCATTGCGGTGCTGTCCTACGCCGCCGAGACAGCTGCGGATCGAACCGACACGCGCCAGAGCTGGCGAAGCTTCTTCGGGGTGCTGAAGCTCTCCCAGACCCAGGTTCCCAGCCTGGGCGGGACGGTCAAGATGCTGGCCCATGGCACAACCCTGCACGGCGCCCAGGCGCAAAGACCCGAGTATCGCTGTCGACCGCTGGCCTACTACACCCCGCGGACGCCAATCGGACAGGTGTTCACCGCCATGGCGGCGGTGCGGCCCAATCTGCGGATCGGTGCTGTAGGCCTGGGAACCGGATCCGTGGCGGCCTACGTGCGGCCCGGCGACCGGCTGACGTTCTTCGAGATCGATCCACTGGTGGTCAAGGTCGCCAGCGACCCCGCAAATTTCAGCTACACGAGCGAATGCGCGAAAGCCCCGGTCGATTACGTCATCGGCGACGCGCGACTGACGGTCGCAAAACAGCCGGCGGGGTCGTTTGATATCCTTTTGATCGACGCGTTCTCGTCAGACGCGGTGCCGGCGCATTTGCTGACGGTGGAGGCGGTAAGGGGGTACCTGACCAAGCTGAAGCCTGACGGTATCCTGATCCTTCATCTTTCGAACCGGAACCTCGACCTGCTGGGGCCGGCGCAGTCGGTCACCCGCAAGGCAGGCGGATGGGCGCTGGTTCAGGAGTATCGGCCGGACAAGGATCCGATGGGCACATGGGAGTTGCCGGAAGACGCAGTGATCGCCGCAAACAGCCATCAGGCTCTGGCCCGGTTCGCCGCCGACAACCGCTGGCGACAGGCCAATCCGTTCCTGGTGCGCCCCTGGACGGATGACTACACCAATCTCGCGGGATCCATATACGCGAACCTGAAAGCGCGGTGGCTCTGGTTGCCCTGAGCGGATCAGGCTGGTGTTTCCACCAGAACAACCGCCTGCGCCATCAGGCCTTCCTGCCGTCCGGTGAAGCCCATGCCCTCGGTCGTGGTGGCCTTGACGCTGATCTGGCCGGTCTGAAGGCCGGTGATCTCGGCGATCCGGGCCCGCATGGTGTTACGATGCGGTCCGATCTTCGGGCGCTCGCAGACCAGGGTGAGGTCAATGTTCACGACCCGCCCGCCCTGGTCGGCCACCAGCTTCATGGCATGGGCCAGAAAGCGATCCGATGAGGCGCCTTTCCATTGTGGATCGGACGGCGGGAAGTGCTGGCCGATGTCGCCCTGCGCGATGGCGCCCAGGATGGCGTCGGTGAGCGCATGCAGCGCACAGTCGGCGTCGGAGTGGCCAATGAGACCCTGATCGTGGGGGATTCGCACCCCGCAGAGCCAGACGGCGTCGCCGGGGCCGAAGCGATGGGCGTCAACGCCCTGACCGATGCGGGTGACGCGCTGCGCCCCTGCGAGGTGTTCGGCCATCAGGAAGTCCTCCGGATAGGTCAGTTTCATCAGCATGGGATCACCCGCGACCATGGCGATCCGTCCGCCGACCCGCTCAAGGACCGATGCATCGTCAGTAGGCTCCAGGTCCGCCGGCCAGGCATCATAGGCGGCTTCCAGCGCCGCGCGCCGGAAGGCCTGGGGTGTCTGGGCTCGCCACAGGCCATCGCGAGGCACGGTCTGCGTCACTTCGCCATTGCCGCGTTTCAGGGTGTCGGGAACCGGAAGGCTCGGGATGGCGCCGTCGCGGTCCGACAGAGCGGCGATCAGGCGTTCGACGTGAGCCCGGGTCACGAACGGACGCGCCGCATCATGGATCAGAACCACATCGTCCGGATGGGGGGGCAGAGCAGCCAGGCCCGCACGAACCGAGGCGGCGCGGGTTGATCCGCCGGCAACGGCGCGCCAACCCGAAAGTGTGTTCAATGCCACGTCCGCCGTGGCCAGCCGATCCGCTGCAACCACCACCACGATCTCCCGGGCGCCGGCGGCCAGAAGAGCCTCAACCGACCAGCGCAGGATCGGCCTGCCTGACAGATGGCGCCAGGCTTTGGGATCGCCGGGGCCGGCGCGCAGGCCGTCGCCGGCGGCGACAATGACAGCGGAGAAGGTCATGAGAGGGTCTTAGGCAAGCCTGATCGATTGTTCCAGCTTTACGCGGCTGATGCATTTGCCTAAAAAGGTGGCGGTAGGGGTGACTAGTAAATGGGCAGTACGCTCAAACTGGGAAGTGTCGAGGTCGGGGGGCGGGTGTGGATCGCACCCATGACCGGGGTTTCTGACCTCCCGTTCCGCCGCGCGGCCAGCCGACTCGGCGCAACCTATGTGGCGACCGAGATGGTCGCTTGCGCCGAATTCTCGAAGGGTCGACCGGACGTTGTGCGCCGTGCGGCCGTGGGCGAGGGGCTGCCGTTGATGGTAGTCCAGCTTGTGGGCCGCCGGCCCGACCACATTGCCGAAGGCGCGCGCCTCGCGGTCGCCGCCGGCGCGCAGATCATCGATCTCAACTTCGGATGCCCGGCCAAGGAGGTCACGGGTGTCATGGCCGGCTCGGCGCTGATGCGGGAACCCGACCTGGCGATAGAACTGATGATTGCCGCGGTGGAAGCGGTGAATGTGCCGGTGACGGTCAAGATGCGCCTGGGCTGGGACGATACGTCCCGCAATGCGCCGGAGTTGGCTGCGCGGGCAGAGGCCGTCGGTGTCCGCGCCGTGACAGTGCACGGCCGAACCCGGTGCCAGTTCTACAAGGGTGCAGCCGATTGGGCGGCGGTTCGCCCGGTCAAGGACGCCGTCTCGATCCCGGTGATCGTGAATGGCGACATTGTCGATGGCGCCAGTGCCTACGCCGCACTTGAGGCCTCGGGCGCCGACGGCGTGATGATCGGGCGCGGAGTTTACGGTCGCCCCTGGGTGGCCACGCAGATCGAGGCAATGCTGGACGGGCGGCCCTTTGCAGAACCTGACCCTGAGGTCCGCTTGACCATCGCCATCGATCACCTTCGGGACAGCCTGAACTTCTACGGCGAGCGCCTGGGCCTGCGGATTTTTCGCAAACACCTCGCCGCCTACATCGAAAACGCCCCATGGCCTGCCGATGCGCAGGCCAGAAGAGAAGCGCGCTCGACTCTCTGTCGTCTGGAGGACGCCAAGCTCGTCGAGCAGGGGCTAACCCGCCTCTGGGGATCTCCGGAGAACAGGCTGGCGGCATGAGTGGCAGGACAAGACTTCAATCCGTTGGCGTGGACATGGACGCGTTGAAAGCGGCGGCCTTCGAGCTGAGCCCTGACCCGGCTCTGGTCGTGGATGCGGCGGGCTCGTTGGTTGCGGTGAATGAAGCGGCGGAATCCCTGTTCGGTCAGGGTCTCGCTTTGCTCGCGCGTGGCCGGTTCCGCGCCGCGTTGCCGCATGGCTCGGCTTTGGTTTCGCTCCTGAACCGGGCCATTGAGGAAGATGGGCGGGTCCGGCAGCGGGGCATCCAGATCAGCCTGTTCGGTCTGCCGCCGTTCGAGGCGGACGGCGCCGCCGCCCCGCTTGGCGATGGATCAGTGCTGCTGACCCTCAGCGTCAGGAACGGGCTCGGCAACGAGCGCAACGCGCACGAGGCGGCGGGACTACGATCTCTTGTCGGCCTGGGGCGCATGCTGGCCCACGAGATCAAGAACCCCCTCGCCGGTATCAGGGGCGCGGCCCAGCTTCTGAAGAGCGGCGCCAAGGCCGAAGATGTTCCGCTGGCGCAACTCATCGTCGAGGAAACCGACCGGGTGCGCCGGCTGGTAGACCGGATGGAGGCGTTCTCTGACGACGCCCTGCCGACCCTCACGCCGATCAATATTCACCAGATTCTGGATCGAGTGCGCGCCCTGGCCAGCAACGGCTTCGCCGAAGGTCTGGGCTTGAGGGAGATGTATGATCCCTCGCTGCCTCCAGTGCCTGGGGATGAGGATCAGCTCATCCAGATCTTCCTGAACCTTGTGAAGAACGCCGCCGAGGCCGCGAACTCCCGGAACGACGGGCGCGGTGAGGTTTCGATTCACACCGCCTATCGTCACGGCGTGCGGGTGCGCGCAGCGAAAGGGCAGGCGCTGCGAGGCGCGCCGCTTGAGGTCCGGATACAGGACAATGGGCCGGGCGTGCCGGATCATATCCGCGAGAGCCTGTTCCAGCCCTTCGTCACATCCAAGACCAACGGCGCCGGCCTGGGGCTGGCGCTGGTCGCCAAACTGGTCGCCGGTCACGGCGGTCTGATCGATTTCGAGTCCGAACCCGGTCGCACGGTCTTTCGTGTGTTGTTGCCGATCGCGGCTCCTGAGGATGCCATCTCATGAATACCGCTACCAAGAAGATCCTCATCGCCGACGATGATGCATCGATCCGGCTGGTGCTCAGTCAGGCCTTCACCCGTCTGGGCTATCAGGTCCGCGCCACCGGCAACGCCACCACATTGCTCAAGTGGGTGACCGACGGGGAAGGCGATCTGGTGATCACCGACGTGGTGATGCCGGACGAAAACGTCTTTGATGTGCTGCCCCGGATCAAGAAACAGCGGCCAAAACTGCCGATCATCGTCATGAGCGCCCAGAACAGCCTGATCACGGCGGTGAATGCAGCCGAGGTTGGGGCGTTCGAGTATATCCCCAAGCCGTTTGACCTGGATGACATGACGTCTGCCGCCCGCCGGGCGCTGTCTCGACCCGCGGATGCAGAAGCCGCCAAGGCCCAGGCGCGGGCCGTACGCGATGACCGCCTGCCGCTTATCGGGCGTTCTGCCCCCATGCAGGAGGTCTATCGCACCGTGGCCCGTCTGGTCGGGGCCGACCTCACCGTTCTGATCACGGGCGAGTCCGGCACCGGCAAGGAGCTGGTGGCGCGCGCGCTACATGACATGGGTCGCCGTCGCGACGGCAAGTTCGTGGTGATCAACCTCGCAGCCACGCCACGCGAGCGGGTCGAGACAGAGCTCTTCGGCAAGGATGAAACCGACCAGGGCAAACTGGTCGATGCAGACGGCGGCACCCTGTTCCTGGACGAGATTGGAGACATGCCGCTCGACGCCCAGACCCGATTGTTGCGGGTCATCGACGGGTCGGAGCCCACGGTAAATCCCAAGACGGGTCGCCGTCCGAATGTGCGGATCATCGCGGCCACGAACCGGGATCTACGAGCATTGATCCAGCAGGGCCTGTTCCGGGAGGACCTCTTCTTCCGCCTGAACGTGGCGCCCTTGCGCATTCCGCCGCTCAAGGACCGGTCAGAGGATATTCCGGATCTGGCGCGCGCCTTCCTGCTTCGCGCCAATCGAGAAGGCCTACCGGCCAAGACTATCGACTCGGGCGCGCTCGACCGGCTGAAGCGCCACAACTGGCCGGGCAATGTGCGTGAACTCGAGAACCTCGTGCGGCGGGTCTGCGCGCTCTATGGCGAAGACCTTATCACTGCGCGGATCATCGAGAAGGAACTGGCGGACCAGCAACCGGTGATCCACGGCCAGGACGGCCCGGCAACGCTCTCCCAACTTGTGGAGCAGAAACTGGCGGCCTATTTCGCCGATCAGCCGGACGGCATCCCGCCGGTGGGGCTGTATGACCGGGTGCTGGAGGAGATGGAGCGACCTTTGATCCAGCTGACCTTGACGGCGACACGCGGCAACCAGGTCCGGGCTGCAGAAATACTCGGGCTCAACCGCAACACCCTGCGCAAGAAGATACAGGATCTTGGCGTCGAAATGGCTCGAGGGCGCCGCTGAAACCACACTCGTTGGATGTGTAATCCAGCCACATAGTTGTTGATTCCAAACCACAGGGGCCTAGACTCGGGTCAATGGCGCCCCTTGCCCATCTTGTCTTGAATCACCCGGCCCTGGGTCGGATCTGGACCGTGCTGCAGTCCCGGCTGGTGCTTGGGATCGGCTACGGCGTGGCGGCCGCGCTGACCAGCCTGGCTATTGTTCTGGCAGCCTACCCGCCCACCGAGGGACCAATCGGACCGATCAGCCGCGTGATCCTGGCGGTGCTGGTTCTGAACATGGTCCTGATCCTGGGCCTGATGACCGTCATGGCCCTGCGGATCGTGGCGCTCATTCGCGTCCGGTCCGATGACGCCGGCGCGCGGCTTCACCTGCGGTTCGTGCAGTTGTTTTCGGCCGCGGCCCTGGTTCCGGCCCTGGTTATCGCGGTGTTCTATGGCGCAGTCGTCAATCAAGGCGTGGAAAAACTGTTCAGCGAGCGGGTTCAGACGGTGGTCGAGAACTCGGCTACGGTGTTCCGGTCCTACGTGGCCGAACAAACGAGTTACATCTTCGACCATGTGACCGAGGGCATGGCCACGGACCTCAATCGCGAGGCCGGCGCAATGCAGGCCAAACCCGACGCCGCCAGTGATTATCTTTCGGCGCTGGCCTCGTATCACGGTTTTCCGGCGGCCTATCTGATCAATGGCAAGGGCCAGATCGTCACCCGGGCCGATAGCGCCGGCGCGCCGCCCTTTCTGGCGCCTCCGCCCGAGGCGTTCAGCGGGGCTGACAAGGGCGATCTGTTCATCGTCAATCCGCCGGGATCGGACGTCATGCGCGGGCTCTATCGTCTGATCGCATTCTCGGACGTCTATCTCTATGTCTCGAGGCCGCTTCAGCCGGGCATCACCTCGCGTCTTCGCGACGCGGAGGGGTCCCTGATTTCCTATCGGGACATCGCCCAGAACCGGAAGAAGATCCAGATGATCTTCACCGTCAGCTACATCGAGACAGCGCTGCTTCTGCTGGTCGGCGCCGTCTGGCTGGGGCTTGGCGCTGCTGCGACGATATCAGCCCCGGTGGCGCGTCTGGTGCAGGCGGCGGGCCGCGTTGCCAAGGGCGATCTCAGCGCGCGGGTCGACGCAGAAGCCGACCCCGACGAGATCGCGGTCTTGTCACGCGCTTTCAATAGCATGACCCATGATCTTCAGGCGCAACAGGAGGCGTTGCGTCGGGCCGGGGAGGAAGCCGAGGAGCGGCGCCAGTTCATCGAAACGGTACTGGCGGAGGTCAGTGCAGGCGTGATTGGTCTGGATCCTGACGGTCGGATCTCGGTGGCCAACCGACAGGCCGCCATCCTGCTGGCGCTGCCGGGTGATCATGGCCGTGGCCGTCGGCTGGCCGAGGCTGTGCCGGAATTCGCCGAACTCGCCGCTGCCGGACGATCTGGCGAGGCCGAAGGTGAGATCGACGTGGCGCGCGGGCGGGATTCGCGACGGCTTCGGGTGCGCGCCAGCCATAGCGAGGGGGGTCTGGTGTTGACCTTCGACGACGTGACCCGCCTGGTCGCCGCCCAGCGCAACGCGGCCTGGCGTGATGTGGCCCGAAGGATCGCCCACGAGATCAAGAATCCCCTGACCCCCATCCAGCTCTCGGCCGAGCGCCTGCGCCGCAAGTTCCGGCAGAACATCGCCCCGGCGGATCTGGAAACCTTTGATCGATGCACGGACACCATCGTTAGGCAGGTCGGCGATATCGGACGCATGGTGGATGAATTCTCGTCCTTCGCCCGTATGCCGGCGCCGCGGTTCGAGCGGCTGGATGCCACAGAAATGCTGCGCGCTGCGGTCTTCGCCCAACGGGTGGCCAGCCCGGACCTCACCGTGGAACTGCAGGAACCGGCGCCTGAAGTATCACTGTTCATAGACGGGCGAATGATCGGTCAGGCACTGACCAATGTGCTCAAGAACGCCGCCGAAGCCGTAGAGGCGCGCCGCTCGGGGGTCTCGCACCTCAAGGGCCGCATCACAGCGCGACTGCTGGTCGAGGACGGCGCCGTCGTTATCGAGGTCGAGGACAATGGTGTGGGCCTGCCAACCAAGGACCGGGATCGTTTGACCGAGCCCTACGTGACGACCCGCGAGAAGGGGACCGGCCTGGGTCTGGCGATCGTCAAGCGCATCCTTGAGGATCACGGCGGTGATCTGGAACTGACTGACGCGCGTTCGGGGCAGGGCGCTATGGCGATCCTTCGATTGCCAGTTACCCGGTCCGCACGCATCGAAGATACGCTGCGGACCGTATCCGCATGATGAGGAACACCTGATGGCGGCTGACGTTCTGGTAGTCGACGACGAAGCGGATATTCGCGATCTCGTCGCGGGAATCCTGACCGACGAAGGCTATGATGTCCGAACGGCGAGTGACTCCGAGAGTGCGCTGGCGGCCATCCGCGCCCGCAAGCCCTCCTTGCTGATCCTCGACATCTGGATGGCCGGCGGCGGGATTGACGGCCTTGAACTGCTGGATCTCGTCCGAGCGCTGGACGCCGACCTGCCGGTGATCATGATTTCCGGCCACGGCAACATCGAGACCGCCGTCAGCGCCATAAAGCGGGGCGCCTATGAGTTCCTGGAAAAGCCATTCAAGTCGGACCGGCTGCTACTCGTGGTGGAACGCGCGCTCGAGACCACCAGCCTGCGCCGTGAGAACCGCCGTCTCCGCACCCAGGCGATTACGCCCGGGGGACTGATCGGCCGCTCTGTGGCTTCACAGCAATTGCGCCAGATGATCGGTAAGCTGGCCGGCGCCAACAGCCGGGTCTTGATCTCGGGACCGGCGGGTTCCGGCAAGGAAACCGTCGCCAGGCTCATCCACGGGGCCAGCCCCCGCTCTCGCAATGAGTTCGTCCCCATCAGCGCGGCCGGCATGACCCCGGAGCGGATGGATGTCGAGCTCTTCGGCGAGGAAGGCACTGCCAATCGCACGGCCAAGATCGGGGTGTTCGAACGCGCTCACGGCGGTACGCTCTATCTGGACGAAGCCGCCGATATGCCGCGCGAGACACAGGGCCGGATCCTGCGGGTTCTGGTCGAGCAGCGGTTCCGCAGGGTGGGGGGCGATGCCGACGTTCAGGTCGATGTCCGGGTGATTTCGTCCACCTCGAAAGACCTTCGCGCCGAGATTGCGGCGGGACGGTTCCGTGAAGACCTGTTTCATCGGCTGAATGTCGTCCCCGTCAATGTGCCCGGGCTCAGTGAACGCCGCGAGGACATCCCGGAACTGATCGAAAACTTCATCGACCGGATTTGCGAAGCTTCCGGAATGCCGCGCCGTCGCCTGTCGGATGATGCGCTGGCCATGCTGCAGGTCCGCGCCTGGCCGGGGAATCTTCGGCAATTGCGGAACAATGTGGAGCGGATGCTGATCCTGGCATCCGGCGCACCCTCGGATCCGATTACGGCCGACATGCTGCCGCAGGAAGCCTCGGTGCAGGACAGCTCATCCTCCCTCGGGGCCGAGCGGATCATCGCCCTGCCTTTGCGGGAAGCCCGGGAGGTGTTTGAACGCGATTATCTCACCGCCCAGATGCTGCGGTTCTCGGGCAATATCTCCCGGACCGCCGGATTCATCGGGATGGAGCGCTCGGCCCTGCACCGCAAGCTGAAGTCCCTGGGATTGTCGGGCGGTCGCGGCCTTGATGTCGAGGAGAACTGAGCATGTCACGCATCGCCTATGTGAACGGTCGCTTCGTGGCGAAGACCGTCGCCGTCGTGCATATCGAGGATCGCGGCTATCAGTTCGCTGACGCTGTCTATGAGGTCTGGGCGCTGTTCGGCGGCAAGCTGAGCGATCCGGAGGGGCATTTCGCCCGCCTGGAGCGCAGCCTTGGCGAGCTTCGGATCCCCATGCCGATGAGCCGCAAGGCGCTCACCGTTGTGCTGAAGGAAACCGTCCGCCGTAACCGGGTGAGTGAAGGCCTGGTCTATCTCCAGGTCAGCCGCGGCGTCGCCCCGCGCGATCACGCTTTCCCGGCCGCTGATACGCCGCCGGCCATAGTGATCACGGTCAGCCGCGTGGATCGCGAGGCCTCCGAGGCGCGGGCGAGCAAGGGTGTCGCCGTCGTCACTACGCCGGAGAACCGTTGGGGTCGGTGCGACATCAAGACCGTCGGCCTGCTTCCCAACGCCATGGCCAAACAGAAGGCCCGCGAGGTCGGCGCGGTCGAAGCCTGGTTCGTGGATGACCTGGGTCTGGTCACGGAGGGCGCGTCCTCCAACGCCTGGATCGTGGATCGCGACGGCGCCCTGCGCACGCGGGACACCAACGCCAACATCCTGCGAGGCGTGACCCGGCTGTCATTGTTAGATGTGGCGCGCCAGGCCGGACTGAAAGTCGAGGAGCGCCCGTTCTCGCCACAGGAAGCGCTCGACGCGCAGGAAGCCTTCATCACCGGCGCGGGAACCCTGGTGCTGCCTGTCGTGTTGATGGACGGCAAGCCCATCGGCTCGGGAAAGCCCGGACCGGTGGCGGCGAGGCTGCGGGCGCTCTATATCGAGCATGCGAAGGCAACTGCGGTCTGAACGACCGCGAGCGATTGCAACCGTCGCAAATTGCGGCATAGCGTGAACTTGTGTGTGGGCGGATTTGCCGCCCGATCAAAAGAAGAGGCGGAAAGCCAATGAGCGAGAAGAAACAAAACCTGCAGGACACGTTCCTCAACAGCGTGCGCAAGACCAAGACCCCCCTGACCATTTTCCTGGTGAACGGCGTCAAGCTTCAGGGCGTGGTCAGCTGGTTCGACAATTTCTGCGTCCTGCTTCGCCGGGACGGCCAGTCGCAACTGGTTTACAAGCACGCCATCTCCACCATCATGCCGTCGCAACCCGTGCAGCTGTACGAGCCGGCGGACGACGAGGTCGATTGAGCACTTCAAAATCTGTAGACCGTGAGGCGCCCGTCCAGGGCGCCCTCGTCATCTATCCTGATCGGGAGGGGCGCGGAGACGCGCGCCTGCCGGCGGCCCGGCTGGAAGAAGCCGCGGGCCTGGCCCTGGCGCTTGACCTGGAGGTCCGCGAGACCCTGGCCGTCAACCTGCGCAAGCTGACCCCGGCCACCCTGTTCGGCAAGGGCAAGGTCGAGGAGATCGCCGCCCTCGTCGAGGACCTCGACTGCGACGTCGTGATCATCGATGACGCCCTGACGCCCGTGCAGCAGCGCAATCTGGAAAAGGCCTGGCAGGCCAAGGTGATGGACCGCACGGGCCTGATCCTCGAGATCTTCGCCCGCCGCGCGCGCACCCGTGAAGGCCGCCTGCAGGTGGAACTGGCGCGGCTGAGCTACGAGAAATCACGACTGGTCCGCACCTGGACCCACCTGGAACGCCAGCGCGGCGGTTTCGGGGTCATGGGCGGCCCGGGCGAAACCCAGATCGAAACCGACCGTCGCCTGATCGCCGAGAAGATCCGCAAGCTGAAGCTGGAACTGGTGGAGGTGCGACGCACCCGCACCCTGCAGCGCTCGGCGCGCAAGCGGGTGCCGTTCCCGACGGTGGCGCTGGTGGGCTATACCAACGCCGGCAAATCCACCCTGTTCAACCGCCTGACGGACGCACACGTGGTGGCCGAGGACATGCTCTTCGCCACCCTCGACCCCACCCTGCGCACCCTGAAACTGCCGGATGGTCGCCCCGCCATCCTGTCGGACACCGTGGGCTTCATTTCCGACCTGCCGCACGAACTGGTGGAGGCGTTCCGCGCCACGCTGGAAGAGGTCAGGGAGGCCGATGTGGTCCTGCACGTCCGCGATATCGCCAGCGAGGAGAGCGCCGCCCAGGCGCAGGACGTGCGCACCGTACTGGGCCGCCTCGGCGTCGACATGGAAGCCCGCGCCATCCTCGAGGTGTGGAACAAGGCCGACCTGGTTCCCGCCGACCGGCAGGCAGATCTGGCCCATGACGCGCGCCGGGCCAATCCAGCCGCGGTGCTGGTGTCTGCCGTAACGGGGCAGGGGTGCGAGGCGCTTTTGTCCGTCGTGGCCGGACTGGTTGATGAGGCGCCGCCCATCGACATCTACGCCCCGGTGGGAGAGGGGGCTGCGATCGCCTGGCTCTACCGCAATGGCCGGGTTCTGGAACGCGTGGACGGCAAGGACGGATCGGTTCGGCTGGCGGTCAGCCTGTCACCCCAGGCCATGGGCCAGTTCGAGCAGATGTATCCGCGTGCGGAGATGCGCGCGCACTGATCCACACCTGCCGTGATGGCATGTTACCGTGCGGCTAGAGCGTCGTGCCTGAATCGGGAATCGAAGGATTCCCAAATCTGACGAAGCGTGATTCACCGTGGATGGAGGTGGATCATGGGCAAGAGCTATTCGATGGAC
>NZ_JBIKNZ010000053.1:0-21584 GCF_044358365.1 Phenylobacterium sp. | reverse complement strand
ATGCCCATCTGCTCCAGGCTCTGGACCTGGCGCGGGGCGGCGGGTGTCGGGGCGGCGGCCGTGGCGGCCGAAGGCGCCGCGGCCTTCGCCTGGCCGGGTTTGGCGGCCTCGACATCGGCCCTGATGATCCGGCCATACGGGCCAGAGCCTGTCACCGATCCGAGGTCGACGCCCTTTTGCCCGGCAATCCGGCGGGCCAGCGGCGAGGCGAAGATGCGCTGACCACGCTCCTCCCTCGCTTGCGGGGGAGGTGTCGGCCTAGCCGACGGAGGGGGCGTGGCCGCGACCGGCACAGCGGCCGGTTCAGGCGCCTTTGCCGCCGGAGGCGCGGGCGATGGCGCAGCAGCGCCCGCCTCCCCGGCCAGTCGCGCGATGGTCGCATTGACCTTCACGCCCTCGGCGCCCTCGGCCACCAGTAGCGCCTCCACGACGCCCTCATCGACCGCCTCGACCTCCATGGTCGCCTTGTCGGTCTCGATTTCGGCGATCACGTCGCCGGACGATACAGTGTCGCCGACCTTCACGTGCCATTTCGCCAGCGTGCCCTCTTCCATGGTGGGCGACAGGGCGGGCATGAGGATGTCCGTCATGCGGGCTCCTTGGAGAGATGGGAAAGGGACGCCGCATTGGCATCCCAGTTCTGGCCGTCGAAGGCCTCGATGATCAGCTCAAGGCCGTCGACACTGTCGAGACAGCGGCCGTTGACGCTCCAGCCATCCGGATTGGACCGGGGCCGGTAGAAGCTCTTGATGCCGCATTCGGCGCAGAACAGGTGTTTCGCGACGCGCGTGTTGAAGGTGTACTCGACCAGCCGCGCGGCGCCCTTGGTCAGCCGGAACCGGCTCTCCGGGACGATCACGTGGACATAGCCAGTCAGGGCGCACATCGAGCAGTTGCAGCTCTGCGCCTCGACTTGCGCCGGGAGGGCCACCTCGAACCGGACCCCGCCGGAATGGCAGCCGCCGGCGCGCCAGGCGAAGGGGTGGGTCACAACCTTCCTCCGGTCATCCCCGCGAAAGCGGGGACCCAGATGGAAGCGCTCAGGCCGACACGCAGAGGGTCTGGAACTCTTCCTGCCCAGGTACGCGCCCTATGACCTGGGTCCCCGCCTTCGCGGGGATGACCGGGAGGGGGGCGACGCCTCATTTGTATGAGACCGCTTTCGCCGCCGCGACGATCTTCTCGACCGACGGCATGGACAGCAGTTCCAAATTGGCCGCGTAGGGCAGAGGCACGTCTTCCTGGCAGACCCGGGCCGGCGGAGCGTCCAGATAGTCGAAGACGTCCTCGACTACCTTTGCGCAGATGTAGGCGCCGACGCCCATGGGGCCCCAGCCTTCCTCCACCGTGACCAGGCGGTTGGTCTTCTTCACCGAGTTGACGATGGTCTCGGTGTCCATTGGGCGCAGCGTCCGCAGGTCTATAACCTCCGCTTCGATCCCTTCTTCGGCCAGCTTCTCGGCGGCCTGCAGGCAGAAGCCCACCATGCGCGAATAGGCCACCAGGGTGACGCCCGTCCCCTCGCGGCGGACCTTGGCCTTGCCGATCGGCACGACCCAATCGATCCCCTCCGGCACGTCGAACTCCTGGCCGTAGAGCATCTCGTGCTCCAGGAAGACCACGGGGTTCGGGTCGCGGATGGCGGCTTTCATCAGCCCCTTGGCGTCGGCGCTGTCGTAGGGCGCCACGACCTTCAGGCCCGGCACATGGGCGTACCAGGCGCCGTAGTCCTGGCTGTGCTGCGCGCCCACCCGGGCCGCTGCGCCGTTCGGTCCGCGGAAGACGATTGATGTCTTGATCTGGCCGCCGGACATGTAGAGCGTCTTGGCGGCAGAATTGATAATATGATCAATGGCCTGCATGGCAAAGTTAAACGTCATGAACTCGACGATCGGCTTCAGCCCGGCCATGGCCGCGCCGACGCCCAGGCCGGCGAAGCCGTGCTCGGTAATCGGCGTGTCGATCACCCGCCTGGGGCCGAACTCGTCCAGCAGCCCGCGCGAGACCTTGTAGGCGCCCTGGTACTGGGCGACCTCCTCACCCATCAGGAAGACGTCCGGATCGCGGCGCATCTCCTCGGCCATGGCGTCACGCAGGGCGTCGCGGACCGCAACCTTCACCAGCGACACGCCCTCCGGAAGTTCCGGATCACGCGGCAAGACTGCCGGCGCCGCCGTCGGCGCAGCAGCGGCCCGGACGGGATCGCCCCTGGCTTCTGCGCGCGAGGCCGGCTTCGGATTGGGGTCTGCCGCCTGAGGCTCCGGTAGCGGTTCCGGTTGCGGCGCGGAGGCCTGGGCCGCCCCGCCCTCGCCGGCCAGCCGCGCGATCACCGTGTTGACCTTCACCTCCTCGGTCCCTTCAGCCACGAGAAGCGCCTCGATCACGCCCTCGTCGACCGCCTCGACCTCCATGGTGGCCTTGTCAGTCTCGATCTCGGCGATCACGTCTCCGGAAGAGACCTTGTCCCCCACCTTCACGTGCCATTTCGCCAGAGTGCCTTCTTCCATCGTGGGCGAGAGGGCCGGCATCAGGATGTCGGTCACGCCTCAGGCCTCCGTGTAGACGTCGGTGTAAAGCTCGGATGGGTCCGGCTCGGGCGAGGTGCGCGCGAACTCGGCGGCGTCGGCAACGATACGCTTGACCTCGGCGTCGATCGCCTTCAGCGCAGCTTCATCGGCCCAGCCGTGCTTCTCCAGCAGATCTTCCACGTGTTCAATGGGATCGCGGGTCTTGCGCACCTCATCGACTTCCTCCCGCGTCCGGTATTTGGCCGGGTCGCTCATGGAGTGGCCGCGATAGCGGTAGGTCTTCATTTCAAGCAGGTATGGGCCCTTGCCTCTCCGGCAGTGCTCGGCGGCTCTCTGGGCGGCCGTCTTCACTGCGGTCACATCCATGCCGTCGACTTCCTCGCCCGGAATATTGAACGAGACGCCGCGCTTGTGCAGCCTGGTCTCGGACGAGGACCGGTCGATGGCCGTGCCCATGGCGTATTCGTTGTTCTCGATCACATAGACGATGGGCAGCTTCCAGACCTGGGCCATGTTGAAGCTCTCATAGACCTGGCCCTGGTTGGCGGCGCCGTCGCCGTAGAAGGCCCAGCTCACCTTTCCGTCGCCGCGATAGGCGTTGGCCAGGGCCAGGCCGGTGCCCAGGCTGACCTGCGCACCCACGATGCCATGGCCGCCGTAGAATGCCGCCTCGATCGAGAACATGTGCATCGAGCCGCCCTTGCCACGGGACGATCCGCCGGAGCGCCCGGTAAGCTCGGCCATGACCTCCCTGGGGTCCATGCCGCAGACCAACATGTGGCCGTGGTCGCGATAGCCGGTGATCATCTGGTCGCCCGGCCGCTTGGCCGCCTGGACGCCGACCGCGATGGCTTCCTGCCCGATGTAGAGGTGACAGAAGCCGCCAATCAGACCCATGCCATAAAGTTGTCCGGCCCGCTCCTCGAAGCGTCGGATCAGGAGCATGTCACGGTAGTAGGCGAGCAGTTCGCCCCGGGTGGGCCCGGCCGGCGCCGCTGTTCCGGGGGGCTTGGCACCAGACCTGGACCGTGCTGCCCCCTTCTGAGCCGCCATCGTCTGCCCGCGCGCCATGCCTAACTCCGTGTTCAGTGCCACCTATGGCACCGGCGAACCGATCTCAAGGTAGCGTACGGATGACATAGTCCCTTGGATCAGCGAAGCCTAGAATTGAGCTGGCTCTCTCCTCCAGCAGATCGGCGGAAAGGCTGGTGTCGCGCAGAAGTTGGGCACGTACCTCCAGGTCGTGGCGTTCGACCGCCAGCCTTGCGAGTTCCTGATTCTTCGCCACCAGGGTCGCATCGCGCAGATTAGAACGCAGCAGCCCGCCCTCACCCGTGAACGCGTGCACGCCGAAGTAGAAGATCAGCAGCGCCAGGGCGGCGGTGGAAACATAGGGGCGGAGACGGGCTAACACGGCGATTCCTGAAACGAGACGTAACGTTCGCGCTGTTTTGGTTAAGGTCTCAATAATCCTTATGCTTCGGGCGTTTAGTCATCCCGCGCCAAACAAGCCGCTCAACTCGCCGGAAGCCAATCCTTGAGGATGGCATTGACCTTCTCTGGCGCTTCCTGCTGCACCCAATGCGAAACCCCCGGCAAGCGCTTGATGGTCAAATCCCGGACATAGGCGTCAGTTCCGTCCAGCAACTCGATTCCCAGCGCCGCGTCTTCCTCACCCCATACAATCAGGGTCGGTGTTTCGATCACCGGCCAGGGCCCTGCCATTTTGCCGGGCACGCGCATGGCGGCGCGATACCAGTTGATCATTCCGGTCATGGCGCCCGGTCGCTGCGCGTCACGGGCGTATCGATCCAGAACGTCGGGGCCAAAGTGGGTCTTGTCGACGGCCATGCCATGGAACGCCTGGCGCACCGCGCGGGCGTCCTTCGCCGTCGTAAGCCATTCCGGTAGACCGGGGATCTGGAAGAAGACCATGTACCAGCTCTTCTTGAGCTGGGACCATGACCGTCCGAGATGGGCCCGCATGACCCCTGGATGGGGCACATTCATGATCACCAGCCGCTCAAGCGGACGAACCTTGTTGGTCGCGAAGGTCCAGGCGAGGCCGGCGCCCCAGTCATGACCAATCAGGGTGACCTTCTTCGCGCCGCTGGCGTCGATCAGGGCTGCGACATCCTCCATCAGCCGGTCGACGCAGTAGGCCGCCACCGCTCTGGGCTTGGGTTCGGTTTCGCCATAGCCCCGCAGGTCCGGCGCCCAGACGCGATAGCCCATCGCCGCGAGCACTGGCATTTGATGACGCCAGGAGAATCGACTCTCCGGGAAGCCGTGCAGGCAGAGCGCGAGGTGATCACCGTCGCCAGCTTCATCGACCGCAAAGCGGAAGCCGTTGGTTTCGATGGTCATGGTTCGCATCAGGTTCGCGTTCCTCGTTGTGATGGATGAAATGCGTGCTCTCGCCAACATGTCCAGGCAATTGGATCATGCCCTGGTAAACGAAGCCGACCTTCCGGAGAACCGCCATCGAAGCTTCATTCTCCGGCGTCGTGATCGCCGCCAATGTCGGAATGCCGAGGGTCGTCCGCGCAAGGCCGAGCACACCTGCGGCGGCCTCCTGCGCAAAGCCCTGCCCCCACGCATGGGGAAGGAACGCGTAACCCACGTCGGGCGCACCCAGCCCGTCACGTTTGACCAGTCCAGCCAGACCTATAGTCGCACCGTCCTCCACAGGCTCGACGACCCACATTCCGAACCCATGCTCGCGATAGCTGCCGTGGATCCGTTCGGCGATATAGATCCTTGCCTCCGCCTCCGTTCGCACCCCGCGATCGCCGATGTTGGCGATGAACCCGGCCGAGTTCAGCAACGCCAGGACAAATGGCGCATCGTCGTCCACCGCCTCGCGCAGCAGAAGGCGAGCCGTCTTCAGAATTAACATTCACAGCACCCCCCGACCGAAACGCCATCTTAACGCGGGCCAAGCAATTTGACCTCGCAAACAGTGTTAATGCGGGTGAACCATGTCGGGCGACCGGCCAATCGTCATCAAGAAGGTCAAGAAGGGTGGCGGTCATGGCCACCACGGCGGGGCCTGGAAGGTGGCCTATGCCGACTTCGTAACCGCGATGATGGCGTTCTTCCTGTTGATGTGGCTGATCAACACCACTTCGCCAGAACAGAAGCGCGGCGTCGCCGACTACTTTGCCCCGGCAAGTGTGTCGCAGAGTCAATCAGGCGCCGGTGGGATTCTGGGCGGCACGGCGCCCGGCAAGGACGGCTCCAGGAGCGCCGGCAGCAGTGACCTGGTTCAGGAAATGGCCCCTTCATCGCGCAACCCCAATGACGGCGACAGCAAGGATGGCGCGAAGGCCCAGACCGCAGCCGAAGCCGAGGCCGAGGCCGAAAAGAAACGCGAGCAAGCCGCATTTGCTTCAGCCGCTCAATCCCTGCGTCAGGCGCTGCAGGACATGCCGGAGCTGGCGGAGCTATCAAAGAACATCATTATCGACGAGACGCCCGAGGGGCTTCGCATCCAGCTCGTGGACCAGGAAGGACGCTCGATGTTCAATCAGGGCGCCAGCCAGCCGAACGATCGCGCAAAAATTCTCCTGCGGGCGATCTCCAAAGTCATCAATCAACTGCCAAACCGGATCAGCATTTACGGGCATACAAGCGCCACCATGACGGGGGCCAAGCCCGAAACGGATTGGCAGCTTTCGGCGACCCGAGCCGATTCATCCCGCAAGGTGCTGCAAGGCGCCGGGGTGGACGCCGACCGGGTTTACCAGGTTTCGGGCAAGGCCGGCTCCGAACCGCTCTATCCGGACGACCCCACTCTGGCCGGAAACCGTCGGATCGCCATCGTGCTTTTGCGTGAAGCGCCGGTACTTCCGGCGAACCCGGGACTATAGGCAGGTCTTGCGAATACGCACGCCATGACGCCTAATCGCGTCCGGGGACCAGCTTCGAAAGCGACAACGGCTCAGTGACGCAGCATTTTCCGACCCGGCAGATACGATTCTTCCTGACTGCCCCTTCGGCGTGTCCCTATCTGCCTGACCGCTTCGAGCGAAAGGTTTTCGCCCACCTGCCGCTCTCGGAAGGCGCAGTCGTCAATGACAGCCTGACCCAGGTTGGATTCCGCCGGTCACAGAACATCGCCTATCGCCCGGCGTGCGAGGCCTGTTCGGCGTGCGTCTCGGCGCGGATTCCGGTAGCGGACTATGCTTTTTCCCGGTCCGAGCGGAAAACCCTGGCCCGAAACGCGGATCTTGATCGAAACATCGTGAAGGCCGAAGCGACCATAGAGCAGTTCGACCTGCTTCGTCGCTACCTGACAGCGCGTCACGCAGATGGCGGCATGGCGGAAATGACCTGGCCGGATTACGTCGCCATGGTCGAGGACACGGCGGTCCGGACCCATATCATCGAGTATCGCGTTCCAGCAAAGGATGGCGGCCCCGGCGATCTCGTCGCCTGCACACTTGTGGATCAGATGAGTGACGGTCTGTCGCTTGTATACAGCTACTATGACCCGGGCTTGCCCCGCCGCTCCCTCGGCTCGCTGATGATCCTGGATCACATTATCCAGGCTGGCGCATCGAGCCAGCCCTATGTGTATCTGGGCTATTGGGTGCGGGGCTCGGAGAAGATGAACTACAAGGTTCGCTTTTCCCCCATCGAACTGCTCCGACCAGACGGTTGGACCCTAGCCGCGGCACGGGAACTCACGTCGGAGACGTCGGGCTTCTCGAATGTCGGATGCGGGACAGTGGCGCAGCACGATCCCGGCGACTAAACCCTTACCGTGAACGCAGAACCCGGGCAGAAAAGATGGCGCGCCAGCTTCGCCTGAAACTCCAGAGTGAGCGGCTTGCTTCGCTGGATGAGTTCGCGCGCGGGGCCTCCAATACACGGGCCGCAGTAGCGGTCGAATCCTGGCCTGACTGGATCGGTGGCTGCCTCGCGATCATAGGGCCGCAAGGGTCTGGCAAGAGCCATCTGGCGCGCGCATGGGCGGTAGCAACAGGCGCGCACGTGGTGGACGGGAATTCCGGCTACGTCTCCCGGATCGGAAACCGCCCGATCCTTATTGAGGACGCCGATCAGGGTGTCGCTGACGAGACCCTGTTCCATCTGATCAACGTAGCAGCTCGGCCCGGCGGGGGTCTATTGCTGACCGCCCGCTCCCGCCCAGCGGCCTGGACCACCGATTTGCCAGACCTCAGATCCAGACTGAACGCGCTGCCGGTCGTGGAGATCGACGCTCCGGATGATGTTGTCCTGGAAGGTGTGCTTAGAAAGTTCTTTCGCGACCGGAACATCCGGCCGCCAGAGGAAGTCTATCCCTATCTGCTCACCCGGATGAACAGGTCCATTCCTGAGGCGCAGGAGATCGTGCGTCGCCTGGACGAGGCGGGCGACGACGGGTTTAGACCCATCACCCGGATGCTGGCGCGCCAAATTCTGGAAGAGAACCAGCAGCTTGATTTCTAACTGAGGCTTCTGCCCTAAGCGCGATAGACAAACTGATTCGTTTCGGGTCAGCTATGCATCGCGCCGCGAAACGGCGATGTGAAACAGGCCTCCAGGAATGCTTGCGCGGGTCCCGACTTCCGCAGTTCCGGAATTGGAACTGAAGTTTCAGCTCGGACAGGGCGCACACGAAGCGCTTGTAGCCTTCTTTTCGATCTATCCGTCCAGCGTTTCAGATTTGCACGCCATCTACTTTGATACGCCCGGCCACGCTCTGCGCGACGGAGGCTTCAGTCTGCGTGTTCGCCGCCGCGGAGAACGTTACGTCCAGACCCTGAAGCATCGCGCCGCCGGTGGTCTGTTCGAACGGGATGAGTGGGAGGTCGAGGTTCCAGGTGCTGCTCTGGATCCAGCGGCATTGGCCTCCACGCCGGTCAACGAGGTCGTGGGCGCTGAAGTGTTGCAGGCCGCCTTTTCAGTCGAAGTGGAGCGTCGCCAACTGCTTTGGGCACATGGCTCTGACGAGATCGAAATCAGCATCGACCTTGGCTGGATCGTCGCGGACGATCACAAAGAGCCAATCGCCGAAATTGAGTTCGAATTGCTCTCCGGTTCACCCGCTGCTCTTTTTGCTCTGGCGGAAAAGCTACAGCAGACGGCGGATTTGACCCTGTCCTTCCAGAGCAAGGCGCAACGTGGTTATCGCCTCGCTGGGCACGACGGGGTGGCTGCGCTGGCGGCTCGACAGTTGGCGATTGGGCCGGGAACGACGACAGCCGAGGCCTTCAAGGTAATTGCGCGTGAAGGGCTGGTGCAGGTCGCCGGCAATGCTCGCCTTCTGCAGCGGTCTCATAACCCGGAGGTCCTGCATCAAATACGGGTAGGACTTCGACGACTGCGCGCGGCGATGACGGTATTCAAGCCACTGCTGGACCCTGCCGGGTTGGTCCGTGCTCGAGGCGAAACCCGGTGGCTGGGTCGGGAACTCTCGCCGGCCCGCGACCTCGATGCGCTTCTGGCGAGGATCACCACCACCGACGAGATTGACGACAACCCGGGCCGCGCCGCCTTCCTGACCGCTATGCGCCTGGCGCAGGCAGAGGCTTATGAAAAGGCTCTCACCGCCCTAGGGTCGCCCCGGTACCGGGCGATGTTATTGATGCTGGGGCAATGGATCGAGATCGGAGCCTGGACCCTCGACGTATCGTCAGGCGTTGCGGATATGCCGGTTGAGTCTGTCGCCGCGCCGGTCCTGCATAAACTGCATCATCGACTCGGTCGTGGGTTGCGGAAGTTTCGCAGCCTGACACCCGAAGCGCGCCACGACCTTCGGAAGAAGGCCAAAACCCTCCGTTATGCGACGGCCTTCGTCAGCAGCGTTTTCGGCCGTCATCCCGGCCGCCGCGAGCGGTATGTGACGGCTTTGCGAGAGCTTCAGGACCAGCTGGGCGCATTGAACGACATCAGCGTCGCCCGCACATTGGCCAAACGCGTTGTCGGTCGACGAGGCGGAGAGATGGCGTTCGCTGCTGGCCTTGAAATCGGTCGCCTGTCGACCGAGGAGGCCCGAATTCTGCGGACCGCCACGAAAACAGTTCGAAACTATCGCAAGCGGCGCGCCTTCTGGGTCGATTGAATTGAGACCTTAACCATTCGGCACCATATTGTAGCCGGGGGCCATGCTTTCGAGATCCCGTATGCCTGACAGCGCCATTCCTGTGATCGCCAACGCGGCTGTCCCCGCGAGCAGAGAATCTGTGGCTGGCCCATCTTGCGTCGATCTGTCCCATTCTCCGGCCCGGTTCTTCAACCGTGAACTATCCTGGCTAGGTTTCAATCGTCGGGTGCTGGCCGAGAGCATGAACCCGCGGCATCCACTTCTCGAGCGACTGCGCTTTCTGGCCATCAGCGCAAACAACCTCGACGAATTCTACATGGTCCGGGTCGCCGGATTGAAGGCTCAGGTCCGTGAGGGCGTGCGCGTTCTCAGTCAGGATGGGTTGAGCCCGGCCGAGCAGCTTCTGAGGGTAAACGAGAGCGCCGCGGACCTGATGTCGGATCAGCAAACTCGCTGGCGCGAACTGTGCCAGGAACTGGCAGATGCAGGGCTCACATATGTAAACGCACCTGATGTCACCACGGCCGAACGTGCGGCATTGGAGGCGCGTTTTCTGACGGAGCTCTTTCCGTTGCTCACCCCAATGGCGATCGACCCGGCGCACCCTTTTCCCTTCATCCCCAATCTGGCGTTCTCGCTCGTCTTGAAACTTCGGCGCATGTCCGACGGTCGCCAACTCTACGCTCTGACACCCCTGCCCGCGCAGGTCGCGCGGTTCTGGGACCTGGCGCCGGCGAAGGGCGCTCGCCGCAAGGCTACCCGCCGGGCGATTTCGCTGGAGAGCCTGGTTATGCTGTTCCTCGACCACCTGTTCCCGGGCTGTGAGCTGCAGGAACAAGGCGTCTTTCGCCTGATCCGCGACAGTGATGTTGAAATGGAGGAGGAGGCCGAGGATCTGGTCCGCGAGTTCGAGGCGATGCTGAAGCAGCGCCGCCTTGGCTCCGTGGTCCGTGTCGAGTTTGAGTCTGCCATGTCGGACGAGCTGCGCGCCTTCATCTCCCATGCCCTGCACGCCAATCCGGAAGACATCGTCCTTATCGAGGGCCTGCTGGGTCTGGATGAGCTGACCCAGCTAATTCCGGCTGATCGCCCGGAGTTGAAGTTCCGTCCGTTCGAGGCGCGCTTCCCCGAGCGTATTCGTGATCATGGCGGCGATTGCTTCGCGGCGATCCGGGAGAAGGATATCCTGGTCCATCACCCTTTCGAAAGCTTCGATGTGGTGGTGCAATTCCTGTTGCAAGCCGCGCGGGATCCGAATGTGCTGGCCATCAAACAGACCCTCTATCGCACATCCAAGGACAGCCCAATCGTGGCCGCACTCATTGAGGCGGCAGAGAACGGCAAAAACGTCACGGCGGTCATTGAGATCAAGGCCCGCTTCGATGAGGAGGCCAATCTGAAATGGGCCCGCGACCTCGAGCGCGCAGGTGTCCACGTGGTCTATGGCTTCATCGAGTACAAGACCCACGCCAAGTTGTCGGTGGTGGTTCGGAAGGAAGGCGACAATCTCCGCAGCTACTGCCACTTCGGAACCGGCAACTACCATCCGGTGACCGCGCGCATATATACCGACCTTTCGCTGTTCACGAGTGAAGCGCCGTTCGGGCGGGATTCGGCCAAGCTGTTCAATTTCGTCACCGGCTATGCCGAACCGGTCGGTCTGGAACGCCTGTCATTCTCCCCGATCACAATGAAGCGCGATCTTCTCAGGATGATCGGTCAGGAAGCTGATAACGCCCGCGCCGGCAAGCCGGCGGCCATCTGGGCCAAGATGAACTCTCTGGTCGACCCCGAGATCATCGATGGGCTCTACGCCGCCGGACAGGCCGGCGTGAGCATTGATCTCGTAATCCGTGGCATCTGTTGCCTGCGACCGGGCGTTGCGGGTCTGTCCGACAACATTCGCGTGAAATCGATCGTCGGACGATACCTCGAACATTGTCGAATCATAGCCTTCGCCAATGGTCACCTGATGCCGTCTCAGCACGCGCGATTGTTTATTTCATCGGCCGACTGGATGCCGCGAAACCTGGATCGTCGCGTGGAAGTGATGACCCCGATCGAGAATCCCACCGTTCATCGGCAGGTTCTGCAACAGATCATGGTCGCAAATCTCAAGGACGAGGCGCAAAGCTGGACCCTGGACGCCGATGGCCGCTATAGGCGTGATCCTGCCTGGGATCACCCGAACGCCTTTTCGGCGCACGAGTATTTCATGACCAATCCGAGCCTCTCGGGTCGCGGGCAGAAGGTGAAAGACATGCCGCGCGCGATCGAAAATGTGGCCACTCGCGGATAGACCCACTCGTACCGAGGGCCGTCAGGCGGCGGTCATCGATGTCGGCTCCAATTCGGTGCGATTGGTGATCTATCGCGTCGATGGCCGTGCGCTGTGGACAATCTACAACGAAAAGGTTGTTGCGGGGCTCGGGAAAGATCTGACGACCTCCGGTCGCCTTTCTCCCGACGGCGTCGAAGCCGCCATCAACGCCCTGCGTCGTTTCCGGTCTGTCCTCGACGGCTGGCGCGCGGAGGACGTGATGACAGCTGCGACCGCGGCTGTCCGCGAAGCTGCGGATGGGCGTGCGTTTCTGGCCCGGGTTAAGGCCGAAACCGGTCTCGAAATCCGGATTCTCTCAGGGTCCGAGGAGGCAAGGTTCGCGGCTCTGGGTGTCATCTGCGGTCACCCGGACGCCGAAGGCGTTGTCGGCGACCTCGGCGGCTCCAGTCTGGAACTGGTAAGACTGAATGGCGCCGGACCCACAGAGGGTATCACGCTGCCGTTGGGGCCCTTTGCGCTCGGTGCGCCCAAGCCGATCGACCCGGAGCGTCTCCGTCGGACCATTGATGATCACCTGAAGACCCACGCCAATCGCTATGCCACACAGGACTTCCACGCCGTGGGCGGCGCTTGGCGGAACCTTGCTCTCCTGCACATGCAGATGGCGAACTATCCTCTGCATGTGGCGCACCATTACGAGATCAACAGGGCTGACGCCCTGGAGCTGGCGCGGTTTGTCCAGCACCAGTCGCGGTCTTCGCTGGAGCGCATCGAGGGCCTTTCGCGTAAGCGGTTCGACACTCTGCCCTACTCGGCGGTCGTGCTGGAGCGGCTGATCGAGCGGCTGGGCGTGCAGCGGATCATTGTATCGGCCTATGGCCTTCGCGAGGGCATGCTGCTCGACGTCATGCCGCCCGCGGTTCGCGAGCTCGACCCGCTGGTCGAGGGCTGCGAGGCGCTGACGGCGCAGCATGGGATCAATCCCGAGCTGGGGCACGCGCTGGCGGCCTGGATCGGGCCGACGTTCGAGACACTGGCGCCTTTGTTCGCGGGCCGGGACGCCACCCTGACGGCGGCGGCCTGTCGCCTCGCAGATCTGGGGGCGCGGCTGCATCCCGATCACCGGGCAGACATCGCCTTCGAGCAGGTCCTGCGGGCGCCGCTGGCCGGGATGTCGCATCCGGAGCGGGTCTATCTGGCCTGCGTCGCCTTTGCGCGGCACTCGGCCTCACCGGCGCCAGTGGACAACTCGACGATCGGCCGGATGCTGACGCCGGAGCGGCGACAGAGGGCGCGGGCCCTGGGGTCGGCTATCCGCCTGGGCTGTGATCTTTCCGGCCGCAACACGCGGATGCTCGAGAACTCCAGCCTGGCGATCCGGGGAGACCGGCTGTCGCTGAGCGTCCTCGCGGGCTGGGAGGACATGCTGCTGGGTGAGCAGACGGCGCGGCGAGCGCAGACCCTGGCCCAGGCGCTGAAGCTCAAGCTGGAAATGCTATAGATCAGGCGCCCGGTGTGGCCCTCGGCGCCCTCCGCACTTCCACGACGCGGACGCGGGAGCCGTCCAGCACCAAGGCCAGCTCGCCGCGCTTGAGGCGCAGGGCGTCCTCGCCGAAGGCCTCGCGCCGCCAGCCCTTCAACGCCGCCACCTCGGACTCGTCGTCGTTGGCGATCTGTTCGAGGTCGGAGACCGTGGCGATCAGCTTGGAGGCGACGCCGGATTCCTCGGCCCGCGCCTTCAGCAGCACCTTCAACAGTTCCACGACAGCGCCGGCAGCCGGCGAGGCGGAGTAGCGGGTCTTCTCGATCACCGGAGCATAGGCCTCCGGGTCGCGCAGGGCTTCCAGGATGGCGGCGATAAGGTCGGGCCCGAAGCGTGAGCCGGAGAAGCCCTTGGGCACCGAGCGTAGGCGGTCGAGGCCATCGGCATCGGTGGGCCCCTGGGAGGCGATCTCGTCGATGGCCTCGTCCTTGAGGATCCGGCCCCGGGGCTGGTCGCGGGTCTGGGCGGTACGCTCGCGCCAGGCGGCGACGGCGCGATAGACGGCCAGGTACTTGGCAGTGTTCTTGCGAGGACGCAGACGCTTCCAGGCGTTCTCGGGCTCGACGTCGTAGTTGGCCGGCGAGGTCAGGTCGTTCATCTCGTCGGTGACCCAGGCCAGGCGCCCCTCCTTTTCCAGCCGCTCGCGCAGCATGGGATAGAGGGCGGCCAGATGGGTGACGTCGGCGAGCGCATAGGTGAGCTGGTTATCGGACAGCGGCCGGCGCGCCCAGTCGGTGAAGCGCGAACTCTTGTCCAGCTCGATCTTCAGCATCTGGCGGACCAGGGCGTCGTAGGCGATCTGCTCGCCGAAGCCGGCGGCCATGCCGGCCACCTGGGTGTCGAACAGCGGCCGGGGCATGGCCTTGAGATTGTTGAAGATTTCCACGTCCTGCCGGGCAGCGTGAAACACTTTCAGGATCCGCTCGTCGCGCATGATCTCGAGGAAGGGCTCCAGGTCCAGCCCTTCGGCCAGCGGGTCAATGCAGGCCTCCGCCGTGGCCGCCGCCGCCTGGATCAGGCAGAGCTTGGGCCAGTAAGTGGTCTCGCGCATGAACTCGGTGTCCACGGCGACAAAGGGCTGGTCCCTGATCTTGTCGCAGAAGGCTTTGAGATCGGCAGTGGTTGTGATCGGCGTCATGAATTAGCTATAGCCCCGCGCGCGGCCGAGTCTGCAAGGGCCGTACGACCGCGCGTCGCCTTATCGTCATGTCCAGGCTGGGTAAATGTCCGAACGACCGAACGGCCTCACATATGCGCAGGCCGGTGTCTCGATAGACGCCGGCAACGAGCTGGTGGAGCGCATCAAGCCGCTGGCGAAATCCACGCGCCGCTCGGGCTCGGAGCCTTCGCTGGGCGGGTTCGGCGCGCTGTTCGACCTCAAGGCCGCCGGCTACGACGATCCGCTGCTGGTGACCACGACCGACGGGGTGGGCACCAAGCTGAAGGTGGCTATCGAGACGGGCATCCACGACACCGTGGGCATCGATCTGGTGGGCATGTGCGTCAACGACCTGCTGGCCCAGGGCGCCGAGCCGCTGATGTTCCTGGACTACTACGCCACCGGCAAGCTGGATGTGGAGGCCGCCACGGCCGTGGTGGCCGGGATCGCCGAGGGCTGTCGGCAGGCCCATTGCGCCCTGGTGGGCGGCGAGACGGCCGAGATGCCGGGCATGTATTCCGGCGGCGACTATGACATGGCGGGTTTCTGCGTCGGCGCCGTCGACCGTGACAAGGTGCTGCCGCGCCTGGGCGACCAGAAGCCCGGCGACGTGCTGATCGGTCTTGCCTCCTCCGGCCCGCACTCCAACGGCTATTCGCTGATCCGGCGCATCGTGGAGCGCTCCGGCCTGGCCTGGGACGCCCCTGCCCCGTTCGCCGACGGCAAGACGCTGGCGCAGGCGCTGCTGGAACCCACGCGCATCTATATCCGTTCCGTCCTGCCGCAGCTGAAGGCTGGCCGCGTCAAGGGTCTGGCCCACATCACCGGCGGCGGCCTGATCGAGAACCCGCCGCGCTGTATCGCGGATGGCCTGGTTCCGCGCTTCGACTGGAACGCCTGGGCCCTGCCCCCGGTGTTCCAATGGCTGCAGGAGACCGGCGGCGTCTCGGAGCATGAGATGCGACGCACGTTCAACTGCGGCCTGGGTCTGGTGCTGGTGGTCGCGCCCGATGACGTGAGCGAGGTGCTGATGGGTCTGATCGGCGCGGGCGAGGACGCGTTTGTGGTGGGGGAACTGGCGGCGGGGTGACCCGATCCATTCCGCCGCTCGTCCCGGCGAATGCCGGGATGAGCGGCGGGGGTTGAACGTGCGTTCGACGGATCGGAAACCGGTGGGCGGCGTTGGTGTGGACGAGAGACAGATATGGCCATCAAGTTTCGGAATATCGCCGTGATCGCCAGTGTGGTCTTCGCCATCGCCGCGCCCACGCTGCAGATGGGGCTGGGTCTGGGGCTGTCGGCGAAGGATTTTGCGGGTCAGGGCGACAGTACGCTGCGCGCCGCGCCCTATGCGTTTTCGATCTGGAGCGTGATCTATCTGGGGCTGATCGCCTATGCGGTCTGGCAGGCGCTGCCGCGCAACCGGGGCGACCGGGCGCTGGCCAGCATCGGCTGGCCCTCGGTGATCGCCATCGCCGGCTGCGGGGTCTGGATCATCGCGTCGTCGGCCAACTGGCAGTGGGCCAGCGTGGGGATCATCGTGGCCTCGGCGGGCGCCCTCACCTGGGGCCTGATCCGCAAGGCGCCCAGACGTCGCAACTTGCCGGAGAACCTGCTGGCCTGGTGGCCGCTGGCCCTGCTGGCCGGCTGGCTGACCATCGCCTCGGCGATCAATCTGCTGATGGTGCTGACCGCCCAGGGGCTGATTTCGGATGAGAGCGCCAGGATTGCGGGATTTGGCGGGGCCATCGCCGTGCTGCTGATCGCGGTGAGCGTGCTGCGCACCTCTTGTCCGGCGGTCTATGGCGTGCCCATCGCCTGGGGGCTGGTGGCGGTGTGGGCGGCCGAGCAGGCGCCCAAGCCCCAGCTGGCCGTCCTGGCGCTGGTATCGGCGGTGATCGTGGGCGGCTACGCGCTGTGGCGCGCACGCCAGACGACCGCGCAGCCCTGAGGGCCGCAGGGCGGGACCCTGCGGGTTCGTCTTCCCGTACCTTGTGGCTTCCGGGTTCACAGGTAGACGAAAACCAAATTCATCAATGCAACAGGCGCCCTTCTCCCCTTGTGGGAGAAGGTGGCAGGCGAAGCCTGGCGGATGAGGGGTCGAAAGCCCCTTCCATACTGACTGCTGATTTACTGGAGCAATCACCGCGCGACCCCTCATCCGGCCGCCTTCGGCGCCCACCCCCGCCTTCGCGGGGGCAGGCTCTTCTCCCACAAGGGGACCGTTGCATAATTCCAGATAGCGAGAGAGTTCGGCGCCACGCCCCTTCGCCCCTTGTGGGAGAAGGTGGCCTCGCGAAGCGAGGTCGGATGAGGGGTCAATAATCCTCTCCGATAAGACATTGAAATCATTTCGATAGGGCGGCGCGACCCCTCATCCGTCAGGCTTCGCCTGCCACCTTCTCCCACAAGGGGCGAAGGGGCGCGTAGGCCAATTCTGGTGCCAGCCTGAATTACGCAATGGTCTCGCAAGGGGAGAAGGAAAACTGCCGCCCGGCCCGGCTCAGGCGGAACTGAGCCATTGATCGGCCATCGACTCGACCTCGAAGGCCGAGGCCGGCGGGTCGGGCATGTCGCGCCAGCGGCCGATGGCGGAGGGCGCAAAGTCCATATCCACCGCCAGGCGGGCGATGTGATCGTCCAGAGGCTCCTCGCAGAAATCGTTCTTCAGGCAGGCCTCGGCGATGACGAACTCAACATCGTGACGCCGGAGCGCGAACATCTCGACATCGGGCTCGACGTCTCCGGTTTCGGCGCGCTCGTCTTCCGGCCGTTCGGCCTCGTTCCAGGCCATGCGCAGCAGCGCCTCGCGCAGCTCACCGACGCGCCGTTCCACCGCCGCGCCGCTGGGTTTGGCCCGGGGCGTGGCCGCCACGGCCTGGGCGGCGATGGCCAGATCGCGCCGCAGCCGCGCCTTCAGCGCCAGCGTCTGGCGATAGGACCTGGCCGCGCGCTGATAGCTGCGGGCGAGTTGGTTGGCCTCTTCGGAATCCGCCGCCGCCTGCGCCCGACGCGCAAAATCCCGCGCCAGCGCCAGATCGTGCTGGGCGATTTCGGCAAGGCCGAGGGCCTCTTCCTCGGTGATGTTGAGGGCGTCGAGCATGTTGGGGGGAGTGAAACATGGAGGTACGTCAGTTTCGGACGTAGGTGCTTGGAATGGGACCTAAGATTCGGATTTGGCGAGCCTCCGTATTGTCACTGGCTACGCGAGAAACACGTCTTGTGTACCCGGGCTGACTCCGCACATGAATCAGCACCAAAGAGATCCCGAAACGTGCCCGATAGGGCGATTGACTTGTTACCCGAAAGGCTCGCACAACCAGTCTTGCCTCAGGGACTGTTCGGTTCGTCGGTAAGCTAGGGGATACAAATGGCTGACGGCAGTTTGGGTCTGCCCAAGATCGGTGAGGCAGCGAAAGTCCCGGTTGAACTTCTTGATTTTGACGAGAACAATCCGCGCTTCACTCCAGACAAAAAACCCTCGGGATCCAGCGATAGCGCCGTAATTGCCATGCTGGCCGCTTCTGCTGATCTATCTGAGCTGATCCAGTCAATTTCGACTAGCGGCTACATCAACATCGAGCCGCTGATCGTAATTGAACGCGATGGACGTTTAGCTGTTTTGGAAGGCAACCGTCGTCTGGCGGCGGTGAAGGTTTTGCGCGATCCAGAACTCGCGAAAGCGGCACGGTCGACGATCCCGTCGATGGACGCCGACAAAGCAGCGTCGCTTCATGAGCTCCTAGTTTATCGAGTCGGACACGAAGACGACGCACGCGACCTGATTGGATTTAAGCACATCAACGGCCCCCAGTCTTGGGATGCGTTTGCCAAAGCGCGTTTTGCCGCCCGCTGGTTGGGAGATGAACATAAGAAGCGTGCAGCGGGTCAAGCCAGCATGGACCTCAACCAGATCGCCAGCCGGATGGGCGACCAGCATTCGACGATGCATCGGATGGTGGCTGCGCTGTACGTCTTGAACCAGGCTGAAGCGAACGACGTCTATTTTATCGCGGACCGGAAGCGTAAGTCGTTCAGCTTCTCGCACTTGTACACTGGCTTGGCCTACGAGGAATTCACCAACTACCTAGGTATGCCAAAGACGGATCGGTCCGCCGATCCTAGTCTCGAACCAGTCCCTTCGGATAAGTTTAGCGAACTTCGCAACCTGCTTACATGGCTTTACGGTTCGAAGGAGCGCGACCTTGAGCCGGCCGTGAAAAGTCAGAATCCTGACCTAGGCAGACTCCGGGAGGTGCTGTCGTCTCCAACCGCAGTTATCGTGCTCGCCGAGCGGAACAACCTCGATGAGGCTATCATCACAGCCACACCAGTGGATGTCCGTTTCCAGCGTCACTTAATCGGTGCGAACGCCGAACTTCAGCACGCCTTGTCAACACTTGAAGGTTTCGATCCGGTAGGTCAACCGGAGCTTCAGACTATAGCGGACTCAGTGGTTAGAAAGGCCAATATTGTCAAGGCACAGGTGGATTCTGCAATCTCTGGCCTCCGGACAGAATAACCCAACGATGAATAACGTAATCAATGCACCCAATCTTGATCTAAGCGTCGATGATCTGGTTGACTGGCTCGAGCTTGCAGCGCTTTTCGATGAATATGGCATCGCTCGATTGGACGCTTTGCTTGGTTCATTGGCCGAATTGGAGCAGACTGCGGAGGATGATATCGGGCGCCGAGACCAAGGTCGCGAGCAGCTCATTGAACGCATTGAAATCGAGGTGACGTTTCGGCAGCAAAACCTCGAAGAGACTTATCCCTTCGAACTTTCGTCGTCCGGCGACGAGTTGATGATCAATCCCGACTGGCGCGTTGGGTCAAAGTTGGCGTTCTACTTAGTTTGCTTGGTAACTGCACACGCCACGGGATCATCTATCCTCCGCAACCCGCCCATTGACGGCATGCTTCGTCATCTCCGCAATCATATCTTTCAGGTCATCGCGACTCTGGGTCTAGCGGGGCTTTACGGGGGCCCTGCCTTCAGCGTGGGGTGGCCCCGTCGAACTGGCGAACCAATCGTCGAATTGCTATCGCGAGCGGCAAAGGCTGGAGCCGGTTTCAACGTACGAAATCCACCTGGTATCTATGTCCCGCCGAGGGAGAAAGATGGCGGCATTGATGTAATCGCCTTTAAGATCGATGGACGACCGCCGCCAACACTGTTTGCCTTCGGCCAAACCGCCAGCGGCCGAAATTGGGAAGACAAGCCTGTCTCGGACCGGGCTCGAATCTTCAGTGCGGCGTATATCCAAGATCACATGACCGGGAACATCGTGCACGTAACGCTCATCCCTTTCCGCGTCCTCGACGAGGGGCACTGGCACCTAATGTCTCAATATCATCGAGCGATCCTCGAACGCTCGCGGCTGCCTCTGCGAGCCTGGCAAGGCCTCCAGCTTTCCGAGAACGGTGTTCCGGTCGACGGTGCCGACAGCGTCGATGACGTCCGCGATTGGCTAGCCGAATACCACGCTTATGCTCAGGCAGCGTGACTGATGAGGACCTCACGCTCCTTCCGCTTGTTCTGCAAGCTGTAGCTGACGGAAAGATCGCTAATATCTTGAGTGTCGTACAGATCACGAATCAGAGGGTGATCATCGTAGGTCAGTACCCAATTGGGAATTGTCCCGCTTTGCAGCACGTCGCTGAGAGCGATGTGTTTTCCTTCATTCATAGCATTGAGATAGAGTCGTCCGCCCGCCGTGACATAGGGCGGGTCCACAAAGAACAACGTGCGATCAAGACGTAGACGCGTGGTCGAGCGCGACAAGAATGTCAAAGCATCCTCCTGGAAAATCTTGATGCGATCGCTGACCGAGCCCAGCCAACGAACCCGTTCAGCCAAAACCTTCCTGTTAAAGCGAGCGTCAATTTTCCAGTTTCCGCGCTGATCGTAGCCACCGATCGGACCTGCGCCAATCACAATGCCCGATCGGCTCGTTCGATTTAGGAAAAAGGTTGCAAAGCCAAGCTCAAAGCTCGGATGGGTCGCACCTTCGACTTTTTCCCGGCACGAATACCAAGTCGGCATATCGATTGGCGTCGACATGATTTCTGCCGCGAACCGTTCAGGCTGGTTGAGGATTGCATCCCAAGCGGAAAAGACTTTGGGATCGGCGTCATTGAGATGAATTTCCTCGACGGCTCCCAGTTTCAGCAGGATGACTGCGGCTCCGGCACCTCCACAGAACGGCTCGGCATAAATGCGTTGCCCCCCCGGCAAGACGTTTAGTCGCTGTAGGAGGTATTTGTACAAGAAAGCCTTCCCGCCCGGATACCGGAACGGCGAGACCGAACGTATCGTGGGTATGCCCGATTGCGACACGTTCACAGACCACACCTCAGTTCTCTTTCCGGTGCCGATGTTCGGCGCAGCGGGTGTAACACGGCACCACGTTCAAGGTCGACAACCCACAAAAAGCGACACAGCGCCGACCGAGCCCCCACCGCCGCCGACAATCACGGCGGCCAGATCCGCATGACCAGCGCCGGCAGGGTGATGAACAGCCCGAGTATCCAGACGATAGTCACCGCCACGTGCGCGAGCACTGACTTGATCCCGTCGGCCCGGTTCACACAGGTGGCCACGATCGAACAGAGGAAGTCGCACAGGACATAGAAGTAACCGGCCGCCCACAAGGCGCCGGAGAGCCAGGTGATCGCGCCTGCGATCACGGCGGCGCCCAGGGCTATCGAAATGCGATAGCTGACCAGCCGACGGGCCAGCGCGAGCACCCCGGGGTTCGGACTCACTTTGCAGCCATCGGGTTCAGAACCGTCCGCTCATCCCGACGAATGCCGGGACTCAAATCTTGCGGCTCTGAGGCTGACTGGCAAGCCTGTTGGGATACAGAACCCGCGTCAGCGCCATTCGATCTGGGTCCCCTGAGTTCTCAAACGAAGTGCAACACTCTGGCGAGGGAGTGTTGCCATGGGATGCCGCTACCAGCAGCTCGATCTGGAAGAGAGATGTACGATTGCCCGCCTTCGCGAAGGCGGGC
>NZ_JBIKNZ010000110.1:0-6719 GCF_044358365.1 Phenylobacterium sp. | reverse complement strand
GCCGAGCGAACCGTCGGTGCCCTCTGGGACGCCATCGGACGCTTCATCGACCTCTTCACTCCGACCGAGTGCGCCAACTACTTCAAGAGCTGCGGATACGATGCAGACTGAATGGAATCCGCTCTAACGTAACCCCCCATGCCCCACACCCGCCTCAACGGCCTGAACCTCTACTACGAGCGCGCCGGCGCCGGCCCCCGGCTGCTGTTCATCTCAGGCACGGGCGGCGACCTGCGCGTCACGCCCAACGTGTTCGCCTCACCGCTGGCCAAGGCTTTCGACCTCGTGGCCTACGACCAGCGCGGTCTGGGACGGACCGACAAGCCGGATGCGCCCTACTCCATGGCGCAGTACGCCGACGACGCGGCGGCCCTCATGGACCACCTCGGGTGGGATGACGCCCTCGTGGTCGGCGTCTCGTTCGGCGGGATGGTGGCGCAGGAGCTGGTGCTACGGCATCCTACGCGCGTGCAGCGGCTGGTGCTGGCTTGCACCTCGCCCGGCGGCGAAGGTGGCGCATCCTTCGCCTTCCACGAAATTGAGCACCTGAAGGGCGAGGACCGCGCCAGGTTCATGATCCCGATCAGCGATACCCGCCGCGACGCCGCCTGGGCTGCGGCGAATCCTCAGGACTACGCCGCCTTCGTCGCCATGGCCGGCGCCGACCCGTTCGCCGACGAACCCGGCCGCGCGGCAGGCGCTCATCGTCAGCTGGAGGCCCGCGCCGCCCATGATACCTGGGATCGCCTGCCCGGGATCGCCTGCCCGGGATCGCCTGCCCGGTATTGATCGCCGCCGGCCAGTTCGACGGAATCGCCCTGCCCGCCACCCAGGACAAGATGGCCGCCCGCATCCCCGGCGTCGAGCTCGAGTGGTTCAAGGGCGGGCACATGTTCATGATCCAGGATAGGGAGGCCTATCCGGCCATGATCGCATTTTTGAACGCCGCCCAAGCCGCCTGAAGCGTCCAAACCGTGCTATGGCGCGGCATGGCCCGACCCAAGAGACCAAACAAGACGATCAAGAAGCCCACGCGCCCGCCGCAGGGGCTGCCGGATCGCGACACCCTGCTGGCCTTCATCCGCGAGCAGGGCGAGCCCAACAAGGCTGGCATCGCCAACGCCTTCGGCCTGAAAGGCGCCGATCGCCGCGCGCTGCGTGAAATGCTGAACGCTCTGGAAGCCGAGGGCGCGCTGGGCAAGCGCGGCCGCCGCGGCTTTGCCGAAGCCGGCGCTTTTCCCGAGGTCGGCGTGGTCGACGTGGTCGGCAAGGACACCGACGGCGAACTACTGGTCAAGCTGGTCAAGGGCGAGGAGACGCCCGTCGTGTCTCTGGCCCCCGGCAAGGAGGCCGGAGCCGGCGCGCCGGGCATGGGCGACCGCCTGCTGGTGCGGTTCAACCAGCTGGAAACCGGCGAGTTTGAAGCCAGGCTGATCAAGCGACTGGGCCAGAGCGCACACCGCATCCTGGGCGTGGTGCGCAAGGTGCGCCGCGAGGTGCGGGTCGAGCCGGTGGATCGCCGGTCCAAGGACAGCCTGCTGCTGCCGCCCGGCGAGAACGTCAACGACGGCGATCTGGTGCTGGCGACGGTCGAAAGCCACGGCAGCCGCTTCGGCCCGAAGCACGGCAAGCTGCTGGAGATCGTCGGCCGCGAGGACGAGCCCCGCGCCGCCTCGCTGATCGCCATCCACACCCACGGTATCCCAATGGGCTTCTCGGCCGCCGCGGAAGCCGAGGCCGAAGACGCCGAGCCGCCGACCCTCAGCGGTCGCGAGGACATGCGCGATGTGCCCCTCATCACCATCGACCCCCAGGACGCCCGTGACCACGACGACGCCGTCTTCGCCCAGCCGGATGATGATCCGAAAAACCCCGGCGGCTGGATCGCCTGGGTCGCCATCGCCGATGTCGCCGCCTACGTCCGCCCCGGCTCCGAACTGGACCGGATCGCCCGCGAGAAGGGTAACAGCGTCTACTTCCCCGATCGGGTGGAGCCGATGCTGCCCGAACGGCTCTCCAACGGCCTCTGCTCCTTACGTGAAGGCGAGAACCGGGCGTGCCTGGCCGTGCGCATGGTGTTTGGCGCAGACGGCCGCAAACGGGGTCACACCTTCGCCCGCGGCCTGATGCGCTCGGCGGCGAAGCTTTCCTACGAACAGGCCCAGGCCGCCATCGATGGCCAGCCTGACGACAAGTCTGGCCCGCTGCTGGACCGGGTGCTGACGCCGCTGTGGGCCGCCTACGCCTGCCTGAAGAAGGGCCGCGACGCCCGCTCACCCCTGGCCATCGAAAGTCTGGAACGCAAGATCTCGATCAATGCCGAAGGCGAGATCGATGCGATCACGCCCCGCCCCTCCCTCGAGGCGCACAAGCTGATCGAGGAGTTCATGATCCAGGCCAATGTCTGCGCCGCCGAAACCCTGGAGCAGAAAAAGACCCCGCTGATCTACCGGATCCACGATGCGCCCAGTCAGGAGAAGATCTTTTCCCTGGCCGATTTCCTCGGATCGCTGGGGATCGCATGGACCAAGGGCGAGGCGCCGCGCACCGATCGCTTCAACAAGCTGCTGGGCGAAACCCGCGAGGGACCTCACGCCGACATCATCAACGAAGTAGTCCTGCGCACCCAGATGCAGGCGATCTATTCCACCGAGAATATCGGTCACTTTGGCCTGAACCTGATGAAATACGCCCACTTCACCTCGCCGATCCGGCGCTACGCCGACCTGATCGTCCACCGGGCGCTGATCTCGGCGCTGGGTCTGGGCAGCGACGGCCTTTCTGATCGCGACATCTCGCAGATGAAGGGTACGGCTGAGGAGATCACCTTCGCCGAGCGCCGCGCCATGGCCGCCGAGCGCGACGCCACGGATCGCTATGTGGCCGCCTTCCTGGCCGACAAAGTGGGCGCGGAGTTTGACGGACGGATCACGGGTGTCACGCGCTTCGGCCTCTTCGTGCGGCTGTCCGGCACGGGGGCCGATGGCCTGGTGCCGGTCTCACGTCTGGGCAGCGAGTACTTTGTCCATGACGACCGCATGCACGCCCTGGTGGGCGAAAAGACCGGTAGCCGCTGGCCGCTGGGCATGACGGTGCGGGTGAAGCTGGCCGAGGCGACGCCGATCACCGGCGGATTACTGTTCGAAATGCTCAGCGAGCCCGCCGAACCGGACAAGACCGCGCCAAGACCTCGCCTGGGCATGCGCGAGCGCAGCGACCGGGGTCCCGGAGGTCCCGGCAGCTATCGCGGCCCCAAGCGCGGGCCCCAGGGCCGCCCGAAGAACATCCGCAGCGGGAAGAAGGGCGGGCCGAAACGCTAGGCTTATCGCGCCTTCCGCAAGGCCGCCCTTCCCTCCATGCCCGGCAAGGTCATACAGTTGTTTGATGACCACCCCAGCTCCCGTGCCGCATAAACCCGAAGGTCCGCCCCGTATTCCGGGCGCCCGCGCTGTCCGCCCGAAAAACGCCGCCACGGTGATGATCATCCGGCGCGATGCCGCCAAGCCGCGGGTTCTGATGGGCAAACGTCACGGCGGCCACAGCTTCATGCCTGATCGCTGGGTGTTCCCGGGCGGCCGGATTGACCGGTCGGACTACCGCGCACCCTTCGCCACCGACCTGCGACCCGATGTCGGCGACCTGTTCAACAAGCACCTGCCGGTCGGCCGTGGCCGCGCGCTGGCCCTGGCCGCTGTACGCGAGACCTGGGAGGAAACCGGCCTGCTGCTGGGGAAACCCGGGGAATCACGCGGCACAGGTCCATGGAAGGATTTCGCCGCCCAGGGCGTCGTGGCCGACCTGGAGGCCCTGGACGTGATCGCCCGCGCCATCACGCCGCCCCAGGTGGGCAAGCGGTTCGACACCTGGTTCCTGCTGGCCGAGGCCGAACGTCTCACCAGCCTGGAGCGTCAGGCAGACTGCGGCGAACTGGAAGAGATCGCCTGGTTCGACTTTGATGAAGCCATGGATCTCCAGCTTCCAGCCGTGACCCGCATGATGATCAAGGAAGCTGGCGAACGCATGAAGGACCCGAGCCGTCCCAAGCTGTTCCTGCGCTTCAAGGACAACTCGATGAAGCCCACCAGCCTGTAGGACCAAGACTTCCTTTCCCGCCGCAGGCGGGAGAGGGGGACCGCCGGCCAAAGAGCCGGTGGTGGAGAGGGAAGGCGGCTGCTCAGGACGACAAACGCGCCATCTGCTCAACCGCCTGCAGGATCAGCCCATCTGCAACCTGACCAAGGTTCCGATAGATCTCGCCAGCGCCAACCCGCGCAACACTGATCCCCTGCCGCCCCAACCAATAGTCACGCGCCGCATCCTTGGCCTGGGCGTCTTCGCCCCAATGGGTCCGCCCGTCGACTTCCACGGCCAGCCTAGCGGCGGGACAGTAGAAATCGACGATGATCGAGCCGATGGGAACCTGGCGTCGAAAGATCGGCTGCCCCTTGCCGCGACCCTTCAGCCGCGACCACAGCGTGACCTCTGGCTCCGTCATCTCTCTCCGGAATCGCCGCGCCCGGGTTGCAGTCCGCGTTGATGGCCTTGACGTCAATGCGTCCGCCCTCCCTCTCCACCACCCGCTCCTTGGCGGGCGGTCCCCCTCTCCCGCCTGCGGCGGGAAAGGAAATCCAATCCAGGACAAATAGAACAAAAAAGGAACTCGAAGGCAACCTCTGGAACTGCCATTGACTTCCGGCCGCGGATTCGTATTTTCCGCGCCTCCTGAACACCTGCCTGCGGACCGATCCCGTTTGGCCCCGCAAGGACGACTGCCATGGCGAAGCCCGCCTCAATCAAGATCCGCCTGAATTCGACGGCGGACACCGGCTTCTTCTACGTCACGAAGAAGAACGCCCGCACCAAGACCGACAAGATGGTCCTGAAGAAGTACGACCCCGTCGTGCGCAAGCACGTGGAATTCCGCGAAGGCAAGATCAAGTAAGGCTGAAAAGCCTCTGATTTCGCTTGAAGACGCCCGGCCGAAAGGTCGGGCGTTTTGCGTTGTCTTCCCTGATCGAACGACGGGATCTACTCATCAGCTTCAAGGCAGCCGCTTTCCTTCGCCCCTTGCGGGAGAAGGAGGAATGGGGACTTCGAAGGCGCTGCCTGAATGCCCTATCCCCGCGTGAGGGGGAATTTCACCTAGCGCGGATCTCTTGACCGCGCAGGCGATGTTGCCGAATGTCCGTCCATGGTTCACCGCGCCTCGCGGTGACTGCGGGAAATCAGTACCGCAGCGGATTGAACGTCTCGCACGCTGCGCGGCGCTTGGTCTGCTGCGGGGCGCCGTCCACAGGAGACGGTCTTGCCTCAAACACCCCAGTTGAGTGACGCGCAGCTCGCGCAATTCCAAAGCCAGGGCGTCGTCAAAATTGACGGGCTCCTCTGTCCGCAGGGCGTTGCAGATGCGCGACACGCGGTCCTGCGCCGCCTGGAGGCTCTCGGACTCTGGGGCGACGGGAAATGGCGCCTGGATCACGTCGAGCGGCCCCGATGGCCGGCTACGGGTCTCAAGCCCGCCCGCGACATCGGCCATCGCCATCCTGAAGTCGAGGCCCTGATCGATGAGCCCGCCGTCAGGGCCGCAGTGGAACGCCTCAGCGGGGGCGGGCCATTCGACCACAAGGTCTATCCGCGCCCGCAGATTCTGGCGTCCCTGCCCAATGCCCAGCCTTGGACATTGCCCACCGGCTGGGATGTGGACGCGCCCAGGTTGGCCAGCGGCAATAGCCCGGGTCTGCAGCTGTTCGCTTTCCTGGAGTGCACCGAACCCGGAGGTGGCGGGACGGTGGTCGTCGCCGGATCCCATCGCCTCCTGAACTGCGGGCGACACTTCAAGGTAAAAGAGATCAACGCCGCCCTTCGCGCGCAGCCCTTCTTCCACCAACTCTTCGAGGGTCACTCGAACCTGGCCGGTCCCACCGAGCTACCGGCGGGCCGTGTCGACGACGCGCCGCTGAAGGTCGTGGAGTTAACAGGCCAGCCCGGCGACGTCTGGCTGATGGACCTCCGCGTCCTCCATGCAGCCGCCCCCAACGGCTCGGAAACGCCGCGCCTCATGATCACACACCGGTTCATCCAGACCGCGCTCATGGGGGAGATCGGCGAGGCCTTCGGCTGGAGCTAGCACCCTACTCCGACAGGCCCCAGCTACAATTCTCCTCCCCCGTCGGGGGAGGGGGACCGCGCGAAGCGGGGTGGAGGGGGCTGCCGTCGCACAGCGCCTATGCGCTCGCCTCGATCATCCGAAGCGCCGTGTCCAGATCCTCAAACACCAGGCTCGCGGCGATACGCAAGGTCCGTATACCCCGCAACGTCAACCAGGCGTCGCGGTCTGCGTCGCGCGCCTGAGCATCCCCGATCCAATGCGCCTGGCCATCAACCTCGACACAGAGCTTGGCGGCGTCGCAATAGAAATCCAGCACATAAGGACCGATGGGATGTTGCCGCCGGAACCGCAGTCCTTGGGTCTTGCAACGCAGCGCGACCCACAGGCGCGCCTCCGGCGGCGTCATCCGGCGACGAAGCGACCGCGCGCGGCGGATTGTCGGCTTCGGGGCGCACATGGGGCCAGAATGTCAAACCTGTGGGACGCGGCCTGCCCCCTTGTCTGTCGGAAGTATGCCAGATTGGGGATGTCTTCCGGGACGCCTGCCCGGTGCGACAACACCAGGCAGGCAATCGGTGGAAGGGTCGAAGCCCCCTGAGCCCTTGCGGAC
>NZ_JBIKNZ010000016.1:0-58889 GCF_044358365.1 Phenylobacterium sp. | reverse complement strand
CGCCAGGCGGCTGAAGACCTTACGCGGCCTCACACCCTACGAAGCCATCTGTACAGCTTGGGCCAACGAACCCCACCGCTTCCGGCTCGATCCGGTCCACTTGACCTCGGGACTGAACACCTAGGGCCGAATTTGAGCGTTCAATCCGAGCTTCCGATCTTCGAGGCCGGCGCTGGCCCTGCTCCTAAGGGAGCTAAGTGGGGAAATGGACCACTTGTGGAAAACTGACCCATATGGGAGCGACGGGATCATCCTGAATTCTTAGGTGCCCCCCTACTTCCTCACCAGCTCCGCCAGCGCGGCGTTGATCCGGGTCTGCCAGCCGGGGCCGGTCGCGCGGAAGTGGGCCACCACGTCGGGGTCGAGGCGCACAGCAACGCGGACTTTTGGCGCCGCCTTGATCGGGCGACCCCGGGGGCGCTTGAAGGCGGCCAGCACCTCGGGCGGCAACACGGCTTTGGCGGGTTTCGCCAGGGCGAACATGTCCGCCGTCCACTCGGGATTGTCATCGTCGAATGGCGCGCTGTCGAGCGTCAGGGGCGGGTGCTTAAACGACATGGCGGCGGTACTCCCTGGCGCGCGCCCGGCGCAGGCTGATCGCCCGCACCTGGCCGTTGCGCACCGTAAAGGTCAGGCAATAGAATCGGCCAGCCAACAAACCGAACGCATTGAACCGGTCTTCATCATAGTTCCGGCGGTCATCCGGAACCACGACGTGGATCTCGAACTCGGCCGACGCCGCCAAAGAGACCCCGTGTTTGGCGAGGTTGAGGGCATCCTTGGCCGGATCGAACACGATCTCCACTGCTTTATTGTGGCCACGATTAATTTGAAGTCAATCGACTTTCACCCGCCCTCCGCCACCGCCTTAAGCGCCGGCAGCGCCACCGTGTGCCAGGCCCGCCCCATGCCGCCGCGCAGGTCCTCGCTGTCCCAGGCGTCGAACTGGTCCCAGCCGGAATGCGTCAGGCGCACGTGGGTGCCGCCGGGAATCCGGCGCAGACGCAGTTCCACCCAGGTATCGGGAATGTCAGGCACGCCCCAGCTGAAGGTCAGGCGCCGCGGCGCATCCAGCACCTCGATCCGGCAGGCGATGGCGCCGGTGACGTCGTCCGCCGTGCGCAACGCCCGGTCCGGCTGCAGGTAGAACACATGCCCCGCCGCTGGCCGGAACCGCAGGCAGCCCATCCACTGGCTGACCAGCCAGGGCTGCGTCAGCGTCTGCCAAACCTGCTCGCGCGGGGCGGCGATCTCGATGATCGACAGGACGTCTTCGACCATGCCTTGCTCCACAACAGGGCGCTTCTGTAGAAGAGTTCAAACAATCGTACGACACGCAAGGGAAACGCCATGGCCGATGCAGACGCCGTAGCCGCCGAACAGGCGCGCGAACAGGCCAACACAGGCACCAAGGATGTGGCGGAAACCCACCGCTTCGATGAGGCCGCCCTGATTGCCTGGATGCAGGCCAACGTCGAGGGCTTCTCCGGTCCGCTGGAGGTCCGCCAGTTCAAGGGCGGCCAGTCCAATCCCACCTATCAGCTGATCACCCCGGGCAAGAAATACGTCCTGCGCCGCAAGCCGCCGGGCAAGCTGCTGCCCTCGGCCCATGCCGTGGACCGGGAGTTCAAGGTGATCTCGGCGCTCTACCCCACCGGCTTCCCGGTGGCGAAGCCCTACGGCCTGTGCACCGACGACAGCATCATCGGCACCTGGTTCTACATCATGGACATGGTGGAAGGCCGGATCCTCTGGGACCAGAGCCTGCCACAATACCAACCCGCCGAGCGCAACGCGATCTTCAAGGCCAAGATCAAGACGCTCGCCGACCTGCACAACACCGACTACGAGGCCGTGGGCCTTGGCGACTACGGCAAGCCCGGCAACTACATGGGCCGCCAGGTCGACCGCTGGACCAAGCAATACAAGGCCTCCGAGACTGTACACATCCCCGAGGTGGAACGCCTGATCGAATGGCTGCCGCAAAGCCTGCCGGCGCAGGACCGCACCTCGGTGGTCCACGGCGACTACCGCCTCGACAACATGATCTTCCACCCCACCGAATCGCGCGTGACCGCGGTGCTGGACTGGGAGCTTGGCACCCTGGGCGATCCGATGGCCGATTTCACCTATGTGCTGATGGGCTGGGTGAACGGTACGATCGCGACGATTCCCGACCTGAAGGACCATGGCATTCCGACGATCGAGGAGGCGGTGGAGCACTACTGCACCCTGACAGGGCGCTCGGGGATCAAGGACCTCAACTGGTTCTTCTCGTACAATGCCTTCCGGCTGGTGGGCATCCTGCAGGGAATTCTCGGTCGGGTGCGCGACGGCACCGCCAGCCACCCGGACGCGGCCAACATGGCGCCGCGCGTACTGGGCCTTGCCGAGATGAGCTGGGCCTACGCCAAGAAGGCGGGGGCGAGCTAGGGCCCTGGCCCTCCTCTCCTCCCGCGCAGCGGAGAGGGAGAGGATTGAGGAGAGGGCCGGCGCGTGAAAATGTGATCTGCCGATGGGAAGGCGAGGATGCGCGGCGGTGACACTTTCGGGTCCTCGACGGCACACCCGAGTTAGCCCAGCCGGCCCTCTCCCAGCCCTCTCCCTCTCGTCGCCCTCGCGATGCGAGGTCGCGGGGGAGAGGAGGTCACGGGCGCCAACAACCCCTCCAGCGCCGCCTCGTCCTCAAAGACCGCGCGCACGGGCCAGGCGCTGACCCGGTCGCGCCACGGAGCCGGGAGGCGCGCCCAGTCTTTTTCCGTGGTCACCAGTCCGGCGTCGAACTGCACCGCCCGTTCGGCCAGGCGGCGCAGGGTGGCCTCGTCATAGGTCTGATGATCCGGGAAGGGCCAGAAGTCGGCCAGTTCGCAGCCTGCCGCCTGCCAGGCCCGTTCCACCTTCCACGGCTTGCCGACGCCGGCGAACCCCACCTGTGGCCCGGATGGCGGCGGCGACGCTGGAACGAGATGCGCAATCAGCACCGGCAGGGGGCTGAACAGACCTACCAGTTCCGGGTCCGGTTCCGCCAGATCGGCCGGCAACAGCAGCACCACCGCATCGGCCCTCGCCAATCCGGCCTTCAGTGGCTCGCGCATGGGACCGGACGGAAACACCCCGCCCGCGCCGAATGGCCATTCCTCTCCGCGCGTCTCGCCATCGACCACGATCAGCGACAGTGTCTTTTTCACCGAGGGATTCTGGTGCCCGTCATCCATCACGATGATCCGGGCGCCGTCCTGCGCGGCGGCTATGGCCCCGGCGGCCCGATCGCGCGACACCCATACCGCCAGGTCTCGGGCCAGCATCAACGGCTCGTCGCCGACCTCGGCGCTTGAGTGCCGTGCGGCGTCGACCTTCAACGGCCCAGGTTCTGATCCGCCGTAGCCCCGCGACAGCACGGCCGCGCCCAGTCGCCGGGCGATCTCCCGCACCACCGGGGTCTTGCCGGTTCCACCCACCGTGAGGTTGCCTACGCAGATCACCGGCACGCCGGGATCAACCGGACGTCCCCGGGCGATCCGGCGCGCGGTGACTGCGGCCCAGAGCCACCCGACCGGCGTCAGCAGCAGGCGCACCACCCCGCCCGTGCCCCGCCGGCTGCGGCTGTACCACCAGCGAGGCGTCGACAGCTTCATGGCGCCAGCAACGGGTCGAGAAGCGCCAGGGCCTGATCCAGCGCCGCGCCCTGGCGGTTGGCATAGGCCAGGGCCGCCTCGCCCATCCGCCGGGCGATGACGGGATTGTCCAGCAGGCCCCGGATGTGGCGGGTCAAGGCCGTGCCGTTGACGGCCTCGATGGCGGCTGCCTCGGCGAACATCTCGGCATAGATGTCGGCGGCGTTGAACACATACCGGCCCGTCAGGATCGGGCGCCCGATCCGCGCCGGCTCCAGTGGATTGTGCCCGCCGATGCCCGGCACGAAGCTGCCGCCCATCACCACGATGTCGGCCAGCCGGAAGAACAGGCCCAGTTCGCCCAGGGTGTCGGCCACATAGACCGGCCCCATCGCTTCCCCCTGGCTTCTCAAGGCGCCCCCCAGCATGGCGGCGATCTCCGGTCCCCGCTCGGGATGGCGCGGGGCCAGAATGAGGACCCCGCCCGGCGCGGCGTTGCGCACGGCGTTGGCGATCAACGCGTCTTCCCCCGGATGGGTGCTGGCCGCCAGCACCACCGTGCGACCGGCGAGCGCAGTGCGCAGGCGGTCGAGCTCGGCCATATCAGCCGGCAGGGGCTCGCCCACCAGTTTCAGGTTAAGGCGGGGGCCGTTGGTCCCGCCCAGACGGCTCAGCCGTTCATCGGTAGCCGCGTCCTGGGGCATGATCAGGTCAAAGGCCGAGACCAGAGCCCGCGCCGAGGCCGGCCATTGTGACCAGCCGTTGGCGCTGGCCGCCGTCATCCGCGCCGACAGCAACGCCAGCCGCACGCCGCGAGCCTTTGCCGCCAGGATCAGGTTGGGCCAGAGCTCGCTCTCGACAAATACCGCCGCATTCGGCCGCCAGTGATCCAGAAAACGTCGCACCGCGCCCGGCCCGTCCACCGGGGCGAACTGGTGAAGCACGCCCTCGGGCAACCGCTGCGCCAGCAACGCCGCCGCCGTCGTCGTGCCGCAGGTCACCAGGATCGTCAGGTCGGGCCGTCGGGTCCTGAGCGCCGCCACCAGCGGCAGCAGGGAGGTGGTCTCCCCAACGCTCACACCATGCAGCCAGACCAGCGCGCCGTCCGGCCGGGGCAAACCGGCGCGTCCCAGCCGTTCGGAGAGGCGCCCGGGATCCTCCTTGCCCCGCCGGGCTCGGGCGCGCAGCAGCGATGGGGCCAGCGGCTCGAGCGCCGCCATCGCCGCGCCGTACAGGACCAGAGGCAGGGGTGTGCTCACACCACCTCGGCGGGCGCGAGGCGGCAGGCGTGGGCGGCGTCGGTCTCGACCTGCAGCGTCGAGTGTCCGATCCCGAAGTGGCTGGCCAGTCCTTCGCAGGTGGCGTGAAGAAAGGCGTCGGCGTCGGTGTTTGCGGGGCGCAGCAGGTGGGCGGTCAAGGCGGTCTCGGTGGTGCTGATCGCCCAGATGTGCAGGTCGTGAACGTCCTCGACCCCGGGCTGGTCCGCCAGCCAGCGGCGCACGGCCTCGACGTCGATCTCGCGCGGCGCGGCGTCCATCGCCATGTCGGCGGAATCGCGCAGCAGGCCCCAGGTTCCCAAGACGATCACGCCGGCGATCCCGAGGCTGAGCGCCGGGTCGATCCAGAGCAGGCCGGTCACAGCGATGGCGCCGGCGCCGGCCACGACCGCCAGCGACACCGCCGCGTCGGCCGCCATGTGCAGGAAGGCGCCGCGCACGTTGAGGTCCGACTGGCTGCCGCGCATGAACAGCAGGGCCGTCGCACCGTTTATCAGCACGCCCAGGCCTGCGGTCAGCATGACGATGGACGTTTCAACCGGGGCAGGCTCCGAGAACCGGCGCACCGCTTCCGAGACGATCACCCCCACCGCCACCAGCAGCATCACCGCGTTGGCCAGCGACGCCAGGACCGTTGCCTTGCGCAGGCCGTAGGTGCGACGCCCGGCCGGCGCCCGCTTCGCCAGCACCGTGGCGCCCCACGCCAACAACAGGGCCAGGACGTCCGACAGATTGTGGCCGGCGTCCGCCAGCAGGGCGAGCGACCCTGTCCAGAGGCCTGCGGCGACCTCGGCCCCGACGAAGGCTATGTTCAGGGTCACGCCAATCGCAAAGGCGCGGCCCATGTCTTTGGGTGCATGATGATGGTGGCCGCTGCCATGGCCATGTCCATGGTCGTGCCGGTGATCATGATCGTGGTGATCGTGCGCCATCGCGCCCTGTGTCTCACCGACCGGCGGATGGATCAATGCGCGGGGCGCCCCACCAGCGCCTCGGCCCGTCGGGTGGCGGCGGACAGGCGGTCAGACCAGTCCGCGATCAGGGTGTCGATCAGGGCGTCGTCCGCATCGGCCGGTACTTCCAGCGGCCCCTCCCAGACAACGGCCCCGCGACCGAACGGTGCGGCGAACATCACCCGGTCCCAGCTCTTGCGGCTCTGCCAGGCCGGGTTGGCGGCGATGCCCATCAGGAAGACGGGTTGGCCCGACCGCCGGGCGATCTGAAGGGACCCGGCGGCGATCACCTCGTTCGGCCCGCGCGGCCCGTCGGGGCTCACCACCAGGGCGCCGCCGTCCTTCACCCAGGCCACCGCCTCGCGGATCGCGCCCACCGCCTGCCGCGCCTTGGCCGCGTCGCCCGGCTTGGCGGACGAGGCGCGGATGGCGCCGAACCCCGACATGGCCAGCGCTCGGGCGATGAACTCGCCGTCCGCCGAGGGCGAGATCAGGCACTTGGTCCGCTTGCGTCCCCACTGCGGCGTGGGCGCCAGGCCCAGCGGGATCCGGCCGTGCCAGAACAGCGCGATGGCCCCGGATGGTCCGGCCAGCACCGGCTCCACGCAGTCGACGTTTTCATGGCGCCAGCGCACGGTCTTCAGGATCAGGCGCATATAGATACCCAGCAACCAGCCGAGCACCGCCTGTACGCCGTCGCTGCGCAGGAACGCCTTCAATCTGTCGGCCCCGGCCCCGGCCCCGGCCCCGGCTCCAGATCCTGGCTTCGGGCCAGGCGCGCATAGAGGCCGCGCTTTTTCACCAGGCTCGCGTGGTCGCCGGTCTCAACGATCCGCCCCTTGTCCACCACATAGATCCGGTCGGCGCCGCGCACCGTGGAAAGTCGATGGGCGATCAGGATGGTCGTCCGCCCCGCCATCAGACGTTTCAGCGCGGCCTGCACCTGCGCCTCGCTCTCCGTGTCCAGTGCGCTGGTGGCTTCGTCGAGCAACAGGATCGGCGCGTTCTTCAGGAAGGCCCGCGCAATGGCGATCCGTTGCCGCTGCCCGCCCGACAGACGCGCGCCGGCCTCGCCGACGGTGGTCGCATAGCCCTGGGCCAGACCGGCGATGAAGTCATGGGCCGCCGCCGCGCGGGCCGCCGCCTCGATCTCGCCGTCGCTGGCGGCGGGTCTGGCGTAGGCGATATTGGCGCGGATGCTGTCGTCGAACAGGAACGGCTCCTGGGTCACCAGGGCGATCTGGTCCCGGAGCGAAGCGAGCGCCACATCGCGCACATCCTGCCCATCGATCAGCACCCGACCCGCACTGGCGTCATAGAACCGCGGGATCAGGTTCAGGATGGTGGTCTTGCCGCCGCCGGACGGTCCCACCAGGGCCACGGTTTCCCCGCGCCGGACCTCGAATGACAGGTCGCTCAAGGTGGGCGAGGCGTCATCATAGGCAAAGCCCACGGCCTCGAACCGGATCGTCGCCTGATCCAGCGCCAGCGCGGGCGCGCCGGGGCGTTCGCGGACCTCAGGCTCAACATCCAGCGCCGAGAACAGGCGTCTCGCCGCCGACATGCCCTCGGCGAACACCGTCTGCAGATTGGCGATCTGGCGCAGCGATTGCGAGGCCACCCCCAGCGCCGCCATGAAGGCCACGAAGGCGCCCACGGTCATGCCGCCCTGATGGGCCCGCCAGCCGGCATAGCCGATCACGATCGCCACGATGATGGTCATCAGCAGTTCGGTGGCCGGCGCGGCCCGGGCGCGGGCGTTGGCGCCCTTGGTCAGATGCTTCTGGCGCCGCCGCACCACCTCCGCGACCCGCGCCTCCTCATAGGCCTCGCGGTTCTCCAGCTTCACCACGCGTACGCCGTCCAGGCTTTCCATGATCGCGGTGGACAGCGCCGACGTCTCGGCCATGGCGCCTTTTGCGGCCTTCGTGGTGCGCTTGGCGAACCGGCGCATGATCCAGGTGGCAAGCGGCGCCACCACGATCAGCAGGATCGACATCAGCCGGTCGTTGGACACCATCACGCTGATGGCCCCGATCACGATCAGGAGGTTCTGCGTGTAGTTGATCACGCCTGAGGTCGCCGCCTCGCGGATCAACCCTGCGTCATAGAGCACCGACGACACATAGCTGCCGGAGTGGCGGCTTCGCAGATGGGCCAGATCCGCCCGCACCAGCCGCCCGAACAGCTGCACCTGGATATCGCCGACGACCGCGTTGCCGATCCGGTTCACCAGCGTCGCCTGAATGACCTGCGCGGCGGCGCGCGCGATGGCATAGACCACAATCGTCAGCGGCAGGATCAACAGGGTCCCGGGCTTGGGATTGGCCATCAGATCGTTGGTGGCCGGCTCCAGGATCTGCACCAGCAGGGTGGTGAACACCGCCGCCGCGATCGCCGCCACAAAGGCGCCCGTCCAGCCCATCCAGCGCGGCCGCAGATAGACGCCGGCCACCCGCGAGATCAGGGCTCGGGTAGAAAGCTCGGCCGGGGCGCGTTCGCTCATCACGCTGGGTTCGGATTTTGCGTCGTTGAAGTCAAGCTCACGCGGACTTCCGCCGACGTCGCGATCACCTTAAAGCCGGTGAGATGACGGATGCATCCTCCAGCCCTCGTTTCAACCTGACCTCTCCCCTGGGCCGGGCGCAGGCGGTGGCCGACTATCTGTGGAATGACCATGCCTATCTCCGGCTGGGCTTCTCCAACGCCCACTGGATCTCGGAAGAACTGGTCCGCGCCAACCAGCCCTGGCCTCACCAGCTGGCCGACTGGAAGGCGCGCGGGATCAGGACCGTCGTCAACCTGCGCGGCGGCTTCGACGCCAGTTTCCACGCCCTCGAAAAGGACGCCTGCCAGCGTCTGGGCCTCAACCTCGTCGATTTCACCATCACCTCACGCGAGGTCCCGTCACGCGAGCGTGTGCTGGGCGCGAAAGCCTTGTTCGAGACGCTGGAATATCCGGCCTTCATGCACTGCAAGTCCGGCGCGGACCGGGCGGGCATCATGAGCGTGCTCTACATGCACTTTCGCAAAGGCCTGCCGATCCGCGAGGCGATGGACCAGCTCTCGTTCCGCTACCTTCACATCCGCCACGGCAAGACCGGGGTGCTCGACTATACCTTCGCCAGATACCTGACCGAAGGCGAACCGGCGGGAATGACGTTCCTCGAGTGGGTCGAAAGCCCCCTCTACGACCCCGCCGCCATGAAGGCCGAGTTCCGCACCAACATGTGGGGCAACCTCCTGACCGAAAGCGTGCTGCGGAGAGAGTGACCGATGGGCCCGTTTCTGAACCCTCCTCCAACGCTGATGGACGGCGTGATCCGACTGGACGCCCCGACTGTCGCCGACGCGGAGGCGCATGTTGCTGGCGAGGACCGCGAAATCCGCCTGCGGTTCGAGTCGCCGGACCCCGATTTTCCGGCCACACTGGAGCGCGCTCGGGAGGTGTTTGCCGGATGGATGGCGACGCATCGGGAAGATGGCCCGACGATAGTCTACGCCGTGCGCGGGCCGTCGAACCAGCTCGCGGGTGGCTGCAAGATCCGGCGCCTCGCGGCGGGCGGCGCAGCGGTCTCCTACTGGATATATCCGGCGTTTCGTCGGTTGGGATACGGCGCCCGCGCGCTTGCACTTCTCTGCACCGTCGCCGCTGAGGATCCAGAGCTCACGCGTCTTGAGGCGCGCATTGATGCCGATAACCTGGCGTCACGCCGGACTGCGGAAGCAAATGGATTCATCGATAACGGCCTGATCGAAGACGAAGCTCAAGACGGTCAGATCGTCATGCGCAGAATCTATCTGCGCGCGCCCTGAATTCGGCGACGCAGCCCTTTCCCTTCGCCCCTTGTGGGAGAAGGTGGCAGGCGAAGCCTGACGGATGAGGGGTCGAAAATCGGGTCAGGATAGGTCACCCTGGGCCATGGCTCGCCCCACGACCGTTCCTCAGGCCCGCGCTCTGCGCCGCCGGGCGTCGGAGACCGAACGCATGCTGTGGAAGCTGCTGCGGGATCGAAAGCTGGAAGGACTGAAGTTCCGGCGACAGTTTCCGCTCGGCCCCTACGTTCTGGATTTTGTCTGCCTGCGACACCGGCTGGTGATCGAGGCGGATGGCCCGTTTCACGATCCGACACAAGATGCTGTTCGAGATGCTTGGCTGGCAGCCGAGGGCTTCCGCGTCTTGCGCTTCCCGAACACCGAGATTCAGCTGAGGGACTGGCAGGTCATTGGGCGCATTCTCGAGGTCGTCGGAGCGCCGCCACCCCAGCCATAGGCCTGTGCGACCCCTCATCCGACCGCCTTCGGCGGCCACCTTCTCCCACAAGGGGAGAAGGGAAAGGCGGCCTCCGAAAACAGACGATCAGCACGGCCTTGCCATCTGCAGGAAGTACTTCCTGAGTCGCACCTTCACCGGGAAAAGAAGACCTGCGAGACCTCGCACCGGCGTCGCATTCTCGCTACACCTGCCGCGAACACATCAGGCGCGGCCTAACGCGCCCTCTTGGGAGCCTCGACACATGACCGCCAGCCGCCAGATCCACCTCGTCCGCCGTCCCTCCGGCGTTCCCGTCGTTGAGGACTTCGCCGTGGTCGAGGTCGACACCCCGGATGCCGCCGAGGGTGAGGTCCAGGTACAGAACGTGCTGATGTCGGTGGACCCCTACATGCGACCCCGCCTCACCGCTGACCAGCCGCTGGACGCCCCCATGCTGGGCGGCGGCATCGGCCGGATCGTCCAGTCGCGCAACTCCCGCTTCAAGGCAGGCGATCTGGTCCGCCACGGCGCCGGCATGCAGGAGCGCTTCAATTCCGACGGCAAGGGTCTGCAGGTGCTGACCACCGACCCGGCGCTGTCGCTCAGCGTCTACATGCATGCGCTCGGCGGCACCGGTATCACGGCCTATGGCGGCCTGCTGGAAACCGGTGCGCTGAAGGACGGCGAGCAGGTGTTCGTCTCCACCGCGGGCGGCGCGGTAGGGTCTGTCGTGGCCCAGATCGCCAAGATCAAGGGTTGCTATGTCGGCGGCTCTACGGGCGCCGACGACAAGGCCGCCTGGCTGCGCGACGAGGTCGGCCTCGACGCCGTCGTCAACTACAAGACCACCCCGCTCACCAAGGTCCTGCGGGAGGCCATGCCCAAGGGTATCGACGTCTATTTCGAGAACGTCGGCGGCGGTCATCTGGACGCCGTCCTGCCTCGCATGAACCAGCGCGGGCGCGTCGCCGTCTGCGGCATGATCTCCACCTACAACGGCGGCGGCGAGGGCGTGCGCAACCTCTCGACCATGATCTACAGCCGGATCCGCATGGAAGGCTTCGTGGCCAGCGACTTCCCGCACCTGCAGGCGGCCTTCGTCAGCGACATGACCGGCTGGCTGAAGGATGGCCGCATCAAATATCAGGAGACGATCCTGGACGGCTTCGAGCGCGCGCCCGAGGGCCTGATCGGCCTCTTCTCCGGCCTCAACAGCGGCAAGATGCTGATCCGCGTTTCGGAGTAACGCTTAGCCGGGATGAGCGGTGATAGGGGAGGTCAGAGCGAGTGGATTGCGCTCCAGGCGTCAGGTTCCAGCCACCGGCCTCGAAAGTCGGTGTGCCAGGAATGTCGCGCCCAGCCTAAGTCCCATCTCGTCGATGCTGTGCCCCAGTCTCGGCGAGACGTGGGTCACCACATCCAGGCCGGCGGCTTCCAGCCCTTGTTTGGCCCTGGCCAGCGAGGCCACCGGCAGCACCTCATCGGCGTCGCCGTGGATCAGCAGCACCGGTGGCCGGGTGACAACCTCGACCGTCAGTTCGTCGGGGTCGGCCAGCATGCCCGAGAAGCCCACGATCCCGGCCAGCGCCTGCGCCCGGCGCGGCCCCACATGCAGGGCCATCATCGTGCCCTGGCTGAACCCCACCAGCGCCATCCGGGCCTCATCCAGCCCAAACTCGGCCAGTTTCGCGTCGATGAAGGCGTTCAGTCCCGCCGCCGGCTTGCGCACACCCGCCGCCCGGCCTCCCGGTGTCAGATTACTCAGGCCCCACCACTGATAGCCATCCGGCGCGCCCGGGCAGATTTCCGGCGCGTTGGGCGACAGGAACACCGTGTCCGGCAACGCGCCGCGCCAGTACTCGGCCAGGCCGATCAGGTCGTCGCCGTTCGACCCATAGCCGTGCAGAAAGATCACCATCGACTGCGGCGCCCCGCCGGAAGCGGGCAGGCGCATTGGCCCTTCAAGCATCGTCAATGTCCGGTCCTCGCTCTGCTATTGGCGACTTACATACACCAGCTTCGATAGCGCGCCTGCCTTGCTGATCGTCACGACCTGGCGCTACGCGCCGGCGACGCCCTGCACCTCGCCATCGCGACTGGCCAGGGCGCTGCCATGCTCACCCTCGATCGACGCCTCCATCAGGCCTGCTTGGCGCTCGGCCATCCGGTGCAGACGGTCTGACCCCCTCGAGGACACCATGATCGCCGTGGTCACCACCGTCAGCTACGCGCTGAAGCAGGCCCTCAGAACGTCTGCTTCGCCCAGGCCGTCTTGCACAGGTGCTGGTCGCGGAAGGCGTCAGCCGTCATCGCCGTCACCCCGCCGCCCGAGGCTACGTCCAGCGCCTGGACCGTCCCGCCCTTGAATCCTGCCCAGGCCGGGGCGCCCGCGCCGTTGGGGTTGCCGGTCTTCGCGAAGTTGGTCCAGTAGGTCGACATGGTCGTCTTCAGCGCGGTCTGTTCGGCGTTCTGGGCCGCGCTGGCCATGCCGAACAGATAGGGCAACTCGAACGCATGCGCCGCGCCCTGTGGCAGGCTCAGCGCATATTTGCCGCCGAATACGCCGAACAGCGGTAGCGCGGTCTGGTCGCGGAACTCATACATCCAGATCGGCGCACCCTGCGCGGCGATGCGCGCTGACACGTTCACGCCGTTGCACGAGAAGGTGCTGTCGGTGCCCGCCGCCGCCGCCGCGCGGCTGGGCTGCAGCCCGACATCGTCGCCGTGTCGGCTCAGTGGATAGTATCCCGCCAGGTCGCTGACCGAGACGCCGGTCTGACTGGCCATCGCCTCCGCGCCCTTGTTGAAGCCCTCGGCCGTCATCAGGAAGGAGCGGTCGGCGGGATTGAAGTTGGGCGGCTTGGCCGCAAAACGCGCGCCCAACTCGGCCAGGGCCAGGAACAGCAGGTTCTCGTCTTCGTTGGATCCGTTGATCACCGGGACCTTGTTGTTGGCGCCGGCCGCGAACGTCGCCTTGATGGACCGGGTCAGCACCTTGCCGTCAATCGAAGGGATCACCCCGCCGGTGGCCCGTTCGAACGCGCTCATCAGCTTGCCGCGCACCACCGTGTCGGGCAGGCCGCGCAGGCAGGCCGCCGTCACCGCGCCGCCGGCGCAGGCCGCGCCCGGATCAGCGCCCGCCATCGCCGTCTCCAGCGCCGTCGTGCTCTTGGCCTCCAGTTGCGCCTGGGTCAACTGGCCCGACACCCCATAGGCGCCGCTCTGGATGATGGCCTTGTCGAACAGTCCCTTTGACAGCGGCGAGGCCAGCAGCGTCAGCACGCTCATGCCGCCTGCAGATTCGCCAAAGATCGTCACGTTCTTCGCATCACCGCCAAACCGGCTGATATTCTCCCGCACCCAGCGCAGCGCCGCCTGCTGATCCATCATCCCGTAGTTGCCCGCGCTGCCCCCCGCATCGCGCAGCGCCGGATGCGCCAGGAAGCCCATGGCCCCCAGCCGGTAGTGGATCGCCACCACGATCACGCCCTTGCCCACCAGCGGCTCAGCCTGGGCATAGGTCGAGGCGTCGCCGGTGGTGAAAGCCCCGCCGTGGATCCACACCATCACCGGGAACGGGCCTTTGCCGGTGGGCGTATGGACGTCCAGATAGAGGCAATCCTCATTGTCGCCCCGGGTCCGGAACGGGCTGTCCGGCCCGGTCTGCAGACAGGCCGCCGCCGTCTTGCTGCGTGCGATCGGCGCGGTCCACTTCGCCGCCGGCGCGGGCGCCTTCCAGCGCAGCTCGCCCACTGGCGGGGCCGCAAACGGAATGCCGAAATAGCTGCGCATCGCCGCCCCGCGCTCGGTCGCCTGCACCGGCCCGTTCACGGTCTTCACCACCACCGGCGCGTCCGCCGCCAAGGCCGGCGTCGTCGCCAGGACTGCCAGCGCGGCCAGGCTCGCGGAAATTTTCGATGTCAGGTGGCGCATGCCGTTTCCCCAGAAAGACGCGTCCCGAATCCCGGAACATTCGGGCGATCTATGAGGCCGCCTGAGGCCGCGCGCAACGCCCCGGCCTACCCCATTTTCCGATACAGTTTCGGCGTCAGCCGCCCCTTGCGCGCCAACAGCGACCGGATCTCGGCGTTCGTCGCTTGTATGCCCATCAGCCACACCTTGTCCGGGACCAGATGCTCGGCGTTGAAGGCCAGCCAGCCGTCGCGCCAGTCGCAGGCGTCGATGAAGGCCGCCCGAAACCCCGGACATCCGCGCACCCGCGTATAGAGCGCCTTGAATGACGGCGCCCCCGGCCGCCGCACGGCCTCGCTCACCGACGCCCCGTCGCGCAGGTCGCTCAGCAACTGTCCCAGCGCCTGCGCCGGCACCATGGGTCGCCGCCCGCCGCGCCGCCGCCGGCCGCGCAATCGCCGCAACGCATCGCGCTCGGCCACCCGGTTCGCCGCCAGCTGCGCCCGCACCTGCGCCACTGCCTCCCCGAACGCGGGCACGACCTGCATCCACCGGAACACCGTGCAATAGGCTGGCATCCGAGGATCGGCCGTGATCGACTTCACCGTCTCCCCGGCGCCGATCCGCGTCAGGATCAACTCCCCCATCGCCCAGGTGAAGGCGGTGTCCTTCCACCCGGACCCATGGTCCATCGGCGGGATCGGCAAGTCGCAGGCGGGGTGTGGTTCGGTGGACATCCGGACAGTCCAACATGCGGCGACGTCAGTTCCGGACGTAGTCACTTCCTCTCCCTATTGGTTTCTCCGGGGGAGAGAAGGTTGAATGCGGCGCCTTGCGGCTTCGGGAAAGTGTCTGCACCTCCACTTTCCCCCGTCTCGAATGTTCCCTATAAGTTCTTACCTCCCCCGCAAAGCGGCGGGAGGGGGACCACGCCCCGAAGAGGGCGTGGTGGAGGGGGCAGGCCGCCAGTCACCGCATGAGACGCACTTTGATCGCTAACCGCGCCCGGGCCTTGCGACAGGTCATGAGCGACCCAGAGGTCATCCTGTGGACGCGCCTGCGTGGGCGCGGCCCCGACAAGCCTACCTTCCGCCGCCAGCATCCTTTCGGCTCTGTCATTCTAGATTTCTACTGCCCGTCAGCGCGGCTCGCTGTGGAGGTTGATGGCGCTACCCACTGGGACGACGCTGCTCAGGCGCGGGACGAGGCACGCGATCATTGGCTCAGGTCCCAGGGCGTCGATGTCATGCGCATCCCTGCATCCCAAGTCTACAACCAGCTGGGCGATGTCGTGTACGCCATCCTGTGGCGCGTGGACGAGCGTCTTCGGACGGGGCCGGCCCCCTCCACCCCGCCCTCTACGGGGCGCGGTCCCCCTCCCGCCGCTTCGCGGGGGAGGTAAGGATTCAAGGGTAGGTGAGGGCGGCGCACCTGGCCATCCGCCTCTACCTTTCCCCCGCAAAGCGGCGGGAGCGGGCGGTGGTGGGGGCAGGCCGCTTGCACGGCCCATCACCCCAACGAAAAGCCCCGCCGGTTCTCACCGACGGGGCTTCCCGAACTCAAAACGTAATCAGCGGCTGATCAATACCCCTGGATCCGCGCATACCGGTCGCGGTGGAACGCCTGGTTCCCAAACGCCGCTTCCGCCGCGCGGGCGCGCTTCAGGTAGAAGCCCGCGTCATGCGCATCGGTCATGCCGATGCCGCCGTGCATCTGCACCATCTCGTTGCTCACCAGGTGGAACGTGTCGCCCATCTTGGCCTTGGCCAGCGACACTAGCTCCGGCACGTCCGGGGCGTCGTTGTCGATGGCGCTCAGTGCGGCTTCCACCGCCGAGCGGCTCAGTTCCAGCTCGGTGAACATCTTGGCCGCGCGGTGCTGCAGGGCCTGGAAGGAACCGATCACCTGGCCGAACTGAACGCGGGTCTTCAGATAGTCCAGCGTCACTTCAAAGGCCTGCACGGCGGCGCCCAGCATTTCTGCGGAGATGCCGGCCCGCGCGCGGTCCAGGGTCTTTTCCAGCAGGGCCGCGCCGCCCGTCAGCTTGTCGGCGTCCGAGACGGCGACGTTGTCGAAGCTGACGTTGGCCGCGCCGCGGCTGTCGGCCAGGTTCAGCTTGGTGCGCGTCACGCCGGGGGCGTCAGCGGCCACCAGATAGAGTTCGACGGCGCCGCCCGAGATGGCCGAGACCACGAACACATTGGCCGCCATGCCTTCCAACACGAAGGACTTCTTGCCCGAGAGTTTGCCGCCCGAGACGGTGGTCGCCACCTTGTCGGGGCGATGGTGCGGGCCTTCATCGACCGCCAGGGTGGCGATGGCCGCGCCTTCCGCGATCTTGGACAGCCAGGCCGACTTCTGCGCGTCGGAGCCGCCCAGGATGATCGCCGAGGCGCCGCCCAGCGCGCTGGCCAGCAGCGGCGAGGCGGTGAGCGTGCGGCCGGTTTCTTCCAGCACCAGACCCAGGCTGAGGTAGCCGAAGTCTGAGCCGCCGTATTCCTCGGGGATGATCACCCCGGCCCAGCCCATTTCCGCCATCTCGTTCCAGGCGGCGACGTCATAGCCCAGCTCGGCGCCGCTATCGCGCATCTTGCGGAAGGCGGTGACCGGGGACTTCTCCTGCACCCAGCTCTTGGCTGCGTCGCGCAGCATGCTCTGTTCTTCAGTCAGAACGGCCATAGTTGTTGTTTCCTTCGTGAATTTCTTGTCGTGACGTTGGTGATCGGGATTTCAGATGGAGAGCGGGTGCGGCGTCAACGCCCCCTCCACCCTTCGGGTGCCCCTGCCCCTTGAACGGGGAAGGTTCGTCGCGCGTACCTCCCCTGCGCAGCGGGGGAGGGGGACCACGAAGTGGTGGAGGGGGCGCTGCGTTCGCACATCACTTGCTTTGCGTAAGGTCCGGCAAGCCCAGAATGCGCTTGCTGACGATATTCGACTGCACCTCGGACGAGCCGCCGAAGATGGTGAAGGCCTTGCCGAACAGCCAGCCGCGCACCGCGCCCAGTTCCTCAGCCGAGAAGTCGTCGCCCTCCCAGCCCAGGCCCTGATGGCCCATGATCTCCAGCGCCATCTCGTGACGCTCCTGGATCAGGGAGGTGCCGGCGTTCTTCATGATCGAGGTGGTGTTGCCGGGGCTGGCGTTGCCGCGCGCCTCGACCATGGCGCGCACAGCGGTCTGCTGGAACGCGCGCATGTTCATCACATTGTTGATCAGGCGGGTACGCAGATCGCTGTCGGCGATCCGGCCTTCCTCGTCGACGCCCACATATTCCTTGGCCAGCTGCTCGATGGGCTTGCCGCCCGAGCCCAGCCCGCCGCCGGCGCCGGTGAGGCCCGAACGCTCGTGCTGCAGCAGCCGCTTGGCGATGGTCCAGCCGCCGTTCAGCGGTCCGACCAGGTTCTTCTTTTCGGCAATGGCGTCAGTCAGGAACACTTCGCAGAAAGGTGAAGATCCCGCGATCAAAGGAATCGGACGGGTTTCAACACCCTTCTGATGCATGGTGAACAGTACGAACGAGATGCCTTCGTGCTTCTTCGAAGTATCCGTCCGCACCAGACAGAAGCACCAGTCGGCCCATTGCGCGCCGCTCGTCCAGATTTTCTGACCGTTGATGACGAAGTGGTCGCCTTTATCTTCGGCTTTCGTCTGAAGACCTGCAAGGTCCGAACCGGCGCCCGGCTCGGAGAAGCCCTGGCACCAGGCGATTTCGCCGCGGCAGATCGGCGGGATGTGCTCCTGCTTCTGCGCCTCGGTGCCGTACTCCAGCAGGGTGGGGCCGAACATCATCACGCCCATGCCGCCGATCGGGTTGTAGGCCCGCGCCCGGGCGAACTCGCCCTGCACCACCCGCGCTTCCGCCGAGCTCAGTCCGCCGCCGCCATATTCCTTCGGCCAGGTGGGGGTGCCCCAGCCCTTGGAGCCCACCGCCTTGCGCCAGGCTTCCATGTCGGGTGTGGGCGTGTTGCGCTCCTCCACCTGCATCGGGTTCTTGCCTTTGAGCGCGGCGGGGAAATTCGCCTCGACCCAGGTCCTTACCTCGCCCCGGAAGGCCTCGAGGTCAGTTCCGCCAAAATCCGCCATCTGTCTTCGTCCTCTTTGAACCCAAATTCCTGATCGTCATCCCCGGGCCTGACCCGGGGACCCATGCTGACCTTGCCGCCCACAAGCCGGAACGTCCGGGAGCATGGGTGGCCGGGTCAAGCCCGGCCATGACGAGCGCTGTGGTAGTCTACCGTGCCTGCGTCACCTCGGGCAGTCCGAGAATCCGCTTTGAGATAATGTTCAACTGCACTTCCCAGGAGCCGCCCGCAATGGTGCCGCTCTTGGTGCGCAGCATGGCCTTGATCGTGCCGGTCTCGTCGTCGGTAAATCCGGCGCCGTCCCAGCCCAGGCCCTGATGGCCCAGCACCTCGACCGACAGCTCGGCCTTGTCCTGGCGCACCTTGGAGCCCACGTTCTTCAGCACCGACGAGGCCGCATTGGGGCCGGAGTTGCCGCGATTTTCCTCTGCCGCCCGCCGCCCGGTGAGCTGGAAGGCGCGTTCCTCCATCAGGTGTTCGGTAATCCGCCGGCGCAGGTCCACGTCGGTCAGCCTGCCGCTGTCATCGACGCCCACATAGGCCTTGGCCAGATCCTTCAGCGGCGGTCCGGGCACGGCGCCGGGACCGGGACCGCCGCCCGCGCCGGAAATGCCCTCCCGCTCGTGCTGCAACAGTCGCTTGGCGATCGTCCAGCCACCGTTCAGCGGCCCCATCAGGTTGGCCTTGGGCACCTTCACATCCGTGAAGAAGGTCTCGCAGAAGGGCGCCGTATCATTGATCAGCCGGATCGGCCGCGGCTCAACGCCGCCGCCAGCCATATCGATCAGCAGGAAGCTGATCCCCTCATGCTTCTTGGACGTATCGGTACGTACCAGGCAGAAGCACCAGTCGGCCTTGTCGGCGCCGCTCGTCCAGATTTTGCTGCCGTCCACAATGTAGTGGTCGCCCATGTCGACGGCCTTGGTCTGCAAGGACGCCAGGTCTGATCCGGCGCCGGGTTCGGAGAACCCCTGGCACCACATCTTCTCACCCTTCACGATGGCCGGGATGTATGCGTGCTTCTGGGCCTCGGTGCCGTACTCCAGCAGGGTCGGGCCGAACATGATGACGCCCATGCCGCCGATCGGGTTGTAGGCGCCGATGGCGGCCATCTCCTGGGCCAGCACCTTGGCTTCCTCGCGGCTGAGGCCGCCGCCGCCATAGGCCCGGGGCCAGGTAGGTGTGCCCCAGCCCTTTTCGCCCATCGCCTTGCGCCAGGCGTCCCGCTCGGGGCTCAGCGCTTCCAGCCGCTCGCCACCGCCCGTGGCGCCCTTGAGGGACGCCGGAAAGTTGGCCATCAGCCATTCGCGAACGTCCGTCCTGAACGCCTCGAGGGTACTGCCGAAATCTGCCATCTCAAGTTCCTCCCTGAGCCCTTTCACCTCCCCCGCGAAGCGGCGGGAGGGGGACCGCTCGCCGGAGAGCGAGTGGTGGAGGGGGCAAGCCGCTCAATCGACGCTTGCCGCCTGTCCCCTCCACCCCGCCCTATTCGGGGCGTGGTCCCCCTCCCGCCATCGCAAGCGATGGGGGAGGTAAGGGTTTCTACCCTTGCGTCGTATCCGGCAGACCCAGGATGCGCTTGGAGACGATATTGCTCTGCACTTCCTGGCTGCCGCCGTAGATCGTGGTCGCCTTGCCCGAGAGCCAGGCGCGAACCGTCTCCAGTTCGTCCTTATCAAAGTCCTCGCCGGCCCAGCCCAGGCCCTGATGGCCCATGATCTCCAGCAACAGCTCCGACCGGTTCTGGCCGATCCAGGTGCCGGAGTTCTTCATCACCGAGGTGGTCGCCGAAGGGTTCACATTGCCTTTGGCCTCGTCCATGGCCCGCAGGACCGTCAGGGCGTGGGCCTTGGCATTGATCTGGTGCTGCGAGATCCTCGCCCGTAGATCGCTGTCGGCCAACCGGCCCTGATCGTCGATGCCCACATATTTCTTGGCCATGTCGGGGATCGAAATCCCGCCGCTGCCGGCCATCCGCGATCCGCCCTGGCCCGAGCGTTCATGCTGCAGCAGCCGCTTGCCGACCGTCCAGCCACCGTTATACGGCCCGACCATGTCGTCCTTCTCGGCGCGCGCATCGGTGAAGAAGGTCTCGCAGAACGGCGACGAGCCGGCGATCAGCTTGATCGGCCGGGTTTCGACCCCGGGCTGGTGCATATCGATGAGCACAAAACTTATGCCCTCGTGCTTCTTCGTGGTATCTGTACGGACCAGACAGAAGCACCAGTCGGCGTATTGCGCGCCGCTCGTCCAGATCTTCTGGCCATTGATTTTCCAGTGATCTCCGGCGTCCTCGCACTTGGTCATCAGACTGGCGAGGTCCGATCCGGCGCCGGGCTCGGAATACCCCTGGCACCAGCGCAGCTCACCCTTCACGATCGGCGGGATGTGGCGCTGCTTCTGCTCTTCGGTGCCGTATTCCAGCAGGGTCGGGCCGAACATCGACAGGCCCATGCCGATCATCGGGTTGTAGGCGCCGATCCGGTCCATCTCGTCGGCCAGCACCCGTGCCTCGTCGCCGGTCAGGCCGCCCGCGCCATATTTCTTCGGCCAGGTGGGGGTGCCCCAGCCCTTCTCGGCCATCCGCTGCTTCCAGACCAGATAGTCGCCGGTCGGCTTCACCCCGCCCGCGATCATCCGGGTTCCCGCCTCGGGATCCTCCCGCAGCGACTGCGGATAGTTGGCCTCAAGCCAGGTCCGCGCCTCCATCCGGAACGTGTCCAGGTCCGAACCGCCGAAATCCGCCATCGCAAACTCCCAAACTGGTGTTGTAGTAATACCGCTTATTCTAATCTTACTTCGGATCGGGCAGGCCTAGAACCCTTTTTGAGACCACGTTCAGATTGATTTCCGAACTGCCGCCCTCGATCGAGTTGGCCTTTGATCGCAGCCAGCCGCGAACGGCGGCCAGCTCGCCGGGCTCGTAGCCCTCGCCGGCCCAGCCCAGTCCCTGATGGCCCAGCCCCTCGACCAGCAGTTCGTTGCGCTCATGGGCGATCTTGGCCCCGGCGTACTTCATGGCGGCGGCCAGATTGGACGGACCGTTGCCGGCCTTGGACTCATCCTGCTGGCGGTGCACGGTCAGCTGGAAGGACCGGGCCTCCATCAGGTGCTCCGTGATCCGGCGGCGCAGGTCGGTGTCGCTGAGCCGCCCGTCGGCCTCGACCCCGACGCCGGCCTTGGCCGCCTCGACGACGGTCGGCACCGCTGTGACCCCGCCGATGTTGCCGGCGCCCAGGCTGGCTCCGATGCCTTCCCGTTCAAACTGCAGCAGCCGCTTGGCGATCGTCCAGGCGCCGTTCAGCGGTCCGAACAGCTGATCCTTGGGCACCTTCACGTCGGTGAAGAAGGTCTCACAGAACGGCGACGTCCCGTTGATCAGCAGGATCGGCCGGACTTCGACCCCCGGGGCCTTCATGTCGATCAGCAGGAAGCTGATCCCTTCATGCTTTTTCGACCGATCCGTGCGCACCAGACAGTAGCAGCGATCCGCGTACTGAGCGCCAGAAGTCCATATTTTTGAACCACTTACGAGGAAGTGGTCGCCCTTGTCCTCGGCCCAGGTCTGCAGCGACGCCAGGTCCGATCCGGCGCCCGGTTCGGAGTACCCCTGGCACCACCAAACGTCGCCGCTGACGATGCCGGGGAAGTGCTCTTTCTTCAGCGCATCGCTGCCGTACTCCAGCAGCGTCGGGCCGAACATCGAGACGCCCATGCCGCCGATGGGATTGCGGGCGCCGATCTTCGCCATTTCCTCGGCCAGAACCCGGGCCTCGTCTCGCGACAGACCGCCGCCGCCGATGGACTTCGGCCAGACCGGCGTACCCCAGCCCCTGGCGCCCATGGCGCGGCGCCAGGCCAGCGCTTCGGGACTCTCCGGTTGGGCCTGAAGCTTGGCAAGCTGGGCCATCGGGGTCTCTGCCAGAGACTTCGGGAAATTGGCCTCCAGCCAATCCCGCGCCTCGGCACGGAAGGTTTCTACGTCGCGGCCAAAGTCAGCCATGTCTCGCCCTACTTCATGTCCGGAAGGCCAAGCACCCGCTTGGCGATTACATTGAGATTCACTTCGGAAGTGCCACCCTCGATGGAGTTGGCCTTGGTTCTCAGCCAGCCGCGCACCGCGCCGATTTCCGGCGGATCATAGCCCTCGCCGTCCCAGCCCAGGCCCTGATGACCCAGCGCCTCGACCATGAGTTCGGAACGTTCCTTGGCGAACTCGGCCGCCGCATATTTGATGATCGACGTGGCTGCGCTCGGCCCATTGCCCGCGCGACTCTCGGCCGCCGAACGATTGATGGTCTGTCGCAGCGCCTGGAAGTCCATCTTGTTGAGGGTGATCCGCTTGCGCAGGTCTGCATCCGGGAGGGCGCCATAGGAGGTAGCGAGGTTTGCCAGATCGCCGGACGCGCCACCGGCCGTGCCGCCCTCGCCGAACCCGGCGGAGATGTTCTGACGCTCATACTGCAGCAGCCTTTTGGCGATTTCCCAACCGCCGTTGACCCGGCCGACCAGGTTCTCCTTGGGGATCTTCACGTCAGTGAAGAAGGTCTCGCAGAACGGGCTCTCGCCGCTGATCAGCTGGATCGGCCGGGTCTCGACGCCCGGCGACGCCATGTCGATAAGCACGAACGAGATTCCCTCGTGCTTCTTGGTCGCGTCGGTCCGCACCAGGCAGAAGCACCAGTCGGCCTTGTCAGCATAGCTCGTCCACACCTTGCTGCCGTTGATCAGCCAGTGGTCGCCCTTGTCCTCGCATCTGGTCGCTAGCGCGGCCAGGTCCGAGCCGGCGCCTGGCTCGGAATAGCCCTGGCACCAGCGGACCTCGCCTTTGATGATCCGCGGCAGGTGGACCAGCTTCTGGGCTTCGGTGGCGTATTCCATCAGCACTGGCCCAAGCATCCAGATTCCGAAGGCAAGCACCGGCGGCCGGTACTTGCCAGCGGCCAGCTCCTTGTCCAGAATCCGGGCTTCGTCAGCCGTCAGCCCGCCGCCGCCATAGGCCTTTGGCCAGGTAGGTGTCGTCCACCCCTTGGCCGCCATGCGGTTCATCCAGAGGATTTGCGGATCTTGGGAACCTGCGAACGCCCGACCTCCCCATACCGCTTCCGGGTCAGTCGGCGCATCGGCGCTGCGCAATTCGGCGGGATACATCGCCTTGAGCTGCTCGCGGACATCCTTTCGGAAGGCCTCAAGGTCGACGGCGCCGAAATCGGCCATGACGATCTCCCAACTGTTACAGGACCCAAACTTAATGATCGTCCCGGCAAGGGCAAGCCGAATGAAACAGTTGTTTGAGCGGATATGCGCCAACCTAGCTAAGAGAACGACTCAATGAGCCTGTTGTCTGACCTTAAGCCCGCCACGAACGCCGCCGCGCCGTGGACGGCAGCGTTACTCACCCTGGCCGCGGGTGTCATGTTGCTGGCGTCGGCGGCCACGCCCTCCGAACCGACGCGGTTCATACGCGTGATGCAGATCGAGCCGGTACTTCTGATCGAGCTCAGCCACTTCGCGTCAAGCGTTCTGGGGCTGCTCCTGGTGATGCTGGCCTTTGGGCTGCGGGCGCGGCTTGGTGCGGCCTGGGCAGCTACAATTGTGGTGTTGCTGGCGGCGGCTCCGCTCAGCCTGGTGAAAGGATTCATCTGGGAAGAAACCACCATCCTGACCGCACTTGCCGTGATGCTCGTGCCCTTTCGCCGGGCGTTTCCGCGAACCGCGCGCCTGACCCGTATGGAGGTGACCCCCGGATGGTTGCTGTCGGCGGTCTGTCTGGTGGCAGGGGCGGGTCTCCTCGGGGTCTGGTCGTTCCAGCACGCTGACTATGGCGAGATGCCGTGGTGGGAGGTCATGGCGGACGAGGATGCGGCGCGGTCTCTTCGCGGCTGGGTGGGTGCGGCCATGGCATTGTTGGCGGTCGGCGTCTGGCGCCTGCTGGCCTCCGCCGCCACGCCCGCGATCGTCGGGGATGAGGACCCGGAGTTTCAGCGCGTGCGCGCGATCCTGGCCAACGCGGAGGTGTCCAAGCCGACCTCCAACCTCGCGCTTCTGGGCGACAAGCGGTTCCTGTTTTCTGCGTCCGGCGACACGTTCCTGATGTTCGGGGTCAGGGGGCGTAGCTGGATCGCGATGGGCCCGCCGGTCGGGCGGCGCGACGAGCGACTCGAATTGCTCTGGCAGTTCCGCGAGCTCGCCGACTCTCATGCGGCGCGCCCGGGATTCTATCTGCTCGAGGCAGACGATCTGCCAGACATCGTCGAGTTGGGTTTTGCGATCCAGAAGCTGGGTGAAGCGGCCGTGACCCCGCTGGAAGACTTCACCATTGAGGGCACCAAACGCGGCAACCTGCGGCGAGCGTGGCGCAAGGCGGCCGAGGAGGGGGCGACCTTCGAGGTTGTACCTCCGGAGGCGGTCGAGGCGCTGATTCCGGATCTGCAGCGAATTTCGGATGCTTGGCTCGCCGGCCACGCTGGCGGCGAGAAGGGTTTCGCTCTGGGCGGCTTCCATCCACCCTATGTTCAGCAGTTTCCGGTGGCGCTGGTCCGGTGGGAGGGCCGCATCGTAGCCTTCGCGACCCTTTGGCCTGTGGCCTCCCTTTCGGCGTACTCGATCGATCTGATGCGCTATGTCGAGGAAGGTCCGCGCCGGATCATGGACTATCTGTTTGTCGAACTGATCCAGTGGGGGCGCGAGCAGGACTACGCCGCCTTTGACTTCGGCATGGCGCCGCTGTCTGGTCTGGATGATCGCCCGCTGGCGCCGATGCTTTCGCGGGTGGGTCGGCTGATCTTCGACCGTGGCGAGGAAATCTACAACTTCCAGGGCGTACGCGGATACAAGGACAAGTACGATCCGCTGTGGCAGCCGCGATATGTCGCAGCCCCGCGGAAGTGGGCCATCCCGCTCTTGCTGGCCGATGTCGGATTGTTGACCTCCGGCGGTATGGCCAATCTTGCCAAGCGCCCTTCGAAGAAGACCGACGAGATGGTCCCGGCGGCGGCTACAGCCCCGGTGGGTTGACGCCCGCCATCCGGAGAGCGCTGAACAGGAACATCATGGCTCCCGCTGCCGCCAGCAGCATGATGAAGCGCCATGGCGCCATGCGCGGGCCCTTCAGCGGGTTGGGCGGCCGCGCGCCGCGCCAGCCCGCGAACAGCCCGATGAGCGCCAGGACCAACCCAAAACTGACCGAGGTCGAGATCGTCATTGCATCGGTTTAGTCCGTAGCTAAGGGATCATCCACAGAAACCCCCGCGACCCACCAGATGTTGTGTTAACCGCGCGTTTACACCCCATAGTTCGGCGCCTAGGGTGAAAACCATGCGGGAGGTGCGATTCGGATGAGCGCAGGGGCGCCCTGGAGCGTCAAGGGAATCGATCCCAAGGCCCGTGAGGTCGCGAAGGATCTTGCCCGTCGCTCCGGCATGACGCTGGGTGAATGGTTGAACCGGGTCATCCTGGAAGACGACCTGCCCGAGGACGTCACCGCAGAGGCCCAGGTCTCGGATCGACTCCATCGATTTTCAAACCCCGCGCCGCGATTGGCAGTGGCTTCAGGGTCATCAGACCTCGCGCGTATCGGTTTTGCGCTGGATCGTGTGACCGACCGGATCGAGGCGTCTGAAACCCGCACCGGCCTGGCGATCCATGGTGTTGAGCATTCGGTCCGACAGGCGCTGGCCCGTATCGAGACCGCCGAGCGGGAGCAGCGCGCCAGCGCACACCGCCTGGAGGGGTTGGTCGCCGAGAACACAGCGGAGCAAGTCGCGTTCGGCGCGCGTCTGCGCCACCTGGAATCAGAACCAGCCGGCCCCCGGTCTGTCGAGGCGATGCAGGCCCTGGAGGTGCGCCTGGCCAGCGTTGAGCCAGAGGTTTTGACCGATGCCGTGCTGCAGCGGCTCGGAGAGCGACTGGCCGAGGCCGAGGCGCGAACCGCCAATGCACTGGAAACCCTGCAAAGAACTCTGGCATCCTTCGACCAGCGTGTGGCCGCCGTTGAGCGCCATGACGCTGCCGCCGTCGAACAGAGGTTCGAGACTCTGGGCCTTGCACTGACGCAGCAGGTTGAGCTGGTGCGTGGCGAGGTCGCGCGGAAACTGGAAGCCGCGACGGGCCCGGCGCTAGAGGCCCGGCTCAGCGCCATGGCCGAAACGGTGAAGGTGGCCGAGCGGCGATCCACACGTGCTGTCGAGGAGATCGGCCGACAGGTGCTGTTGATGGCCGAAGCGGTCAGCCGCAAGCTGGGCGAAGTGGATCAACGAAGCGCTGACGCCATTGATCAGGTTGGGTCCGAGGTCGCGCGGATCGCAGGTGCGGTCGAGCTGCGCCTGGCCCGTGGAGAGCACGCGCAGGCCGAAGCCTTCGCGCGCCTGAACGCTGGTTTCTCAAGGGTTACCGACGCGCTTGCCGCTCGCGGGATAGGCGCGGATGTGGAGGTTGACCCTGCGTCTGCGCCGCTGGATGCCGTCGACCTGGAACCGGTTGATGCGATTGAACATACGCTGGTCGCAATCGATCAGGAGTTTGACCAGGCGTTGATCGCCAACGACGCGTCGATCGAGCGCGATCCCCAGACGGCCGCTCTGCTTGAGGAGGCTCGTGAGCGATTGGGTCTGGGCCGTGCTGTAGAGGTCGAAGACCAATCGCCCGCGGCGTCTGATCCATTCGAGCCAGACCCCCAAACCCTGGCGCTTCTGCAGGAGGCCTGGCAACGCCTTGGCCCTCCACCCGAACCCGCACCTGAACCTCTGCCGGTGGAGGTCGCAACGCCGTCGACGCATAGGGGGCCATTCGATCCCGAGTTTTTCGCCAGGGCCGAATCTCACGACGATAGTCGCCAGGAGACCTACGAGGCCCCTTGGCGGCGCCTGGATCTTGATGGATCGGCGCCAGAAGCTGAGACGGCCTTTGTTCCGATCCAGGAATCCGATGACGAGGCGCTGTTCGCGCCTCGCGACGCTGCGCCGTCTCCTCCCGAACTGTCGACACGCGAGGTCATTGATCGTGCTCGCGCGGCAGCCCGCGCCGCCGACGCCACCCGGCCTCTGGACATGCGGGCGAAGGTCGACCGCAAGGCCGCTACAGGTCGTCTGTTTCAGGGATTTGGGACCAAGCCGCCATCCCGTCGCCACAACACGGCCCTGCAGACCGCCCTGCTGGTGGCTGGGGGTGCAGCCTTTCTAAGCGTAGGTGCAGCCGGCTTGACCCTGATGCAGGGCCCGGCGGGCGGCGCGCGAGACGCCGAGATTTCGCCGTTGGGGCCAAACCCCCGCGCGGCGGTGGCGCTCTCTGCCCCGGCACGCCCGGTGTCGACACCCGTTTTAGAACAGGTTCGGCGCGACGTTGAGAACGGCGCCCCAGGTGCGATTGCCCGTCTCAAGGCGCTTGCCGACGCGGACCACCCGCAGGCTCAGCTCTATCTGGCTCAACTCTATGATTTGGGGCAGGCTGGAATGGCCCGTGACCCTGTTGAAGCCCGTCGCCTGGTCGCTCTGGCCGCCGAAAACGGTGATATCCAGGCGATGCACAATCTGGGCGTCTTCTATTTCAGGGGAGAGGGCGGCCCTCAGGATCTCGCCAGCGCAGCCAAGTGGTTCCGCAAGGCTGCCGAGGGCGGCGTTATCGAGAGCCAGTACAATCTGGCGCTCCTCTACCAGACCGGATCGGGCCTACAGAAGGATCTGACCAAGGCCCGCTACTGGTTCGCCGAGGCCGCCGGCCAGGGCGATACCGAGGCAAGCCGTGCGCTGGCGAGCCTGGACCGACCGTCCAAACCCAGCCCAGCCGGGACGCCTGCCGGTCAGACGCGACCCTACACCCCGGCGACGGGACCGGGCGTCTCGCAGAATGTCCGCCAGACCCAGCTGATCCTTGCGAGGCTGGGCTACTACGATGGGCCGGCAGACGGCTTGTCCAATCCCGCCTACCGGACGGCGCTGTCCGCGTACCAGACGGCTCTGGACGGGCAGGGCGTCGGATCCCGGCCCACGCTCGCGAAGTGATCTGCTTTGACCGGGGGCTGATCCAAGGCCCGTTCAGGGCATAGGCGCGAGAGGTGGATATCTATCTCCCCATTGCCGAGATCGCGGTCAACGCGCCGCTGATCGTCGCGCTCGGGGCGCTTGTGGGCTTCATCTCCGGCTTGTTCGGAATTGGCGGCGGCTTCCTGATGACACCGCTGCTGGTGTTCTTCGGCATTCCCGCGCCAGTGGCGGTGTCCAGCATGGCGTTGCACGTGGCCGGGTCGTCCATGTCGAGCGTCATGGCTTACAGTCGCCGCCGTGCTGTGGACTGGCGCATGGGCGGCGTTCTGGCGACCGGTGGGGTGGTCGGCGCCATCGCCGGGGTGGAAATCTTCCGATTGCTTCGGTTGCTTGGACAGGCCGATCTGATCGTAGCCCTGGCCTATCTGGTGTTTCTGGGCGTCATCGGCGGGCTGATGCTCTGGGAATCCCTGGGGCAAATTCTGCGGCGCCACCGTGGTCTGCCGAATCCGCCGCAACGGGCTCGCCGGCCGATCTGGCTCTATGGCTTGCCCCTGAAGGTGCGCTTTCCCCGGTCCCGCCTCTACATCAGCGTCATTCCACCGCTGGCGCTTGGTGTGTTCGTGGGCGTCCTGTCCGCCATCATGGGTGTCGGGGGCGGGTTCATCCTGGTTCCGGCGATGATCTACATCCTGCGGATGCCAGCCGGCATGGTGGTGGGCACCAGCCTGTTCCAGATCATCATCACGACCGCTCTCACCGGCGTGTTGCAGGCTGGCCGGAACCAGACGGTCGATGTTGTGCTGGCGACCTTGCTGCTGGTTGGGGGTGTGATCGGCGCCCAGCTGGGTGCGCGCGCGTCCTCGCGGTTCCGGGCTGAAGAGTTGCGCGCCATCCTGGCCCTGATCGTTCTGCTGGTCGGCCTGCGGATGGGACTGGGCCTGTTTCTCACGCCGGAAGAGCCTTTTGTACTCATGACGGGGATGGCAGGATGACGCGCGCCGTCGTTCCGCTGGCCATGTTCACTGCACTTGCTGTGCTCACACCCGCGCGAGCGGCCCCGGTGATCTCTGCGGCGCTCACCGACACCACGGTGAAGGTCTCGTCGGACTTCAACGGTGCCCGGATCATTCTGTACGGCGCGGTGTTCGATCCCTCGGCGACCCCCAGCGATGTGGTTGTGCTGGTCCGGGGTCCCGAGCAGGCGGTGCGGATCACCCGCCGCGACAGGGTTTTCGGCCTGTGGCTCAACAGCCGCCCTGTGGTGTTTCGCGGTGCTCCGGGCTTCTATCGCGCAGCGTCCAATCGTCCGCTGGATGAAATCGCGACCTTCGGGACCTTGCGAAGGCTTGGGGCGGGCATCGACCACCTCGCCATCAATGCGCCGGAGGAACAGAGGATCGAAACCCGCTACGGGGTCCGCGACATCGTCGTCTCGCGGCTGGGCGCCGACTACTATGCATGGCGGCGGGCCGTGGTTCGGCTCAAGCAGGCGGCGGGGCTCTACAACGAGGATGGCCGGGGCGTGCGTTTCGTAGATCGGGGTCTGTTCCGCGCCGAGATCGCACTGCCGGCCGGAGCGCCGACCGGGATCTATCGGGCCGACATTCTATTGTTTCAGAACGGAAAACCTGTTGCGCAACGGTCGAGGGCGCTGACGGTCGAAAAGGTCGGCATTGAGCGGGCCCTTTACGTCTGGGCGCATGTGAGGCCATGGTCTTACGGGTTGGTTTCCATGGCGTTTGCCCTGGTGGCCGGTTGGGCGGCCTCCATGGCCTTCCGGAGGGATTGATGGCTCGTGGATAGCGTGACACCCGCCTCGAGATCGGAATCGCCGCCGCTGGCCCTTTGGGCCATCGCCGCGCTGTGCCTGTCGCCATTTGTGGCGGCTGCATTGATCTTCAGCTACGGCCCGCCAAAGCATGCCACGATGTCTCTGAATATCCTGATGACATGGTCCGCGGGCGGCATGTCGTTCCTGGCTGGCGTACGCTGGGGACTTGAAACCCGCGAGCCGGATCCCCGCTGGCAGCGCCAGGGATTTTCCGCCCTTGCGGCCTTGGCTGCGTGGATCATTTTCCTGGCGCGCGGCCATGCCCCCGACACCTGGATCCTGGGCGGGTTTATCGCGGCCTTCCTGATCCAGTGGCTGTTCGACCACCAGACGCCGGACACGCCGTCGCGCTATCCCATACTATCGACAGCCGTCACCGGCGTGGCCTGCGTTTCGTTGGCGCTGGCGCTGGAAAAGGCGCTGCACGCCTGAGCGGGCGATACAAGAAGGACACCATCATGCGCCTCAGACAGATCGCCTTGGTCGGGCAGGACCTCGCCGCCGCGACGGCCGATATCGTGGACGTTCTGGGATTGGGTGAGGCCTATGCCGATCCGGGCGTAGGCAAGTTCGGGCTGACCAATGCAGTCTGGCCGGTGGGCGACACCTTTCTGGAAGTGGTCACGCCCCTGCAACCGGGCACGACGGCGGGTCGCCTGCTGGAAAAGCGCGGCGGCGACGGCGGCTATATGGTGATCCTGCAAGTGGACGACATTGCAGTGGCCCGCGGCCACATTCATGCGGCCGGCGCACGGGTGATCGAACAGGTGGACGTCAAGGACAAGGTGTCCATGAGTCACATCCACCCCAAGGATATCGGCGGCGCGATCCTGTCGGTGGATCAGATGATTCCCAGGGAGAACTGGGAATGGGGCGGTCCGGACTGGCGCCGCAACGTGCGGACGGATGTCTCGGCGGCCGTGGTCGGCGGCGAATTGCAGGGAGATGACCCGGAGGGCATGGCACGACGCTGGGCCACCGTGCTCGGGCTCACGGCTGAGCCTTTTGCGGCGGGTTGGCGAATTGCGCTCGACGGCGGTGAACTGCGCTTTGTCGCGGCGACGGATGGCAGAGGCGAGGGCCTCAGCGTGTTTGATGTTGCGGTGCGTGATCCCGAAGCAGTCCGCAACCGGGCGAGGACCCGCAACTGCCTCGTCCCGGACGGTGGTGTTGTTCTATGCGGAACCCGCGTCCGCCTGATCCAGGCCTGATCTATTCGCTACGGTTCAGGATCGCGGCGGTGTCGACCAGTTCGGCCAGTAGCGACAGGGTGGCTTTGCCGGAGCAGTCGAACGGATTCAGTTCCACCCTCTTGAAGTACTTCAGTAACAGCGACGGATTGATCCGGGAGATGGTCACCTGGCCCATCGTCCAGTTGCCGAACCGGCGCTCGCCGATTTCCTCATAGATCAGAAGCCGGACCTGCTCATGGCGAGGATCCCGCACGATGGTATTGTAGAGATCACACACTTCATCCCGGCCGCCCTCCAGCACTTGGATGAAAAGGTCGTCGGAAACGCACAATAGGCCTGTCACCCCCAGATCGGGGTTGTTCTTCCGCGACTGGGCGAGAATATCATCGCAGGAAGACTCCATGAGGGCCTTCGACGGACGACTTGCATAGAGACAGCGCACAAGCATCTGCGGCTCACTTCCGTTGTTGTAGGAGGGACAGGAACTCGCTTCTCAAGTGCTTGTCCTTGAGAAAGGAGCCTCTCATCACGCTGTTGATCATCTTGGTCTCGCTGTCCTTTACCCCACGCCAGTGCATGCAGAAGTGATCGGCCTCCATGACGATGGCGAGACCATCAGGCCGCACCTTGTCCATCAGCAGTTCGGCCATCTGGGTGATGGCCTCCTCCTGGATCTGTGGGCGCGACATCACCCAATCGGCCAGGCGCGAGTACTTTGAAAGCCCGATCAGGTTGGAGTGCTCATTGGGCATAAGACCGATCCACAGGCGCCCCATGATCGGGCAGAAGTGGTGGCTGCAGGCGCTGCGCACCGTAATCGGACCCACAATCATCAACTCGTTGAGCGACTCTGCGTTGGGAAACTCCGTAACCGGCGGCGCGTCAGCGTAGCGGCCGCGAAACACCTCTGTGAGATACATCTTGGCCACCCGGCGCGCGGTGTCCTGGGTATTGTGGTCGCCCTCGGTGTCGATCACCAGGCTTTCCAGCACGCCCTGGAACTTGCCTGCCACCTCGGTAAGCAGGGCGTCCATTTCCCCGGGCTCTACGAAGGCGGCTATGTTGTCGTTGGCATTAAACCGTTTGCGAGCACGTTGCAGCCGCCTGCGGATCGTCACGGAAATCGGCTCCGGGGCCGTTATATCGCTGGGCGGGGGCGGTTCGCTCATGGGACTCTTCGACGCGCGCGACAGGAAGCGCCTGCCCGTACCGTATCGACCTACAGCCCGGGGAACCGCACGTCATGTGAATCCGGCGTGACGCAACGAAACGCTAGTGTCTATTTTTCGGTCAGGTTCCAGACGCCGTCCCAATCGCGGGGTGGTGGCGCGTCCCGGAGCAGACGACAACGCCCCACATACATGCTCGCCGGGCCGTCGTCCGGATAGAGCTCCAGCGCCGCCAGGAACGCCCGCTCCGCCGTATCCCAGTCGCGGGCGCGATAGGCGTTCAGGCCCTCCGCGTGAAGCATCAGCAATGACGCCATGGCAGGCTCATGAGCGCGATAGCCGAGGGAGCAGCGTCTCACCCAAGCCGATCACACTGCTTACGCCTACGCAGAACAGCTTCGCCGCCTGATGCCGGCTCAGCCCGCCATCCACCGCCGCCACGGCGCGACGCTAGCTACGCCAGAGCCACTTCAGTGACTCCGCGAAGATCGCGCCCGCATGCCGCAGGTTGTGCGCGCCGGAGCCATACTCAAACCGCACGTCATATCCCGCGAAGTCCAGCGCCCGCGCCATGGTCTGGTTGGCTAGCGGCCAGTCGCCCAGCACGTTGCGACCGTCGTTTTCCCCGCTCTGCAGGAACACCCGGAGCGGCAGCCGTGGCGTGATCCCCACCAGATAGGGATAGTTATGCCCGCCCATGATGTTCACGAACGAGCCGCAGTGGCTCAGAACGCGCCGGAACTGGTCCGGAAAATGCCAGGCCGCCGTGAAGGCGCAGATGCCGCCGCTGGAAATGCCGCACACGGTGCGATGCTCCGGATCGCGGGTGAGGGTCAGGCCCTCCTGCGCTTCCACGAACGGCAAAACCTCCTCGATCAGGAACCGGCCGAAGCTGTCGGTCAGCGCGTCATACTCCTGCCGGCGCTGCTCGGCCGCTGCGGCGTAGACCTCAGCGCGCGGCGTGGCCGGATCTGTCGGCGCGTGCCCCGGGTTGACGAATACCGCGACAGTCGGCGCGATCTCGCCTCTCGCGTGAAGGCTGTCCAGCACCCGGGCCGCGCGCACGGCGCCCTTGGGGTCCAGGTAGCTGGCTCCGTCGTTGAAGACGATCAGGTGGGCGGGTTTGCTGCGATCCAGACCGGCCGGCGTGTAGACGCTGATCACCCTTTGCGTCCCCGGATAGATCTTCGACTGGTCCCAGTCCGCGTGGCGCGAGACCGCGCCTGTCGGCACATCGTCGCTGGGAAAGGCTTCGGGGCAGGGGTGGTAGGGCGCGTCGCCGGCATGCCGCAGATAGTTCGTGAAGTCGCTCGATCGGTGGCCGTTCACATCGCGGCTGCGGGTCTCATGCAGACCCAGCGCCTGATAGGTCCCAAGATCCATGGTCATGGCGCAGGCGTCCCTCCGGCCAGGGCGGCGCGATAGGGCGAGAGGTCCCAGCCGGGATACCGCACCTGGGCGCGGCGCAGGGTTTCCTCCGTCCAGAACGGATGACCGGGCGGCTGCACGCCGAAGCAGGCCAGTTGCTCCGGCGTCGCGTGGTCGAAGATATTGCGCCAGGGCTTGGTATGATGAAACGGCCAGGCGTGATAGCCGACGGCGTCGTTCCCCGCCGCCTTGAAGCAGACCATCACCGCATACCGGACGCCGCCGGGCGCCGTCATGTTGGTGCCCCGATGATAGATGTCGATGCCGTAGGGCACGATGGAGCCGGCCGGCGCTGCGCTGGAGCGGGCCATCGCCTTTAGGCCATCCTGTAACCTCGCCTGATGCTCCGGCGAAAAATCCAGCGAGCCCTCGGGCCCCGCCACCCTGGCGCTGTCCGGCCGCGTCACATAGTTCATCGCCCCGTGTGCGTCTGAGACGTCTGTGAAGTAGCAGAGGATCGTCACCGAATTCAGGTGGTCCGCCTCGGACGGTACGGTCAGGGTGTGATTGACGAAGTCGCAGTGGAACGGCTGGTCATAATCGGCGTCGCCGGTGAACTTGGCCCAGGCCTGGCACTGGTAGAGATGCACATCGTCGGTCTTCAGCGCCGCCTTGGCGAACGCGATCAGTTCCGGATGTACGCCGATCAGGTTCAGCGCCGGTGAGCACTCAAGCGGTATGGCGTCCAAGTCCTTGAACTGGGCGGCGTTGAAGCGGCCCAGCTGGCCCTCCCGCTTCTTTTCCAGCCCCGCCTCGGCGCCGGCCTCGCGGCCGAACACCGTGACAAAATCCGCCCTGACCGCCGCCACTTCGTCGGGCGTGAAGAAGCCGACAAGCGGCCGTACGCCGTCGCGACGCCAGATTTCCACATCCTCGGGGGTGAAGCGTTCGCTCATGGGGAGGTCCTGATCATTTCGTGGGGCAACAGACTGACCCATCATTGCTGCACCTACCAGCCCGAAAGTGAAATAACCCCTTCGCCCCGCCCCCCGTGTGTCATCCTGGTTTTCGCGCCGGCGAAAGACCGGGACCCATAAACACCGTCTCGCCAATCCTCGCAAGGCGGCCCCGCTTCGAGCCATAATCCGTCACTTCCGCACGAACGCACACAGCTTGTTGCCGTCGCAGTCGTGCACATAGGCGGCATAGAACACCGGGTTCATCCCCTCGCGCACCCCGGGCGGCCCCTCGCAGATTCCGCCATTTGCCAGAGCCGCGGCATGGAACCGGTCGATAGCGGCCCGGTCCTCGCCCAGAAACGCCAGCATCGCCCCGTTGCCGCCCGACGCTGCGGCGCGATCAAACGGCCGGGTCAGGAAAAACCTCGCCCGGTCACCCGCCCGCGAATAGCCCGTCCAGGTCTCGCTGGTGGTGTCCCGCACAGCCCCCAGCGCCGCGAAGGCCGCGTCGTAAAAGCGTATCGCCCGCGCCATGTCGTCCACGCCGATCGTCGAATAGGCGATCATCGTCAAAACCCCGCTGTCATCGTGGGCAGGCCCAGGTACAGGCGCCCCGCCGTCTCCGCGATCATCGGCGAGACCATGAAATGCTGCGTGGCCACATGCACGTCGCGGAACTGCCGCTGCAACGGCGAGACGTCATAGATCGAGCTGCCGCCGGCCAGATTGTACATCATGTCCACCACCGCGGCGGATTCCTGCATGGCGTGCCAGGTGGCCAGACGCATGTCGCGGCTGTGGCTGAGCGCCACGGGTCCGCCGGCGTTGGCGGCCTCCCAGCCGGCGTCGATGGCGCCGTAGAAGAACGCGCGGGCGGACCGCAGCCGCGCCTCGGCGCGGGCCACCTCCATCTGCACATAGGGCTTCTCGGCCAGCGGCGACGACGACCCGCCGCGCTTCTTCTCTCCGGCGATCTTCATGAATTCCGTCAGGCTGGCCCGCGCGATCCCCAGACCCACCGCCCCCACGCCCTGGGCCAGCGGCGAGAACCCCGGAAACCGGAACAGCGGCCGGTCTGGCGTAGACTTCACCAGATAGCCCGCCGCGCGGTGCTCGGGCACGAACAGGTCCCTGACCTCAAACGCCGTGCTGCCCGTGCCGTTGAGGCCCGCCACATGCCAGGTGTCCAGCGAGATCACGTCCGCAGCCGGAAAGAACAGCATGTGGTTGCGCGGCAATCCGGCGGAGTTGGTCAGGGGCTGGCCGTCCTCCACCAGCACACACCCGCCGCCGACCCAGTCGGCATTGCCCGAGCCCGACCCCCACTGCCAGGTTCCGTTGACGCGGAAGCCCCCGGCCACCCTTGTCGCCGTCCCGGACGCGGCGAACACGCCCGAGATCAGGCTCGCGGGATTGGCCAGCAGTTCGCGGGTGGCCTCATCCGTCAGCCGCGCCAGCGCCAGGCCGGTGGTCGCGCCGATGAAGGTCACCCAGGCGCTGGCGGCGTCGCCTTCCGCCACGGCCTCGACCACCTGGGCGGCGATGGACGGCGGGACCTCCAGGCCGCCGACGTTCTCGCCGACGTACATCCGGTAGAAGCCGGCCTCGCCCAGCCGGGTGGCGATATCCCCCGGCAGCCGCCGCAGCGCCTCGATCTCGCCGCCGCGCGGGGCGATCTCGGCCGCGATGGCTCTGGCGGTGTCGACCAGTCCGTGGATGTCGCTCATCACGCCCCCGTCTCCATCGGCAGCTCCGGGTCCTTCGTCCACTCCGACATCGACCCGTCATAGACCGCCACCGACGGATGCCCCAGCCGCGTCAACGCCAGCGCGTCCATCGTCGCCGAGATGCCGCCGCCGCAGTAGAAGATCACCCGGGGCCGTTCAAACGCGCCCACCCCCTCGAACAGCGCCCGCAACTCATCGTCGCTGCGATAGAGCCCGTCCGCGTCCAGCAGCGCTGCATAGGGCACATTGCGGCTGCCCTTGATGTGGCCCTTGCGGCCATAGTTCATCTCCGCCTCGCCCGAGTGCACCCCGGCCGACAGCGCATTGATCGTGCAGACCGCCCCGTCGTCGATCGCCGCCAGCACGGCGTCCTTGTCGGCCCAGGCGTCGGCCCGTTCGGCGATCATGGCGCTCGCCGCCGGATAGGTCCGGACCTGCGTCTCCACCGGTCGTCCCTCGGCCATCCAGCGCGCATAGCCGCCGTCCAGCACCGCCACATCGGCCAGCCCCGCCGAGCGCAATATCCACCACAGCCGCGTCGCCCACATGGGCGTAGACGTGCTGTAACAGACCACCTTGACCCCCGGCCCGATCCCCGCCGCGCCCAGCGCGTCGGCCAGCGCCGCACCCTTCAGCCGCGTGAAGCCCAGCGGCGCGGTGGTGTCCGAAAGCTCCCGCGCCAGATCCAGAAACGCCGCGCCGGGAACATGCCCCGCCTCGTAGTCCGCCCGCCCGCTCTCCACCACATAGGGCCCGGGCTTCGACGGCCGCAGATGCACCGTCGCGTCAAAGATCCTGACATCAGGATCGGTCAGATGCGCCGCCACCCAATCCGTCGACACCAGCCCGCGCCCGTCCCAGCCGCTCATGATCGTTTCCTCGATGTTGTGGGCGTGACCCTCATCCGAGGGCGCCCGAAGATCAACCCCACCTCCTCCCTCCACGCGAAGCGAGAGGGGGAGGATTGAGGAGAGGGCCGGCTGGGCTGACTCTGGCATGACGTCGAGGGCCCAACAGCGTCCCCGCCGCAAATCCTCGCATTCCCATCAGCGGATCACGCTCTCACGAGCCGGCCCTCTCCTCGGTCCTCTCCCTCTCTTCCCCCGCATTCGCGGGGTCGGGGGAGAGGAGGTGGGCTCGCGGAAGGCGTTGAGAATGCGCGCATCGGCGCAGTCCCGGCCCTGGATCTCATGGCAGCCAGTTTGCCTGACGCCCAGGCCAACTCAAGGTTCGCCCTCCGGACGACCGCCCCGCGGCGGCGCTGCGCGCCGACCTTGACTTGGCCGGGGCGTCAGGCTCGCATCATCCGTGAGATTCAAATTGGGCAGGCCTCAGACGCGCCGCGTCGGAATGCGCGTATGTCCCGATATTTCCGAATTCTTTTGACAACTGGGGACAATGTTCCTTATTTGTTCCAAACTGCGGTCGAGTGAGTTTGACAAAGCCTACGGTCATTTGAAAACCGGAAAACCGAAGCGCCGTCCAAGCGTCAATGCAGCTCGCAGCGTCGCATTGGCCGTGTTAACTTGATTTGAAGGTCCTGCTTCCATGCAAGGGTAGGATGTTGAGATGGCCAGAAGCGACCTGCTTGTTTCTCTAGTGCGTGCCGGTGCAGCCGGAGACCGGTCGATGTTAGCATCGACCGTAGAAGCGATTGTGGCCGAAGAAAAATCCAGAAGCCACCACGTCCTCGCTGACCGACTTGAAAGAGCTCTTCAGACGGTTCCGGTCACGAGCTCAAATGAAATGCGGCGATCTCAGGCTGGGGGGCGAGATTTCGTCATTGAGTCCGAACCGCAGGTGCGTTTGGACGATCTGATTTTACCGCTACCAGCGAACCGAGTGGCACGCCAGCTGATCGAAGAACAGTCTCGCTCAGATCTGCTACGTGCCCAGGGACTTCAGCCTCGACATAGAGTCCTTCTTTCGGGGCCTCCTGGTAATGGAAAAACATCAATTGCGGAAGCCATCGCGGAGGCTGTTGCACTTCCGCTCTTGACCGTTCGCTACGACGCATTGGTCGGTGCGTATCTTGGAGAGACCAATGCGCGACTAGCAAAACTATTCGAATATGCTCGCGCAACCCCGTGCGTGTTGTTTTTCGATGAGTTCGATGCTGTCGGGAAGGAGCGTGGTGACGTCCATGAAACTGGTGAGATCAAGCGAGTTGTTTCGTTTCTGCTCATGCAACTCGATCAACTGCCAAGCTACGTCATCGTAGTTGCCGCGACAAACCACGCTGAGCTTCTTGACCGGGCCGTTTGGCGTCGGTTCCAATTGCGCATCGAAATGCCTGCTCCTGATGTGGCTCGGCGTGCAGTGTTGGTGTCGCGGTATTTTGAGGGTTGGCGTGACGACCCCGGAATCGCGCCCGAGCGCTTGGCCGAAAGGCTCGGTCCGATCAGTTTCGCCGAAGTGGCCGAATTCTGCCAAAACGTGCGTAGACGCTCTATACTGTCTCAAGGTAGTGAGTCGCTGCGTCGCATCATCGGTGATGAACTTGATCTTTGGGCGTCCCGAGTGACGCCATGGGAAAATGGCGAAACCCCCACAATTTCCGCTCCTGCGTCTAGATCCGCCAAGGGCCGGCGGTCGTCAGAAGCGTAAACCCGCTTTCCCGCCTCCACGCCAATTCGGCGTCGCAGAACAGCTTGGTCGGCGCCCAGGACAAGAACTCCAACGCCTCGCGCAGACTCTAGCCTCTGGTCGCGACCCGCTTGAACTTTGCGCGGACGCTGCCGGCCTTGCTCCCGAACGTCTGCTCGTATTTGAGTTGACAACCGACGTACAAAACTTCGCCCGCGCTGCCCAACTCGTGCCGGGGCTCGAGTTCATTGGCGCGGAAGATCTTGAAGGCGACGACGCCGACAAAAATCCGTCGCTCTACCTGATGATCCCGGACGTTGCGGCGTTGCGCCAGATGGTTAGCCTATGGACCCGTTTCCAGGCGGGCCAGCCACTACCGGCGGGCCTTACGCCCTGGCGAAATTTGTTTGCTCAGCTGAAGGACCTTCGACCCTGGGGCCCGCAGGATCGTGTCACACCGGAAGACTTAGAGATTCTCGCCCAGGAGCGGGCTGACAGCAGGGGCATGATCCGCCTTGAGATTGAACTCGTCTTCCGCGCCGCTGCTGCGGGCGTCGAGCGTGAAGCACTCGGCACCCTCCTGCAAAGCGGCGGTGAGCTCGTGTCGAGAACTCGCATCGAAGGCGCAAAGTATCACGCCTTGCTTGCCGACATTCCCCAAGCCGAACTGGGCAGAGTCCTCGCCCGAGGAAACGAGGGCTTGGTCGCCGCAGAGTCGGTCATGCACATTCGGCCGCAGAGCGCCGTGCATGTAACCGCCCACGAAAGCCAGAATGGACCGGTACCGGCGTTGCCTGCCCTGCCCCAAGGCGATCCCATTGCCGCCGTGTTCGACGCCGTGCCGCTCGCCGGCCATCCGCGTCTCGCCGGCCGCCTCTCGCTTGATGATCCCTTCAACCTTGAACCGCTTGCCGTCGGACGAAGGATACATGGTACCGCCATGGCCTCCGCAGTGCTGCACGGCGATCTCGCCGCCCCCGCCATGCCGCCACTCGAGCGTCGGGTGTTTTTCGTCAACGTGATGTTCGCGCCGCAGGATCTGGACCAGGACGAACGGTTCCCCGAACGCTTGCCAGCCGACCTTTTCGAGGAAGCTGTGCTCCGACTAAAGGCAGGCGAGGATCCCGCCGCCCCGAGCGTCATCGTGATTAACGCCTCGCTCGGCGACCGCAACAAGCCCTTCACCGGGCGCATGTCCGGCTGGGCGCGAGTAGTCGATCATCTTTCGCACACATATGGCCTGCTCTTCATCGTCAGCGCCGGCAACCATCTGGACGATCTCGTTACCGCCGACATGAACACTATCGCCTTCGAAGCACTCGACACGGCGCAGAAGGCACGCACCACATTGCGCGCCAGCGCTGCTACCATTGCGCATCGCCGCATCCTTGCGCCTGCGGAATCGATCAACGCCCTGACGGTCGGTGCCTTGCACAGTGATAGTTTTCCGCAAGGCGTGTTGCCGGCGTCCACCTTCGACGTCTGGCTCGACACCGGGCTGTGCACGATTTCCAGCGGTCTTGGCCCGGGGATGGGCAACGCCGTAAAGCCCGACGTTCTCGCGCCGGGGGGGCGTCACCATGTGCGGCTGATGCCGGCCGGCTTCGGGCACGCGCTTCGTCCGATTGGGAAGAATTCCACTCTCCTGGGTGGGATCGTCGTCGCCGCGCCTCCGGCCCCAACCGACGTCAATCTCGACCGGACAAATTGCACCGTCGGGACCAGCGTGGCGGCTGCGATCATGACCGGCGTCGCCGCCCGCGCCCACGAAGCATTGGAGGCGTCCTACGACGACTTCTTGGCGCTCCCCGGCGCGCAACGGGCGGCTCTGCTGAAGGCGCTTCTCGTCCACTGTGCGCGCTGGACGCCCGCCCGCGATCTGATCGTCGAGATCCTCGGCCCGGCCGACAACAAGCTGAACGTCCGGCAAAAGGACAATGTGCGGCGCTATCTTGGCTATGGCGCCGTCGACGCGGATAGGGTCCTCGACTGCGCGAATGATCGCGCGACCCTTTGGGCGGTCGGCCAGCTGACCAAGGAACAATCCCACACCTTCGCCGTGCCCTTGCCCGTGGTCATGTCAGGTAAGGCGCGGCTCCACGAAATCTCGACGACTGTGGCATGGTTCGCGCCGCCAAGTGTCGGGGCAGGCAACTATCGCGGTGTCCGGCTCAAACTCGTCGAACCCAAAGAGCCAGCGGCGAGCTTCGCCGTCAAGGCGGCCGGCCACCAGCCGGATGCCAATCAAGCTCACCGCGGAACCGTGATCCACCGCCGCTGGTCTGGCGAGAAGGCGGCCGCCCTCGCCGCCAATGCCAGCTTTGAGCTGATGGTCCAGCGCCAGATCGATGAGATCGACGACCCGATTTCCTACGCCGTTGTCACAACCGTTACGATGCCGGGGGTCGAGGAGGTCTATACCCAGGTTCGCGACCGAGTTGCTCTTAAGCCAAGGGTGCGGGTGCTCACCTAGGCCCTGTTGACGAAGTGGGTTGCCAAAGCAGTTGATCGCTGGGTTCGGGATTCAGTGGTAGTCTCAGGGACATCAAGTTTTCGATTCTGGCGCGCAGTGGTAATTCTCGCGCTCGTCTGACGACTCCCCAACATCCCCTATTCCCGCCCCCACCCCCGCCAGCGTATGAACCCCCCACCGGGGGCAGAACACACACATGGCGCCAGACATCCTCCTCCAGCTCCAGGGTCTCACCGGCCTCGCCCTGATCGTCCTCACCGCCTGGGGCCTGTCCGAAGATCGCCGCGCCCGGCCCGGCGCCGTCTGGATCCTCGGCGCCCTGGCCATGCAGATCGCCATCGCGCTGATCGTCGTCCGCGTGCCCTTAGTCTGGTCCATCATCGGTCTGGCCAACCACGCGGTGGCGGCCATCGAGCAGGCGTCGCTGGTCGGCTCCAGCTACATGTTCGGCTACACCGGCGGCGGGCCGCTGCCGTTTGAGCTGAAGCCGGGCGTTGCGCCGCCGCTGATCATCGCGTTTCAGATCCTGCCGCTGATCATCGTCTATTCGGCGCTGGCGGCGCTGATGTGGCACTGGGGGATTCTGTCGCGGATCGTCCAGGGGCTGTCCTGGGCGCTGCGCCGTACCCTCGGCGTCAGCGGCGTGGTGGGCCTTAGCGCAGGCGCGAACATCTTCCTGGGTGTCGTGGAATCGCCGCTGGTGGTGCGGGCTTATTTCGAGCGGATGAGCCGCTCGGAGCTGTTCGCCGTCATGGTGCTGGCCATGTCCAACATCTCCGGCGTGCTGCTGGTGCTCTACGCCCAGACCCTGGCGAAGAGCGTGCCCGACGCGGTCGGCCACATGATCTCGGCCTCGCTGATCTCGCTGCCGGCGTCGATTCTCATCGCGCGGCTGATGGTGCCGGGGCAGGGCGGAACCGACGCTTCCACCGACGAGGCGGGCCTCAAATACGACAGCAGTATCGACGCCATCGTGCGCGGGACCATGGACGGCGTGCAGCTGTTCCTGGCGGTGATCGGCGTGATCATCGTGATCTTCGCCCTGGTCGCCCTGGTGGATCAGGCCCTGACGCTCGCGCCCCTGTTCGACGGCCAGCCCCTGACCCTGCGCCGCATCTTCGGCTGGCTGTTTTCGCCCCTGATGTGGACGCTCGGCGTGCCCTGGGATCAGGCGCCCCAGGCCGGCGCCCTGATGGGCACCAAGACCATCCTCAACGAATATGTCGCCTATCTGGACCTGGCCGCTCTGCCGGCCGCGACGTTCGATCCGCGCAGCCAGCTGATCGTCACCTATGCCCTCTGCGGCGTGGCGAACCTCGCCAGCGTCGGCCTGCTGGTCTCCACCATCGGCACCCTGGCCCCCGGCCGCCGCGCCGAGGTAGCGGCGCTCGGCATGAAGTCCTGGCTGGCCGGCAACATGGCCTCGGCCATGACCGGCGCGGTCATCGGCCTCGTGACCTGGGCGGGGTGAGGGGCTGAGCTTTCACCATCGGACGACCACGGTCGCCCCTTCTCCCCTTGTGGGATCGTTGCGCAATCCAGCGTGACCGAGAGGCTCCGACTCCAAGGTGCCCAAGACCCCCTTCGCCCCTTGTGGGAGAAGGTGGCAGGCGAAGCCTGACGGATGAGGGGTCGCGCCGCCCTATCGAAATGATTTCAATGCCCTATCGGAGAGGGCTATCGACCCCTCATCCGACCTCGCTTCGCGAGGCCACCTTCTCCCACAAGGGGCGAAGGAGCGTGGCGCCGAACTCTCTCGCTATCTGGAATTATGCAACGGTCCCACAAGGGGAGAAGGGCGCCCGGCGTCTATCGCTTGCGCAATGATCGGGCAGGGGCAAACCTCAGCCAAAGAAAGGTCCCTAACCCCCATGTTCGACGCCCGGCTGCGGCCCCTGATCGACCCGGCCCTGAACCGCATGGGCGCCGCCCTGGCGCACGCCGGGATCACGGCCAATCAGGTAACCGTGGCCGGCGCGCTCTGCGGCGCCCTCGCCGGCGTCGCCATCGGGCTGGGACATCCTCTGGCCGGGCTGGGGTTCATCCTCGCCAGCCGGCTGCTGGACGGGCTGGACGGCGCCGTCGCCCGCGCGAGCAGCCCCACCGACTTCGGCGGCTTCCTCGATATCGTCTGCGACTATGTCTTCTACCTGGCCGTGCCGCTGGGCTTCGGGTTCGCGGCGGCGGAGAATCTGCCCTATGCCCTGGCCCTGGTCGCCGCCTTCACCCTCACCGCCGTCAGCTTCCTGGCCTATGCGACCCTGGCGGCCAAGCGGGGCGTGGAGACCGCCGCCCACGGCCCCAAGAGCTTCTTCTACAGCACCGGCCTGGCCGAGGGCGCCGAGACGATCCTGGCCTTCGTCCTGATGTGCCTGGCGCCCGGCCTGTTCCCGGCCATCGCCGCCGTCTTCACCGCCCTTTGTGTCCTGACCGTGATCCAGCGTAGCGTGATCGCGCGGCGTGTGTTTCGATAGTTGGCGCCACTCATAAAGGTCCTCCGATGAAACTGCTGATCGCCCGCATCTCGCTGATCCTGTCCCTGCTGTTGCCGGCCTACTTCATGGTGGCGGCCCTTGGGGTGAAGTTCGGCCTGTGGCCCTGGCAGTTCGGCCTGATGACGCTGATCGTTCAGTTCGGCCTGCCGCTGATCGGCATCACCCTGCTGCTGGGTCTTGTGGCGCTGGTGTGGACCCTGGTCCGCAAGCCGCGCACCGGCTGGGCCATGGCGCTGGTGGGCCTGCTGATCCCGGTGCTGGCCCTGGGCTATCTGGCCTCGGTGCGGGCGAAGTCGGCTGACATTCCGCCGATCCACGACATCTCCACCGACATCGTCGATGCGCCGGTCTTCTCCGCGAAGGTGATGGCGGCGCGCCAGGCCATGAGCGCCAATCCGGTGAACCCCATGACGGCGCCCATGGGCAGCCTGGACGCCTACAAGGCGCCGGACTTCTCGAAGATCGCCGCCTTGACCTTGGGTCAAGTGGGCCACGAAGCCTATCCGGCCGTCCGCACCCTGACCGTCGCCGCTGACCCCGCCAAGGCCGCCGCCGCCGCCCAGGCCGAGGCCGCGGCCCAGGGCTGGACCGGCGTCACCGCCGACCCTGCCACCGGCGTCGTCGAGGCGACGGCCGAGACCTTCTGGTTCGGGTTCAAGGATGATGTGGTCGTACGGGTCCGTCCGGGCGCCGCCGGCGGGTCCATCGTCGACGTCCGCTCCACCTCCCGCGTGGGCCTCAGCGACATCGGCGCCAACGCCGCCCGCATCCAGAAATTCCTGACCGGCCTGAAGACCCGCTTGGCTGCGGCCTAGGCGCCTTGGCGCCGGCCCGACCCCGCGTCGTCCTGGTTGGCGCCGGCCACGCACACCTGCATGTCGTGCGAAACGCCGCCGTCCTGCGCGCGGCGGGCGTCGAGCCGGTGCTGGTGGCGCCATCCACCTTTCACTACTCCGGCCTGGCGACCGGCGTTCTGTCCGGCGCCCTGACCGCCGACCGCGCGCAGATCGACGTGGCCGCGTTGGCGTCGAATTTCGGTGTCCGGCACATCGCCGCCGAGGCCGCAGCGATCGACCGGACGGCCCGGCGCCTGCGTCTCTCCAACGGCCAGGACCTGGTCTACGACGCCCTCTCCCTCAACGTCGGCAGCATCACCCCGGACCCCTACCGCCTCACCGGGCAGGCCGATGTCTGGTCAACAAAGCCACTAAACAGCCTTGCTTGTCTGAAGACGCGTATAGAAAGTTCCATCTGTAACGCTCGCCCGGACCTCGCCATCGTCATCGCTGGAGGCGGTCCGTCAGGCTTCGAGATCGCGGCCGCCCTGGCTGGACTTCTGGAGCGGAACGCACGGCATCCAGGCATTCATCTTGTGTGCAAGCGGGAGGCGGACTGGGGTCCCCGCCGCGCGATCTCCTGCCTCACGGCAGCCCTCCAGCGACGCGGCGTGGTCCTGGTCTCCGGTGAGGTCGTCGAACGCGAGGCCGGGGCCTGCCGCCTGTCCGACGGCCGCAGCCTCGCCTGCGACATGCTGGTGCTGGCGGCCGGCCTCTCGGCGGCGCCCATTGTCACGGCGACGGGATTGCCCGTCTCAAGTGAAGGGCGGCTGCAGGTCGGGCCGACCCTGCAATCGGTCGCCGATCCGAACCTCTTCGCGGTCGGCGACTGCTCGGTGATGAAGGGCGCCCCCCGCCCCGCCGCAGGCGTCTTCGGCGTGCGCGCCGCGCCGATCCTGCTCCACAACCTCGCCGCCCTGGGTGGGGGGGCCATGCGCCGCTATCGCCCCCAGCGCCATTGGCTCTCGATCATGGACCTCGGCGATGGAACGGGCCTGGCGATGCGAGGCCGGCTCTGGTGGATGGGCCGCAGCGCGCTGGCTCTGAAACGCCGCCTCGACCTCGGATTCATTGCCGCGATGCGCGCACCGTCAGGCGAAGTGCTTCAGGATTGAGACCACTTTTCGGGTCCGGTCCGAAAATAGCGCCGGCGTGTAGAAGGCGCTCGCCAGCCGCTTGCTGATCTCCCCACGGGTAGGATAGGGCGCGATCATCCCGGTCAACTGGCTCAGCTTCAGCCCCGCCGTCAGCGCCAGCGACCAGAGCTGAATGTGATCCCCGGCGTGCCGGCCCACCAGGGTCACCCCCAGCACCTTGCCCCTGGCCGTCGTGATCAGCTTGCCGAACCCGCGGGTGTCGCCCTCGGCCTGGGCCCGGTCGTTCTCGGCGAAATCGAAAGTCTGGACGCGGATATCGGCGCCGTGCCGCTTGCGGGCCTCTGCCTCGCCCAGACCGATCGCCCCTACCTCTGGGTCGCAATAGGTCACCCTAGGAACCTGCACGGCGTCGGCGTTGACCGGCAGGGCGAACAGGGCGCGCCGCACCACCAGCGAGGCGTGCGTTCCGGCCAGATGGGTAAACTGGCCCCGGCCCGCCGCATCACCTACCGCGAACACGCGCCGGTTCGAGCTCAGCAGCGACTTGTCGGTTAGGATCCCGTTTCGATCACGGGCGATCCCGGCCGCCTCCAGGTTCAGGTCATCTATAGACGGCGTGCGACCCAAGGCGACCAGCAGGTGCGAGCCCGAGACCCGGACCTCCCTGTCTCCGGACTGAAGCACGACTGTCGGCCCCGCCTCCACGCGGATCGCCTTGTGGCCGGCCATCAGTTCGACTCCGTCGGCTTCAAGCTGTTCCACAACGACCTTCGCCGCCTCGGGGTCCTCGCGGCCCAGGATCGCCTCGGCCTCGATGATGACCACCTCCGACCCCAGACGCCGGAACGCCTGACCCAGCTCCACGCCGATGGGCCCGCCGCCCAGCACAATCAGCCGCTCGGGCAGGGACTTGAGCTCGAAGATCGTCTCGTTGGTGAGATGCGGCGTGGCGTCCAGTCCCGGGATCGGCGGGATCATCGCCCGCGACCCGGTCGCGATGACGAACTTGCGGGCCTCCACCCGGACGCTGTCGCTGGCCACCGTGCGGGCATCGACGAAGCGAGCCGCCTCGCGGACCACCTGGCAGCCGAGCCCCTCGAAGCGCTCCTGGCTGTCGACCGGCGCGATCGTCGCAATGGTGGCGTGGACGTGCGCCATGACTTTCGCAAAGTCGATGCTCACCGCCTTGGCGCTGATGCCCAGATGTCCGCTATGCCGGGCCTCGTGCGCCGCGCTGGCGGCGGCGATCAGGGCCTTGGACGGCACGCAGCCATAGTTCAGGCAATCCCCGCCCATCTCGCCCTTTTCGAAGAGCACCACCTTCAGGCCCAGTTGAGCGGCGCCTGCGGCGACGGACAGTCCGCCCGAGCCCGCGCCAATGACGGCGATGTCGGCTTTGATCGTCTGGCTCACAGGGTCTTCCCGGATCTGGCGCGCATGCGCTGGTAAATCGTCGTGGCGAGCGTGAGCAGACCCAGCGCCACCAGCGGGCCCAGCACGGTTGGTGAGAAGATGACCCCCAGGTCCGGCGTCTCGCCACGCGCCAGCAGCTCTCCGATCCCGGCGCCGATGCCGCTGTAGATGAAGGTCGCCGGCATGATCCCGATGAAGGTCGCCACAGCATAGGCGCGCAGCGGCGCATGGGCCAGGGCTGCGGCCACATTGACCAGCCAGAAGGGCGCCAGCGGGATCAGGCGCAGCGTCAGGATATAGCCAAAGGCGCCTGCCTGTACGCCGTCGATCACCGACTTCAGCCTGCCGCCTGAGGCCTCGGCCTTGTCGCGCAGGACCTGGCCAAATGAGGTTTTCACAGCGTAGAACACCAGCACCGCGCCGATCGTGGCGCCCGCAACTGTGGCGGCGCCGCCGATCCAGATCCCGAACAGGTACCCCCCCGCCAGGGTGAGGATTGTGGCTCCGGGCAGACTGACCGCCGTGGCCAGCGCGTAGACGACGACGAAGGTCAGCAGGGCCAGCGGCAGTTGCTGATCCACGAACGCCCGCAGCGCGGCCTCATTGGCCTGTAGCGCCTCGAGATTGAGGTATCGCGTCGCCCCGCTGGCGAATACGGCCAAAACCGCCAGAAGCAGGATCAGCAGGGGGACGAAACGTTTGAAGCGGGCCATCAGGCCTCCGATGTGGCGTTGATCGACCAGTCATAGGCGCCTCTGGCGATCCGATCTACTGCTTGCAGCCGGGCGCGGAGGGCCGGGGCAGCATATTGCGCCAGGTGCGCAATCACCTTGCCGTCACTGCCGCCAAAGTCGCCTCCGTACCAGCGGTAGATCGAGGAGACGATCAGCTTCTGGCCCTCGAACCGCACGCCGCGAGCATGGTTCACATAGGCGCGCGCGGCCGCATCCAGGGCGTCCCCGAGCCCGACCCCGCGGAGCGCCGCCTGTGGCAGGTTCGGGCAACTGAAGGATGCGCAATTGACAGCATAGTGCACCCGCGGATCGCGCCAACCCTTGCGCAGAATGTCATGCTCGATGTTGTTCAGGGACAGGTCCACGCCAGCCACCCGCGTGATCGGCTTCCACCAGGGCCCAGGCAACAGACCCGAGGTGCGGATGTTGCGGATCGAGGCGACTGGCCAGGCATCCAGCACCACCTCCAGGGTCAGGGCGTTGTAGAGATTGGCCCAGTAGGCGAACTGCTCCGGACGGGTCAGTGTCAACGGGTCCAGCCCCGTCAATCCGTCCAGGTAGCGCTTGAGCGCCTGCCGATCTGCCGCAGACCGGCTCCAGCCCGTATAGTCGACCCGGACCACCCCGTCCTGCGACAGCCGGGCCCATCGCGCCAGCAGGGCGTCAAACGCCGAAGGGTCGGCCGCGCCGGTCCCGGCCGCACGCCCGGTGAACCTTGCGAGCCCCTGCGCCGCCGCCGACCCCGCGCCGAGACCGGCGGCCAGGCCAAAACCTGCGCTGATCAGCGTACGTCTGGGCAATCTGTCGATAGACACTTCCGCAAGTTCCCTTGGTCTCGTCAGGATCAACGGTATAGTCACACGAACGACTGGGCGAGGGCACGATGGTCTATATTCTGGGTGGCTGGCAGAGCGACTTCTCGAAGAACTGGGCGCGCCAGCAGATGGACTTTGCCGACGCCTTTGCCGAGGTGGTGGGCGAGGGCCTGGCGGCCGTTGACCTGGAACCTAAAGACATCGACACGGGCCACGTGGGCAACTTCGTGGGTGAACTATTCGCGGGTCAGGGCCTGCTGGGCGGATTCTTTGGTCTGGTGCATCCCGGCTTCGACGGTATGCCGACGTCGCGGCACGAGGCGGCCTGCGCCTCGGGCAGCGTGGCGATCCTGGCCGCTACCGCCGAGATCGAGGCCGGACGCTACGACACGGCATGTGTCGTCGGCCTCGAAATGATGCGCAATGTGTCTGGCCAGCAGGCCGCGCAAAATCTGGGGGCTGCGGCCTGGACCGGCCATGAATTTGAGGACACAACCTTTCTGTGGCCCCGCGCCTTTTCCGACCTCGGCGAGGAGTACGACCGTCGTTTTGGCCTGAAGTATGAGCATCTCATGCGGATCGCCGAGATCAACTTCGCCAACGGCCGCAAGAACCCCAACGCCCAAACGCGGCAGTGGGCCTTCAATGACAAGAGCTTCACCGAAGACGATGAAGCCAACCCGGTCGTCGAGGGCATGATCCGCAAGAACGACTGCGGCCAGGTGACGGATGGTTCGGCTGTGGTCTTCCTGGCCTCTGAAAAGGCGGCGACCGAATATGCCGCCAAGCGCGGTATCCCGCTGGAAAGCCTGCCGCAGATCAAGGGTTGGGGGCATCGCTCCGCGCCGATCAGCTATGACCGCAAGGTGCGCGCCAGCGCCGGCGAGCCCTATGTGTTTCCCCAGGTGAAGCGCGCCATCGACGACGCCCGCGCCCGCGCCGGGATCACGGATGTGTCCCAGCTGGACGCCGTTGAGACGCACGACTGCTTCACGACCACCGAATACATGGCCATCGAGCACTTGGGCCTGACAGCGCCCGGCGAGGCCTGGAAGGCCATCGAGGACGGCTCCATCGAAATCGGCGGCCGGCTCCCGGTCAACCCGTCCGGCGGCCTGATCGGCGGCGGCCATCCCGTGGGCGCCACAGGCGTGCGCATGGCGCTGGACGCCTTCAAGCAAGTGACGGACCGCGCTGGCGACTATCAGGTCGAGGGCGCCAAAACCGTGCAGACGCTCAACATCGGCGGCTCGACCACGACGACGGTCAGCCTCGTCGTCGGCCTCTGAAGGACAACCAATGCAGGACATAGCCATCGTTCTGGCGGTCAACGCCGGGGTCATTCTGGCGCTGTTTGTCCTGGCCTGGGCCGCCTGCGTGGCGATGCGCGACTGCACCCCCGTCGACAGCCTCTGGGGCGCAGGCATGGGTGTGGTGGCGATCTCCACCTTCCTGCAAACCGGCGGCGGTACAGAGCGCCGGTTGGTGCTGACCGTGATCTGCGTGGCCTGGGCGCTCAGGCTGGCGGGCTATCTGCTCTGGCGCTGGCGCGATCATGGCCCCGACCGCCGCTACGTCCGGATGATGGACAAGGCCAAGGCCGAGCGTGGCTGGGGTTATGGCTATGCGGCCTTCCGACTGGTGTTCCTGCTGCAGATGCCCTTGCTCTGGCTCGTCTGCCTGCCGGTGCAACTGGGCCAGATCGCGGCTGAGCCGGCGCGCCTGGGCTGGATTGGTTGGACCGGGGCGGGTCTGGCGGTGTTCGGCCTGATCTTCGAAAGCCTGGGTGACTGGCAGCTGGTTCGGTTTCGCAAGGATCCGGCCAACGCAGGCCTGATCCTTGATCGGGGACTGTGGCGCTATACCCGGCATCCCAACTACTTCGGCGACGCATGCGTGTGGTTTGGCCTCTGGCTGGTGGCGGCGGAGACGACGCCCGGCCTGTTCGCCATCGTGGGGCCCGCCTACCTGGTGTTCACGCTCACCCGCTGGAGTGGAATGCCCACCGTCGAGGGGCGCATGCAGCGGCGCAAGCCGGGGTACGATGACTACAAGCGCCGTACCTCGGCCTTCATTCCCTGGCCGCCGAAGACCGCCGAACCAGGCTGACGCCGCCTTACGGTTTACGCCGCGCGTCCAGCAGAATCTTGAACTGGGCGGAGTCGACGTACTCATCCAGTCGAGTGATGACGCCGTCCTGCACGCGAACCACGGCGCAGGCGTCCATCGTCCAGGGCCCGCCGCCATTGGGCAGGGAAGCTTCCAGTACGTGTTGCTGCACGAACCCGTCCGCCAGCGCCTCGCGGCGCAGGATCCGGTAGTTGCGGTCGGGGATCATGCGGATCATCCAGCCCAGCAACTTCATGTTCTCCTCGACGGTCTGCTCAATCCCGTCAGTATTGTGCCAGAGCTTGGCGTCGGGGGCGTAGCAGGCGCGCACCGCCTCCGTGTCGCCGGCCTGGACGGCGGCCATGTAGCGGGCGCCGAAGTCGAGATAGTCCTGAGCGGTCATGGGGTCCTGTCTGCGCCGGAGACGCCGTTTCTGATGAATTCGCGGTCGGCCCAGACGCTGTGGGTGCCGCTGGAGATCTTGTGCGGCAGGGCGATCCGGACCACCGGGCCATCTTCGAAGCGCTTGCAGTCGATCAGGACACATTCCGACGTGCCGGCGGCCTCGTTGATGATGAAGCTGACCAGATAGCCGTCGTCCTCGTCCATGGCGTTGATGCGCGGCACGAAGGGCGCCTCACTGGCGTACTGGCCTTCAGGTAGCGTCAGCGACCAAGACTGGCCGGTCTCCAGATCGTGTTTCACAAAGCCCTTGAACAGGAACCAGCCGGGCTTTGTGAAGGTGGAATAGGCGTAGCGATAGGGCTTGCCGGCATAGCGCTGGTTGAACATCCCGAACTCCAGCACCCGGTCATCCAGATGATGCTCGCGGGTTTCGCCGGTCTTCAGGTTGAACCGCCAGCGGTGCAGTTTGGACAGGAACGAATGCTCGTCCAGGAAGCCCATCATGTGCTCGTAGCCGGCCGGTGCATCGGCCAGCGGGCGGGGCGTCGGCTTCTCCTGAAAATAGCCGTCCATGACGATCTCGTCGCCGTCCTCATAGGCGTTGAGGAAGTGCAGGATATAGGTGGGATCGGCCTCGAACCAGCGGATGTCTTCGGGGTTCCCGAAGCGCGGGATCACCGCAAACCTCGAGGGCATCCCCCGATGCTCGCGCACGGCATGGACGTTGCGCTTCAGGAGCTCCTTGTCCCAGAACACCGGCAGATCGTTCAGGATCGAGTAGTTGGCGGTAAACGCCATGTCGTGCGGCAGGCGGGGGCCGGGCAGGGGCACCGGCACATAGTGGACCCGCTTTCCGGTCCGGTCGACGACGCCATAGTGCATGTAGGGCGCGTGCTTGGAGTAGTTGAAGAAGAGAAGGTCGCCGGTGGCCTCGTCGACCTTGGCGTGGGCCGAGACGCCGTCCAGCGGCACCCAGCTGGCGACGCCGCCCTGTTCCAGGGTCTCGGGATCCAGCCAGTAGGCCTCGCCGCACTGATAGAAGGTCGCGACGATCCGCCCGCCATGCACCACCACGTCGGTGGATGCGGTATCCTTCAGTCCGCCATGGGCTCCAAATCCCGGACGCAGCGAGACGCCTGCGCCGTCCATAAGGCCGCCCCAGAGCGATTGCCCGGCCTCCTGTTCGGCCTCGAAACCGCGCGTGCGGACAAAGCGATTGCGATAGTCAGCCCGGCCGTCTTTGAAGCTGATGACGTGGACCATACCGTCGCCGTCGAAGGGGTGGTAGCGGCCCAGCGCCTGATGCACCGGGTTCTCGGTGTTGCGGACATAGACGCCATCGATATCCGTCGGAATAGCGCCTTCCAGCACCGTAAGGTCGCTCGCGTCGACCTCCTCGTGCAACGGGGTCCAGGCGCCGGTGAGGTAGGGGTGGTTGCTCGGCTGGAGCGAGGTCTTCACCTGAGGCAGGCGTTCCATCTTCATCGGGGCTCCAGTCCGGTTGGGGAGCGGCACACTATCAGCGTGACCTGCCTTCGCAAGTTGGGTCGTCGCGCGCACAGATCATCTACCGCGCAGCGGCTGGCCGGTTTAAGGAAGCCGACAAGATTTCAGGAAACGTCATGGGCAGGAAACTATGAACCTCACGGACAAGGTCATCGTCGTCACCGGCGCGGCAAGCGGCATTGGCCGGGCGCTGGCGCACCGCTTTGTCGCGGAGGGCGCGCGCGCCGTGGTCTGCTCGGACCGCGATGGCGACGGCGTTCGCGCTGTCGCCGCGGAAATCGGCGGCGTCGCCATCCAGGCGGATGTTTCCCGCGAGGCGGACATCAAGGCGCTGATCGAACAGGTCGAGAGCCAGATCGGACCTATTGACCTCTTCTGCTCCAATGCCGGCATCGGTGTCGGCGGCGGCGCCGAGACGCCCACCGAAGACTGGCAGCGGATCTGGGACATCAATGTCATGGCCCATGTCTGGGCGGCGCGACACCTGGTGCCTCTGATGGCCGCGCGCGGTGGCGGCTATCTGCTGAACACCTCGTCGGCGGCGGGGTTGCTGTCCCAGATCGGCTCGGCGCCTTACGCCGTCACAAAGCACGCCGCCGTCGGTCTGGCGGAGTGGCTGGCGATCACCCACGGCGATCAGGGCATCAAGGTCTCCGTCCTGTGCCCGCAGGCGGTGCGGACCGCCATGACCGCCGGCAATCCGGACGGCGTCGCCAGCATCGACGGCATGATGGAGCCGGACGTGGTGGCTGAAGCCTGCGTGCGCGCCATTGAGGCGGAGACCTTCCTGGTCCTGCCGCACCCCGAAGTCCTGACCTACATGCGCAACAAGACGAATGACTACGACCGCTGGATCGGCGGGATGCGCAAGCTCAACCGCAGATTTGCGGGATAGCGTCCCGCTCTGGAATGTGAACTTCCTTGCGGTCCGTGGGCGGCCAGCGTGTGGCTTTCAAGATCCAGGTTGCGGCTCCCGATGGTCGCCGGGGCCAATCCGGTCATGTTCGCTGCCGGCGGTAAGCACCCGGCATGGACTTCCTGATCCGACCCGCTGGATCTAGGGTGGCGCTTGCAGATCGGTCATCTGTCCCGTGACCGACATAGCGATGGGCGTGGCATGACATGACAAGCCGCAGGGTCTTTGTTGGCGCGGCAGCGGGGCTCGCAATCGGCGGGCCTTCGATGGCGGCCGGGGCGGAGTACTGGCCTGCGGGCAGCGACTGGGCCGGTCCCGCGCCGGGCGGACCGGGGCTGGACCCACAACGTCTTGCCGCGGGCATTGATGCCGCTATGGCCGAGCGCAGCAGCAGTGTTGTGGTCCTGCACAAGGGGCGGCTGGCGGCGGAACGCTATGCGCCTAGCGTAAGGGATCCGAGTCTTCAGGAGATCGCCTCGGCCGCCAAGAGCATGGTGTCCGTTCTGGTCGGCATCGCCATCGATCAGGGCAGGATCAAGAGCGTCGAGCAAAGCGCCGCCGATTTCATTCCGGCGTGGCGCGATAAGCCGCAGGCGGCGATCACGATCCGTCACATGCTCAGCATGACCAGCGGCCAGAATTTTCGAGGTCTGGCGTTGCGTGGCGTGGCCGGCGACCAGTTCGAGATAAACGCCGCCGCCCCTCAGGCGGTCCCGCCCGGAACCCTGTGGGCCTATGATACCGCGACGTTCCATCTGCTCTACCACCTCATCGAGCGCGCGGTTGGCGAGCCTTTCGAAGCCTTCGCCGGGCGGAACCTGCTGGGCCCGCTGGGAATGAAAGACACCACCTGGCTGACCAATGTGGGTCAGGGCCCGGGCGGCCCTGTGACGAACTACTATTCTGCGCGAAGCTCGGCCCGGGATCTGGCTCGCTTTGGCCTATTCGCCCAGCGCGGCGGTCGCTGGGCCGGGCGGCAGATCGTCAGTGCGGCCTATCTCAAGGCGGCGACCTCGCCCTCACAGGCGCTCAATCCGGCCTATGGATATCTGTGGTGGGAAAACGCCCGACCCGGACGCGGCGCCGGCGTCGGCGCGGGTGGGGCGGAGGGTGCGGGATATCGCTTCGAAGGCTCGCCGCGCGACACCTTTGCGGCCATGGGCGCTGGCGGGCAGGTCGTGATGGTCGTGCCTTCGCTGGAACTGGTCGTCGTTCGTCAGGGACAGAACCCGGCAAGTGCGGCCAGCCTGCCTCGCCTGCTGGCGGCGGTATGCGGTGCGGTCAGAAGCTGACGGGTGGCGTCACGCCGCGCGGAGGCCGGCCAGCATTGCAGCCGCGTGTTCGAGCGCGACCTCGACCTCTCCCGACTGCAAGCCCGCGGTCACGGTTTCATAGCGAACTGACGCCTCCGGTTCGGCGAAGTGCGAGGCCAGCGGCAGGTAGCGCAGATGGGCGTTGGCCAGACCCACGATGAAGGCGGTTGGGCTCGCGGCCAGCTCGGACCAAGCCTGTCCTACCTCGACCATCACCTCGCCGGGCAGCGCCAGTAGCTCGAAATCGTTGATCCGCATCACCTGGACCGGCGCCTTGACCGGCCTGGGCGGCGTGGCGACCGCGGGTCGCTGATAGAGACCCAGATACCGGCAGCAGGCGATCATCAGTTCGCGCATGTCTTCCTCGCTGAGGTCGCGGGCGACCACCACCTCTGAGGCCACGGACCAGAGCGGGCCCGGCGGCAGGCCGCGTTCGAGGTCCGGACCCAGATAGGTGGCCAGCGTCGCGCGCGCGTCGGCCAGCAGAGCGGCGGCGGCCTCCGGCGAATAGTCGGCGAAGTTGGGTTTCAGGAACAGGCTCTGCCGATCCGACGAGACCCTGAGCGGCGCGGTGACCGTGGCGCTCGCCAATACGTCCGTCACCGCCCGGGCCAGATCCTCGCCCATTTTTCGCGTGTCGGCATAGTCGCCGCCCACATAGCCGCGCGGGTCCAGTGCGTCCCGATTGGGGCTGGTGATCGGCACCACATTGCCCTCGGTGGTGTTGAAGAACAGCGCATTGACGCCCGGCGTGGCGGCCTCGATGGCGCGCTGGGCGACGCCTGGAAAATCGCCGCTGATGTGCAGGTTATCCCAGCCCAGGGTGACGGGGTGGCATCCCGCGCCGAACAGCAAGGCGATCGGCGTCCCGGTTTCCGCGTCATCCGCGATGACGACCGGGATCCGCCTGTCGACCAGATTGGGCGCCCCGCGGGTACGGCGATTGAGGAAGTCGTCCAGTTCGCCCACCCCGGTGCGAACCAGGCAGGGCCGCGCAGTGTCCACCGCCTGCACGCCGACCAGGATCATCGCCGCCTGCAGCGAGGCCGCGAACGCCGCGACACCGCGCGCGCCGTCCCCTGCATCATGAGGCACGGGCCCGGAGTGGGTATGTGAGGCACAGACGCAGATCTGCTCCGGCGCCAGCCCCAGGCGTTCGCCCAGCGCCAGGGCGACGGCCTCACCCAGCGGCCTCGGCGTCGAGATCAGGTCGGCGGTGATCAGCAAGAGCCGGTTCTCACCATCGTCGAGGAACAGCGCCTTGACGAAGATCCGGTCAAGCACGCACTGGCTGGGCTGGGTGCGCTGTCCGAACCCCGCCATCATCACCGGCCAATCCGGGGTGATATCGATGCGCGCTGTCCCTGCCCGCGATGTCGCCATGGCCGCCTCCCGTTTCATAGCCGGCGCCCATGCCGGGTCAGCAGGCCTTCAAGTCCGCCGAACCGCACGACGCGAAACTCTTCCGCTGCGTCCAGATCGTGGCGCTGACCCACCTGGCGCGCGCCACCCCGGATCAGCATCTCGACAAAGGGCCGCAGGTCGCCGCCAGCGGCGACGTCATCCAACAGGGGCAGGGCCCAGCCGCCGGTCCTCGCCTGCATGCGGACCTGGTTCACATAGTTGCGCAGCATGGTCTGGTGACACAGTGCGGCTTCCAGCTTGCGCTCCAGGACCGGCGCGATATCGATTACGTCGGTCACCTGGTTTACCGAACGCCCGAAGTACCACCGCTCGAAACAGCCGTGTGGCGCCAGACCCGCAGCCAGATGCTCGGGGTGATGCAGGGGAAACTGGCTGGTCCAGAAGGCCTCGTCCACCGCGGCGGCGACCTTGATGTGGTCCTGGTTGTCCTCGCCGTACATTGCATAGGGATCGAAGGTAACCAGGGCATAGGGTTTGTGCGTACGGATCTGGCGGATCACATGCTCGCGCAGAGCTACCTCACTGACGTCGCCCAGAACGTCGGTCGCATAGCCCAGCTCGACGATCTCGGTGATGCCCATGGCGGCAGCGGCCTGACGGAACTCGGCGGCGTTGGCGGCGATGGTCGCGGCTTCGGTGAGGTTGTGGGAGTCCCAGCGGTCATCGGTGACCCGCACACAGACGATCCGCCACCCGGCATCGGCCCAGCGCAGGATCGTGCCGCCCAGAAACAGCGCCGGGTCGTCTGCATGGGCCACCACCAGCAGGATCGTGCGGCCCTCTCCAGGCGCGATGGTGGTCGGCGCGGTCATGGGTTTGAACGCTAGGCGCCGGATCGTCTGCGGTCAAATCATTGACCGCCGGTTTGCGGCCTGCATAGGCTGAGCGGCAGGAGACCCGATGGCGCGTGACGCAGACCCCTTCACCTCGATCATGATCGGCGAGCCATTTGATGTGGCCGAGGTGTCGCTGGGGGACGTGCTCTCCGGACTGGGATCGTACACCGCCGTCGTCAACGATCCGCCGTGGACTCTGATCGCGCCGGCGTTTCCGAAACCGGCGCGGGTGATTGTCGCCGCGGACATGGAGCTTTCGGAGCTGGAGGCCCTGGCCGCGGTGGGCGACGCCGGCCGCACGGTCGTCGGCATCGGCGGCGGTACGGCCATGGACACCGCCAAGTTCCTCGCCTGGAAACACGGAAAGCCCCTGATCCAGGTTCCCACCATCACCTCCGTCGACGCCGCCTTCACGGATGCCATCGGCGTGCGCCAGGACCAGCGGGTGCGCTACATCGCCAAGGTCATACCGCGTCTGGTGGTCCTCGACCTGCCCCTGATCCGGTCGGCGCCGCCGCACCTGAACCGCGCAGGCGTGGGGGATGTGCTGTCGTGCCACACCGGTCTCTTTGACTGGAAACTGGCCAGTGGGGCTGGGCAAGGTCATCCCTGGCGGGCCGACCTCGCCGCCCTTGGCGCTGAACTTCTGGACGGTCTGGACGCCGCTGCGGGCGACATCCGCGATGTCTCCGCCGATGGAATCCGGTTCCTGGCCCATGCCTACCGCCGTATTGGCGCCGCCTGTGCGCTGGCTGGTCACAGTCGATTTGAGGAAGGCTCCGAGCACTTCTGGGCCTACGCTTACGAGGCCCTGACCGGCGTGTCCCAGATCCATGGCGAACTCATCGCCTGCGGCGTGGTGGCGCTCAGTGTGGTGCAGGGCAACGACCCTGGCCGCGCCGCCGATATTGTGACCCGCAGCGGCGTCCGCGCCCATCCGGCGGACCTCGGGATCACCGAGCAACAGTTCCGCGCCGCCCTGACCGGACTGGCGGCCTATGCCCGCGCGGAGGCCCTCGACATATCCGTGGCGGATCTGACGCCGGTGACACCGGATCAGGTTGACGCCGCCTGGCAGGCGGTCTGCGCGTTGCCGCGTCGACCCGTGGCCGCATGAGCCGGAGCCATACCCATGACCTCTGATAACCGCGCCGCGATTCTTGGCGGACAACCGCTCATTGCCGCGCCTTTCCCCCGTTGGCCGGTCTGGGACGACCGTGAGCGCGAGGCCCTGTCCGCCACCCTGGACAGCGGCGGCTGGTGGGATGGCGACGGGGAAAGGGCTGCGCGTTTCGCCAGCGATTTTGCCGCCTACCAAGGCGCAAGACATGGCCTCGCCATGACCAACGGCACTCACACCCTGGAGACAGCTTTGGCGGCTTGCGACGTCGGCGAGGGCGACGAGGTCATTGTGCCCGGGATGACCTTCGTGGCGTCTGCCGGCGCGGTGCTGGCGGTCAACGCCACGCCGGTGCTGGTGGACGTGGACCCGGAGACCCTCTGCCTCGACGCCGCTGCCGCAGAGGCCGCCATCACGGAGCGCACCCGGGCCATCATGGTGGTGCATGTGGCCGGCGCGGCGGCCGATCTCGACGCGCTCACTGCGCTC
>NZ_JBIKNZ010000015.1:0-59178 GCF_044358365.1 Phenylobacterium sp. | reverse complement strand
CCCAGGCCTTCCTGCAAGCCCCCGGCGGCCTCTACGACAAACGCGTCGCCAAGCGCCTCTACGATCACGTCATGTCAGCTGGCAACGCCGTGGATCCCAAGGCCGGCTATCGCGCCTTCCGCGGACGCGATCCCGACGTCTCGGCCTACCTCAAGAGCAAGGGCTTCCCGGCGACTTAAGCGAACAAGTCCGATTGCGCCGCGAAGCAGCGTGCAGATGCGCGTGACCGTCGAAATCTGATTTGTGGGAACCGGCGCTTCAGCCATCTCAGGGAACCGTCGGATGAAACTGCGGCGCGCGGCCTCACGGTCCGGCTCAGGCAAATGAACGCCGATCAGGCCCGCGCCGCTACAGGCGATCCCCGCCCAACCGATCTTGGTTTCGAAGAGTGCGTAGCGCGTCATGGATCAAACCTGGCGCGAGCGCCGCCGCGGCGCTCGCGGATTTCGGACATGAAGACCCCGACGCCTCTCCCGGCGAACGACCTCGGCGAGATCCAGAAACTCCAAAGTCGGCGATTGTCCGCCCGAGCCCGGGCATGCCATGATGTTTTCGAAGATCGGGAATGACGCCGCTCAAGCGGCGCTCCAGAACACGGGATGGAATCAGTGAGCGAACCAGAAGCTTTGAATGCGCGGCTGGAAGCGGCCGCGATGGTGGGCATGAACACGGCGGTCTGGGCGTCGGTCCAGCCGGACAAGCCCTCGGTCGTTGATCCGGACGGCCAGAGCCGGACCTTCGGGGAGGTCAACGCCAATGCCAATCGCCTGGTTCGCCTGTTGCGCAATGCGGGCCTGAAAGCCGGCGACGCGGTCGCGATCCTGACGTCCAACCGCGGCGAATTCGTTGAGGTTCAGGCCGCCACGCTGCGTGGCGGGTTCCGGCTGACCCCGGTGAACTGGCATCTGAATGTCGATGAGATCAGCTATATTCTGAACGACTGCGAAGCCCTGGCCCTTTTTGCGGAAGCCAAGGTCGCGACAGCCAGACCTTCGGCCGACGCGGCACCGGACCTGAAGATCAAGATCTCGATCGGCGGCGCCATCGAAGGGTTCACGACCTATGATGAGGCGCTGGCCGGTCTGGATGGATCCGATATCGCCGACCCCAGCCTCGGCAACCAGATGCTCTACACATCCGGCACCACCGGGCGGCCGAAAGGCGTGTTCCGGGCGGTTCCAGCCGTTACGCCGCAGGCGATGTACGCGATGCGCGGCTATGGCGAGACGTCTGTCCAGATGTGCGCGGGGCCGGCCTATCACGCGGCGCCGCTGGTGTTCGACGTTCGCGCCGCCATGGGCGCCGGGTGCCCGCTGATCTTCATGGACAAGTGGGATTCAGAGCACGTCCTGGCCACCATCGACCGCTACAAGGTCACCCACATGCACCTGGTGCCGATCATGTTCCAGCGACTGCTGGCGCTGCCGCCCGAGGTGAAGGCCAAGTATGACGTCTCGTCGGTCAAATACATCGTCCACGGCGCGGCCCCCTGCCCGCCGGAGGTCAAATTCGCAATGATCGAGTGGTTCGGTCCGGTGCTCAGCGAATACTACGCGGGCTCGGAAGGCGGCGCGGGCTTCATGATCGACAGCCACGATTGGCTGAAGAAGCCCGGGTCGGTGGGCAAGCGCCCCGAACTGCTGGGCTCCAAGATCCTCGACGAGCAGGGCAACGAATGCCCGCCCAACGTATCGGGCACCATCTATCACCAGCTGCCACCGGGCGGGGCGTTCACCTACTACAAGGATGAGAAGAAGACCCAGGCCAGTCGCGTCGGCGACTACTTCACCATGGGCGACATGGGTTACTTCGATGACGATGGATATCTGTTCCTGACCGGCCGCAGCGCCGAGACGATCATCTCGGGCGGGGTGAACATCTATCCGCAGGAAATCGACAACGAGTTGATCAAGCATGACGCCGTCGCCGACAGCGCCACGGTCGGCGTGCCGCACGACGAGTGGGGTGAGCAGGTCAAGGCGGTGATCCTGCTGAAGCCCGGCTACCAGCCCTCGGACCTTCTGGCCCAGGAGATCCTGGGTTTCGCCCGCGACAGCCTGCCGGCTTTCAAGATTCCCCGCAGTCTGGATTTCGTTACGGAATTGCCCCGCTCCGAGGCCGGGAAGATCCAGCGCGGCAAAGTCCGCGCACCCTACTGGGAAGGCCGCGTTCGGCAGATCTAGGCGACGACCGCAGAGGTTGGTTTCGTCATGAAAGCAGGCGTAACCTGCACGGCCCCGGGGACCCCATGCTCGACCGCCGCCAGCTTCTGATCTCCGCAACCGCCGGCGCCGCCCTGCCGGCCGCCATCGCCCGGGCGGCTGGCATCGACGCCAGGGTCCGCACAGGTACGATCCAGGACGTTGAGCACGTGGTGATCCTGATGCAGGAGAACCGCAGCTTTGATCACTATTTCGGCGTGATGAACGGGGTACGGGGGTTTGGCGACCGGTTCCCGATCCCGTTGCCGGGCGGCCGAACGGTCTGGACACAGGCCAATTCGCCCGGCGCCCAGCCGACCCATATTGCGCCCTTCCCGCTGAACACCACCGCGACCTTCGCCCACATGCGGGTGGCGGGCACGCCGCACAGCTGGACAGACGCCCAGGCCGCATGGGACCAGGGCCGCATGGCCGACTGGCCGGCCGCCAAGCGGCCCCATTCCATGGGCTATTTCGAGCCGGCGGACCTGCCGTTCCAGTACGCGCTGGCGAACGCCTTCACACTGTGTGACGCCTACCACTGCTCGATGCAGGTCGGCACCAATTCGAACCGGCTGTTCCTCTTCACCGGCGCCAACGACCCGGGGGGCAAGGGCGGCGGCCCGTCGCTCAGCAACTCGCACGACAGTCTGCCCCAGAAGGGCGGGCCGAAGACGGCCTACAGCTGGATGACCTATCCGGAGCGCCTGCAGGCGGCGGGGGTGACCTGGCGGGTCTATCAGGACATGGCTGACAACTTCAGCGACAACCCGCTGGAGGGGTTCGCCAGTTTCCGGGCGGCCTATGACAAGGCTCCCGGCGCCCAAACGGTCCTCGCGACCGAAGGCCTGTCGACCTACCAGCTGGATCGTCTGCAGGCTGATGTGATGGCTGACGCCTTGCCGCAGGTCTCGTACATCGTGGCCGGCGCCAAGGATTCCGAGCACCCTGATCCCTCCAGCCCGGCCCAGGGCTCTGACTACACCGCCCGGGTTCTGGACGCGCTCACCGCAAACCCGGAGGTCTGGGCCAGGACCGTCCTCTTGGTGATGTTCGACGAAAACGACGGCTTCTTCGACCATGCGCCGCCGCCCGCGCCGCCGTCGCGGGACGCGACGGGCGCTCTTCTGGGTGGGTCCAGCGTCGATCTGACAGGCGAGCACCATCTGACCCCCAATCCGGCGGAGCCTATGGATCTGCCGAAGTACCGTGGGCGACCCTACGGCCTGGGGCCACGCGTGCCGATGTACGTGATCTCGCCCTGGAGCCGGGGCGGCTGGGTCAATTCGCAGGTCTTCGACCATACCTCGGTGATCCGCTTTCTGGAGGCCCGGTTCGGCGTCGCCTCGCCCGAGATTTCGCCCTGGCGGCGGGCCGTCTGCGGCGACCTGACCTCCTGCTTCGACTTCAGGACGCCCAATCGCGAGCGGACGCCGCCAAAGATGCCGGCGACGCGCGCGACGGCGGAACGCGCGGCTGCTCTGGGCAAGACTACCCGACCACCGACACCGGCTGCGGTGGTGGCGCCGGAACAGGCCGCCGGGATCCGACTTTCACGGGCCCTGCCCTACGACCTCAATGCTACCCTTTCGATCGCCGGGGATACCGCCCGCGTCGATCTGGCCAACACCGGCGCGGCGGCGGCGGTGCTCCATGTCTATGATCTGAACGATCTGTCGCCGCCACCGCGTCGCTACACTGTGGCCGCTGGCAAGACCCTGGACGCAAGCTGGCCATTGACGGCGGGCGGATATGATCTCTGGGTCCTCGGCCCCAACGGGTTCCATCGGCACTTCCGCAGCGGGACAGATCCTGGCCTCATTGTTACCACCGGGTTCGACCGCAAGGCCGGGAAACTGACTGTCACCCTCAGGAATACAGGGGCAAGGCCTCTGTCAGTTCAGGCGCGCGCAAACGCCTATGGGCACAAGGCCTGGGTTGTCACGACGCCCCCGGGCGCGACGGTCTCGAACACCTGGGCGCTGTCCGGTTCAAGAGGCTGGCACGACCTGTCGCTGACGCTGGTCGATCATCCGGACTGGCTGCGGCGTGTCGCCGGCCGGCTTGAAAATGGCCGCGACAGCGTTTCGGACCCGGCCATGTTCGGCCCGGCGATCATGACCCGCGCCTGAGGCGCAACACCTCGACACCAAGCGTGTTTTGGCGCCAGGGCCCGACGCAGGGCATAAGTCGACTCCATGATTCCGCTTATTGATCTGCAGGCCCAACGCGCGCGGCTGGGCCAACCACTCGAAGACGCGATCCTCAAGGTCGTGCGGTCCGGCGCCTACATCATGGGACCGGAAATCACCCAGCTCGAGGCTGAACTCTGCACGTTCGGCAAAGCTGCCCATGCATTGACCTGCGGCTCTGGCACCGAGGCGCTGATCCTGCCGTTGATGGCCTGGGAGATTGGCCCGGGCGATGCAGTGTTCTGTCCATCGTTCACATTCGCCGCCACCGCCGAGGTGATGCCGCTGGTCGGCGCCAGCCCGGTGTTCGTGGACGTGCTGCCCGATACCTACAATCTGGACCCGGTGAAGCTGGAGGCGGCCATCGAGGCCGTTAAGGCCGAAGGCAAACTCACGCCGCGGGCGATCATCGCGGTCGACCTGTTCGGACAGCCGGCCGACTATCCGGCCCTGGCCGCCGTCGCCCGGCGACACGGCCTGAAGCTCATCGCCGACAGCGCGCAGGGGTTCGGCTGTACCCTGGCGGGGAAACACCCGCTGCACTGGGCCGATGTGACCACAACCTCGTTCTTCCCGGCCAAGCCGCTGGGCTGCTACGGCGACGGCGGCGCCGTGCTCTGCAACGACGCACGACTGCACGATTTGATGGTGTCGCTAAGGGTCCACGGTCAGGCCGTGAAGTCCGACCTTGAGGGGCGGACCTTCGATCACGACCCAAAGTACATGAACATGCGGGTCGGCATGAACGCCCGGATGGACACGATCCAGGCCGCTGTGCTGCTACAGAAACTGGACATCTTCGCTGACGAGATCACAGCGCGGAACCGCGTCGCAGCGCGTTATGCCGAAAGCCTTGGCGACCTGGTCCGCACGCCGCCGGTGATCGCGGGCGGAGTCTCCGTTTGGGCGCAGTATACCATCGAAACGGACAACCGGGACGGCCTGGCCGCCCACCTGCGGGGTCAGGATATCCCCACGGCTGTCTACTACCCGCTACCCCTGCATCGACAGGCGCCCTACGCCCGTTATCCCCAGCCCGGCGGCCTGCCGGTGACCGAGGCGGCGGCGGGCCGGGTGATCAGCCTGCCGATGCACGCCTATCTGGCGCCCGACGTCCAGGACCGGATCATCGCGGCGATCCGCAATCACGTAAAGCGTAACGACTGACCGCGGGACTGGTCGTACGGGTGTCACACCTTGCGACTAGGCTTCTCCGCTGCTGTCCCGGGGAAAAGCCTGCGTTTTCATGCGAACGGTCGCCGTAATTGCGCGCAAGGGCGGATCGGGCAAGAGCACGGTTGCCGTTCATTTAGCGCTGGCCGCCTTCCTTCGCGGACGCAGGGTGTGTGTGGCGGATACCGATGCACAACGTTCCGCCGCTCAGGTTCTGAAGGGTCGAAAGGCGCCCGGCCCCCAACTGGCCGAGACCTCGGGCCCCAAGCTCTTCACGCTGCAGATCAGCTGTCAGCGCACCGGGGCCGAGCTGATGATCATCGACACCCCTGCCGTAGTGGAGGAAGAGATCAGCCATGCCATCGTCGCCGCCGATCTCTGCCTGATGGTGATCCGGCCCACCTTCCTTGACCTGATCGCCGCAATCCAGACCGCCGAGATTGTCCGCCGGCTCCGCAAACCCGCCCTGGCCGTATTGAACCAGGCGCCATCACCGAGGGCCGGCGTTGAGGCCCCTGCGGTCAAGAGGGCTATGGAAGCCCTCGGTCTGATGCGGATCCAGGTGGTCCCTACGATCATGCGAGCCCGAACCAGCTATCAATCGGCCTTCGAGACGGGGCGATCCGTCGAGGAGTTCGACCCATCGATCGAGGCTGGTCGAGAGGTGGCCGAGCTGTGGACGTTTCTCGACAGGTTCATATTCGGGCGGACTGCGGTTGCGGCGCGAGGCGACAGGAAAAGCGCCTAGGGCGAAACAGCTTCGAGGAGATGCCGGTTCAAGCGCCGGTCGTGCTCTACCCAGATGAAAGCGCGAATGTTTTCCGGTTCGGATGGGTCAGGCTGAAAATGTCAGGCTCCCGGGTTTCAATCCGTCGAACCCATCGGCCATCTCTCCACGGAGCCCGCATGGCTGGTTCCTCACTTGCACCCTCAACCCGCCCGTGGAATGTGTTTCGTCAAACAAGTGTTTGAGGAAATGACCGATGAAAGCCGCCGTCTACTACGAAAATGGTCCGCCTGAGGTCCTCCGCTATGAGGACGTGCCGGATCCGCAGTGCCACCCCAAGGGGATCGTAATCCGGGTCGAGGCGGTCTCCATCGAGGGCGGTGACACGCTGAACCGCCATGGCGGGCCGCTGATGACCAACCCACATGTGGTCGGCTACCAGGCCGCGGGCACGATTATAGAGGTCGGCGCAGAGGTCACCCATCTCAAGGTCGGCCAGAAGGTCGCCACGACCGGCGGCTGGGGCAGCCACGCTGAGCTTCGCGCGGTGTCGGCCAAGACCGCCTGGCTGATCCCGGAGGGCATGGACGTGCGTCACGCCGCCGTCATCCCGGTGACGTTCGGCACGGCTGACGATTGCCTGTTCGAATTTGGCCGCCTCCAGAAGGGCGAGACCGTGCTGGTGCAGGCCGGAGCCTCGGGCGTCGGTGTGGCGGCGATCCAGCTGGCGGCCCGCGCCGGCGCCTCCATGATCCTGGCCACCGCCTCTTCGGACGAGCGTCTGGAAAAGCTGAAGGCCATCGGGCTGACACATGGCATCAATTACAAGACCCATGACGTGGTTCAGGAGGTGATGCGCCTGACCGACAAGAAAGGCGTCAACGTGATCGTCGACTCGGTGGGCGGACCCACGCTGCAGTCCTCTATCGGATCGCTGGCCTATCGCGGCCGGGTGTCGATGGTTGGCGCCGCAGGCCGGGAGCCGATGCGGGTGGATGTAGGCTCGATGATGGGCGGCAACCGCACGCTCTCGGGAGTCTTCCTTGGCGCAGAAATCGCCACAGACCGGGTACAGAAAAACATCGCCAAGCTGATCGCTGACGTGGCCAGCGGCGAGCTCAAGGTGATGATCGACCGGACATTCCCGCTGTCAGAGGCGGCCGAGGCGCATCGCTACATCGAAAGTCGCCAGGCGGTCGGGCGCGTTCTCCTGATCCCTTGAGGGGTTCCGTTGGGTCAGCCGAAAATCTTCAGCCACAGACCGATCAGGCCGAGGATGATGAACCCCCACATCGCGAGGGACAGCAACAAGGGAACGATTACGCGCATAGGTTTGGTCGACCCACTCCCCTCAGGCGACTCCTTAGAACACGTTTAAGCGTCCAAGTTGATAAATTACCAGCCGATTCACGCGTGATGAGGATTTGGTGACGATATATTCAACCCTGAGGTTGCGTTACTAGGAGATCTGTAATGCCCAGAGCGCGCAATGGCGAGGTGGAACTGGAGTTCCAGACCTTTGGCGACCCCAAGGCCGAGGCCATTCTGCTGATCAATGGCCTGGGGTCGCAGATGACCCGCTGGCCCGAAGCCTTCTGCGATCTGCTGACGGCCAGGGGGTTTCAGGCGGTGCGCATGGACAACCGCGATACCGGCCTGTCGAGCTGGCCGACGGAACGCTACACCCTGGCCGACATGGCGCGGGACTCCATGGCCGTGCTCGACGCGGCGGGCATTCGGCGGGCCCACATCGCCGGCGTATCGATGGGCGGCATGATCGTGCAGCGCATCGCCATCGATCATCCGGACCGCGTGCTCTCGATGACATCCATCATGTCGGCGCCTTCGGGCAATGTGGTCGCCACGCCGGAGGCGATGGCGGTGATCAGCCAGCCGCCCCCCAGCCCTGAGGCCGACTACGAAACCTTCGTCGCCCATGGCATTGCAAACGCCCGCACCATCGGCAGCCCCGGCTATCCCTGGACCGAGGCCGAGTTGCGTGAGCGGGTGATCGCCGAGCACGCCCGCGCCTTCAACCCGGCTGGCGTCGGCCGCCAGCGTACGGCCATCGGCGCCGATGGCGACCGGACCGCTGAGCTTCGAAGGTTGAAGGTTCCGACGGTGGTCTTGCATGGCGCCGATGACCCGCTGGTCCAGCCCATCGGCGGCGAGACGACCGCCGCCGCCATTCCGGGCGCCGAACTGCGGATGATCCCGGGCATGGGCCACGACATGCCGCCGGGGCTCTACGATATCTTCCTTGACGCCATCCTCAGCGCCGCCCGGCGCGCCGCGCCCACGACTTGATCAAAGGAACGACCATGGGACGACTTTCAGGCCGCACGGCCGTCATCACCGGCGCCGCCAGCGGCATCGGCCGCGCCGCCGCCAAGCTGTTCGCCTCAGAGGGCGCCAGCATGGTCATCGCTGACCGCGCCGAAGCGGTGAACGAGACAGCCGAGGCGATCCGCGCCGCCGGCGGCAAGGCTGTGGCCCTGCTCGGCGACGCCGGGGACGACGCTTTCGTGAAATCGCTCGTGGACCGTGCGGTGTCCGAATACGGCAGTCTCGACGTGTTCTGGGCCAACGCCGGCATCTCGGGCGGGTTTGCACCGCTGCATGAGCAAACCGCCGACTACTGGGCCGAGATCCTGCGGGTGAACCTGATCGGGCCCTTCCTGGCTGTGAAGTACGCTTCGGCGGTGATGATCCCCAAGGGCAAGGGCTCGATCATCTGTACCGCTTCGGTGGCGGGCATCCGCTCGGGCGCCGGCGGGCCAGCTTATTCGGCGTCGAAGGCCGGAGTGATCAGCCTGGTGAAGACCGCCTGCAACGAGCTTTATGGTACCGGCGTACGGATCAATGCGATCGCGCCTGGCCTGATCGAGACCGGGATGACCAAGCCGATCTTCGACGGCGCGCGGGCGCGCGGCAACGAGGACAGGATCGGCCAGCTCAACCCCACCACCCGCTACGGTGAGCCGGAGGAGATCGCCGCCGCCGCCCTGTTCCTGGCCTCGGACGACGCCTCGTACGTCAACGGCCAGACGATTGCGGTGGATGGCGGCCTGTCGACCTCGCACCCGGTGGTGCGCCGCAAGAAATGATCCTGCCGCTGCGCCATTCCGTTACCCCGCTCTTGGCGGAGCCAGAGACCGGGATGACGGGCGCGGAGGTTGTCGCCTTCAAAACGGCCAGATCGACCGGTTCGACTGCGAGACGGTGGAATAGTCCGCCATAAGGACGGTCATGATCCGCGCGTTCCTCATCGCCGCCGTCGCCCTGATGACGATGGGCGCGGATCGTCCGTCGAGCGTCGACTACAGGCTGGACGTGGCGCCGGAGGCGGGAGGGCCGCCGGTGCTGTCGGTCGAGATGCGCCTGAGGGGCGACGCCGATGGCGAGACGCGGATCGTGCTGCCGAAGCGAGTGATTTCCGAGCCCACCGTTTCGGGCGCCGCGATGACCGCGCCGGACACGGAGCATCGCCTGTTGCAACACAAGCCGGGCGCAAGGCTCACGGTTCGCTATCGGCTACGCGTACCGGGCGCCGGTCCGAACGTGCTGGCGATCACCGGGAACGCGGTCTTTGCGGTCCCCGACGGGCGCGCGGATCAGGCGGCCACCCTGCGCTGGAATCGACTCCCCAGAGGCTGGCGCAGCCTCTCCGACCTCGACCCGGGCCTGACGGCCTGGGCGCCGAGGTTGGCTGATCTGGATGAAGCGGTGCTGCTGGCCGGTCCGGACCTGCGGATCGCGGAGCGCGGGGTTCCGGGTGGCGTCTTGCGAGCTGCAGTGTTCGGCGATGCTGCGGGGGCGGCGCGGCTGGCGGACCTCACGGCGCCATTGCTCGGCGCCCAACGGGCTTTCACGGGCGACGGTTCGGGATCGTTTCTGGTCGCCGCCGGCTTCGAAGCCGCTTCGGGTGGCCGCGGCAGCCTGACCCTTCCCGCCGATCTCCTGACGCGATCCGATCCATCGGACGAGATCGCGCAAGCGCTGACCCGGTCGTGGATTCCGCAACGCCTCGGTGGGCCAGCGCCAGACGCCGCCGGGCTGATGCTAGGCGTGGCCGCTTTCTACGCCGACCGCATCCGGCTACGCGACGGCCTGCTGCCATACAGCGCGGCGGTGAGCACCCTGGCCATGGCCGACACCCGTCGCGACGCCCGCTCGCGCGGCCTGATCCTGGCGCTGAAGTGGGACGAGGACGTCCGTCGCAAGTCCGCCGGCAAGCTGGACCTGGACGACGTGGTCCTGCGCATGGCCGAACACTACCGCCGCTTCCCTGCCGGACAGGGACCGGATGTGATTACAGGGTTGATCTCTGCCGCCTGGGTGACAGCCGAGATTGACCTGCGCCCCGATCTTGCGCGTTACGTCCAGGGTTCCGCCGCCATCCCCCTGCTCGAGACAATGTTTGGCGGCTGTCTGGACGCCCGCGTAACGGTCGCACCGGGGTTCGACGCCGGGTTCGACGCGGCAGGGTCCTTCGCGACCCGCACGGTGCGCGGCGTGCGGCGGGGCGGGCCAGCCTGGAACAGCGGCCTGCGCAACGGGATGAAGCTTGAGAATTGGACATTCAACGCGGGCGACATGAACCGCGAGATCGAACTCAACATCCGGCCCGCGAACAAGCGGGCCAAGCCCCGGAAGGTTCGCTACTGGCCCTATGGCGATATGGACGTGGAAACCCGCAAACTCCAGATGGCCGTTGGCCTTTCGGACGCCGCGAACGCTGCCTGCACCCGTAACATCGCTGGCCTTTAGGCCTCATTCTGCGCCGGGGGTTCCGCGCAGGCCACCGCTCGGGTTAGAACGCGACGCAAATTCGTCACCTGCCCGAACGGACCATGGCCGGACATTCCAAATTCAAGAACATCATGCACCGCAAGGGCCGCGCCGACTCGGTGCGCTCCAAGCTGTTTTCCAAGCTCTCGCGCGAGATCACCGTGGCGGCCAAGATGGGTCTGCCCGACCCCGCCATGAACGCCCGCCTGCGACTGGCGGTGAACAACGCCAAGAGCGAGTCGCTGCCCAAGGACGTCATCGATCGGGCAATCAAGAAGGCGTCCGGCGGCGACGCCGAAAGTTATGACGAGATCCGCTACGAAGGCTTCGGCCCCGGCGGCGTGGGCGTGATCGTCGAGGCTCTGACTGACAATCGCAATCGCGCAGCCGCGACCGTTCGCTCCACCTTCTCCAAGAACGGCGGCAATCTGGGGGAGACGGGCTCGGTCTCGTTCATGTGGGATCGGGTTGGCCAGATCGTCTATGCGCCCTCGGCAGGCAGCGAGGAGACGGTGATGGAGGCCGCCATCGAGGCCGGCGCCGACGATGTCGAAACCGACGAGGACGGCCACACGGTCTTTGCCGCGTTCGAACTGCTGTCCGACGTGGCGACGGCGCTGGAAGCCGCTCTGGGCCCGGCCCGCTCCACCAACATCGTCTGGCGGCCCAGGGTCCTCACCCCCGTGACGGGCGATGCGGTCGCCACACTGATGAAACTGATCGAGACCCTGGAAGACGACGACGACGTCCAGCATGTCTACTCCAACGCCGATATCTCGGCCGAGGACCTGGAAAAGCTGGCCGGCTGATGGCGAAGCGCCCGCGCATCAATCCCGATGATCTGGACCGGCGGGTCACCGACCTGAACCAGTACAAGAAGTCGCGCCAGCAGGCTGAGCGCAAGGTGGCGCCAAAGGCCCGCCCCGGCAGCGGCCTGATGGGCTCCAACCCCCGCGCGCCGCTGATCCTGGCGATCGTGGCCATAGTTCTGGCGGCGCTCTACGTGGTTCCGCTGTTTCTCTGACGACGACACAGCAGCGAACCGGTTTCCACTGCGACGTGATGCGCCCTAAGCTGAATCAACGAGGCCAACAGAATCTCGTCAGTCGGAGGAGTTTCCATGTCACCCATCCCCAAGCGCGGCCTGGTCGCGGTCACCGGCGCGGCCGGGTTTCTCGGCGGGTGGGTGGTGCGGCAGCTGCTGGACAAGGGCTATCGGGTGCGGGCGTGCGTTCGCAATGCTGACGACCCCGCGCGCACCGGTTTCCTGCGCGCCATGCCGGGCTATGCGTCCGGGCGACTGACGCTGCACAGCGCCGATCTGGATCAGGACGGCTGTTTCGACGACATCTTCAAGGGCTGCCATGGCGTCGCCCACATTTCCCACGTCAGCGGATATGAGGATCAGGCCTATATCAGCCGCGTCTGTGACCATGTGATCGCCAGCATCAACAGCTCGGGGTCGGTCACCCGCGCGGTAGTCACCTCCAGCATCGCCGCGGTGATTTCCGAGGCCGATCTGGCCGAAATTGCACGCCGGCCGGTGTTTTTCGAAGGCCGCTATCCCGACGAGATGAATCCCAAGCGGACCCCGGAACGTGGCCAGGGCTATTCCATGGCAAAGCTCGTGGCCGAACGCGCATTTGCCGAGGCCGCGGAGTTGAGCGGAACCTGGGACGCCATCACCTGCTGCCCAGGCGACAATGTCGGGCCGATCCAGTCCGCCCACCAGAAGGACATGGGACCCTGGCAACACCTGATCGAGGGCATGCTGAAGGGCGAGCTGGTCCAGACGGGCGCCTATCGGCCCTGGATGACCGTCGACGTGCGCGATGACGCGGCCTGCCACATCGCGCTGCTGGAGAGCACAGAGGTCAAGAACGGCGAGCGCTTCATCGCCTGGTCCACCGACGCGCGCAACGTCGAGGACATCTGCGCGGATATCGATCGGCTGCTGCCGGAACTGGCGCACGATACGCCGACGGTGGTCGATCCCTTTCCGGATCGCATCAGGGCGCGGGAGGCCGAGTTCCGGGGCATATGGGCCATGGCCGATCTGCGCAACGACCGGATCCGCTCGGTGACGGGTGTGACCTTCAGGCCGCTGGACGAGTCCATCCGCGATTGTGTGGAATCGCTGCTGTCGGTAGCCGCGGTCCCGGTGAAGCGCCGCGCCGCCGCCGCGTAGAAGGCATCAAGCACCGCCTTGCCGTTCCCGGGGGAACCCGTGCAAAGTCGATTCGAGTATCAAGGGGACATCATATGACCATCCGTCTGTTCGCTGGCCTTGCCGCCTGCGCCGCCGCGTTAGGCCTCGCGGGAGCCGGTCAGGCGGCCCCCGGCGTCTACGTCTCCATCGTTCAGGAGACCACCATCAACGTCCCGGCAGAAACAGCCTGGGCCAAGGTCAAGGGCTATTGCGACATCGGCGCCTGGCTGAAGGCCCCCTGCGAGATCACCTCCGGCAAGGACGGTGAACTGGGCGCGCTGCGCAAGATCGCGGGTAGGGTCGAAGAGGTCATCGTGGCCGTGACGCCGATGTCCTACACCTATGCCGACATCAACCCGGCCATTCTCTATCATGGCACGGTCGAGATCCGCCCGGTGGACAAGAAAACCTCGAAACTCGTCTACAGCCTGTTCTTCGACGAAGCGTCCATCCCCGCCGAACAGCGCGCGGCCAACAAGGATCGCCGCCAGAAGATGTTTGCCGGCATAATGGCCACCATGAAGACCATCGCCGAGACGAAGTAGTCTGCTCAGGCGGGTGGCAATCCCGCCAGAAACGCCTTCAGGTCCTGAACTGATCGCTCGGGGATCTGTTCCATCGGCACATGGCCCACCCCGGGGTAGGTGATCAGCTTCGCCCCGGGGATGGTGCTCGCCAGACCCCGGCTGGCTTCGGCCGGGATCACCTTGTCGGCCTCACCGGTGATCACGAGAGTCGGCGTCGTGATTTTCGTGAATGTGGCCTTCGTGACAGACCGCCGGGGCTGGGATTGACCGTTCAGGATCAGCTCCCTGCGACCGGGCGCCATCGCCAGATCAACGTAGCGACTGACCAGCGCATCGGTGACGAGGGTTTCGTCTACATAGGCCGACTTCAGACCCCGTTCGGCGATCCCGCTCAGGTCGACGCTTTTTAGCACGGCGCGCCCGGCGGGGTTGGCGAGCAGCTTGAACGCCAGCGGAGAGCCCTCGCGCTTGCCTTCCACAGGCCATCCGGCCGCATCGACCAGCACCAGCCCCTGCAACCGGTCCGGATGGACCAGCGCATAGTTCCAGGCCACCGCCCCGCCCATGGAATTGCCGCCCAGCACGAAGCGTTCGACACCCAGCCGGCGGGTCAGGGCGTCGACGATCGCGACCTGGCCCTCGGTGCTGATCCGGTATCCGTCGGGTGTGCGCGTCAGGCCGTGGCCCGCCAGGTCCAGTGTGATGATCCGATACTCCGGCGACAGGCGTTCGACCCACGGCTCCCAGGCGTGGAGGGAGGCCGCAAAGCCGTGCACCAGCACAACCGTCCTGCCGCTCCGCGCTCCCTGATCGCGATAGTGAACCCTCACGCCGTCCGGAAGCTCCACATAGCGCGAGGCGGTGTTGCCATAGCGGCTTTCCAGTTGCGCCCACGGCAGCTCCGGCCTGGCGCAGGCGTTCAGGCCCGCAACGCCGAGAAGGCACAAAAACGCAATCGCCAGACGCTGCATGGCCATACTCCGGATTGAATTGCATTCTGAAGGCCCTTCCGCGCCGTTCGGCAAGCGCGCAATCGTCGGTCGCCAGCGAGGCCGAGGTTTCGTCCGCGCGCCGGGCAGGCTAGAAGACCAGACAGACTTCGGGGGAACCACGCCATCATGCAGCGCCGCAAAGTCGATCGAGCCCAACGCATGCGCGCCCGTCGCATCTGGTGGGAGCGCAACGGGTCGTTTGTGCGCGGCTTCGTGGTAGGTTCGGGCCTGGCGGCGCTGGGGGCCTGGATCCTGCAGATGGTGCTGGCGCAATAGCCCGCGCAGCACCGCCCTTTGGTGCAAGCGACGCCGCCTACGAAGACTGGGCCAGAGCCGAGGTGACCCATTGGCGCGCGGCGATGCTGAAACCGGCGGGCGCCTTTGACCGCGCCACGAAGGACGTTCAGGTGCGCATCACAGAACTGATCCCGGAGCGGGTCCACGCCACCCTGACCACCTTGGTGGAGGGGCTGACCCGGACGATCCTCACCGGCGCAGACATCACCACCGCCCAGCCATTGATCGGCGTCCCCCTGGCTGAGCGGGATCGCAGGGCCTTCACGTGCATAGACGGCTATCGAAAGACCGCCGCCGTCGAAGGCGGGGTTGCAGGTGCGGGGGGGTTCTGGCTGGCGCTCGCTGACTTTCCCGCCCTTCTGGTGCTCAAGATGAAACTGCTGTTCGACCTTTCGGCCATCTATGGTCACGAGGCGGACCGCTTCAGCGAGCGGCTGTTTATCCTGCAGCTGTTCCAACTGGCGTTTTCCAGTGCGCAGCATCGCCCGCAGGTGTTTGCCGGGGTCGAGGGCTGGGACGGGCGTGAGCATCCTGCCGACTTCGAACACTTCGACTGGCGTACATTTCAGCAGGAATACCGCGACTACATCGACCTGGCGAAACTGGCCCAGCTGATCCCGGTGGTCGGCGCGCCCATCGGCGCTTTTGTGAACTGGCGGTTGCTTGAGAAATTGGGCGCGACGGCGGTGAACGGATATCGCCTGCGCGCGTTGAAGGCGTGACATGAAACCGCCCATCGTTCCCACCCGCCTGAAAGTCGGCGTCGACGTGCCCTGGGTGACCAGCTGGTCCCAGGAAATCCAGGGCGGTGTCGGGCCTTGCCCCACGGTGGATGGCCAACCGGCGGCGCTGCAGGTCTGGAAGCCTGGCATTGGCAAGCCGCTCTATTCGCGCAATCACCTTCGTCGCCAGCGCGATAGCGTCCGCGCCATGCTCTGCCCCATGTGCGGCGAGCCGACGGAGGCGGGTGATCGCTGGAGCCAGACCGGGCGCTTTGTCGCGGTGGGCGACCTGCGGGCGCGCGGTTTCGGTCCGGCTGTGCCTGCCGACCTGGAGGACGACCGCATCGTGCTGGACGCCGGGGCCATCGCGCCCTTGCACATGCGCTGTGCGCTGGCCTCTCTCCAGCGTTGCCCGCACCTGGGCGGGATGGCGGATCGCGACCTGAAAGCCTTTCCGCCGTCCTGGGTCGTCGTGCCCCTTTATGTGAAAGCCACTCGGCAGATCACCGGCCAACCGCTACCGGCTGTCAGCTTCCTGCAACTGTTCGGGATCACCACCGATCGCGACGCGGGCTGGCGCGACCGCACACCCACGGTTTAGGCTGGGCCCATGTTACGTCGCACATTGCTGGGCTTGACCGCCGCCTTCGCTTTCACCGCAGCCCGGGCCCAGACGCCTGAGCCCGCACCTGCGCCTGAACCTACGCCCGCCGCCCCGGTCAAGAAGCCCTACCCAAGGGTCAAGCTGGAAACCGCACAAGGCGTGATCGTGATCGAGCTCTACCCCGACAAGGCCCCGATCACTTCGGCCAACTATCTCAGGTATGTCGATCGCGGCCTGTTCAACGGGGCGACCTTCTATCGGGCGTCACGGCCGCCGGGCTACACGGCCACCGACTATGGCAGCATTCAGGGCGGCTTGCAGAACGACCCAAAGAAAGTGCTGCCGCCGATCGCCCACGAGTCCACCCTCAAGACCGGGCTGAAGCACGGCGAGGGCACGATCTCCATGGGCCGCCACGCCCCGGGCACCGCCCAGTCCGACTGGTTCATCTGCCTGGGCGACATGAGCTATCTGGACGCCGACCCAAAGAACCCCAGGAATCCGGGCTTTGCGGCATTTGGAACCGTCGTGGAAGGTCTGGATGTAGTCCGCAAGATCATCGCCCTGCCGGTCGATCCCAACCGGGGCGAAGGCGCGATGAAGGGCGAGCTGCTGAAACAGCCGGTCCGCATCCTCAAAGTCAACCGGATGCCATCCACGGCTCCCGCCCCTCCAGCTGCGAGCGCGCCAGCATGACCGACACCTTGGCAACCCCGGAAGACGGCTGGAAACATAGCGGCGTCCGCGTCGTCCCCGGCGATCAACTCGATCCCGCGGCCGCCACTACACCAGGCATGGATCGCGCGGTGGCTGTAGATCGGGCCCGCATGGGCGCCCAGAAACTGTGGGCCGGCACCGTCCATATCCACGCCAATGCCAAAACCGGCGCGCACCACCACGGCCCGCTGGAAAGCGTGATCTATGTGGTTTCGGGCCGCGCGCGCATGCGCTGGGGCGAAAATCTGGAGTTCACCGCCGAGGCTGGACCGGGGGACTTCATCTATGTGCCGCCCTATGTGCCGCATCAGGAAATCAACGCCTCGACGGATGAGGTGCTGTCCTGCGTGCTGGTCCGCAGTGATTCCGATGCGGTGGTGGTGAATCTGGATATCGAGCCCGCCGAGGCGCCAGAGGGCGTCGCCTGGATTGATCCGATCCATCGGTCATGACGATCACACGCGGGACGGCGATCCCGGGGAAGCCGCCGAACAATCTGGTGGGCGTGGCCCTGCTGGCGGCCTTTGTCGGACAGGGCGTTGCGCTGGCGATGAGCCCTGGCCCGGGCGGCCCGCTCACGTTCGGCTTCGTCCTTATCGGCTGGGTTCTGGCCGTGATGGCGCACGAGTTCGCCCACGCCTTTGTGGCCTATGTGGCCGGCGACACCACGGTGAAGGCCAAGGGCTACCTAGCCTTTGATCCCCGGCGGTATGGCGACCTGGGCACCAGTCTGGTGATCCCGCTGCTGGCGCTGGCGCTGGGCGGCATCGGCTTTCCAGGCGGAGCGGTCTACCTGCGCAATGATCTGATGCGCAGCCGGGCCTGGCGCGCGGCGGCCTCGCTGGCGGGACCGGCGGCGACGCTGATGATCCTGCTGGCGTTGGCGACGCTGCTGGCGCTCTGGCCGGGTGCTGCGGGAGGGCCCTTGTTCGAGGCGCTGGCCATTCTGGCGTTCCTGCAGGCCATGGCCCTGGTGCTCAACCTGTTGCCGGTTCCTGGCCTCGACGGCTTCAACGCCCTGAGGCCGTTTCTGCCGGCGACGTGGACGCCCACGATCAGCAAGCTCGAGGGCGTGGCGATGCTGGTCTTGCTAGGCGCGCTGTTCTTCGTGCCCATGATCGGCAACCTGCTGTTTGGCGCCACCGCGGACCTGACCTCTGCGCTCGGGGTGCCCCGCAGCGCCATCGGCGCCGGCTGGGATACGTTTCACTTCTGGAAGGGGTGAGGGCCTACGCACCTTTGATCGGCGCCAAACGGCCGACATGACTGCTCTGGTTAAGAATTGTTAAGAACACTCGGTCGGCGCTCCTTAAAGCTCACGATGCGATCCGTAGGACCGCGCCTCACCGGTCTGGCGTCGATGAATATCGACGTTCGCCAGAAGAGGCTCCGGACTGCGGAGCATCAGAATGCCGAATTCCAACGCGACCCCCAACTACCGCGCAGATCAGATCCTGATCCAGCTGGATGGCTCAGTGAACGGCGCGGCGCACAGCCGGGCGCTTGAGGCCCTAGGCGGACGGCTGCTGGACATTGTGGCCGGTGGTGGGTCCGGTGGCGGCGATCTGGCGCGGGTCGGGCTGGGTCAGGGCGTGACCGTCGAGAAGGCGATAGCCATCCTGTCCAAACTGCCGGGGGTGAAGTTCGCCGAGCCCGACTACATCGTCAGCAGCCAGGCGGTTTCCAACGACACTAGCGTCACTTCCGGGCAGACTTGGGGGCTTTATGGCGATGTCGGCGCGCCAGCGAATGCCTTTGGCAGCCAGGCTTCCGAGGCCTGGGCCGCCGGCGCCACAGGCAGCACCAAGGTGGCTGTGGGCGTTGTGGATTCCGGGATCGATTACACGCACCCCGACCTCTACCTGAACGTCTGGCTGAACCAGCGCGAGATTCCGACAGCTTTCCGGGGTGCGCTGACCGACGGCGACGGTGACGGCCTGATCACGTTCCGGGACCTCAATGACACGCGCAACGCCGGCTTCGTCAGTGACGTCAACGCCAATGGACGTATCGATGCGGGCGACCTGTTGAACGACGCCCGCTGGGAAAACGGCCTCGACGAAGACGCCAATGGCTACAACGACGACCTGATCGGTTGGAACTTCGTCAACAACGACAATGACCCGATGGACGACCATGGGCACGGCACCCACGTCAGCGGCACCATCGGCGCCATGGGCGGCAATGCGATCGGGGTGGCCGGCGTGAACTGGTCGGTTCAGATGGTTGCACTGAAGTTCCTCGACAACACCAACTACGGCTATGTCTCGGACACCATCAAGGCGCTGGACTATTTCACCAATGCCTCGAAGGCCGGAACCGGCGTCGACTTCGCGGCCACCAACAATAGCTGGGGCGGCGCGGGCTTCTCACAGTCGCTTTTGGATTCCATCACCCGTGGCGCGAAGCAGGATGTTCTCTACGTCGCCTCCGCAGGCAATAGTGGCGCGAACAACGACGTCACCCCCTACTATCCCTCGAGCTATTCGACTGCAGCCAGCGCTGGCTATGACGCCGTAGTTTCGGTGGCCGCCATGGACAGCACGGGCGGGCTGGCCGGCTTTTCCAGCTATGGCTCAATCTCCGTGGACCTGGCGGCGCCCGGCGTCGGCATTGTCTCGACCACGCGGGGCGGGGGTTACGGCTCCATGAGCGGCACATCAATGGCGACGCCCCATGTGACGGGCGCGATCGCGCTCTATTCCTCCGTGCGCGCCGGGGCCAGTGCGGCCCAGATCCGCGACGCTCTTCTGACGTCGACAACGGCCACAGCCTCGATCCTCGACAAGGTGGCGTCCGACGGGCGGCTGGATATGGCCAATTTCCTCAACACCCAGAGCTCCGTGACGGCGCCAGCACCGTCGCCCACGACGACCCCGACACCCACCCCGACGCCGACAACGGGGGTCACAATAACCGGCACCAGCGGCGCGGACACGATCACCCCTTCGACCAGCCTGGCCAACCAGGCCGCGCCAACCGTCTATGCCGATACCCTTTCGGGGCTTGCCGGCAATGACACGCTTGACGGCGGGGCCGGCGCGGACATCCTTACCGGCGGGGCCGGGAGTGACGTCTACGTCGTCGACACTGCTGGCGACAGGGTCGTGGAACTTGCCGACGAAGGCATCGATCTGGTCCAGAGCGCGGTCAGCCACACCCTGGACTCCAATGTGGAAAACTTGACCCTCACCGGGTCGGCCGCCAACGGGACCGGCAACGACCTGGCCAACATCATAACGAGCAATTCCAGCGCGAACTTCATCTTCGGTCTGGCCGGGGCGGATCGGCTCAACGGCGGGTCCGGGGCCGACACCCTGGACGGCGGCGTCGGCGCGGACACCCTGACCGGCGGTTCGGGTGACGACCGCCTGCTCGGCGGCGGCGGGATCGATCTCTACGTCGGCGGCGCCGGCAAGGACACCTTCGTGCTGGTGCGCGGTGAGGCGATGGACGACACCGTCCAGGACTTCGCCAAGGGTGACCGCATCCAGCTCACAGGATATTCAGCCGGATCCACCCTGACCAAGGTCGCCGGAAGCGCCACCGATTGGATCATCACCGACGGCGCGAGCCGCACGACGGAACTGCTGCACCTCAGCAACGGCTATGGGCTCAAGTCCGGAGACTTCCTGTTCGGGTAGGCTCAGCGCTGCGTCCGGGGCGACCTTCAACGCAAAAGGGCCCGACCATTGGCCGGGCCCTTCTATTGTTGTGTCCGTGGAGGTCCTACGCGACCAGCGCGCGACGGCGACGGAGCATGGCTCCAGCCGCGCCAAAGCCCAGGATCATCAGAGCCCATGTGCCGGGCTCGGGAACTACTGCGTCACCGCCGCCACCATTACGCCCGATGGCGCCAACAGGACCGGTCACACAGGCCGCAGTGCCAATGCATTGACGAAGATCAGCGCCGAAGAACACGTTCTTGGTAGAGACGCCATTATCCTCGGCCTGCGACGTCAGGCTGGCCAGGGTAAGCCCCGCGCCCGTGATCGTGAAGGTCAGGTTACTTGTACCACCGTAGTAGTCCTTCGGGTTCTGAGTGTCCTTGACCGTTACCTGATAGTCAAAGCCGCTTAGGAAGCCATTGCCCGCACGAAAGGCGTTATTGTTGTAGCCGTAGCCCGTAAACTGTCCACCATCGGAATATGCTCCCAGGGCGGGCGCCACGAAATTGTAGGTTAGAGCAACATCTGCCTGACCAAGGTCGAACCACAGGGCAGAGTTCTCGCTGCCTGCCCCCCATCAACCTGGAAGAACGTGTTGTCCGTCAGATTGACATTAATCAGAAGCTGGTTGGCGACGTTGTCGCTGACCGTCACGGTGCCGAGCGATCCGGTGAACCCGGCTGCGTAGTGGTTCAGGTCATAAACCACTGTTGCCGCCGACGCGCCACCTGCTGTCGCCACGCCAAGCGCCAAAACGGCGGCAGTGGCCAGAAAACGCATCTTCATAGCCTTGATCTCCTCAATACTGATGCCTGAGGCTAAATCAGAGAGGCAGGTCAGCACCATAACCCTGAGCGTGCAATAATCGGACAAGGATTCCCTTGATTGGCGTTTTCTGATGGTCGGGCGCTATAAAAGGACGATGATGGCGTTTGTTCGTGCAGTCCGGAAATCGCCCGCCGCCGCATCTATGGCCGCCGTCCTGCTGCTGCCCTTCGCCGCCCAGACCGCGACGCCGACCGCGCCCGTCACCCAAACTTTGACCTGTCCGGTCGGCGGCGAGCGGTTCGCCTTCACCAGCGCGACGGCCTACGCCACCTGGGGCCAACGGCCGGATGGCAAGCCCTATGGCTCATGGGTGTTCCCGGCGCCGCTCCCGGAGTGTCCGGGCAATGGCCTGGTGATGTACCGCAACTTCTCCCGCGAGGAGCGCGCGCAGCTGCCTGCGATCCTGGCCGACCCCGGGTTCATCGCGCTCCGCGAGGGTCAGGGAACCTGGTATCGCGCCGCCTACCTCGAACACGCTTTGCAGCCGCGTTCGCCGGTGACGGCCTGGCTGCTGCTGAACGCCACATGGGAGGCGCAGGACGGCTCCCTGCGCAAGGCGCGCTATCAGGACGAGTTCGTTGACGCCGTGAAGGTGCTGGCCGGCGCGGCCCCGCCGATCGAGGCCTTCGCCCTCAGGGTCCGCGCCGCCAATGCGCTGCGCGAGCTGGGTCGGTTCGAGGAAGCAGGGATCGCCCTGGCCGCCCTGCCTCGAGATACGCTCGCCAGTGATCCTGCCGCCGCGCAGTGGGGGGCGTTTCTGGACGGGCTGGCGCGCGCCGTCGCCCGAGGCGACCGCTCGCCTGAACCGCTGGATCTGATCCCCCGCCAGGTCGCGGCGGCCTATTGCCTGGGCGGCGTCAGCGCCCCGCCCCGCAGCGATCCTGAATGCAGCACGCCGGATATGACGCAGGCGATGAAGGCCGTCCGCGATGCGCGCGGCGCCCACGCGGCGCATTAGGCTCACATTTCCGAAAGCATTTCGTGGCGTCATCCGGCATGTTGTCGGGAACAGACAATGAACGCACCGATTCGCATCCTTGGACTGGACCCGGGCCTGCGCCGTACCGGCTGGGGCGTGATCGACTGCGCCGGCGCGCGGATCAGCCACGTGGCTCACGGGGTGATCGCGCCGAAGGACACCCTGCCGTTCGCCGAGCGCCTGCTGTGCCTGTTCACGGAGATCGAGGCGGTGCTGACCACCTGGGCTCCCCATGAGGCGGCTGTGGAGGAGACCTTCATGAACTCCAACGCCCAGTCGGCACTGAAGCTGGGCCATGCCCGCGCCATGGCCATGATCGTGCCGGCCCGCGCGGGACTGCCGGTGGCCGAGTATGCCGCCACCGTGGTCAAGAAGGCCGTCGTCGGCACCGGCGGCGCCGACAAGGCTCAGGTGGGCTGGATGATCGCCCGCCTTCTACCCACCGCTGGCAAGACCGCCAGCGACGCCGCCGACGCCCTGGCCGTGGCCATCGCCCACGCCCACGCGCGCACAGCGCGGCGCGTGGCCTAGATCACGTTTTTCCTCGGCCCGCTCTAGAAGTCCGTCGACAGCGAAACCTGGATGGTCCGCCTGGGCCCGGGCCGGAAGGTGGCCGGCGTGCTGGTTGTGGCGGAAATGGTGCCCAGGTAGTCCTTGTCGAAGATGTTATCGATGTTGATGCGGGCCTTGACCTGCTTCAGCGGGCCGACGCCGAAGCCGTCGCCCAGATCCACATAGGCGTTGTAGATCATGTAGCCGTCGGTGGACTCGGCGTTGGTGAAGTTGGTGTAGCGCTTGGACACCTTCCGGGCCGACAGGTTGAGGACCGCGCCAGGGGCCGGTTCAAATGTGACGCCGCCCTGGAACACCCACTTGGGGAAGTCCGGAACCTTGTTGCCCGCGATCAGGAACGTGGCGAAATTGTCCTTGAATTCCGATATGCTGTACGAAACATTGGTGTTGAAATAGACCTTGCCGCCGAGAAGCTCCGGCTTCCACTGGCCGCTGAACTCCAGACCATGCGCCTCCACGCCACCGACGTTCTGGAAGAACGTCTCTGTCGTGGTGCTTCCCGGGACCAGCGAGGCGAAGGACTGCAGCCGGTTCTCGAAGCGGGTGAAGTACCCGACCAGCGCGGCATTGAAGGTAGGCCGGTTGGTGCGAATGCCCAGTTCATAGTTTTTTGCGGTCTCCGCTTCGGGTCCGGGCGCGAGCGGGCTTGCGGCGGAGAAGATGTCATCCGCCCCGCGTGGCAGGGCCAGGTTCTCGGAATATGACGCAAACACCTGATCGGTGCCGGTCAGCGACCAGACCGCGCCGACCTGGGGCAGGAACCAGTCCTTCCAGGTATCCGTGATCCGCGGCGTGCGGCGGTTGATGAAGTCGGCCGGGTTACGTGAACCTGAGATCACATAGTCGATGTTCAGACCCTTGAAGCCCACGTCCAGCTTCAGCCGGTCATCGAACAGGCTGATCGTATCCTTCAGGAATATCTGCGTGGTCTTGCGGTTGGAGATGTAGTTGCGCTGAAGGTGGACGGGTTCATTGAGCAGCGGCGCGCCGTCCGGGTCGCCGTTGGCCACATTGTAGCGCTGCTGGGTGCGGTGATAGTCGTCGTCCTCGTACCAGACGCCGGCCTGGATATGGTGGTCGCCGGACTTCCAGCCCGCCCGGCTGTTGAGACCCATGCGCTCGCCGTCCACTGTGGAGAGGCCATATTGCAGGCCCTTGGGCGCGGTCAGGCCCGCGACGATCAGGCGCTGGTTGTTGTAGCTGGCGAGCGACGTGGCATAGGCCTCGGGCGAGACCCCGTAGCCGGACTTTTTCTCGTAGTAGGCGGTGGTCGAGATATCGAACGCCTCACCGACAGGTGTCGCCAGGGTAAGGCCGTAGAGATGATCCTTCCGGCTGTTCACGGCGAACTTGTAGTACTGGTTGAAGGCCGCGTTCGAGTACGGGATCCCCGCCGCCGTGATGGGCAGTGAGGTCGCTGTCGCCGCCGAACCCAGAGGGCCCGACAAGGGAACATAGCCCAGGTAGGCAAAGCTGCGCCCTTTGCGACCGAAGATGTCGCCTGCCGTCCCCAGATACTGAGCCTTGGTGATCGAGGGGCTGTCATAGTCGAAATAGTCGTTGTGCACTGTCTGGAAGGTCAGGGACCCTTCGCCGAAGCGGTAACGGATCTGGCCCTCATAGTGATTGCGGTCGATGGTGCCGGGGCCACGCCAGAGTTCGCCCGAGATCAGCGAAGCGCTGGCAAAGGCCGAAAAGCCGTTGTGCTCACCGGTGTCGATACGGCCGAAGGCCCGCAGCAGTTCGTCGCTGCCGCGACTGAAGCTGAGCTTGCCTCCAAACTCCTCCTGCGGCCCGCGCGTGATGTAACTGACGATCGGCCCCAGCGAGGCGTAGCTGGACAGAGATACGTCGCCCGCCCCGGCCGACGCCGTCAGCCGCGCAAGGTTCTCGTTGTCCACATAGCGATAGATCGGGCTGCCGCCGAACTGGTCGGAGCGGCCCATAGGAATGCTGTCGAGCAGAAACCCTATCTGCTGGAAATTGAAGGCGCGCACCGAAACCGAGTTTCCGAATTCATAAAGACCCAGCGCATCATTGGCCTGGACTTTGAACCCCGGGAGGCTCTCCAGCATCTTCAGACCGGTGATCCCTGCCGGCGCCGACAGCAGCGCTTCGCTGGTGATGGAAACCGTCGCCGTCACCCGGTCCGTTCCAATGGCCACCGTCGCCTCAGACACCCGCGAGCCGGTCACCACCAGTTCTTCCACCTCGGCCGGTACGGGAGCTTCGGCGGCTAGTGCCGGGCTCGCCAGCATGGCTCCGCCCAACAACACGAGTTTCAGGGCGCGGTGCGTGCGCAAGAGTCGACGTGCATGGTTCATGGAGCCCCCGATGTCTGTCATCAATTCGACATCAGCCTGTCGCGCCCGGGCGCATCGGGCCACTGGGAACCCTGCCGAAGACATCGCAACCGGTTAGATGCCTAAGCGCGCGACGTCTCGACGCTCCGATGCCCAATCGCTAGTCGTGGTCGACGATCTGGAGGCTACTTCGACGTCTCGACGGCGCCGTCGAGCCGTGACCACTCTTCAAAGGAGCCGTCGTAGAGCAGGATCTTCAAGCCAAGCGTCCTGGCCGCGAAGATCGTCGCCGTGGCCTGCTGACCCACATGGCAGTAGGCCACCACCGTATCGCCGGATTTCACGCCTGCCGCCTTGAACCTTGCGGCGATCTCATCGGCGGCCGCGAGCTTGAAGTCAGACGTGGTCACCGAGGTGAAGGGCACGCTCGCAGCACCTGCAATGTGACCCGACTTGTGCGGTTTCGAAGGCATGCCGCCAGCCCGCGCCCCGGAATAGAAGTCGGGGGCTCGCGCATCGACGACAACATAGCCGGGCTTGCCGGTGTGCTCACGTACGAAGGCCGCATCGACCACCAGCGGGCGCATCTTCAACGCCGAGAGCTTGCCGGGTGTGATGACCGGCGCCTCGGTCGAGGCCTTGCCGCCGCTTGCCGTCCAGGCGCTCATGCCGCCCTCCAGCAGGAAGGTGCGCTGGCCAAGGCCCGCGGCATCCAGGGTAAAAACCACCCGCGTGGCCGACTGAATGCCCTCTCGCGTGGGATAGACCACGATCTTCGACTTGTCCGAGACGCCAAACGCCGCGAGCCGCGCCCGCAACGCCTCCGGCTCCGGCATCTGCAGGATCAGGGGCTCCGGACCGGTGGACGGCGCCGCGATGTCAGACAGCATCAACAGCCGGGCGCCGGGTATATGCCCGGCCTGATACCCCGGCCTGTCGCCCACCTGCAGGATCACCAGGTCCGGGTCGCTCAACCGCTTCGCCACCCAGGCCGGGCTTACGACCAGCCGGTCACGGGCCGATTCGGCCCAGGCGGGTTGCGCCAATATCAACAATAACAGTGCCAGAACGACGCGCATGGGGTGGTCTCCGGTTTCGAAGCGGATGCTAGGTCCCCCAAAGCCGTATGACCAGACGGTAGAGGCGGGTCCATTTTTCGATTCCACGGTATCCGGAGTTGGATAATCCCCCTAGCGCTAGGCCACGCCACATGATCCAGTGCTGCCGGGGGATGTGAAATCGTGAACGCGGCGTAGCCGCAGGATGACATTCTCATGGCTGAAAGCCCGGACGCTCAAAACCCCTCGTCCGTCCCAGGCCCGCCGCCGCCCTCGCTCTGGACAAAACTGGCCTACGGCTTTGGCGCCGGCGTCAGCGGCGTCAAGGACAACGGCTTCGCCTATTTCCTTCTGCTCTTCTACAGTCAGGTCGTCGGGCTTGACGCCCGCCTCGTAGGCCTCGCCCTGACCATCGCCCTGATGATGGACGCCGTCATCGACCCGGTGGTGGGCTACTGGTCCGACAATTTCCGCTCACGCTGGGGTCGACGGCACCCTTTCATGTACTTCGCCGCCCTTCCGCTCAGCAGCATCTACTTCCTGCTCTGGAGCCCGCCGGTGGGGTGGTCCGATCTGGCTACATTCTGGTACCTGCTGGGACTGGCCGTGGTGATCCGCATGACCGTCTCGATCTACGAGATCCCCAGCACCGCGCTCGCCCCGGAACTCACCCCGGACTACGACCAGCGTAGCTCGCTGCTATCCTTCCGCTCGTTCTTCGGCTGGACGGTCGGCAACACCATGTCGGTGCTGATGTTCGCCGTCCTGTTCCCGATGTTCGTCACTGCCGACATCAAGAACGGCCAATTCAATCGCGAGGCCTATCAGGTCTACGGGATCATCGGATCGGTGATCATGTTTGTGGGCATCATGGGCTCGGCGCTGGGCACCCATTCGCGCATCCCGCACCTGAAAGCGCCGCCGCCCAAGCGAGACCTGAGCCTCGTGAAAATCTTCAAGGAGATCTTCGAGACCCTGTCGAACCGTTCCTTTATCGCGCTCTTCGCCGCCGCCGCCTTCGGCTCGGTGGCTGCGGGCCTCTCGGCGGCGCTCAGCTTCTACTTTTTCAACTATTTCTGGCAGTTCAGCTCCCAGCAGAGCGGCCTGATCACGACGGGCGTATTCGGTTCTGCAATCATTGGCGCCGTCCTGGCGCCCATCGTCAGCCGCACCATCGGCAAGAAGCGGGGCGCGATCATCATCGGCCTGATCGCTTTCCTGGGCTCGCCTATGCCCATCGTCCTGCGTCTGCTGGGCATCCTGCCTGACAACGGCGATCCCTTCGTCTTCTGGTTCGTCTTCACCGCGACCCTGATCGACGTCGGCCTGATCATCTGCTTCCAGATCCTTTCGGCCTCGATGATGGCTGATCTTGTGGAGCAGTCGGAGATCAAGACCGGGCGTCGTTCAGAGGGCGTGTTCTTCGCCGCCATCGCCTTCATCCGTCAGATGGTCAATGGCCTGGGACTGATCACTGCGACCTTTGTGCTCACTGTGGCCGGCGTCCAGGCGGGCGCCGACCCCTCGCAGGTCTCTGAAGAGACGATCTGGCGGATGGGCGCCTACTATGTGCCGACAATCCTGGCGCTCTGGATGACGATGATCGCCATCATGAGCGGTTATCGGATCACGCGGGAAGGCCACGAGGAGAACCTTCGCACCCTGGCCCGCACGCGGGCGGCCGAGTAGAGCCACGGCTCGGACGTTTCCCCGGACTCCCGGCTGCGGTACCTCTGGTGAACACATGCCGAACGTGATTCGCCCCATCCGCACCCCGGAGCGCCCTGCATGATCGGGCGCCTGCGCGGGACCGTGGCCGAGGTGTCGGAAGAAGACGCCCTGATCGACGTCATGGGTGTGGGCTATGTGGTCCGCTGCGGCAGCCGCACCCTGGGCCGTCTGCCGCCGGTGGGCGACGAGGCGCTGCTGCATGTGGAGAGCCAGTTCGGCGAACAGACCGGCCTGACCCTCTACGGATTTCTGGCGCGGGAGGACCGTCGCGCCTTCGTGCTGTTGCGCACCATCCAGGGGGTAGGCCCCAAGGCGGCGCTGGCGGTGCTGGATGTGCTTCCGCCGGCCGAACTGGCCCAGGCCGTGGCTCGGGACGACAAGGCGCTGGTGGCGCGCGCACAGGGCGTTGGTCCCAAGCTGGCGCAGCGCATTGTCACGGAACTCAAGGATAAGCCGATTACAGATGGTCCGGTGGCCGCCTTCCACGGACAGATCACAGCGCCAGCGCCGCCGAAACCCACGGCGGTGGGCGAAGCTGTGGCCGCCCTGCTGGGCCTGGGCGTGGCCGAGGCCGCCGCACGCCGCGTAGTCGAGACCGCCGCCATACGCCTGGGCGACGGCGTCGAGGCGCCGGCCCTGATCAAGGCCGCCCTTCAGGAACTGGGGCGATGACCCGCCTGGTCTCGGGCGAGCCCGCCGCCTTCGAGCCCGCTGACAAGGCGCTCCGGCCCCAGACCATGGCCGAGTTCGTTGGGCAGAAGCAGGCCAAGGGCAATCTCTCTGTCTTCATCGAGGCGGCGAAAAACCGTGGCGAAGCGCTGGATCACGTGCTGCTGTTCGGCCCGCCCGGCCTTGGCAAGACCACCCTGGCCCAGATCGTCGCCCGGGAACTGGGGGTGAACTTTCGCGCCACGTCGGGGCCCGTGCTGGCCAAGGCGGGGGATCTCGCCGCGATCCTCACCAACCTCGAACCTCGCGACGTGCTGTTCATCGACGAGATCCACCGCCTGCCGGCCAACGTCGAGGAAATCCTCTATCCGGCAATGGAAGATCACGTGCTGGATCTGGTGATCGGCGAGGGGCCCTCGGCGCGGTCGATCCGCATCGATCTGGCACCCTTTACGCTTGTCGCGGCCACGACACGGGCCGGGCTCCTGGCGACGCCGCTCAGGGACCGCTTCGGCATTCCGATCCGGCTGGAGTTCTATACCCACGACGAGCTGCAACAGGTGTTGATGAGCGCTGCCGTGAAGATGGGAACGGCGCTGGCCGCAGACGGCGCCGCCGAGATTGCCACCCGCGCCCGGGGAACGCCGCGGGTCGCCGGTCGCCTGCTGCGCCGGGTGCGCGACTTCGCCGCCTCGGACGGCGTGGCGGTCATCGGACGCGCCGCCGCCGCCTCGGCCCTGGCCCGGCTGGACGTGGACGAGCATGGCCTGGACGCGCTGGACCGCCGTTACCTGCGCGCGCTCATCGAAAACTACGCCGGCGGCCCCGCAGGAGTTGAGACCCTAGCCTACGCCATAGCCGAGGCGAAGGATGCAGTGGAGGATGTGATCGAGCCCTTCCTGCTGCAACAGGGCTTCCTGCAGCGCACCCCGCGTGGCCGCATGGCCACCGCCCGCGCCTACGCCCACCTGGGCCTGGCCGCGCCGCTGGCTTCCGCCGCACCACCTGCCACGGACCTGTTCGAATGAGCGATAATTGAGAAGTTACCTAATTATACATTGTTTGGGCAATAATTTGATAATATAACTATACATGGACCCGATCTCTAATCCGTTTGCGCCAGGCGCGGGCTCGCCTCCACCAGAACTTGCCGGCCGCGAGACTATTCTGATGGACGCGGAGGTGGCGCTGGCGCGCGTCGCCCGGGGTCGGGCGGCCAAGAGCCTGATGATCGTAGGTCTGCGCGGCGTTGGTAAGACAGTCCTGCTCAATCGCATCCAGTTGATCGCCGAATCGCAGGGCTATTTCGCGGAGCTACTGGAGGCGCCTGAGAACAAGAGCCTGCCGGCCATGTTGGCTCCAGCCCTGCGTAGCCTTATTCTCAAGCTCGACCGCGGCGAGCAGGTCAGCAACGCCGCCCGTCGCGCGTTCCGGGCGTTGAGAAGCTTCGCGCGGGTCGTCAAGGTCAAGTATGCGGATATCGAGATCTCGCTCGATGGCGAAACCGAGCCCGGCGTAGCGGACAGCGGCGATCTGGAAGCAGACCTTCCGGACCTGCTGGTCGCGGTCGGTGAGGCCGCCCGGGAACGTGGCACTGCGGTAGCCTTGATTATGGACGAATTGCAGTACCTCGACGAGATCGAGATGAGCGCCCTGATCGTGGGGATGCACCGGGTCAGCCAAAAGCAACTTCCCCTAGTATTGCTCGGTGCCGGGCTTCCGCAGCTCGTCGGTCTAACCGGTCGGTCCAAATCTTACGCAGAGCGACTCTTCGCGTTTCCGCAAGCCGGACCGCTCACGCTACCTGAGGCCCGCCTGGCCCTGCAGGCGCCGGCGGAGCAGGAAGGGGCCCGTTTCACCGAGCCCGCGCTACGCCGAATCTACGAACTGACCGAAGGCTATCCCTATTTCCTGCAGGAGTGGGGCTATCACGCCTGGCTCAACGCCAGCGGATCACCGATCGGCACGGAGGCGGTCGATGCGGCGACCCCGCGTGCGATCGCCGCTCTGGATCAGAGTTTCTTCAGGGTACGTTTTGATCGCCTGACGCCATCGGAGAAACGATATCTGCGGGCCATGGCTGAGCTCGGCGCGGGGCCCCATCGTTCGGGGGACATCGCGACCGGTCTCGGTGTCAAGGTCACAAGCACGGGTCCCGTCCGTGCGAGCCTGATTGGAAAAGGAATGGTTTACAGCCCCGCTCATGGCGACACAGGTTTCACGGTCCCATTGTTCGACAGGTTCATGCGACGGATCATGCCACAGAGTGACCTATGAATCCGAGCGACCCCTCATCAGGCTGGATGGAAGGGCGCGAACACGTCCTGCCAGTACGCATCTACTACGAGGACACCGATTTCACCGGCGTGGTCTATCACGCCAACTACCTGCGCTATTTCGAACGCGGGCGGAGCGATTTCCTCAGGCTGGTCGGCGTCAGTCACCAGTCGCTGCTGGCGCTGGACCCGCCGGCTGCCTTCACGCTCACGCGGGTGGAGGTTGACTACAAGCGCGCCGCGAGAGTGGACGACGCGCTGCTCGTCCGAACAACCATCGACGTGCTCAAGGGCCCCCGGATGCTGTTCGCACAGCGTATCCTGCGGGGCGACGATCTGATTGCACAGGCCCAGCTCCACGCCGCCTGTATCGATCCGGCCGGACGCGCACGCCGCCCGCCCGCAGCGCTGATCGAGGCCATGAGCCCCTGGCTCGCGCCTTAAGTTCGCCACTGACACGCTTCAATCCTAACGCCCGATTCGCAGGAGACGCCATGACCCCGGCCGCCGCCCTCACTCCCGAGAGCTTCGACCTCATCAGCCTGTTCGTCCGCGCCGACTGGGTGGTGAAGCTGGTGATGATCGGCCTGGCGGCCGCCTCCCTCTGGTCGTGGACCATCATTCTGGAAAAGCTGTTCCGGTTTCACACGCTCAATCGCGACGCCAACGCCTTCGAGGATGCCGTAGCCTCCGGTCGCAGTCTCGAGGATGTCGCTGCTGACGCCGGTGACCAGCCTGTCCAGGCCCTGCCGCGCATGCTTCAGGCGGCGCTGAAGGAGTGGCGCGATGGCCGTGGGCGCGGCGGCGCCACCGAGGGCCAGCTGGCCTTTCTGGTCCAGAGGATCGACCGCACGCTCGACACCATCATCGCCCGCGAGAGTGCGCGGGTGGAAACCGGCCTGGGGGGCCTGGCCATCGTCGCCACGGCTTCGCCCTTCGTAGGGCTGTTCGGCACCGTCTGGGGGATCATGCAGTCCTTCCAGGCGATCGCCATCCAGAAGAACACGTCGCTGGCGATCGTCGCGCCCTCGATCGCCGAGGCGCTGTTCGCCACCGCGATCGGGCTGGTCGCCGCCATCCCGGCCTACATCTTCTACAACGCCTTCTCGACAAGCGCGGCCAAGTACGCCGGACGTCTCGAGGGCTTTGCCGACGATCTCTCCACCGCAATCCAGCGTCGCCTGTCGGAGCGGGCCTGACCCATGGCGCTGTCGGCTTATGACGCATTTGCGGCGGGCGGCGGACGCCGCCGCCGCCGGGGTCGCGCCCGGCGCGGCGCACTCAGCGAGATCAACGTCACGCCGCTGGTCGACGTCATGCTGGTGCTGCTGATCATCTTCATGATCTCGGCGCCGCTGCTGACCGCAGGCGTTCCTGTGGAGCTGCCCAAGACCGAGGCCGGCGCCATGCAGGACGTGCCGGACCCGATCACGGTCTCGATCCGCGCGGACGGACGAATCTATATCGCGGAGGCCGAGGTGCCGTTCGCCAACCTCTCGCCACGGCTGAAGGCCATGGCCGACGACACCACCCGGCCCATCTATGTGCGCGCCGACGCCTCGGCCTCCTATGGAACCGTTGCCCAGGTGATGGCCTCGCTATCCACCTCGGGCTTCAGCGCCATCAACCTGATCACCGAGACCGGCGGGCCATCCTCCGGCGGCGACAAGGACGAGGCGATCCCGTGAGCGCCCGGGCCGCCCGACGTATAGAGTTCAGCCCCGCAGCCGTCGGGTCGCTGGCTCTGCACGTCGGCGTGGCAGCAGCCTTCATGATCTCGTGGGGAAATCGCGACCTGAAAGCAGGCGCCATTGTTCCGGTGACCATCGTCTCGAACGCGCCCGAAATGGACACCCGACCGGCGGAACAGGGCCCGGAAACCCAGTCGGCCATGACCGCCGATCCGGTGGCCGACGCGCCGCCGGAACCGGTTCCACCGCAGCCTCTGCCGGCGCCGTCGATGCCGCCGACCAAGGCGGCAAAACCGGCCGAGAAAGTGCCCACGCCGACGACGAAGCCAGCCACACGACCCGCCGAGAAGGCCTTTGATCTGGATTCGCTGGAAGCAAGCCTGACCCGCCCCGCACGCAACACGCCTCAGCGCCCCTCCTCCGCCGCCAAGGGACCCGCCAGACCCGAAACCGCCCCCGTCACCCGCCAGACCGTAGGGTCCGGTCTGGCCGCCGGCGCCGCCGTTGCCGGCATGACCGAGGAACTCCAGCGCCGCTGGAACCCCAACTGCGACGTCGAGGGTGGGCGCGATGTCATCGTGCGGGTCACCTTCCAGCTCGGCGCGACCGGGCAGGTGGTGGGCGAGGTGGTTCCCCAGATCCAGGGTGCTCGCTCACCGGTCGCCACCGCCGGCGCCGAACGCGCCGTCCGCGCGGTCTATGCCGCGGCGCCCTTCCGGGGCCTGCCGCGCGAGTTCTATGGCGACAGGGTCGCTGTCAATTTCAACGCCCGAGAGGCCTGCCGATGACCCGCTCCCTTCGCAGCTCTTCAGCGCACGTCGTCACCATGGTGCTGCTGGCCCTGATCGGCCTACTTCTGGCCGCACCCGCCCGGGCCGAAATCGAGGTCAACGTCAACCGCGGCGATGTCCAGCCCTTGCCAGTGGCGGTTCCAGCGTTCGGCGGGACCCAGGGCGCCGATATCGCTCAGGTGATCGCAGCCAACCTGCAGCGCTCGGGCCTGTTCCGGCCACTCGACCCCGCCAGCTTCGTTGAAAAAAACCTGACCGCTGCAGTCCAGCCCCGCTTCGGCGACTGGAAAACCATCAACGCCCAGGCCCTGGTCAACGGACAGGTGACCGTCGAGGGTGGCAAGCTGCGCGTGGACTTCCGCATGTGGGACGTTTTCGCCGAACAACAGATGCTGGGCCTGCAGTTCACTTCCAGCCCGGAGAACTGGCGACGCGTGGCGCACAAGATTTCCGATGCGGTCTATGAGCGGCTGACCGGCGAGAAGGGCTACTTCGACACCCGCGTGGTGTTCGTGGCCGAGAGCGGCGGACGGGCCAAGGTGATCAAGCGCCTGGCGATCATGGATCAGGACGGCGCCAATCCCAGTTACCTCACCAGCGGCGACAGCATCGTCATGACCCCCAGGTTCTCCAGCAACAGCCAGGAGATCACCTATATGTCGCTGCGCCCGGACAGTTCATCGATCTTCCTGTTCAATCTGGAAACGGCCCGGCGTGAAAGCCTGGGCGCCTTTCCCGGCATGGTGTTCGCGCCCCGGTTCTCGCCCGACGGCGGCAAGGTCGCGTTCTCGGTCGAACGGGGGGGCAATAGCGACATCTTCGTGATGAACCTTTCCAGCCGCACCTCCACCCGCCTCACCTCCGACCCCTCGATCGACACCTCGGCCTCTTTCTCACCGGATGGCGCGCGGATCGTGTTCAATTCGGATCGCGGGGGCTCGCCTCAGCTCTATCTGATGGGCGCGGACGGCTCGGGCCAACGGCGGATCTCGGGCGGCGGCGGGCGCTATACGACTCCGGTCTGGAGTCCGACCGGGGAGTTCATAGCCTTCACCAAACAGACCGGCGGCGAGTTCCATATCGGGGTGATGCGCCCGGATGGATCGGATGAGCGCCTGCTCACCTCCAGCTATCTCGATGAAGGCCCCACCTGGGCGCCGAACGGCCGGGTGCTGATGTTCTCGCGCGAAACGCCAGGCGGCCCGCCCAAGCTCTGGACGGTCGACGTGACGGGTCGGGTTCTGCAGCCGATGCCCTATCCGGGGGCAGGGTCAGACCCCGCGTGGTCACCATTGCTCAACTAGTCTTGCGCCAAAACCGGCACCATGGATTCTGATCCCTATATACAACCCGAACCCGAGGACATGCAGATGATGCGAAGTGTAAATGGCAGCACCCTACTCAGGCTGGTGCTTGTGGGCGCCGCCGCTGCGTCCCTGGCGGCTTGCCAGACAAAGCCGAAGCCGGCTCTCCCCATCGAGGCACCGCCCCCGGCCCAGCCCCAGGCGCCGCGCACGGAGCTTCCGCCTGCTGCGCCGGTCACCCAGGCGCCAACCGGCGCGCTGCCCGGATCGACCGAAGACTTTGTCGTCAATGTCGGCGACCGCGTCTATTTCGACACCGACAGCCACGATGTCCGCGCCGACGCCACGCCGTTGCTGGACGCCCAGTCGGCCTGGCTTCGCCGCTATGGCGCGGTCAAGGTGCGGATCGAGGGTAACGCCGATGAGCGCGGCACCCGGGAATACAATCTGGCGCTTGGCGCCCGCCGCGCCAATTCGGTCCGCGACTATCTGGTCGAAAAAGGTGTGACGGCGGACCGGATCTCGACCATCTCGTTCGGCAAGGAACAGCCCATCGACGCTGGATCCGGCGAGGCGTCCTGGGACAAGAACCGCAACGCCCGCACGGCCGTCGTCTCCGGCGCCCGGTAGGACGTGCGCGCGCACCGCTCCCTTTTGGCCCTGCTGGCCATGACTGTCCTGGCAAGCGCCGGGCCGGTCTGGTCGCAGACGCCGATGGAGGATCCTCTCGACGCCCGCGACGCCAAGCGGGTGGAGCGGATGGAAAAGGTGGTGCGCGAACTCCGGTCCATCGTCTTCCAGCTGCGCGACACCGGCAAGCCGGTGGTCGTGCAGCCGGCGGACACCGACGCCCGGATGGGCGAAATGGCTGTCCGGCTAAGTGATCTCGAGCAGACCCTGCGCAGTCTTAACGGATCATTCGAAAGCGTCACCCGCGACGCCGATCAGGCGCGCCGGGAAAACATCGCCTTGAAGCGCGACGTGCAGTCGCTCACCGAGCGTCTGGCCGCGCTGGAGCAGAAGCTCGCCGAGATCAACGCGCCGCCGCCCGAACCCGACGCCCCGCCTCAGGCGGCTGCGCCGGGGGATCCGGCCAAGGACTTCGCCCAGGCCCGCCAACTGATGCTGGCCGGCGACTACGATGCCGCCGAAGCCGCCTTTGCAGGGTTTGTGGAAACCTGGCCGGACGCCTCGCGCACGCCCGAGGCCCGCTACTGGCTGGGCAAGACCCTGACTGTCCGCGCCGCCCACGCCGACGCGGCCAAGGCCTATATCGGCGCCATGCGCGGCTGGCCGCAGACCCCCTGGGCGCCCGACGCAGTTGTTGAACTGTCCAGATCCCTCGTCGCCCTCAAGAAGCCGGCGGATGCCTGTCAGACCCTGGCGGAATTCATGCGTCGTTACCCCAAGCCTCCGGCGAACGTCGCCAGCCGCGCAGCCGCGACACGCACCCAGGCGAAGTGCGCGGCCTAGAGGCGGTCGTCCGCACGGTCCTGGGCCGGCGGCTGCTGAGGGACGCCACCCAACCCATAGCCGTTGGCCTGTCAGGCGGCGGCGATTCCGTTGCGCTCACCCTGATGATCCATGACTGGGCGCGAGAGGCGGCGCGGCCCGTGGTTGTCCTGTCGGTGGATCACGGGTTGCAGCCCGAAGCCGCGGGCTGGACCGCCACCTGCGCGGAACTCGCCGCGACCCTCGGCCATAGATTTCGCGCGCTGACCTGGACCGGCGGCAAGCCTGCCACCGGCCTGCCCGCCGCCGCACGTACGGCGCGCCACCGCCTGCTGGCCGAGGCTGCACGAGAAGCCGGAGCCTCCGTGCTGTTGCTGGGCCATACCGGGGATGACCGGCTGGAAGCTGACGCCATGCGGCGCGCCGGATCCACCACGCCTGATCCTCGCGAATGGGCGCCGTCGCCCGCCTGGCCTGAGGGACGCGGATTATTCCTTCTGCGCCCCATGCTGGATCTGCGCCGCGCGGACCTGCGCGCCTGGCTGACCGCAGGGGGCCAGCGCTGGGTCGATGATCCGGCGAACGCTGACCTGCGCTACGCCCGCCCCCGCGCCCGGCGGGAGATCCTGGTCGGCGCCCCTTCGGATCGCATCGCAGACCCGCCGCTGGTCCTGGCCAGCCGGGCCACCCATCAGGCCGGAATGATCATGATCCCACGCCAGGAACTACGGAACGCCTCGGCGACGGACCTTCAAAGGCTTGTCGCCATGGCCTGCGTGTGCGCCGGCGGTGGCGCCCGCCGGCCGGCCACCGCCAGGATTGAACGCGTCGCTGAAGCGTTGCGCGGCCCGGGGGCCGTCGTCGCGACCCTTGCCGGGTCCCGGATTGAGGCTGATCTGGCGCAGGTTCGCTTCTTCCGCGAGGCTGGCGAGATCGCGCGGTCAGGCGCGCCCGTCTTGCAGGTCGCCAGCGGCCAGACTGTGGTCTGGGATGGGCGGTTCGAGATCGCCGCGCTGGATCGCGATGGCCAGCTCACCCGGCTGGCAGGACTGGCCCGGAGCCTGCCCCGCGACCAGCAGGCCGCCCTGCAGGCTCTGCCGCCCGCCGCCCGTGGGGGGCTTCCGGCCATGATCTGCGAGGACGGCTTGATCACTTGCCCGGCGCTGGACGGGACGGCGGCAAATCTGATCCCCGACCGGCTGGCGGCGGCCGCCGGCCTCGTTGATCGGGAGCTGCGTCAGGAGTCCTTGCCAAGGGCGTGATCAACGCCACGTACAATGGCGGCCGCAAAGCGTGGACCAAGCAGGTTGGCGTGATTGGCGGCGGTCACATGCTCCACATGGCCGGCCCTGGCGCGTTTCGCCGGGGCCTCCTGCACCCGTTTGAGCGCGCCGCCGCCGCGCGACGGGCCCGCAGTCACCACCGCCACCGGAAGATCCAGCGGAAGGTCGGCGGCGCCGGCCATCCGCGACGTCTCGGGCCAGCAGACCACTTCAGCCGCCGCGCCGTGGGCATGGGAGGCGGAGGCATGGATGCGGCGCTTCTCCGCGCCGGCTTCACCCGGCAGTTCGATGGGATTTCCCGCCACCCACGAGACGGGATGCATCAGGCCTGCCTTTGCGCCCCGGCTCACCACCTGCAGCAGCCGCCCGAACACCTGCACCCCCGGCGCCACGCCCGGCAGGCCCAGCACATCCGGCGTCACCGCATCCACCAGCACCAGCCCGACCAGAGCCCGCGTCCGCTCAAGCGCAAACAACCGGACCATCAGCCCGCCCATGGAATGGCCTACCAGCAGGATTGGGGCCGTCTCGCCCAGGGCCTCCAGCAACGCCTCAAGATCATCGTTGATGGCTCGGCCATCCCGGGGTTCCGGGCCGGGATCGGAGTAGCCGAGGCCTGCACGATCATAGGCCAGGCTGCGACGCCCGCCGGCTGCCAGCATCGCCTGCACCACCGCCCAGTCGGTCGCCGAGCCATAGGCGCCATGTTCGCAGACGATCAGGGGACCGCCAGACACGGGCCCGGCGCGCGCCACCCGTAGATGGCGCCCACCGATATCGACTCGTTCGCCCTGATAGCGGGGTGCGGCCACGGGTCCCGGCAGGCCTAGAGGCTGAGCTGGGCGCGCGGGCGGCCGTCGGGTCCGATCGCCAGACCCTTCAGACCGTCGATCCGCTCGCTCATGGCGGCTTCCCGGGCCTGGCCCTGCAGGTTACGCTCGGCCTGGGCCAGGTCTTCCGCGTCGGTGGTGCGACGCAACACGATGGGTTTGCCTGCACGGGCATCCATCAGCGCCTGTTTGCTGGCCGGAATGCGCGAGACCTGCGCCATCCGCACCCGTCCCGAATAGCGCTTGGCCAGGTCGAGGGGCAGATCGCCGGCCTCGGCGAACGCCTTGCCCAGGAACATCGCCGGATTCAGCGGACGATCCTGTTCATCGCGGATTTCAAAGTGGAGATGCGGCCCTGTCGAGGTTCCCGTCGAGCCCACACGGCCCAGAGTTTCCCCCGCCGCCATGGCCAGACCAGGCTTCATCCCGGCGGCAATTTCGCCCAGGTGAGCGTAGAACGTGGTCAACCCTTCGGCGTGGCGCACGGCCACATAGCGGCCATAGCCGCCTTTTTCGCCCGCAGCGATCACCACACCGTCCGCCGCGACGCGCACAGCGGCCCCAGCGTCGGCCGAGATGTCCACGCCCTCGTGCAAGCGGCCCGAGCCTTCCCAGGGCAACTGGCGAAGGCCAAAGGGCGACACTACGGCATGCCCGGGCACCGGCTCCTGAAAGGCGATTAGGACGTCATTTTCCGCCGGCGCCGAAGACGCCGCCACGGCCACAGCGGTCGCTGACTGTGGCACAGTCCTGCCCGCGATCAGAGCGGGCGCCAGCAGTGAGGCATGGGCCACCGCCACCGCGCTGAGGCCCGCAATGCCGACGATCACAGCCTCGGCCACAACCCGACGCGCACGCGCTTTTGATCCCGGTCCTGTCCTCACCAACGCCATCAAGCTCCACCATCACCGCGCATTTTTCAGGATCGGAGCCCTCGGCCTCGTCCCATGCTTCGGTTGTTCCGGCCCGGTACAGGACGGAGGATTAACGAGCCTTCTAGGCAAAAAGCAGGCCGGGAGCAAACCGGCGCCCCTGCAAGGCGAGTCCCGACGCGCCCCAGAACGACGCGCCGGGCCCGGGTCTGGCCCTAACCGAGCCGCGCTTTGTACAGCTTGGTGAGTTCGGCCCAGGCCTTCTCGGCCGCCGCCTCGTCGTAGACGGCGCTGCCGCGTACACACCAGCCGTGGGCCGCCGGATAAACCTCCACCGTCGCCGTCTTCCTGGCCTCGGCGAAGGCGGCCTTGAGGATATCCTTGGACTCCGGCTGCTGCTTGTCGTCGTTCTGCGCCACAGCCACCAGATAGGCGGCGTTGGTCTTCGGGATCAGCAGGTGGGGGCTGTCGGGGTTCTTGGTGGTCAGGCCGCCGCCGTGGAAACTGCCCACAGCTGCGATCCGGCCCGGAACCGCCGCGGCCGTCCGGAACGACAGGGGTCCGCCCATGCAGTAACCCTGTACGCCCACTTTCTTTTTCTTGTTGGTCTGCGGCTGGGCGTCGAGGAAGGCCACAAAGGTGGCTGCGTCGCGGTCGATTCCGTCGTTGGTCATGGCGCTGCGCAAGGCGAAGACCTTGGCGCGCTCCTCCGGCTTGGAAAAATCGAAGGTCGCATCCACCACGGGCGCGCGTTTCGAACGATAGAACGGGTTCGGCACCAGCACGACGTGGCCCTGGGCCGCCAGACGCTTGCCCATCTCACGGAACACCGGGCGCAGACCCATGATGTCGGTCCAGATCAGCACCGCAGGCCAGGTCCCCTTGCCGGTAGGATAGTAGAGCACCGCGTCGCAGATCCCGTCGGCGGTCTTCACCTCGACGTCCTTCTCGGTGACTGTGCCAGCATAGGCGTTGGAGGCCATGGCGGCTCCGGCCACGGTCATCAGACCGAAAGTACGACGTGATGGCTTGGGCTCTTCAACCAGACCTACATGGATGTCGTCGTCACACATGGGGATTTCCTCGGGCGTTGCGCATTCTGGGGTGAAAACTCAGGCGCACATGTTGCGGCGGAATTTCAACGGACGCCAGAGGCCGCGAGGCTGGACCTGTCGTCCGGCGACATGGATCAGGTTCCTGCCTGTGTCCGATGTCTGAGCGCCCGTTAGGACGGCGACGCCGCCTCTCCCTCAATCCAGGCCTGGATCCGCGCCTCCAGCAGGGACATCGGCAGGGGTCCTGCCAGCAGGACGGCGTCGTGGAATCGGCGGGGATCATAGCGTGGACCCAGTCGGGTCCTGGCGCGTTCCCGAAGTTCAAGGATCTTCAGCTGACCGACCTTGTAGGCCAGCGCCTGGCCTGGCCAGGATACGTAGCGGGCCAGCTCCACATCAATGTTGAGCTGCGACAGCGCGCTGTTGTCGGTGAAGCATCGGCGGGCCTGATCGAGCGTCCAACCCTTCCAATGGATCCCGGTGTCAGCCACCAGCCGGCAGGCGCGCCACATCTCCATCGAAAGTTCGCCCAACCGTTCATAGGGATCGCGGTAGATGCCCATCTCACCGGCCAGCCGCTCGGCGTAGAGCCCCCAACCCTCGGTGAATGCGGTCACGCCGGCATTTCGTCTGAACGACGGGAGGCCGGAGAGTTCCTGTGCGAGTGCGATCTGCAGATGGTGGCCGGGAACCGACTCGTGGGCCGACAGGGCCGGCAGTTCGTAGAGCGGCCTTTGATCCAGATGCGAGGTGTTGACCATGTACCCGCCGGCGATCCCCAGCTTCGGCGCACCCTGGAAATAGCGTGCAGTCGTATAGCGTTCCTCGATCTCGGCGGCGACCGGCCGGACCCCGAACGTCAGGCGCGGCAGGGTTCCAAACTGGCTGGGGAGCTTGTCGTCGATCCGCTTGGTGATCTCTGACGCCTTCTCCAGGAGTTGCTGGCGCGAGGTCGCGTAGAAGCGCGGCTCCTTGCGCAGCATGGCGATGAAGGCCGGCAGGTCGCCGGTGAACCCGGTCTCGGCCATCACCTTGCCCATCCCTGCGCGGATGCGGGCGACCTCGGCCTGGCCCAGGTCGTGGATCTGGTCCGGCGTCAGGTCGATGGTCGTATGATCGGCGACCAGCCAGCGATAGTAGGCCTCGCCACCCGGAACCGTGCGAACGCCGAGAGCCTTGCGGCTGGCCGGCAGGTACTCGGCTTCAAGGAAGGCGGCGAACTCACGCTGGACCGGCCGGACCTGTTCACGCACCACGCTCGCGGCGGTGGCCTTCAGGTCCGCAAGCTTTGCGGGATCGATGCCGGAGCCCTCGAAGGGCTTCAGCAGCGGGTCAGTCTCGACAGGCGCGGCAGCAGCAGCTCGCGCACGGGCCAGCACAGACTCCACTGTCGAACGCGGCTGGGTAAAGCGGGTCTTCACGCCACGCCGGGCGTTCTCGAGGCTCCGCGCGTAGAATTTCGGCAAGGCCCGCAGGCGCGCGATCCAGGCCTCGGCGTCGGCTTCGGTGTCCAGCCGGGTCGTGGAGGCCACATAGCCCAACTCCTGGTCAAAGCCCCAGTCGCTGTTGAAGGCCGTCCGCGCCTCGTCGAATCCGAGGCTTTGCAGGCGCCGGTCCAGCGTCCAGGCTAGGAAGTCGCGGTTCAGGCGCGCGTCCGCGCTGAGGCCGCCCGGTTCAATTGCAGCCAGCCGCGCCGCGAATTCCTCATAGCTGCTGCGCCGAAGCACATCGGCGCCGGCCGACGGATCGGCCAGGCGACCCAGAGCGCGGCGGTCGCCTTCGCGGCCCGCCATGACCGGGTCCTGGGACAGGACATAGGCGTCGTAGTCGGCCACCAGTCTGTTCAGGGCCGTGTCGTCGGCCATAGCCGGCGCGGCGGCGCACCAGAGTGTCAGGGCGAGAATCAAACGTCGCATGCAGCCTCCCCGAGGCGGGGCTTGGCAGCCACCGCCGGCGCGCCCATTCTCACGCCACAATCGGGGGAACGCCATGGATTTTGTGACACGCCGAAAGCCGGTTGAAGCCGAGGCCCGTGCGCCTGGCAGTCACCACCTGAAACCGACGCTGGGCTGGCCGCAGCTGATGGCGATGGGCGTCGGCGCGATCATCGGTACAGGGATCTACACGCTGATCGGCGTTGGCGCCGGCCAGGCGGGACCCGCGGTCATTCTGTCATTTGCCATCGCCGGCGTGGTCTGTGCGTTCGCCGCCCTCTGCTACGCCGAGATGGCGAGCCTGATGCCGCAGGCGGGCTCGGCCTATACCTATTCCTACGCCGGCATGGGTGAGTTGGTGGGCTGGATCATCGGCTGGAGCCTGATCCTGGAATACACCGTGGTCTGTTCTGCAGTGGCGGTCGGCTGGTCGGGCTATGCCAACGGCTTCCTGGCCAGCCACGGCTGGGGCCTGCCGGCGGCGCTGGCGGCCGGGCCCTGGGGTGCGACGCCGGGGGTCATCGACCTGCTGGCGGTGGTGATCACGCTCGCCGTCACCGGCCTGCTGCTGATCGGCACCCGTGAGAGCGCCACGATCAATTTCTATCTGGTGATCTTCAAGGTGGTCGCCCTGGCCGCCTTCGTTGCGCTGACCCTGCCCGGTTTCGACGCCGCAAACTTCCAGCCCTTCATGCCCTTCGGTTTCAGCGCCCATGAGATCGACGGCGAGCAGACCAAGATCGGCGTGATGGCGGCGGCAGCGGTGATCTTCTTCGCCTTCTACGGCTTCGACGCCATCTCCACGGCGGCGGAAGAGGCGAAGAACCCGGGCCGCGACCTGACCATAGCTATCGTGGGCTCCATGCTGGCCTGCGCGGCGATCTACATGTTGGTGGCCGCCGCCGCCCTGGGCGCGATGCCCTTCGAGATTTTCGCCAAGAGCCCCGAGCCGCTGGCCTTCATCCTGCGGGAAGAGGGCTATCCTCTGGTGGCCGTCCTGATCGCGGCGGCGGCGGTGATCGCGCTGCCGACAGTGATCATGGCCTTCATGTTTGGCCAGAGCCGGGTGTTCTTCGCCATGTCGCGGGACGGTCTGCTGCCTCGGGAGCTTTCGGCGGTGAATGCACGAGGGGTGCCGGCGGCCGTGACCATCCTGACCGGCGTCTGCGCCGCCGCCATGGCCGGATTTCTGCCCCTGAAGTTCATCGCCGAGGTAGCCAATGCCGGAACGCTCGCCGCTTTCATCGCCACGGCGCTGGCGATGATGATCCTCAGGGTTCAGCGACCGGAGCTGGCGCGACCGTTCCGCACGCCGCTCTGGTGGGCTGTGGGGCCGCTGGCGATTGGCGGGTGTACCTACCTGTTCTCCAGCCTGGCGGGCCTGACGCAGGTGATGTTCGTGATCTGGAATATCGTCGGCCTGCTGGTCTATCTGGCCTATGGCCGAACGAGGAGCCGGCTGGCCGGAGCCTAGCCCTTCAACTCTGTCAGGATATCCGAAAGGGCCGCCTGCCAGGGTCGCGGCGTGATGCCGAAGACCTGCTGAAGTCGCGTCGTGTCCATCGTGGCCCGCAGCGGCCGCGCCGCCGGGACGGGGTATTCCGCCGTGGTGATCGCGGCCACCTCAGGTGCATTGTCGCCCATGGCCTCGGCGAAGATCGCCACCGCCAGGCCGCGCCAGCTCACTTCGCCACTGTTGGCGAAGTGCAGGGTCCCGAACGCCGGGTCGCCAGCCTTCGCCGCCGCCAGCCGTTCCGCCTGGGAGAGGATGAACCCCGCCAGGTCCGCCGCCGAGGTGGGTCTGCCGCGCTGGTCGTCGACCACGCGCAACGGATTTCCCGCCGCGCCAACCCTCAGCATGGTCTTCACGAAGTTCTTGCCGTGGGCCGACACGACCCAGGATGTGCGGATATTCACCGCCCGGTCGCAGGCCGCCAGCACGGCGCGCTCACCCTCCAGCTTGGTCAATCCGTAGATATTCAGCGGATGGGTGGCGGCGTCCTCGGCATAGGGCGCGCCGCCCGCGCCATCGAACACATAGTCCGTCGAGATGTTCACCAGCGCCGCCCCCGAGGACGCGCAGGCGCGCGCGATGGCGCCCGGCGCCGCAGCATTGATCGCGCGCGCCAGGTCCTGTTCGGTCTCCGCCAGATCCACAGCCGTATAGGCCGCAGCGATCACCACAAGGTCCGGGGCGATCTCGACGACCTTGCGGGCCGCAGCCTCAGGATCGGCCAGATCACAGTCGGCGCGGGACAGGGCGGTAATCGCCACATCGTGGGCCGGCGCCTGGCGCAGCAGCTCCGTCGCCAGCTGGCCGGTGGTTCCGAATTGCAGGATCTTGAGCGTCATTCGGTGGTCATAGCGCGAAATGAAAACCCCTCAAGACTCCCTCGACGGTCGATTGGGGCAGCGCGCGCGTCCTAGAATCGGTATGTGAACATAAATCATGGGCCGGGTGAGCCCGTGTTTCGCACCTGGAGAACGACGGTGGAGGCTCGAACGGACGGGATGCGACAACCGGGAGGGCCGCCCGCCATGGGCCGCCGCCGGGGTCCCGACCTCACCACCGGCCCCATCGGCAAGACGCTGATCCTGTTCGCCCTGCCGGTCATGGGCACGAACATTCTGCAATCCATGAATGGCTCGGCCAACGCCATCTGGGTCAGCCACGTACTGGGCGAGTCGGCTCTGACGGCGATTTCCAACTCCAACCAGATCTTCTTCCTGATGATGGGCGCGATGTTCGGCATGAGCATGGCCGCCAACATCATGATTGGCCAGGCAGTGGGCGCCGATGACCGCGCGCTGGCCACCCGCGTGGTGGGCACGGCGACCCTGTTTTTCCTGGCGATATCCGTCGCCGTCGGCATTGCGGGCTTTACGCTGACGCCGGCCATCCTGGCGGGCATGGGCACACCGCAGGGCGCCCGGGAGCTGGCCACCGCCTATCTGCGCATCATCTTCGGCGCCATTCCGATCATCTACTTCTTCACCTTCCTGATGATGGGCCAGCGGGGCGCCGGAGACTCGCGGACGCCATTCTACTTTTCGCTGATCGCCGTGGTCTTTGAGATGAGCTTGAGTCCGATGCTGCTGATCGGCGTGGGGCCGTTTCCGCGGCTGGGTATCGTGGGGTCGGCAATCGCCACGCTCATCGCCCAGGGCACGACGCTGGCGGTGATGATCGCCTGGCTCTATCGCAAGAAGAGCGTTCTGGTGCTGAGCCGTGCCGAATGGCGCGCTTTCCGGCCAGACTTCGAGGTCGCCAAGGGGCTCCTGTTCAAGGGCCTGCCCATGGCGTTCCAGATGATGGTCATTAGCCTGGCGGCTGTGACCATGATGAGCTTCGTGAACTCCTATGGCGTGACCACCGCGGCGGCCTATGGCGCGGCGGTGCAGGTGTGGACCTATGTGCAGATGCCGGCCATGGCGCTGGGCGCGGCCGTGTCATCCATGGCGGCCCAGAACGTGGGCGCGGGCAACATGGACCGTGTAGGCAAGATCGCCCGGGTCGGGGTCCTCTACGCGGGGGTCTTTTCGGCCGTGCCGATCGTCCTGATATATCTGCTGGACCCGTTCATTCTGCGGGCCTTTCTGCCGGCTTCCAGCCCGTCCCTGCCGGTCGCCATCCACATAAACTCCATCGTGCTCTGGGGTTTCATCCCGTTCGGAATGGCCTTCATCTTCACCGGCATCGTGCGCGCGACCGGCGCCGTCTGGCCGCCCCTGATCGCCATGGTGATCGCGCTCTGGGGCGTTCGGGTCCCCCTGGCCAATATCCTCGAGCCCATGCTGGGCGCCGACGCCATATGGATCAGCTTCCCGGCCGGCAGCCTTATGAGCCTGGTGCTGGCCGCCGCCTACTATCGCTGGGGCGGCTGGCGGAAATCACGGATGCTGCACACCCGCCCGCATGGTGACGCCGCCGACACCGGCATGGCGACGCCAGCCAGCGTCGAGGCGAAGGAAACCGTCAGCCATACGTCTCCATCAGCGCCGAATAGGCCAGGGTCCTGAGTTCACGCCGGATCGGATAGGTCGACGAGGGCAGAAGCTGGGTCATGAACACCGCCGTCACCTGCTCCAGCGGGTCGCACCAGAACGCGGTGGAGGCCGCTCCGCCCCAGTAGAATTCGCCCTGGCTGCAGGGGATCAGGGTCTGGGGCGGATCAAACACCACCGCCACACCCAGGCCAAAGCCCACGCCGGCATTGGTGCTTTCCGAGAACAACGACCGCGACAGCTCGGTCAGGTCCTGTCCGCCGGGAAGGTGGTTTGACGCCATCAGATCGACCGTCTTGGGCGCCAGGATCCTTGCGCCGTCCAGCTCGCCCCGGTTGGTCAACATGGTGGCGAACCGCATGTAGTCGGCCGCTGTGCCCACCAGTCCGCCGCCGCCGGACAACAGTTTCGGGGGCGAGAGGTAGGGGCTCTTCGCCGGGTCGTCCTGAAGCTTCATCTTGCCGCCGGGCACGGCCTCATAGCAGGCGGCGAAACGGGCGCGTTGGTCCTCGCGAACATGGAACCCGGTATCGACCATCTTCAGCGGGTCAAAGATGCGCTCCTGCAGCGCCTGATCCAGCGGTTTGCCCGAGACCTTCTGGACCAGATAGCCGACCACATCCGTCGCCACCGAATAGTTCCAGGCCTCGCCCGGCGAGAACTCCAGCGGCAGCTTGGCCAGCATCTGGATCATCGCCTCCAGATCATGCTCGCCATGCATGTTCTCCAGCTTCAGCTTGCGATAGGCGGCGTCGACATTCGTGCGGTTCTGGAAGCCGTAGGTCAGGCCCGACGTGTGGCGCATCAGGTCGACCACCTGCATCGGTCGGGCGGTCGGCGTGGTCAGCCAGGGCCCGACGCCGGCGGCGAAGACACCGAGATTCGCCCACTCCGGAATGTGCTTGGCCACCGGATCATCAAGCGCGATCAGCCCCTCTTCCACCAGCGTCAGCAACGCCACACAGGCCACCGGCTTGGTCATGGAATAGAGGCGATAGACGCTGTCTTCGGCCAGTTTGACGCCGCGTTCAGGGTCCTGCTGACCCAGCACCGACTGGTGGACCACCTCTCCGTCGCGGGCGAGCACGAACTGGGCGCAGGGCATGCGGCCCGAGGCCACATACTTCTCCTGCAGGAAGCGATCGATCCGCTGCAGGCGATCCTTGGAAAACCCGTGCTGCTTGGCCTTGCCCATCTTCTTCCCCTTCGTGAACCATCCAGGGCGCATTTGCCCTTACCTTACGTACGGTCGCAAGCGCGAGCGTGCGCTTGGGAAAACCCGTCCATGTCAACTGTAAGCTCGGAACGCGACGGGCGCATTGCGATCATAACAATTGAGCGCCCGGAGCGCCGCAATGCGGTCGATGGCGCAACAGCGGCCGCGCTGTACGACGCTTTCAAGGCGTTCGACGCTGATGACAGCCTTGATGTGGCGGTGCTGACAGGACGCGGGGGTTACTTCTGCGCCGGCGCCGGCCTGAAGGCCATCAGTACAGGGTCCGGCAACCCGGTAAAGTCCGACGGCGACTTTGGCCCTATGGGCTGTACGCGGCTCAAGCTGGGCAAGCCGGTGATCGCGGCCATCGAAGGTCCGGCGGTGGCTGGCGGGCTGGAAGTAGCCTGCTGGGCCGACCTGCGGGTGGCGGCCGAAGGCGCCACGTTCGGCGTGTTTTGCCGAAGGTTCGGCGTGCCCCTTATCGATCTCGGCACGATCCGCCTGCCGCGCCTGATCGGGGCCTCCCGGGCCATGGATCTGATCCTGACCGGGCGTGCGGTTTCGGCCCAGGAGGCCCTCGACATCGGCCTGGCCAACCGGCTGGCGCCCGAGGGCGGGGCGCTGGCCGCTGCGCTGGAACTGGCGCGCCAGATCAGCGCTTTCCCGCAGCTTTGTATGCGCAACGACCGGCTCTCGGCTCTGGAGCAGTGGTCGCTGAGCTGGGATGAGGCCCAGGCGTTCGAGGTCAAGGTGGGCCTGGAGACCCTGCGCACCGGATCCGCCGTCGAAGGCGCCAGCCGGTTCGCGGCCGGCGAGGGGCGTTCAGGTCAGTTCTGAGGTCGCCGGGCCGACAACTCCGCAAAACTCGCGGTCCCGATCCCGTACTGTCGCCAGTCCCGATAGTCGAAATGCCACCACTCTTCCGCCAGCACCTCGAAACCCTCGGCGGTCATGGCCTGACGCAGCAGATCGCGCAGCCACCGCTGGCGCGAGGTCCCGCCCGGAAAATCCGCATAGGCGCGGGGCGACATCTCGTCGTAGCGACTGGGCATCTCGACCACCTTGCCGCTTTTCAGGTCATAGAGCGTGAGATCTACCGCGCCGCCGCGATTGTGCCGTGACCCCTTGGCTGGATCGGCGACGAACATCCGGCTGGCCTCAGGCGTCGCCTCCCAGAACATCCAGGTCACTGACCAGGGCCTGTAGGCGTCGTGCACGAGAAGGCCGTAGCCCTGCGATCGGAGCGCGCGCTGCACCCGGCCCAGCGCTTCGGCCGCCGGGCGCTGGAGGTAGGCGCCCGGCCGGTCATAGAGCGGCAGGCCCATGAAGTTGTTCGATGTAGAATAGCGGATGTCGAACCGCAGGGTCGGATCAACCGACGCCAGATCCACGAGGTCTGAGGGACGCGCCGGGGCGGCCTCGACGGGTGGCGTAGCGCGCGCGGCCAAGGCGCGCAGGGCGGCCGGGTCGGCCTTCACCGTGCGCCGGATGGCCGCTTCGGTTTCGGCGCCGAAGTCACGCCGGACCCGCCGAACGCCTGCAAGGGACACACCGCCGCGTTTGGTGCGGACCTCGACCCCGGCCGGTGTCCGGAACCGGCCATTGCCGCTGGCGATCAGGCTCGTGGCGCTGATCCCTTCGCCCAGGGCGTACAGCGTCCCGTTCCGCTCATAGAGCGTCAGAACGTCAGCGGGTTCGCCGTATTGTCCGATCAGAGCGCGCAAGGCCCGGGGCGGCTCCGGCGGTGGGCCGGCGTGGGCCGGCGATGCGAACACCAGCGTCCAGAACAGGGCGAACACGGCCCCACAACCACTCCGCATCGCGCACACTCCCATCGACCAAGACTATCGGCGGATCCGGAGCACTGCGACAGGTTTGATCCCGTGCGATCCGGGTTATGGCTTACCGGCAACCGCAACAGGACAAAATGCGCCCTGTTCAGAGCTAAGCTGGGTGATCTGCGGGACGTTTGCGCAAGCCGGCGGGCCGACGAAAGGGTCCAGGCATCCACGGCCGCTGCATTCGCAAGGCTCTGCCTCGGGTTTGGGGGGACTGGCGCCCGAGGATTGTCCGGCTTACAGGTCCGGCTATGGAACACCTTTTCACCCGGGCCGTCGCTGTGGCGGCCATATGAGCGCTGGCCGCCCCTTGATCGTCGGGCTGGGCGGTACGATCCGCGCAGGTTCCTCCACCGAGAAGGCGCTGGCCTGCTCTCTGCGCCGGGCCGAGGCCCTGGGCGCGGAGGTGCGGCTGCTGGGCGGGGAGTTCCTGGGGAGCCTGCCGATCTTTGACCCCCGGCCCGGCGAGATCTCCGACAGCCAGCAGGCTTTGATCGACGCCGTTCGCGCCGCAGACGGTCTTGTGGTGGCCAGCCCCGGCTATCACGGCTCCATCTCCGGCGTAATCAAGAACGCGCTGGACACCCTGGAGTTCACCTCAAAGGACACCTCACCCTATCTCAGCGGCAAGGCCGTGGGCGCGGTGATTACCGCCGAGGGCGGGCAGGCGGGCGGCACCACCTTGATGGCGCTGCGTTCCATCATTCATGCGCTGAGGGGCTGGCCGACGCCGTTCGGCGCCACGCTCGCTGGCGGATCAGCACTCTTTGACGAAACGGGCACCGTCAGGGACAAGCGCGACGCTTGGCAACTCGATACGGTCGCCGAGCAGGTCTTTGAGTTTACACAGATGAGGTCCGGTCAATGAAGCGTCCCTACCTGGTCCCGCACGCCCCCGGCTCCGGCGACAATGCCGATGTCAGCGCCATCAGCCCGATAGAGGATATCATCGAGGACGCCCGCAACGGTCGACCCTACATCCTGGTTGACGCCGAGGACCGCGAGAACGAGGGCGATGTCATCATCCCCGCCCAGTTCGCGACACCCGAACAGATCAACTTCATGGCCAAGCACGCCCGCGGCCTGATCTGCCTGTCGATTACCGCCGAGCGAGCCCGCAAGTTGCGACTGCCCCCGATGTCGACGGACAACCAGTCAGGCCATGGCACGGCCTTTACGGTCTCGATCGAAGCGCGCGAGGGCGTCACCACCGGTATCTCGGCCCACGATCGCGCCCGCACGATTGCGGTGGCCGTCGACCCGACCAAAGGCGTCGAGGACGTCGTCACCCCCGGCCATGTCTTCCCGCTGGTGGCCCGGGACGGGGGCGTCCTCGTCCGCGCCGGCCACACCGAGGCGGCGGTCGATATCAGCCGCATGGCCGGCCTCAACCCGGCGGGCGTGATCTGCGAGATCATGAAGGACGACGGCTCCATGGCGCGTCTTCCGGATCTGGTGGCCTTCGCCCAGTTGCACGGCCTGAAGATCGGCACGATCGCCGACCTCATCGCCTACCGCCGCCGCACCGAGCGTCAGGTGGAGCGTGTACTGGAAACCCCGTTCGAGAGCACCTTTGGCGGCAAGTTCCGGATGGTGATCTACCGCAACAGCCTGGACCAGACCGAGCATGTCGTACTTTCCCGGGGAAAGATCGATCCCGACAAACCCACCCTCGTGCGGATGCACCGCGTGGATATGGCCACCGACATGCTGGGCGCCGTGGAAGCGCGTCAGGACTATGTGCCCAAGGCGTTGAAGGCGCTCGCGCAATATGACGGCGCGGCGGTGGCGGTCTTCATCCGGGATTCCAATCCTCACTGGCTGTCGGAGCGCTACGGCCAGCCCCAGGCCAACCACTCCGAGAACATCCTGCGCGACTACGGCATCGGAGCCCAGATCCTGCTGGATCTGGGGGTGCGCGACATGACGCTGCTGAGCTCATCGCAAACGGTGCTGCCGGGTTCCGGCGGATATGGCCTGAAGATCGTTGGGCGGCAGGCGTTCAACTAAACCTTAACGCGAAACATAGAGTCTAGTCGCTTCCCGAAAAATAGGGCAGGCTCTCCACAACCAGATCGATATCGTCGCCGTACATACTTGTATCCGGGCCGGTTCGTTTGGCGTGGCTTTTGCAGAACGGCCCAATCTCAGGGGAACTTTGGGAGAGCGGGCCAGGCTTGAGTTGATGATGACCCCTGATGACCTTTCGACACCGCAGCTGGACGCCGATCCGATCACGAACGGCTTCATGAACACGCGTCCGTTTGCCGGTGACGGCGAGGAAGCGCGTTGTCAGTGCCCGTTGTGCTCGGGCGCCGCGGGTTTTCAGGACGCAGGTTTGGTCGGCGACGGCGGGGCCCCGCAGGGCTATCTGAACGCCGATGATCGCGCTGTCGCCACGGTCAATGGCAAGGCCAGCTTCTCCATTGATCGCGCCGGGCTGCAACTCACCGGCTTCAATCCCGACACCATGGCGCCCGCGCCGGGCTGGGGCGGTATCGCCGGCGCCGCCTTCACCGTCACCTACGGCTTTCGCGCCACCGCGCCGATACGCATGCCCAGCGATACGGACGGGTTCCAGCGTTTCAACACCGCCCAGATACTCCAGGCCGAGCAGGCGCTGCAGGCCTGGGCCGATGTCGCGAACATCCGGTTCATCCGGGTCGGGGCCGGGTCCAGCACCGACGGCGAGACGGCCTACACAGACCAGGCGACCATCCTCTTCTCGAACTATTCCACCGGTGAAAGCGGCTCGGCGGCGTTCGCCTACTACCCTGGCAACGTGAACTTCAGCAGCTCGTCCGGCGACGTCTGGATCAATATCGGCACAAGTTCCAATGCCTTTCCGACCACTGGAAACTATGGCTCCCAGGTGCTTGTCCATGAGATTGGTCATGCTATCGGGCTTGCTCATCCCGGCGCCTACAACTCGAGCGGGGAGGCCAGGGTCACTTATGCCGCCAGCGCCGAGTACTTTGAGGACTCCCGGCAATATACAGTGATGAGCTACTTCTCGGAGACCAACACCGGCGGCAATTTCCGGGGCAGCTATTCGGGTGTCCCGCTTCTGGACGACATCCGCGGCGCCCAGATCGAGTACGGCGCCAACATGTCCACGCGGACGGGTGATACCGTCTATGGGTTCAACGCCACGGCCGATCGGGCCTGGTTCAGCGCCGCGAACAGTTCAAGCCGCTTGATCTTTGCAGTGTGGGACGCCGGCGGGCGCGATACCTTCGATTTCTCCGGCTATTCCCAGGCGCAGCTGATCGACCTGCGCGAGGGATTCTTTTCGGACGTCGGCGGCCTGACCGGCAATGTGGCGGTGGCCCAGGGCGCCCAGATCGAGAATGCCATGGGCGGCTTCGGCGCTGACACCCTGAACGGCAACGCCCTGGCCAACGAGCTGAGCGGAAACGCCGGGTCGGACCGCATCTTCGGCGCCGCAGGCCGCGACACCATCGATGGCGGATCAGGTTCCAACTATCTGCGTGGCGATGACGGAGACGACTCCATCACCGGCGGCGCAGGCTTCGACGACATCAACGGCAATGTCGGCAATGACACCGGCTCCGGTGGCGCAGGCGATGACTGGGTGGTCGGCGGCAAGGATAATGATCACCTGTTCGGCGAGGATGGCGCGGACCTCGTCTACGGAAACCTGGGCTCTGACACGCTTGACGGCGGCGCCGGCGCCGACACGGTTCGGGGCGGTCAGGGAGATGACGTGGCTCAGGGCGGCCCGGGTGCGGACTTCATCTCGGGCGACCTGGGCTCGGATACACTGTCCGGGGGCGCGGGCGCTGATGTGTTCAACATTTTTGTGGGCTCGGGTATCGACCGGATCCTGGATTTCAACATCCTGGAGGGCGACCGGCTTCAGATCGCGGTAGGCAATACCTGGACGATGGCCCAGGTCGGCGCCGACACGGTGATCACCCTGGGTCCGGGCGATCAGGTGATCCTGGTGGGCGTCCAGTCCGCAGACCTCACCGGCGACTGGATCTTCGGTTTCTGAGGTCGTCCTCAGAAGATCGTTTTCAGCCGTCGATAACCGGCCTATATGGAAATCCTACCCGCCCGGCCGAAAGGCCGGGCGCCTTCGTTTCCGAGATCAGGCTGTCGAGACTGAACATGACCAACATTCTGATGCCCAAGGCGACTGCCGTATGGCTGGTGGACAACACCTCGCTGACGTTTGAACAGATCGCTGACTTCTGTGAACTCCATCCCCTGGAAGTGAAGGGGATCGCCGACGGCGAGGTGGCGCGTGACATTCGCGGCGCAGACCCCATCGCCAATGGGCAGCTCTCGCGTGATGAGCTGGACGCTGCGGAAAAGACCGCGACCTACCGGATGAAGGCCCAGAAGAGCCGCCATGCCGAGTTGCTGAAGCCCGTGAAGAAGGCGCCGCGCTACACCCCGGTGTCGCGCCGCCAGGATCGCCCGGACGCCATCGCCTGGTTTATCCGCAATCACCCCGAAGTGCCGGACAGCCAGCTGTCTCGGGTGCTGGGCACCACCAAGGCCACTATCGAGCAGGTGCGCAACCGTACCCACTGGAATTCCGCCAACATCAAGCCGGTGGACCCCGTGACGCTGGGTCTCTCCACCCAGCTAGAGCTGGATGCCGTGGTCCGGAAGGCCGCCGACAAACGCGCTACGGAAGCCGCAAAGCGCGGCGAGATCGAGCCCGAGGGCGAAACCCTGCGCCCGGCCTCGGAAACCGGCGTTGTTTCAGAAAGCGCGCCCGAGCCGGTCTACGAGGACGAAGCCGACGAGGATTGATGGGGTCGCTCCCGCCTCATCAAGAGGCGGGACGCTCGCGTCAATGCAAGTTGCTGCGGAGCGTTTCGATCTCTTCCTTCAGTCGCAGTTTCTGTCGTTTCAGCTCGCGCAATCGAAGATCGTCGGATGACGGTCGTCTCAGTTCATCCTGGATGGCCGTTTCCAGGGATTGGTGACGGGAACCCAGTTCCCGGATGCGGGCTTCAAGCGCCATGCGGAGAGTCTCCTCGCTTTGGACGACGCCGTAGTAAACGCCTGCTTTGCGTCGCTGTCAGATCACATATGTTTGCTTGAAGCTGGCCGATCTTTCGGCGCCCTCCCGCGTTAGGACCCCCCTTGATGGTCGAGACAGAAACGCCAAGGCTGATCGTGGGGATCTCCGGAGCGTCGGGCGTGGCATATGGCCTGCGCGCGCTGGACGCCTGCCGCGATCTGGGCGTGGAGAGCCATCTGGTGATGAGCCGGTCTGCGGCCCTGACCCTCGCGCAGGAGACCAATCTGTCGGTGGCCGACGTACAGGCGCGCGCCGATGTGGCGCACAAGGCAGGCGATGTCGGCGCCTCGATCGCGTCGGGCTCATTCCGCACCCTGGGGATGATGGTGGCGCCCTGCTCCATCCGGACCATGAGCGAGATCGCCAGTGGGGTCACCGCCTCTTTGCTGACCCGGGCCGCCGACGTCACCCTCAAGGAGCGGCGGACCCTGGTGCTGATGGTGCGCGAGACGCCGCTGCACCTGGGTCATCTTCGCACCATGGTGAAACTGTCCGAAATGGGCGCAGTTATCGCCCCGCCGTTGCCGGCCTTCTACGCGAAACCCCTGTCGATGGCCGATATGGTCGACCAGTCGGTGGGCCGCGTGCTGGATTTGTTTGGTCTGTCATGGCAGCCCGTAAAGCGTTGGGGCGAGGACATCGGCCCGCAATCCAGGGCAGACGCATGACGGTGGCGATATGGGCGTGGGTTCTGGCAGCCTATGACCAGCCGGGCGTTCCCGACGCCACCCTGGCGCTGCAGGACAACTACGGCCAGAACACCTCCTATCTGCTTTGGGCGGTCTACGCGCGGGCTACCGACAGGAGCCTGCTGAACCGGGCGGCCGCGACAGCGCGGGCCTGGGACCAGACGGCGCTGATCCCGCTTCGCCAGGCCCGCCGCGCGCTGAAGACGCAGCTTCCCCCCATCGACGATGGCGCGCGCGAGGCGTTCCGGGAAAAGGTGAAGACGCTTGAACTGGCCGCGGAACGCCTGCTGATGGAGACACTGGCAGGCCTCGCCGACCAGGGGCATGGCGTCGGCGCCTTCGAGGCGCTCTCGGCGGCGGCGGACGCCTGGGGCGAAGCGCCGCCTGCTCAGGCGCTGGCTGACCTTGCCAGGGTCCTCGGATAGGATCAGGCGCAGATCATGGACTATTCAACCTTCACCGAAGCGGCGCTTGAAGCGCGTCTGGCCGAACTTCGGCAGGATCACAGCGATCTGGAGTCGGCAATCCAGGCCCTGTCGAATGCGCCCTTGCCGGAACTGATCGTCATCGCCCGTTTCAAGCGCAAGAAGCTGGCGCTCAAGGACGAGATTGCGCGGGTTCTGGACTACCTGAACCCGGACATCATCGCCTAGATCACGTCGAGATTGGATTGAATCAATCCGGTCTCGAAAAACGTGATCGCCGCCATATGTCTAGAGCAGATTGCGGGCGGAAAACCGGTTCCCACTTTTCCTCAAACCGCTCTAACCGGTCTTGCGCTGGCGTTTGGCGGCGAACATGGCCGCATCCGCCTCGGCGATGATCGCCTCGGGCTCGGTGTTCGATACGATCTCCCGCACACCGTAGCTCAGCCGGATCGTGGCGGACCCGGCGGCGAAGACCACCGGCTCGCCTTCGATCGCCGCCGCCAGGGAGGCCGCCTTGCTTTCGGCTGTGGCCAGATCGGTCTGGACCAGCACCACGGCGAACTCGTCGCCGCCCATACGCCCCACGACGTCGCTCTCGCGAACATGGGTCAGCAGCCGTTCCGACACCGTCAGCAGCGCCGCGTCTCCGGCGGCGTGGCCATACTGGTCATTGATCGCCTTGAAGCCGTCCAGATCAAAATAGACCAGACTGGCCGAGGATCCGTAGCGTTCGGCGAACGTGCGCACCCGGCTGAACTCCCGCAGGAACCCCCGGCGGTTCAGTAGCGGCGTCAGCGTGTCGCGGTCCGCTATTTCCTCGGCAGCCTTCAGGCGACCCTTGAGTTGTCCGACCTCCTCACGCAGCGCGTCGAGGTCCTTGAGCAGCATCTGGATCGCCGCCAGCACCGCCGGCGTCATCTCCACGGCCGGTACGCCGAGAAAGCTCGTGCTGTCGGCCCGCGCCGGTCCGCCGACCGGCGCAGAAGCGCTGGCCGCGGCCGTCCTGCGGACGCCGGGAAGCGGTTCATTGCGTGCACCTGTGACCTTCATGGTCCCGCCTCCAGAACGGTTAACGGCATTCGACGCTTTATGGGTTAAGGGTTTCTAACCGGGGTCGGTTGTGCGCGCAAAGGCGGCGCCTATACTCCGCGCCTTTTCCGGGGTTCAGGCAGGAAATGCAGCACACATGAGCGCGCCCGTCGCCATCATCATGGGAAGCCGGTCCGACTGGCCCGTCCTGCGTCTCGCCGCCGAAATGCTGGATGCCCTCGGCGTGGCCTACGAGGCTAGGGTGGTCTCGGCCCACCGCACGCCCGAGCGGATGTACGACTTTGCCAGGGGCGCCAAATCCGCTGGCTTCAAGGTGATCATCGCCGGCGCCGGCGGCGCGGCGCACCTGCCCGGCATGACCGCCTCTCTCACCGACCTGCCGGTACTCGGCGTTCCGATCGAGTCGAAGGCGCTGAAGGGGATGGATAGCCTGCTGTCCATCGTCCAGATGCCCGGCGGCATCCCGGTGGGCACGCTGGCGATCGGCGAAGCGGGGGCGAAGAACGCGGCATTGCTGGCTGCACGGATCCTGGCGCTGTCGGATTCGGCCCTGGCCTTACGCGTGGCTGCATTCGCCGCCGACCAGACCGCCGGCGTCGCCGAAGCGGTCGAGTAGAACCGAACAAGATGGCTGAGTTTCCCCTTCCCCCCGGCTCTATCCTCGGCATTCTGGGGGGCGGACAGCTGGGCCGCATGCTGGCCCAGGCTGCAGCCCGCCTGGGTTTTGATGTCGCCGTGCTGGAGCGCGACGCCGACAGTCCCGCTGGTCGCGTGGCCGCCCACACCATCGTTGGCCCCTACACCGATGACGCAGCGCTGCGGGCGCTGGCCGCTGTGGCCAGTGTGGCGACCTACGAATTCGAGAACGTGCCTGCCGCCTCTGTGCTCGCGCTGGGCGCGATGGGCGTCGAGGTGGCGCCGGGACCCGAGGCCCTGGCCGTCGCCCAGGACCGGGTGGCCGAGAAGCAGTTTCTGAACGCCAACGGCGCGCCGACCGTCGCCTTCCAGGCGGCCGCGACGCCTGAGGAGGCCGTAGCCGCCGCCCAGGCCATGGGTGCGCCGGTGCTGATGAAGACCCGCCGCGAGGGCTATGACGGCAAGGGCCAGCGCTGGGTGGAACACGCCGCTGACGCGGCACGCATCTTCGCTGAACTGGGAAGCGTGCCGGTCATCCTTGAGGCGCCGGCCGACTTCGTGCGCGAACTGTCGATCATCGCCGCGCGAGGCCGGGACGGGGCGACCGCGGTTTATCCCCTCGCCGAAAACCACCACGAGGGCGGCATCCTGCGCCGCAGCCTGGCCCCCGCCCTTGTGAGCCCGGCGCTGGCCGACCAGGCCGAGCGGATCGCCGCGCGCATCCTGGGCGGCCTGGGCTATGTGGGGGTCGTCGGCATCGAACTCTTCGAGCTCGCCGATGGCCGGCTGCTGGTCAACGAGATCGCGCCGCGCGTCCACAACACCGGCCACTGGACCCAGGACGGCTGCGAGGTGGACCAGTTCGAACAGCACATCCGCGCCGTCGCCGGCTGGCCGCTGGGCCCGACAACCCCCCACGCCCGCGTCGAGATGCTGAACCTGCTGGGCGACGAGGTCGACGCGTGGGAACGGCTGTCCCACGAACCCGACACCCGCATCCACCTCTACGGCAAGCGCGACGCCAAGCCGGGCCGAAAGATGGGCCATGTGAACCGGGTCAAGGCGCTCTGAGGTGAGCACGATCCAGTTCTACGAGAATAACGCCGAGGCGTTTTTCGAGCGGAACGTGGGCGTCGATGTGCCATCGGGCTGGAAAGCCTTTGTCGAGCTTTTGCCCGAAGGGGGCCGCATTCTCGACGCCGGCTGCGGGTCCGGGCGCGACGCGCTGTTCTTCCACAGGGCTGGCTTCCATGTCACCGCGACCGAGGCTTCTGGCAGGCTCGCAGAACTGGCCCGCGCTCACACAGGTCTTTCTGTCCAGGTCATGACGTTCGATCAGATGGACTGGCGCGAGACTTTCGACGGTATCTGGGCCTGCGCCTCGTTGCTACACGTACCGCGCAACGAGCTTTCAGGTGTCATGCGCCGCCTGCTGGATTCGCTTGCGACTCGTGGCGCACTGTGGATGTCCTTCAAGTATGACGCCGGGGAACGTGAAGCTGATGGACGCCATTTCACGGACCTCGATGAAGCGGGTGCGGAAGCGTTGTTGGCCGAGGCGGGCGGCCTGGAGTTGATATCTCTCAGTGTCGGCGGTGATAGCCGCCCGGAACGCGCCCACGAGAAATGGCTGAGTGTTCTCTGCAGAAAAACAGCGTAACCCTCACCTCCTCCGCTTAGCGGCGGGAGGGGGACCGCGCCCCGCAGAGGGCGTGGTGGAGCAACCATGTTCAGGTGGTGGCATGTTTGACCCAGGGCTGGCTGCGGGAGAGGACGAGGTTAGCGGCCTCGATGAGCTTTCGCAT
>NZ_JBIKNZ010000109.1:0-6871 GCF_044358365.1 Phenylobacterium sp. | reverse complement strand
TTGTCGCGGGGTGCAGACTTCTGTCTCTTCGTAGAGACGGACGAGGCGGCGCGCGGCGCGATCCGCGACAACGTCGAGAATCTGGGTGGTCTGTTCGGCAAGACCCGTGTGCATCGTCGCGACGCGACCGACCTGGGCGTTAAGCCCGGCGCAGATGGCCCGGCCTTTGATCTGGTGTTTCTGGATCCGCCCTACGCCGGGGGGCTTGGCGAGGTCGCGCTCGCGAAATTGGCAGAGGGCGGCTGGCTTGCTCCCGGCGCGGTCGTGGTGTTCGAGAGGGGCATCTCCGAACCCGCATTTGATGCCGCCGGGTTCTCCGTACTGGACGTTCGCGACTATGGCGCAGCGCGCGTGCATTTCATGGTTTTCGCAGAACTACTTTAGGGATCGTCTCAAAGTTGTTGCAAAAACTTCACAAAACAACCTGTCCGCGATAACGCGCCATTAGGAGGCTTGCAACAATCTGGGCGGAGTATTCTGGAGAGACCAATGACGCGCCTTCTCGACGTCGCGCCCTATGTTTCCCCGGCCTCAAGCACCACACTTGGCGCCGAAATTCTCCGGCGATTTGAGACCGAAAACGAAACACTGGCGATCGCGGTCGTCGACATCGACGGGCGACCGATCGGCTTGATCGAACGGAACGCCTTTCTGGTCCTGATGGCCGCCCAGTATGGGCATTCGCTCTGGGCGCGCCGCCCTGCCACCCAGATCATGAAGCGCGATCCGGTTATAGTTGACGGTGAGGTTACGGTGGCCGAATTCTGCGGGCGCGTGCTGACCGAGTCGACTGCGGACCTGCTGCATGGCTTCATCGTTACCGTAGAAGGACAATATCGCGGTGTCGGCGCAACCATGGCGTTGCTACAGGCCTCCGCTGCAGAAACCGCGACCTATGCCGATCAGATGCAGAAGCTGGCCTGGGAAGCCGGCGAGGCGCTCGCGACAAAGGGGCGATTCCTTGCGGTGATGAGCCACGAGATCCGCACCCCGCTCAATGGCGTGCTCGCTGTCGCTGAAATCATGCGGCGAAAATGTACCCAGTCCGACCTGGCGCCCTTCATCGAAACCATTCTGGATTCCGGCGGAACGCTGCTGAGACTGCTCAATGACGCGCTGGACCTGTCCCGCGCTGAAGCCGCCGGCCTTCAGCTTGATGAGGCGCCACTGCTGGTGGCGGGTCTGGTGGATGAGTTCAAGGGACTCTGGTCGTCAAAGGCAGAACTGAAGGGGCTTGAACTCCGGGCCGTCTATGAAGGACCCCCAGAACTCAGAGTACATACTGACGCCGTGCGCCTGCGGCAGGTTTTCAACAACCTGATCGGCAACGCCATGAAGTTCACCAACCAGGGCCATGTCCTGGTGAACGTGGCAGTTCGAATGGTTGGCGACAAAGTCCGATTGACGGGATCCGTCACGGACACCGGCCCGGGCGTGCCGCAAGATCGCGCAGAATCGCTGTTCCTGCCCTTCCAGCAGACCGATGAAGGTGTGCGCCAGGGCGGCGCAGGACTGGGCCTGGCCGTTTGCCGACAGATTGTGGAGCGTATGGACGGCGTGATCCACATTGTGCACACCGCCGAACCCGGCACACGGATCGAGTTTGAGGTTCTCCTCGATCATCTTCCGAATCTGGAGTTGACCGCGCCGGCCGACCTGGTCGCCGGACCTGAAGAGCCTGAGACCCATGATGACCAGGTTCATGTGCTGATCGCCGACGACAACGCCACAAACCGGATGGTCGCGGAGACGTTGTGCGAAATGTGTGGATTCACCTGCGAGGCGGTAGAAAGCGGCGAGGCGGCTGTCAGCCGGCTGGCAGTCGGCCATTTCGATCTCGTGCTCATGGACATCAAGATGCAAGGCATCGACGGCGTGGAAGCGACCCGACGTATCCGCGGATCTGGTGGGCCTTATGCCGGCATTCCAATTCTGGCGCTAACGGCGAACGCCGACCCGACAGATGCCGCCTTCTATCGGCAGAGCGGCATGGACGGGGTCGTGGAGAAGCCGATCAATCCGGAACGCCTGTTCGCCGCGATGAGCAGGGCGCTAGAGGGAGATCGGGCTGAAGACGAGGTCTGTACCGCCTGAGCACCATCCCTATCGCCTCCCGAATAGCCGTTCGATGTCTGCCAGCTTCAGCTCCACATAGGTGGGGCGGCCGTGATTGCACTGACCCGAGTGGGGTGTGGCTTCCATCTGACGAAGCAGGGCGTTCATCTCCGGCGCGCTCAACCGGCGACCGGCGCGGACCGAGCCGTGGCAGGCCATGGTGGAGCAGACGTCCTCCAGCCGTTCCTTGAGCGCGAGAGCCTGACCGTTCTCGGCCAGGTCATCAGCGATGTCGCGGATCAGGCCGGCTGCATCAGTTTCGCCCAGCAGGGCTGGAACCTCCCGCACCAGCACAGCAGCGCCGCCGAACGGCTCAACCACCAGGCCCAGGGCGGCCAGTTCGTCGGCACGGGCCAGCACGCGCTCGGCCTCGGCGGGGTCGAGCTCAACCACCTCGGGCAGCAGAAGGGCCTGACGGGCGACGCCGCCGTCGGCCATCTCGGTTTTCATACGTTCATAGACCAGGCGCTCGTGGGCCGCATGCTGGTCGACGATCACCACCCCGTCGCGGGTCTGGGCCACGATGTAGGTCTCGTGCACCTGGGCGCGAGCGGCGCCCAGCGGATAGTCCACCGGATCAAAGGCGGTCGTCACCGAGGGTTCCGCCACCCCGTATGCCGGATCGGTTTCGGCCCGCGCCGAGACCTCGGACAGGCCCGGGATCGACTGAACGGCCTGCGCCCAGCCGCCCTGGCGCCAGGCGGAGAACCCTGCGCCCGATGGTTGTGGCGGCATGCTGTTCGGACGAAAGCCGCCCAGGGCGGCCATCGAGACCGTGGTCGAGGCCCGGTGTCCGGCGGCGGCCAACGAATGACGCAGGCCGCTGACGATCAGGCCGCGCACCAGCCCCGGATCGCGGAACCGCACCTCGGCCTTGGCCGGGTGGACATTGACGTCCACGAGCCCGGCGTCGAGCTCGACATAGAGCGCGGCCAACGGATGGCGATCGCGGGCCAGGAAGTCGGCGTAGGCGCCGCGCAACGCTCCCTGCAGCAGACGGTCGCGCACCGGGCGGCCATTGACGAACAGGTACTGGTGCGCCGCGTTGCCGCGGTTGTAGGTGGGCAGGCCAGCGAAGCCCGTCAGGCGCACGCCCTCGCGCTCGTGATCCAGCGCCAGGGCATTGTCGGAGAACTCGCGGCCCATGATCGCCGATAGCCGCGCCAGACGACCATCGGGCCCCGCCGCCTCGGCCGGCAGGCGCAGGGCGCGGCGGCCATCGATATCGAGCGAGAAGCTGACCGATTCATGCGCCATGGCCTGGCGCTTCAGTTCCTCGGTGATCGCCGTGGACTCGGTGCGTTCGGACTTCATGAACTTCAGGCGCGCAGGCGTGGCGTAGAACAGGTCCCGAACCTCGATCCGCGCACCGTGCGGACCCGGGAAGCCCGCCGGAGTCACCGCGCTCACTGCCCCGGCATCGACATGGATGGCATGGGCATCGCTCACGCCCTTTGCCCGACTGGTGATCGACAGGCGAGAGACGGAGCCGATGGAGGGCAGCGCCTCACCCCGGAACCCCAGAGTCGCGATCCGCAGCAGGTCGTAGTCGCCGTCGACACCGGGGTAGAGCTTGGAAGTCGCGTGGCGTTCCACCGCCAGCGGAAGCTGGTCAGCCGCCAAACCATGGCCATCATCAGCCACAAGGATGCGGGTGAGACCACCGCCGTCGGCCTGGACCTGCACGTCCCGGGCGCCAGCGTCGAGGGCGTTCTCCACCAGCTCCTTGACCGCGCTGGCAGGGCGCTCCACTACCTCGCCGGCGGCGATGCGGTTGATCAGTTCGGTAGGGAGGCGATGAATCGGCATGTTGGTTCAACTTGAGCACATAGTACGATTCCAGGGAGCCTCATGCCTGTCGTGAATCGTCATCTGGTCCTGAGCCTTGTCGCCTGGCTTTGCGCGCTGCCGGCTTCGGCCCAGGCGCCCGCGCCCGATCCTGATGAGACGCTGGTGGAGGAACTAGTGGTCACCGGCCGCCTGCCCGGCCCCGCCTGGTGGCGCGTCACCGACGCCGACACCACGGTCTATGTGCTGGGGGTTCCCTCAATTGCGCCCAAGCGGATGCAATGGGACCGCTCGATCTTCGAGCGGCGGCTCAAGAACGCCAATGTTGTGGTGCTGCCGTTTGTGAACGTGCGCGCCAAGCTGGGCGGCTCGATCGGTACGGCCATCAACTTCCTGCGGATCAAGTCCGGCGGACCCTTCGAGGCCACTCTGGACCCCGCCACCCGCGCTCGTTTCGTGGCCGTCCGCACGCGGCTGGGGCAGAGCGCCAAGCACTATGACACACGCAACCCGCTGGCGGCCGGCGTTCAGCTGGCCATCGACTACCGCGACGTCTCCAGCCTGACCAACAGCGACCCGGCCAAGCTGGTGCGTTACCTGGCCCAGCAGAACCGTGTGAAGGTGGTCGAGAAGAGCTACGATCTGGGGCCCCAGCTGGGGGGCATTCTGCGGACGCCGCCGTCTGTCGGCCGGATCTGCTTCGACGAAGTGCTGGCCCAGGCCGAAGCCGGTCCGGGCGTGACCCTCGCCGCGGCGCAGGCCTGGGCGACCGGGGATGTGCGCGGCGCCCTAGACAACGAGCGGACCTACGAACGATGCCTGTCCACCATCAGCGGCGGGCGCACCTATGACGAGCGCACCAAGGCCGATACGGCGGCGGCCATCGCCAGCGCGTTGAAGACCCCCGGGCACGCGATCGTGCTGGTCTCGCTTCGTCCGCTGCTGGCGCAGAATGGCGTGCTAGAACGCCTGCGGGCGCAGGGGTTCACGGTCAAGACACCAGGAGAATCTTGACACCCCCACTCAAGGGGGAAAGCTCACAGACCCGGAAGCTTGATCCGGGACTTGCCTTCGCGCTGGATCACCACGGACTTGTCGCCAGTGAGCTTGGCGATGCGTTCCTTTTCAGCCGCGGCGTCGACCTGCGTGGTTGAGCCATCGAGGCCGGACGTGGCGCCAGCGGCAGGCGCGGCGGCGTCCTTCTTCCAGAACATCACCGTGTCAGCGAAGCTCTTTTCCTTGTGCGCGATGTCGCCGAACTCGTCGTCGACCACGTAGCGGACCAAGGGATCGGCCTTTTCGGCTCCGGCCTTGGCGACCAGCATCTTTTCGCCCTCGGAGCGTTGTTCGGCTTCGCGCTGGCCCAGCAGGGCGTTGCGCGCAGCGCTCTCCGGCTGCAGTTCCTGGGGCCTCGGTTCGCCGGGCGCCGGGGGGCGGAGCGCATAGTCGGGCGGCACCACCAGCGGCGCCTTTGTAACGATCCGGAACTCGTCGGGCGTCACCTTGGACATGCCCAGGGCCTTCTGGGTCGATGTGCAGCCGGCGAGGCCTGCGGTCGCAGCAAGAGCGGCAACGACGATCACTCGGTTCAGGCTCATGTATCCAGCAACTCCCAGGCGTCTGACCGACGCACGTCCAAGTAATATCCTGCCGGGTTCCTGTGGCGGGAAAACGGCGCGGTTCTCCAGATAGCGCAATCGACGCCCAAGGCCAACGGATCAGGCCTTGGGCTCGCCGCGCAGCGTATCCAGCAACAGCACGATCATCCCGACGGTGATGGCCGCGTCGGCGACGTTGAAGATCCACGGGAAGAAGCCCAGCCGCGAGACGTCGAGGAAGTCCACCACGGCGCCGAAGCGGGTCCGGTCGATCGCATTGCCGATGGCGCCGCCCATCACCAGGCCGAGTCCGATGCCCAGGAACAGGCGTGTATTGCTGCGCGCCCAGTTGGCCAGGAAGGCGGCGACGCCCAGCGAGAAGACCACCAGGGCCCACCGCACGGCGTCGTGGCCAGCCTGCAGCAGGCCGAAGCTGACCCCCTGGTTCCAGATGCGGGTGAACTGCAGCGGCCAGACCACCTCGTGGGGGACGTATTCCGGCAGGCGCAGGACCTCCATGATCCAGACCTTGCTGGCCTGATCCAGCGCGATCACCACGAGCGCGATGGCGTAGGCCATCCAGCCGATGCGTGAGACGGCCGTCATGTGCGCGCCGCATCCCAGGCCGCCACGGCCGCAGCGTCGCGGAGCGACAGGTCCGGGTAGCGGGGGTCTGATCCCACCTCCGGCAGGATACGCCAGGAGCGGGCGCACTTCTTGCCCTCAGCTTTCAGCGGCTGCACCGCAACGCCGGGCACATCGGCCAGGCGGAAGGCGTCGGCCGGGCCCTGGCCCACCACCAGCGTCGCCTGGCTGGTGCGGAAGACCTCTGCGGCGTCCAGCCCCTCAAGGGCGGCCAGCAGGTCGGGATCCGAAACGTGCACCCGGGGGGCGGCCTCAAGCGCGGCGCCCATGCGCTTCTCCCGGCGCTCGATCTCCAGGGCGCCGGTGACCACTGAGGTCACTTGCTGGACCTTTGCCCAGCGCGCAGCCTCGGCGTCATTGCGCCACTCCGCCGGCGTGGTCGGGATCACCCGCATGGCGTTGGGGTGGGCGTCCGGATAGCGGGTGGCCCAGGCCTCTTCCATGGTGAAGGGGATCAGCGGGGCCAGCCAGGCGGTCAGGCGTTCGAACACCGCGTCCATCACCGTGCGCGCCGCCCGGCGCTTCACATCGCCAGGCTGGTCGCAGTAGAGGCAGTCCCGGCGGATATCGAAGAACAGCGCCGACAGTTCGTTCTGGCAGAACTCGGTGATCGGCCGGATAACATCCTGAAAAACATAATCATTATATGCGGTGCGAACCTGGGCGTCGAGTTCGTAGAGCCGATGCAGGATGAACCGCTCCAGCGGCGGCATCTGCTCCAGTTC
>NZ_JBIKNZ010000092.1:0-11044 GCF_044358365.1 Phenylobacterium sp. | reverse complement strand
CATCGAACCGCCGAGCTGCCTGTCTGGCTACACCGCTACAACTGGCATCGGCCACACGGCGGGATTAAGTCCCAGACACCCATCAGCCGACTCGGCCTCGACGCGGACAACCTATTGAGGCTCCACATCTAGGTGTGATCGGGTTGAGGAAAAGTGGGAACCGGTTTTCCGCCCGCAACCCGCTCTAAACATAGGACAGCGATCACGTTTCTCGAGATTGGATTGAGTCAATCCAATCTCGACGTGATCTAGCGTCCGTCCAGTGACGCGCCCACGCGTTGGGTCGGGGTGTCGAACAGGCCGCGACCTGGCACGTGGTTGAGTTCGAGCCGGATGCCGTCGGGGTCTTCGAACAGCACCGAGTAATAGCCCGGCGCCCAGGGTTCATCTTGTGGCGCATGCACGACCTTGGCGCCGATAGACACGAGGAAAGCATAGGCCTCGTCGATGTCGGCGCGGTCGCGGACCCGCCAGCACTGGTGATGCAGGCTGCCGACGCGAAACTGAGCGTAGGCGGCGCCGGAATGGGCCGGATCCGGGCGGCGTATGCCGAAACCTGTACGCCCGCCGACGCAGTAGTAGGTGTCTGCACTATCGGCGACCTCCTGCAATCCCAGGAACGGCAGGAGCTGGCGATAGAAGGCGACGGATCGCTCGAAGTCTCCGGCCGTGATGAAGGTATGGGCGACGCCGTTGATTTCCATCATCGCCTTCAGTGCTTGTCGGTCTTGCTGGCCAGCCAGTCCATCAGCGCCAGCAGTACGCCCGAGATCACGAACACCAGATGGATCCCGACCAGCCAGGCCAGATGCCGGTCTGAAATGTCCTTGCCCTCGGCCAGTTCCATGAAGGCCTTCAGAAGCGCGATGGCGCTGATCGCGACGATCGAGGCCACCAGCTTCAGTTTCAGACCCGAGAAGTCCACCGTGCCCATCCAGCCGGGCCGGTCCTCGTCGTCGCCGGTATCGATCTTGGAGACGAAGTTCTCGTAGCCGGAGAAGATCACGATCAGCAGCAGGTTCCCCGCCAGCGACAGATCGATGAGGGTCAGCGCCATCAGGATGGCTTCCTCAGGCGACATGGACCCCAGATGCGACAGGTCCTTGATCGCCGCCTGCACGAACACGAAGAACAGCGCCGCCAGCGCGAAGACCAGACCCACGTAGAAGGGCGCCATCAGCCAGCGCGACCGGAACAGCCACAGTTCCAGATAACGCTCTGCGGCGGGCTTTCGCTTGGGCGCGCGAGGGGCGACCGTGGGTTCGTTCATCAGCGAAGTTGATACCGGCTCCGTCGGACGGCGCAAGTCGTCGCCGACTACCCCCGGAGCTTTGCCCCGACCGCCTTGTCCGCCGCTGTGACGATTCTGCCGGACAGGCCTTCGATCTCGGCGTCTGTCAGGGTCTTCTCTCGCGGCTGCACTACCACCTCTACGGCCACCGATTTCATGCCCTCTGGCACGCCCTGGCCCTGATAGACGTCGAACACGCGCGCGGCGGCGATAAGCGCCTTGTCTGCGCCCAGGATCGGACGGATCAGGTCGCCGGCCGGTGTCTCCGCGGCCAAGAGGAACGCGAAGTCGCGCCGCAGCGGCATCAATGTGGACAGGTCCAGCGCCGCCTTGGTCTTCACACCCCGGCGCTTGGGCTCAGGAATGGCGTCGAGGTTGATTTCGAAGGCCAGCATGGGCCCGTCAGCGTCCAGCGTCTTGAGCACGCGTGGGTGCAGTTCGCCGAATTCGGCGATCACAACCTTGGGTCCGAGCTGCAGGCGGGCCGAGCGGCCAGGGTGCCACCAGCTCGCGTTCTGGCCCTGCACCACCTGCAGGCCTGGCGCACCCAGTTCATCCAGCAGCGCCAGCAGATCGGCCTTCAAGGCGAACAATGGATCGCCAGAAGCCTTCGCCCAGTGCTTGGGCACATGCGGCGCGATCAGGCCGGTGACCGCCGTCCACTGGTCGCCCGGCTCGTCGCCCCGGAAGTTGGGACCAACTTCGAACAGGGCGGCATCGGCAAAACCCTTGCGGGCATTGCGGGCCGCAGCGTCGATCAGATTGCCCAGTGTCGAGGGCCGCATGGTGTCCAGATCCGACGCGATGGGGTTGGACAGCACCAGTTTCGCAGCGCCGCCACCGAACAGCTCGGCCCATTCCCGGCGCATGAAGCTCCAGCTCACCGTCTCGGCATAGCCTCGGGCGGCAAGGGCGCGGCGGGCGTTGCGCATGCGGACCTGGCGGACGGTCAGGGCGCCGCCGGGGGGCCGGGCGATGGGTGGGAGGGGCGTGGAGGGCAGGGCGTCGAACCCTTCGATCCGGGCGATCTCTTCCACCAGGTCGGCGCGACCCTCGACGTCGCGGCGCCAGGATGGCGGGGTGACGTTGTGGCCGTCGACCTCGAAGCCCAGGCGCGTGAGGATGTCATCAATCCGTACGGCGCCCACGTCGAGGCCTGAGAGTTTCTTCACAAAGGCCCGGTCGAAGGCGATCGACTTGGGCGGCGTCGGCGCGTGGCCCGCGACCGTAACGTCAGACGCTACGCCGCCGCACAGCTCCAGGATGAGGGATGTGGCCAGATCCAGCCCGGGCCTCACGGAGGCTGGGTCCACGGTCCGGGCGAAGCGATACTGGGCGTCCGAGTTGATGCCGGTGGTGCGGCCGGTCTGAGCCGTCCGGATCGGGTCGAACCAGGCGCTCTCGACGAACACATCGGTGGTCGCCTCGGAACAGCCGGTGCTTTCGCCACCCATCACGCCGCCGATGCCGATGGCGCCGGAGCCGTCGGCGATGACGCAGATCTCCGGGGTGATCGCATAGGTCTTGCCGTCCAGCGCGGCGACCTGTTCGCCCTCCCGGCCGAGGCGGGCCTCGATGATGGCGCCTTCCAGTTTGGCCGCGTCATAGACGTGCAGCGGTCGAGCGCGGTCGATGGAAATCAGGTTGGTCACGTCCACCAGGGCGTTGATTGGCCGCAGGCCCACCGAGATCAGCCGCTGCTGCAGCCAGGCTGGCGATGGGCCGTTCTTCACGCCCTTGATCAGGCGGCCGGCAAAGACCGGACAGGCGTCTCCATCGACGGCGATCTCGATCGGGCAGGAGAATGCCCCGGCAACCGGCGCTGTGACGTCGGGCTTCAGCGTTCCAAGCCCGGCAGCCGCCAGATCCCGGGCGATGCCGCGTACGCCCAGCCAGTCAGGCCGGTTGGGGGTGACCTCGAAATCGATCACCGCTTCCAGGCCCAGCACTTCGGCGGCCAGCGCGCCGACGGCCAGGTCGCCGGATAACTCCATGATGCCGTCGGACTCCTCGGCGACTTCCAGTTCCTTCGCCGAACAAAGCATACCGTTGGAGACCACGCCGCGCACCGGCCGCGCCTCCAGCGTCACGCCCGAGCCGGGCACATAGGCGCCGATGGGGGCGTAGATGGTGGTCAGGCCTGCCCGCGCATTGGGCGCGCCACAGACGATCTCCAGCCGGCCGTCCCTGGTGTCGACCTGGCAGACCCTGAGCTTGTCGGCATTGGGGTGCTGCACGGCTTCCACGATGCGGGCCACCGAGAAGGCGGCCAGCTTCGCGCCAGGGTCTTCCACATGCTCGACCTCGAGGCCGGCCATGGTCATGGCGGTGACGACCTGGTCGACCGTCGCGGTCGTGTCGAGATGTTCCTTGAGCCAGGAGAGGGTGAATTTCATATCGGCAGCTCGCACATTGGAACCCTTCTCCCCTTGTGGGAGAAGGTGGCAGCCAAAGGCTGACGGATGAGGGGTTGCACCCTGCGAGCGGTGAGAAGAGCCCGGCGGAGCGTCTTGACGAGGCGGTTGCCAGGGCGGCGCGACCCCTCATCCGACCCGCGGAGCGGGCCACCTTCTCCCGCAAGGGGAGAAGGCCGGTTTGGCGTGCTCATCGCGCCACCTCCCTGGCCAGCACTTCGACGAGTCGGAACCGCTCGCAGAACAGCATCATGTCCGGCGTGAAGGTCCCCTCCCGGAAGAAACAGTCCTGGTGGACCCTGGCCCAGTAGGCGTGGCTCAGATCGCCTTCGCCCTCTTCAGCGGCGAAGGCGGCATCAACCTCATCGAAGCGGCGCTGCGTCAGTTCGATCGACTCGATGACGCAGCGAGGTCGCCCCTGGCCGTCCAGAACAACGTAACGCGAGCCGAGTTCGCTGCCCTTCAGCCCTTGCGACGCCGCCCAGCAGGTCGCGGTCTTCACGCCGCGCAGCACGAGGGACAACAACTCGTCAGCCATTTCGGGGCTGTCGCCGAAAGCGAAATGCTCCAGCGACCGCCAGTCCTGTTCCGTCAGCATCAGCTCAACCCCGTCGCCGGGTTCGGCGCCTGGAAGGCCGAGAAGCCGAAGTGGTCCAGCCAGCGCACATCGCCGGCAAACATATCCCGCAGGTCGGGCATTCCGTACTTCAGCATCCCGAGCCGGTCGACGCCGAAGCCGAACGCGAAGCCCTGCCACTCATCCGGATCCAGGCCGCAGTTGGTCAGTACGTTGGGATGGACCATCCCGCACCCGACGATCTCCATCCAGTCGTTGCCCTGGCCGATCTTCACGTCGCCGCCCGAGCGATCGCACTTCACATCCATCTCGGCCGAGGGCTCGGTGAAGGGGAAGTGGTGCGGGCGGAACCGGGTTTCGACCACCGAGGTCTCGAAGAAGCGGCTGATGAAGGTGTCCAGCGTCCACTTCAGGTGGCCCATGTGGATGTTGCGGTCGATCACCAGACCCTCGATCTGATGGAACATCGGCGTGTGGGTGGCGTCGCTATCCGAACGATAGGTGCGGCCCGGCACGATGATGCGGATCGGCGGCGTCTGGCTTGATGCGATCCAGCCCGGCAGCTTGTGGTTCTGGCCCTGCTGCAAGGCGCGGATCTGCACCGGGCTGGTGTGGGTGCGCAGCAGCTTGCGCTGGCCAGTCTCATCCTCAGGCAGCCAGAAGGTGTCGTGCATCTCCCGCGCCGGGTGCTTGGGCGGGAAGTTCAGCGCCGTGAAGTTGTGGAAGTCGTCCTCGATATCCGGGCCTTCGGCGAGCGCAAAGCCCATCTCGGCGAAGACAGCGATCATCTCGTCCATCACCTGCATGGTCGGATGCACGCGGCCGCGACGCTCGGGCGGGGGCGGCAGGGAGAGGTCGACCGTCTCTTTGGCCAGCCGCGAATCCAGTTCGGCGGTTTCCAGTGCGGCCTTGCGGTCTGCGATCGCCGCGGCGACGGCGTCGCGCAGGCCATTGATCTTCGGGCCTTCAACGCGGCGCTCATCGGGCGTCAGGCGGCCGAGGGTCTTCAATAGCTCGGAGATCCAGCCGGTCTTGCCCAGCGCTTCCACGCGGATAGCTTCCAGCGCTGCGAGATCGGCGGCGGCGGCGATGCGGGCGGTGAGGTCGGCCTGCAGAGTGGTGTGATCGGTCATGGGACGGGTGTCCTAGCTTTACGTCTTCCCGGGGTGAAGAGGGCGCAGCAAAAAGCCCTCCGGCGGTTCGGCCGGAGGGCTCTTGAAACCTTCGAGGTCTAACGACCCAAGGGCTTAAGCCAGCGCGGCGCGAACCTTGTCGGCGATGGCCTTGAACGCGACTGGATCGGCGCCGGCGATGTCGGCGAGGACCTTGCGGTCCATTTCGATCCCGGCCTGATCAAGGCCGTGAATAAACTGCGAGTAGGTGAACCCTTCGGTGCGGGCCGCAGCGTTGATGCGCTGGATCCAAAGCGACCGGAACATGCGCTTGCGGACCTTGCGGTCGCGGTAGGCGTACTGGCCAGCCTTGTCCACGGCCGCCTTGGCGGTGCGGATGGTGTTCTTGCGGCGCCCGTAGAAGCCCTTGGCCTGCTCGAGAACCTTCTTGTGTTTTGCGTGGGCGGTGACGCCCCTCTTAACGCGTGCCATCGGTCAGCGCTCCTTAGGAAAGGCCGTAGGGGATCCAAAGCTTGATGATCTTCGCGTCGGACGCGCTCATCACTTTGGTGCCACGGTTCTGACGGATGTACTTGGCGTTGTGGCTCAGCAGGCGGTGACGCTTGCCAGCGACGCCGGCCTTGATCTTGCCGGTCGCCGTAAGCCGGAAGCGCTTCTTCACGCCTGACTTGGTCTTCAGTTTGGGCATTTCACGTCGGGATGCGAACACCCCGTCCTCTAGGTCGTGTTGATGAACCGCCCTGGCATGCCTTTGGGCCAGGCGGTTCCGAAGGGGCGGGTGAATACGGGAAAGGCGCAGGGAATGCAAGGTGGGGCTTGGCCTCGCCCTACTTCCCCTTGCCCACCGCGATCCCCATGACCTCGAACCGCGCCTCACCCAGCAGATGGTCGGCGCCCAGTTAGGCGCGGGCGGGCAGCGGGCCTTTGAAGTAGGTCCGGTAGACCTCGTTGAAGGTCTGGTAGTCGGCGAGGTTGCTGGAGAACACCTGGACCCAGACCAGATGGTCCATGGTCAGGCCACCCGCTTCTACCGCGCGCTTGATGTTGTCCATCACCCGTTTGGCGGCGTCGGCCGTCGTGCCGCCGATGGCCGCGCCGCCATGCGCGAGTTGTCGGCTCCAGCCGCAGGAGTCCCTGTCGCCGCCGCTACGCCGCCGACCGAACCGCAAAAGCAGCCGCCAAAAGGGCGACCGCACCGCGAAGTCCACAGTCTGTTTGCGCTACTTGGGCGCCAGGATCATGATCATCTGGCGGCCCTCCATGCGGGGCTCATATTCCACCTTGGCGATCGGTTCGAAGTCCGCCTTCACCTTCTGGAGCAGCTTCATGCCGAGCTCCGGGTGGGCCAGTTCGCGTCCGCGGAAGCGGAGCGTGATCTTTACCTTGTCGCCTTCTTCGAAAAAGCGGTGCATCGAGCGCTGCTTCACTTCGTAGTCGTGAACGTCGATGTTCGGGCGGAGCTTGATCTCCTTGAGTTCGACGACCTTCTGCTTTTTGCGCGCCTCGTTCTTCTTCTTCTGCTCCTGGAACTTGAACTTTCCATAGTCCAGAATCTTGCAGACGGGCGGATCTGCGTTGGGAACGATCTCCACGAGGTCGAGGCCCGCTTCTTCAGCAGCCTCGATGGCTGCTGATGTGGGCATGACCCCTTGCTTCTCTCCGTGCTGGTCGATGAGCAGGACACGGGGGACGCGGATGTCTTCGTTCATACGCGGTCCGTCTTTGACGGGCGGCGTTTGCATGGGACGGCGAATAGGCAGGTCTCCGGGACTGTTGGAACGCAAAAAACGCCGGGTCGCGCGCGGCGATCCGGTCGTGGTAGCAGTATATGACGAAGGGGCGCCCTCGTATCAAGGCATTGCGGACGATGAGGGGGCCAAAGAGTTCGCCGTCTGCGCCACCTGCGCCACTGGCAGGTCGGTGAGATTGTCAGCTTTGAGTATCGCCACCCGCCCTCGCGGCGCGGAGAGGGCCGGGTCCGACGCCTTGGAGAACAGCACAATCGTGGGCGCGCCGGCGGCTGCTGCCAGGTGCAGGGGCCCAGTGTCGTTGCCGACGGCCAGCGCCGCATTTGCGCCCAGCCGAGCCACGCTCGCAAAGTCAGTCCGCCCGGTGAGGTCCCGGGCCCGGGGGGTTGTCCGCTGGATCGTGTGGGCTAACTCAGCCTCCTGGGGCCCGCCGATGATCACGATGTCGAACCCCCGCGAATAAAGAATGCGGGCCAGCTCGGCGTAATGCTCGACCGGCCATCTCTTATCGAGACGATGCGAGGCGCCGCCGGGCACGAACATCACATAGGGACGCGGACGATTGCCGCCTGACCTGGGGCGTTCCGCCGCTGCTGCCTTAAGGATCCACGACAGATCGGGCGTGGGGGCCGTTCCCGGTTCTGTCGGGGCATCGTCCCAGATGCCGGCATACTTCAGTTGGTCTGCCTGGCGCTCCAGAGTGTGCATGCCGTTGCGAAGTGGATTTCCGTGGGGCAGGGCGCAGCCGAATGCGATGCCTGACCATGGGGGCGGGGACGGGCGCAGGATCTGGAATATCCGGTTGGACGCTGATGATGTCTGCAGGTCGTAGACTCGTGCATAGTTCGCCGCTCTCATCCGGGTACGTAGCGAAAGCCATGCCGACGGCCCCGCAGGGCGACCGCCGGTGTCCACGGCGTTGAAATAGGGACAGGTCTTCGCCAACGCCTCGAAGGGTGGTGTGGTCAGGAGGGTAATGTGGGCCTTGGCATGGGCCTGCCGGATTGTCTTCATGGCCGCCAGCGCCAGGACGAAGTCGCCCAGTGCCGAGAGCTTGATCACCAGGATGCGTTCGATGCTGCGGGCCATCAGGCGCGGGCCTCGAGAACGCGCACGTAGGCGGCAAGCGTAGCGGCGCACATGGCCTCGGCCGAGTACAGCTGACGCGCGCGGCTGCGCCCCCGCTCTCCCATCTCGCGGCGTTCGACCGGACCAACGTCAATGGCCCGCCCGATCGCCGCTGCCCACGCCTCGGGGTTGTCGACGGGCGCCAGCCAGCCGGTCTTGCCATGCAGGATGGTTTCGGTGACGCCCCCGTGCGCCGAGGCGATGACGGTCCGGCCCATTACCTGGGGTTCGACGGCGGCGCGACCGAATGACTCGGGCACTGTAGTGGGCAGTATGGCCAGATCGGCCAGCAGGTAAGCGGCCGGCATGTCGTCGCAATGGCCGACCACCCGGACAGTGTCCTGCAGATAGGCTGCGCCAATCGCCGTCACCACCTCGGCCGCATAGCCTGTCCGACCCTGGTCGTCGCCAGCGAACACAATGCGAAAATCGTTCCGGCCCTGCGCCGCCAGCTGCCGCGCCGCCTCAACGATGGATAGGTGTCCCTTGATCCTTGTCAGCCGCCCGGCCAGCAGGATCAGCGTGCGGCCATCATCCGGAAGCGCCCAGGCCTGCCGCAGTGCCGCGATCCGATCCGGACCGACACGGGCCGGGTCGAACCGTTCCAGATCCACCCCGCGCGGAATTGTCACGAGTTTCTCTGGAGTCACCTGATGCTCGGCCAGAACATGGTCACGGGTGTAGTCGGAGTTTGCGATCACCAGGTCGCCGCGGGTCATGACGGCATTGTACCAGCGCTTCAGGCCGGATTGCGACTTGTAGACCCCATGGTAGGTGGCGACGAAGGGCGTGCGCGTTACATGCGCCGCCCACAGGGCTGAGAATGCCGGTGCGCGGCTTCGCGCGTGCACGATCGATACGTTTTCCTGCCGGATCAACGCCACCAGGCGTGCGGCGTTACCGAGCATGGTGAGCGGGTTCTTGGTCTGGACAGGCATCTGCGCCAGGCGGCCGCCATCGGCCTCCAGCCGCGCTGTCATGCGCCCACCCCGCGTAGCGACCAGCGCGGTTCCGCCGGCGCGGACCACAGCGTGGGCTACGTCGATGGTGCTTTGCTCGGCGCCGCCGGTTTCAAGCTCGGGGACAACCTGCAGCAGTGTGAAATCAGGGGGTAACGACACGGCCTCTCTCTAAACTGAGTTGCCCGGTTCTGCTAAGGGGGCTGGATGACCGAGGTTACTGGATTTCTGGAACGCCCGGGCGGGCATCGACTGGCCTGGCGACGCGTGGCAGGAGGCGGCTCCACAGTAGTCTGGCTGGGCGGGTTCCGGTCCGAGATGAATGGAACCAAGGCGCAGGCTGTAGCGGACTGGGCGGCGGCGGCTGGCCGGGCGTTTTTGCGTTTCGACTACTTCGGGCACGGGGAGTCGTCTGGCGCCTTCGCAGATGGGACCATCAGTCGCTGGCGCGATGACGCGCTGGCCGTGCTGGATGAACTTACTGCTGGAGACCTTGTGCTGGTGGGTTCGTCCATGGGCGGGTGGATGGCATGCTTGGCGGCCAACGCGCGGCCTGAGCGTGTCAGGGCCCTGGTGCTGATCGCGCCGGCGGCGGACTTCACGGAAAGGCTCATGTCCCGGGATATCCCGGCAGATGGTTGGGCGGCGCTGGATGCCGAGGGTGTCTGGATGAGGCCGTCACAGTACGGCGATCCCTATCCGATCAGTCGGGCTTTGCTGGAAGACGGTGCGCGCTGGTCGATCCTGGGTGGCGCGCCGGTCCCGATCAGTGTCCCGGTCCGCATCCTTCAAGGTGGCCTGGACCCGGACGTGCCCTGGCGCCATGCGTTGGAGCTGGCAGAGAGTCTGGCCGGGTCGGACGTCGTGTTCTCTCTTATCCGGGACGGCGATCACCGCCTGTCGCGACCGCAGGACATCGAGCGCTTGCTGTCCACACTGGAAGAATGTCTTCAGCCACCCGCCTGAAGGATCGCGGTCAGGCCCTCACGGTAGGTCGGATAGTCGGGCCGCCATCCGAGTTCTGCCTTCGCCCGGGCGTTTGAGACGCGCTTGCTTTCTGCATAGAAGCGCCGTGCGGCAGGCGCGAGATTGGCGTCTTCAAGCGCGATCGGTGGCGGCGGCTCCAGACCCAACAGGCCCGCCGCATAGACCACAACGTCGCTGTTCGGGGCCGGTTCGTCATCACATAGATTGTAGATGCCCCCGGCGCGTGGCCGGGCAATGGAAGCGGAAATACCTGCCGCAAGGTCATCGACGTGGATGCGTGAAAAGATCTGATCCGGAGCGATTATCCGGCGCGCACGACCCTCCCTGACCCGATCCAGAGTCGAGCGCCCCGGGCCATAGATGCCGGGCAGGCGGAAGATCGTTACGGCGCGCCCCGAGCGATCGCCGAGCTCCAGCCAGCGCTGCTCGGCCGCTACGCGGCGCTGTCCCTCAGCGAACCCGGCGGACAACGGGCTGGCTTCCGTGACCCAACGTCCTCTGCGATCGCCGTACACGCCGGTGGTTGAGAGATAGCCGAGCCAGCGGGCTGCGGGTGCATCCAATGCGGCCCCAAGCACCGCCAGGCCAGGGCATCCGTCCGGTCCGGGCGGCGGCGTGATCAAGATCGCATCTGCGGCAGTCGCCATCTCTTCGACGACGCCTGTGTCAGCCAGGTCGAGGGGGTAGCCGCCGTCTGTCTCGATTTCAGCCCGGGTCTCCGGATTTCGAAAGGTTGCGGTGAACGTCCATCCGGAAGCGGCGAGGACCCACACCCCCGCCCAGCCCCACAAAAAAAACCCAAACAAA
>NZ_JBIKNZ010000002.1:0-132587 GCF_044358365.1 Phenylobacterium sp. | reverse complement strand
GAGGCGCCTCGCCGCGGCCCGACCCGAGAATCCATAGCCGAAGACAAACAGGCGCAAGGGCTACAGCAGCTCCCGGATCGCTTGGCGGGCCGCGTCGGCCAATTCCGGCCGCGCCAGCGCGAAGGCGACGTTCGCTCGCAGGAGCCCCAGTTTGTCGCCACAGTCGTAGGTGGTCCCTTCATATTCCAGGGCGTGGAAATCCTGTGTCTTCATCAGATTGAACATGCCGTCGGTGAGCTGGATCTCCCCGCCCGCCCCGCGTTCCTGAGTCTCCAGGATCTGGAAGATCTCCGGCTGGAGGACGTATCGGCCCGAGATGAAGAGGTTGGAAGGCTCTGTCCCTGGCGCTGGCTTCTCGACCATGCCGGTCATGCGGTTCAGGCGACCTTCCTGCCCGTCCAGCGCGACGATGCCGTATTTGTGGGCTTCGCCCGCCGGGGCGGGTTCGACCACCACGATGTTGCCGCCGACCTGTTCATAGGCGCTCACTGCCTGCGCCAGGGCCGAAGTGCGGGCCATCATCAGCATATCCGGCAACATCACGGCGAAGGGCTCGTCGCCGATCACGTCGCGGGCGCACCAGACCGCATGCCCGAGCCCCAGGGGCGCCATCTGGCGGATGAAACTCATCTGGCCCGGCTGTGGAAGGTCGCGGCGTACGTCTGCGAGGATATCCAGCTTGCCTTTGGCCTCAAGGATGCCCTCGATCTCCGGGTTCGTATCAAAGTAGTCCTCGATGGCGCCCTGGCCGCGTCCGACGATGAAGACGAAATGCTCAATGCCAGCGGCTCGGGCCTCCTCAACCACATAGGACAGGATCGGCCGATCGACGACGTTCAACAGGTTCTTGGGAGTGGTTTTGGCTCCCGGAAGCACCCGGGTCCCCAGCCCGGCCACCGGCAAGACGGCTTTGCGAACACGTGCGCCCATGATGTTTCGGTTCCCCTTGCGCCAAGTTGCGGCGCGCTACTGCCTAAAGTGCTGCGGGGCATCTGGCCCTCACTTTCTGACGGCTTGTCCCAGAGCACGATGCCGAAACGCCCTAGCTGCTTAGCCTGCCGAGGCGCCCGCCGCTAAGTAAGCCATACAGTTTCGAATAAAATCCGGGAACGGCCGCGCCTCCGTTGCGACCGTTTTCTTTTGGGTGATTGGCTATTCGACCGTGACGGATTTCGCTAGATTGCGCGGCTGATCCACATCGGCGCCTTTGTGAACCGCCACGTAGTAGGCCAGCAGCTGTATCGGCGGCGAATAAACCAGCGGTGCGATGAAGGGGTCGCAGGCGGGCCCGACTATAACCTTCATATCCGGCAAGACGTGCTTCGCCCCCTCGGCGTCCGTGATCAGGATGATCGGGCCGCCTCGCGCGGCCACCTCGCTCATGTTGGCCAGGGTCTTTTCCATCAGAGGATCGCTGGGGGCGATAACGATGGTAGGCGTCGCCTCGTCGATCAGGGCGATGGGGCCGTGCTTCAATTCGCCAGCAGCATAACCCTCCGCATGGATATAACTGATTTCCTTTAGTTTTAATGCGCCTTCCAGCGCCAATGGGAACATCGGGCCCCGTCCCAGGTAGAGAACATCCCGCGCGCGAGCCAGTTCCGGGGCCAGTTTGCGGATCGCGTCTTCGGTCAAGGCGGCCTCGGCCATCAGGCGCGGCGCCTCCAGCATGACCTGGACCAACCGCTGCTCCTCGGTTGCATCGATCCGCCCGCGGGCCCGGGCCGCGGCCACCGCCAGGGCGGTCAGCACGCTGACCTGCGCCGTAAAGGCCTTGGTAGAAGCGACCCCGATCTCGATTCCGCAGTGGATTGGCCACACCACGTCGACCTCGCGGGCCATGGTGGATCCCACCGCATTGACCACCGCGGCGCTTCTCATGCCTTTGGCCTGGCAATAGCGAAGGGCCGCCAGGGTATCGGCTGTCTCGCCAGACTGCGAAATCGCAATAACCAAAGAGCCTGCGTTCAGCGCTGGCTCCCGATAGCGGAACTCCGAGGCCACCTCCACGTCGACCGGCAGACCGGCCAGCCGCTCGATCAGGTACTTGCCAAGCAGACCCGCGTAGTAGGCTGTGCCGCATCCAACGATCTGGATCCGGTCCAGCTTGGCGAACTCGATCCCGCCCGGGATGGCGGTACGGCCGGTCAGTGTGTCGACATAGGCCGCGATCGTGCGCTGGCAGCCTTCGGGCTGGTCATGGATTTCCTTCTCCATGAAGTGCCGATAATTGCCCTTCTCCATCAGTGTTGCGGACTGGGGCACCGTTTGCGCGGCACGCGTCACCGGCTTGCCAGCCTCATTGAAGACCCGCGCGGACTTGTGGTCGATGATCACAAAATCGCCGTCTTCCAGATAGGCGATCCGGTTTGTGAACGGCCCCACCGCCAGGGCGTCAGACCCAAGGAACATCTCCCCCTGTCCATAGCCTACGATCAACGGCGGACCCCGGCGCGTTCCCATCAGCAGGCCGGGCTCGCCAGCGATCATCACGACGAGGGCGAAGGCCCCGCGCACCCGGTCGAGAGTCGCCTTGAAGGCCTCGGCGGGGGGCTTGTCGGCGAGTTCGACATCCAGCAGGTGGGCCACTACCTCTGTGTCGGTATCCGTCTCGAAGATGTGGCCCGCAGCCTGCAACTCGGCCTTGAGTTCTCCGAAGTTCTCGATGATGCCATTGTGCACCAGGGTCACGCGGCCGGAGCGGTGAGGGTGGGCGTTGCCCTCGGTGGGTGGGCCGTGGGTGGCCCAACGGGTATGGCCAATGCCCACAGTAGCTTCCAGCGGGTCACCAGCCAGCAACGCCTCAAGGTTCTTCAGTTTGCCGGCGGCACGTCGGCGCTCGACGCCGTTGCCAGTGAATCCGGCAATCCCTGCCGAATCGTAACCCCGGTACTCGAGACGCTTGAGACTCTCGATCAGCCGGTCCTGAACGGAGGAGGTCCCAACAATGCCGATAATGCCGCACATAGGGCCGAGACTTTCTCTATAGTCGGGCGAGACCTGACTGGTTTCGCGCCTGATAAGGCGGCTTTAGCATCCGATGGACTACCGTCGACTAAATCTCAGTTTCGGATCGTTTCCAGATCCCTATCCGACGAGCAAACTATGAGCGATCGCACCTATTTCGGCACGGACGGTATTCGCGGCCAGGCCAATAGCCATCCCATGACCGCCGAGGTCGCGCTCCGCGTCGGCATGGCGGCCGGCAAGGTCTTCAAGTCAGAGGATGATCGGCGGCATCTTGTGGTGATCGGCAAGGACACCCGGCTGTCAGGATATATGGTGGAACCGGCGCTGGTCGCCGGATTCGCCAGCGTGGGCATGGACGTGCGGCTCCTGGGTCCGATGCCCACGCCGGGCGTCGCAATGATGACCCGATCCTTGAGAGCTGATCTCGGCGTCATGATTTCAGCCTCCCACAACGCCTATGTCGACAATGGCATCAAGCTCTTTGGGCCGGACGGCTACAAGCTGTCCGACGAGAAGGAGCTGCAGATCGAAGCTCTTATGGATCAAGGGCTGGCGGAGGGACTGGCGCCGCCTACCGCGCTGGGTCGCGTGGCCCGCGTGGAAGACTCGCAGGCGCGCTATGTGGAAATCGCCAAGGCCACGTTTCCGAGGCGCCTAAGCCTCTCCGGTCTGCGTGTCGTGATCGATTGCGCCAACGGCGCGGCCTACAAGGTGGCGCCGGTCGTGCTCTACGAACTGGGCGCCGACGTGATCAAGGTGGGCGTCGATCCCAATGGCACCAATATCAACGCTGATTGTGGATCTACTCATCCTGCCGCGATGGTTCAGGCGGTCCGGGAGTTTCGCGCCGACATTGGCATCGCCCTGGACGGTGACGCTGACCGCCTGTTGATCTGCGACGAGACCGGCCGGCTGGTCGACGGTGATCAGATCATGGCCCTGATCGCTGACAGTTGGTCGCGCAGCAACCGCCTGAGCGGCGGCGGCGTGGTGGCCACGGTGATGTCCAATCTCGGTCTTGAAAGGTTCCTGGCCGAGCGCAAACTGAAACTTGAGCGCACCGCTGTGGGCGACCGCGCGGTCATGGTGCGAATGCGCGAAGGCGGGTTCAATCTGGGCGGCGAACAGTCGGGCCACATGATCCTGTCGGACTATTCGACGACAGGCGATGGCTTGTTGGCCGCCCTGCAGGTGCTGGCGGTACTCAAGGAAAGCGACCGTCCGATGAGTGCGTTGGCGCGCCAGTTCGAACCGGTCCCGCAACTGCTGGAGAATGTCCGGTTTGCCGGCGGAAAGCCTCTGGAGGACGCGGAGGTTAAGGCCGTCCTGGCCGAGGCCGAACAGCGTCTCAACGGCTCCGGAAGGCTTGTCGTAAGGGCCTCCGGGACCGAACCGCTGATCCGCATCATGGCCGAGGGCGACGATGCGGGGCTGGTCCGTCAGGTGGTCAAGGATATCGCTGGCGCGGTAAAGAAAGCTGCGGCCTGAGAACAGGATGAAAATCCTGTAACGAAGTCTCTATCCAATCTCAAATTCCTGTGTCAGCATCGTCACATTCAACCGGCTCGATCCGGCTTGATGGTAACAAGAGTGCTTGGGAGGAATTATGCGACGTGACCTCGCATTTGGCGGCGCGGCGCGGCAGATGGAGCGGCCCGCCCGTTCGATTGCCTGTCTCGCCTTCGTTGGAATACTGGGCCTGGCCTTCTGGGCTGGCGCAGCTTGGCTCTTCCAGACGATCTTTCATCTATACGGCCAGGGCCTCTAGCCGCGTCTGGACTGAGCGCCCCGTTTCCGGATGATCGAGAACTGCATCGTAGACGCTGCGACCGCGTCACTCAGCGTCCAGAAGTCCTGCAGAATCCGGACCTCTGTTCCTGACATGACGATTGTCGACAGGGCGTCATCCACAATCCCCACGCCCGACGGCTCTAAAGTCCTGCGCGAAATCCAGTAGCCGGCGTGAGGCAGGACCTCCTCGAAGACGTCCCCAGGCATCCCATAAAGCGCAAGTTTCACCGCTCGGACGCGGTCGAGCCAAGCCGCCTCGAAGGCGACGATCCGATCTGCTGCGCCCAGAAATCGATCCCTGTCGAGCCGGGAGGTGTTCGGACCTGCCCGGAAGCAGACACGGGGGCAATCGCGCGGCAAAAGATAGTTTGGCAGGTAACTTTCGGCGACGGCCCAGACGGCCAGACCCGCGATGCCCGAATCTGGCGAGGGAACCGGTCTCGGCTCGAACCGGGCAATCGTCGAATCCTCGCTCACATGAAAGAGGCGTGGACGCACGGGATCTGCGCTTACTCGCGGCCAATGCTCGTATAGGCAAACCCGCGCGAGCGCATGTCGGCGGGCTTGTAGATGTTGCGCATGTCCACCAGGACCGGCTTGTTCATCAGAGTCTTGATCCGATCAAGATCGAGCGCCCGGAACTGGTCCCACTCTGTGATGATGACCAGGACATCTGCGCCCTGTGCCACGGCATAGGGGTCGTCCTTAAAGCTGACCCCGGGTAACAGATGTTTGGCTTCCTCACCCTCCGGATCAAAGGCCTGAACGCGGGCGCCCTTGTCCAGCAGGGTCGGAATGATTGCCAGCGAAGGCGCATCGCGCATGTCGTCGGTGTTGGGTTTGAAGGTCAGGCCAAGAATGCCCACGGTCTTTCCCTTGAGATCGCCGTCGGCGGCCTTGATCACCTTGCGCGCCATGGCCCGCTTGCGCTCGTCATTGACCTTGACCGTCGTTTCGACCAGTTCCAGCGGCGCTCCGGCGTCACGCGCGGTCCGCACCAACGCCAGGGTGTCCTTCGGGAAACAAGAGCCTCCGTAGCCCGGACCGGCGTTGAGGAATTTTCCACCGATCCGACCGTCCAGACCAATGCCACGGGCCACCTGCTGGACGTCGGCGCCGACGGCTTCGCAAAGGTCGGCCATTTCATTGATGTAAGTGATCTTCAGCGCCAGATAGGCGTTGGCGGCGTATTTGATCAACTCCGACGTCCGGCGGCTGGTGAACAGGATTGGCGTCTCATTGAGATAGAGCGGGCGGTAGAGCTCGCGCATGATCTCCTGGGCGCGCGGCTCGGTGGTTCCGACCACCACCCTGTCCGGCCGCTTGAAGTCCTCGATGGCGGCGCCTTCACGCAGGAACTCGGGATTTGAGACGATGGCGACATCGGCGTCGGGGCGCACCCTTTTGAAAATGGACTCGATTTCGTCGCCGGTTCCAACTGGCACCGTGGACTTGGTGACCACCACCGTGAAGCCCTGAACAAGACCCGCGATTTCCTCGGCGGCGGCGTAGACGTAGGAAAGGTCCGCATAGCCATCGCCGCGCCGCGACGGCGTGCCAACGCCAATGAACACCGCGTCGGCCTCGCGGATTGCCTGGGTCGCATCCGTGTCGAAGAACAGGCGGCCCGCCTTGACGTTGGCGGCCACCAGCAGATCCAGACCTGGTTCATAGATGGGAATCCCACCGGACTTCAGGTGCGCGATCTTTGCGGCGTCCTTGTCGATGCAGGTCACCGTGTGGCCAAAATCGGCAAAACAGGCCCCGCTGACGAGGCCCACGTACCCCGTCCCGATCATCGCCACGCGCATAATCAACTCTCCTGGAACGCGGCTCCCCCGGGGCGAACCACAACGTCAGTACAGATGCGGCGCCGTCCCTGGCGCCGCGGCTTGTTCAAAGATCTAGATTTCCTGGTTGTAGGCGCCCACCTGCGACCGCCTCGTAAGCCGGGGTTTCACTTCCTGGTGGAAGAGGGCCCGCATGTCGTCCTCGGAACGCGTACTTTCTACGACGACGACGATCTCGGGCTTGTTGGAGGAGGCGCGGACCAGTACCCAGGAGCCGTCTTCCAACGCGACCCGAACCCCATTGACGGTAATCAAGTCGACGATCTTCCTTCCCAGGATCGTGCCGCCGTCCTTCGCGAATGCGGTGTATTCGGCCACGACATCGTCGACGACGCCGTATTTTTCCTCGTCGGCACAATGCGCGCTCATGGTCAGCGACGTATAGGCGAGGGGCAGGGCCCTCTTGAGATCCGAAAGTTTCTTGTCGGGATTGCGGTCCAGCATGGCCAGGATGGCCGCCGCAGCAACCAGACCGTCATCATAGCCGCGTCCGATGGGCGGGTTCATGAAGAAGTGGCCGCTCTTCTCGAAACCCGCCAGCGCACCCAGTTCGGCCGTCTTGCGCTTGATATAGCTGTGGCCGGTCTTCCAGTAGACGGTAGTGGCCCCATTCGCCTTCAGCACCTCGTCAGTGGCGAACAGGCCGGTGGACTTCACATCGACGACGAAGGTTGCGTTTGCGTGCAGATAGGAGAGATCGCGGGCCAGCATTAGACCGATCTTGTCGGCGTAGATCTCCTCGCCCTCGTCGTCGACCACCCCGCAGCGGTCGCCGTCTCCGTCAAAGCCCAGCGCCAGATCGGCCCCATGCTCTCGCACGGTCCTGGCCATGGCGTGCAGCATGATGCTGTCTTCGGGGTTCGGATTGTACTTGGGGAAGGTGTAGTCGAGTTCGCAGTCCATTTCGATCAGATTGGCGACGCCCATATCGCGCAGGGCTTTCGGCGCGAAGGCCCCGGCAGTGCCGTTGCCGCAGGCGGCCACCACGGTCAGCGGCCGCTTCAGGCTCAGCCGTGAGGTCGCGTCGGTGATGTAGCGTTCCGCCACGCCCGCGATGTGCGCCAGGGTTCCCCCGGGGCGTTGCTCCCACCGGGCGCCGAGTACTAGCTCCTTGAGCCGGCCCATCTCCTCGGGTCCGAAGGTAAGGGGCCGTTGTGCGCCCATCTTGACGCCGGTCCAGCCGTTTTCGTTGTGGCTGGCGGTGACCATTGCGACGCAAGGTGCATCCAGGTCGAACTGGGCGAAATAGGCCATCGGCGAGACGGCCAGGCCAATATCCAGCACCTCGCAGCCGGCTGCGACCAGACCGATGGTCAGCGCCTGCTTTACCGAAAGAGAATAAGAGCGAAAATCGTGACCGACCACGATCCGTCGCTGGCCCATCTCATGAATCAGCGTGCCCAGGCCCAGCCCCAGAGCCTCGATGCCCAGCAGATTGATATCCGGCCCTAGAACCCAGCGGGCGTCATACTCCCGAAAGCCTGTCGCCTTCACCAGCGGATAGTTCTCGTAGTCCAGTGTGTTGGGGCGAAGGTCGGCGCGGGGGGCGGGCAGCATCATGGACTCCGGCATGTCGTGAGAGAGGCCATAAGGGCTTCACCCAACTGAAGGCTTAACAGCGGCGATTTTGTTCCAATGCGCAGTGCGGCATCAATCGGTGTTGACCGCAGCCGTCTAGCCTCGTTCATTAGCGCCAATCGGCGTCCGAGAAACGCCGTCAATGTAGAGGGAGCGCGATGGCCGCCAAAAAATTCCCTGTTGAAGCGGGGCATATCCTGTTGTTCGCGCGGTCAATCGGCGACGACAATCCGGCCTACATGGACGAGGAGGCAGCCAGGAAGACCGAGGCTGGCGGCATCATCGCGCCTCCGACCTTCGTCCAGTCCAGCGCCCAGTTCGATCCAGACTATTTCCTGCGGCCAAAGATTGGCCAGCCCTGGTTCGGCTCGGGAAAGAATCCGACCGGCCTTGTTCGTACGGGCGGGGGCGGTGGAGGTGGCGGCGGCGGCGGCCTGCATGCCGAGCAGCACTATGAGTACCATCGCCCGCTAAGGGCCGGCGACGTGCTGACCGCTACGACCTTGCCCGGGAAGACCTGGGAGAAGGAGGGCCGGCGTTCGGGCAAGCTGGTGTTCTCGGAATCCGTTACCGAGTACCGCGATCAGAACGGCGAATTGGTGGTCACGGCGCGCGGCGTCGGCGTGCGCACCGAACGCCCTGTCGAGCAGAAGTAGGAGGACCCGTCATGGCGCTCAACGCAAGCAAGCTCAAGGTGGGCGATGTCCACACCGCCCGGCTGGTCGACGACCTCACCCGCACCCAGATCGTCCAGTACGCCGGTGCTTCCGGGGACTACAATCCGCTACACACCGACGAGATATTCACAACCAAGGTCGCCGGCTACCCCAGTGTATTTGCCCACGGCATGCTGACCATGGGCATGACCGGCAAGATGCTCACCGACTACGTGGGCGACACCCGGCTGACCAAATACGGCGTTCGCTTCACCAGCCAGGTGTGGCCAGGCGATGCGCTTGACGCCAGCGCTACGGTCAAAGCGATCACCGAGCGCGACGGCAAAACCTTTGTCGAACTGGATGTGGCTACCACCAACCAGAACGGCGTCGAGGTGCTGAGCGGCTATGCGGAGGCGCGGGTCGATCCGTAGCCGAGGCTACATCACGCCTGCGCGCAGCAGGTCGTGAACATGCAGGATGCCGAGCGGCTTGCCGTCCTCGACCACGAAGAGGACGGTGACCGCCGGTAGCGGATCGCTCATCAACGCCAGCGCTTCGCCGGCCAGCATTTGGGGCGGCGCGGTCTTGCGTGGGCCGGGCGTCATCACGTCTCCAGCGGTGCGGTCCAGCAGGCCGTCGATGTGGCGTCGAAGGTCGCCGTCGGTGATGGCGCCCAGCAGACGTCCGTTCGGGTCTACGACGCCGACGATCCCCCACCGCATCCGGGTCATCACCAGCAGGGCCTGACGCATAGGCGTCTCGGGCGCTACCAGGGGCAATTCCTCACGGCCATGCATCAGGTCTGCGGCGGTGCGCAGCATGGCGCCGAGCTTTCCGCCGGGATGCAGCACCTTGAAGTCCTGGGGCTGAAATCCGCGCCGCTCGAGCAGCGCAACGGCCAACGCGTCGCCCAGCGCCATCTGCAGGGTGGTGGATGTCGTCGGCGCATTGACCGCATCCGTCGCCTCCGGCGCATCCGGCAACTTCAGAACCAGATCGGACGCCAGCCCCAGCGCGCTGTCCATCACTGCCGTCATGCCGATTAACGGGATCGCAAATCTCGCAGCAAAGGCAATGATATCCGCCAGTTCGCGCGTCTCACCCGTCTTGGACAGCGCCAGGATGATATCGCCCGAGCCGATCATGCCGAGGTCGCCGTGGCTGGCCTCGCTGGGGTGTACGAACATGGCGGCGGAACCTGTCGAAGCCAGAGTGGCCGCGATCTTGCGCGCAACGTGACCTGACTTGCCGATACCGGTGCAAACGATCCGGCCCTGCGCTGCGAACAGCATTTCTACGGCGTTGGCAAAGGTGTCATCCAGCCCGGCGGCGAGGCGACCGAGCGCTTCGGCCTCGGTTTCCAGCACACGCCGGCCGATGGTGATGGAGGGGGTTTTGCTCATTGCGACGGCGCGATCGCCTCATTCTGGATGTTGCGCACGGCCTGCCGGGCCTGATCCACCCGACGCTGAGCGGCCTCGGTCTCACGACGCATGGCGGCCTGCATTTCGGGACTGCGCTGTACTGGGTCATGACCAAATGGCGCTGGCGATCGGTCGCCGAGTCCCTGCGGCCAGACCAGCGACAGTCCAAGCGCTGCAACGGCGGCGAGGCCCAGTAGCGGGAGGTAGAAACGATCCAACATGACCCCGCTATAGCCCGCTCCGCCTTGACGCGGTAGGGGCCGGCGCCCTAGCCGGGACGTCCCCAATTGAGGAACCGCCAGTGCCAACCCTGATCCTGCTGCGCCATGGCCAGAGCCAATGGAACCTTGAAGACCGGTTCACCGGTTGGGTCGACGTGGACCTGACCGCCCAGGGCGAGGCCGAGGCCAGCAAGGGCGGTGAATTGATCAAGGCCGCTGGTCTGTCCATTGACCGGGTGTTCACCTCAGTCCTCACTCGGGCGATCCGCACGTCCTGGCTGGCGCTGCAGACGGCAGGGCAGGTGTTCGTACCCGAGGTGAAGGACTGGCGTCTGAACGAGCGGCACTACGGCGGCCTCACCGGGCTCAACAAGGCCGAAACCGCCGCCAAACACGGGGACGCCCAGGTGACGATCTGGCGGCGTTCCTACGATGTGCACCCGCCCGAGCTAGCGCCGGGGGGCGAGTTCGATTTCTCAGGCGATCGGCGTTACGCGGGTGTCATCCTGCCAACAACCGAGAGCCTCAAGACCACTCTGGACCGCGTGCAACCCTATTGGGACGCCGAGATTTCGCCATGCCTGAAGCGCGGAGAGACCTTGCTGGTGGCCGCGCATGGCAATTCATTGCGGGCCATTGTGAAGTTGCTCTTCGGCCTTTCGGACGAAGCGATCGTGAAAGTGGAGATCCCGACCAGCAACCCATTGGTGATCGAGCTGGGTGGTGATCTGAAGCCGACGTCGGCGCGCTACCTGGACGATGTCCGGGCCACCGCGCTGCCGCCGGTTTAAGGCGCTTCACCTGGCCGTCGGGTGCGTCCATTCTGGCGGCATGACAGACGCTGACCATATGCGCCGCGCCATCGCGCTCGCCCTAGCCCAGCTGGGCAAGACCGGCGGGAATCCGGCGGTGGGCTGCGTAATCGTGCGCGATGGAATCGTGATCGCCGAGGGGGCCACGGCAGACGGCGGACGACCCCATGCCGAGGAACTCGCTCTGGATGGCGTTCAAGAAGGCGCGCGCGGCGCAACAGCCTATGTCACCCTGGAGCCCTGCGCCATACGATCCGGCGGCGGCAGTTCCTGCAGCGATCAGCTGGTTGCCGCCGGCCTCTCGCGGGTGGTGTATGCCTGTGCGGATCTGTCGGTGTTCGCCGCCGGCCAGGGCGCGCAGAAGTTGATGAATGCGGGCATCAGCGTAGATCAGGGGTTGATGGAGTTGGAGGCGAGGGCGCTGTACGTCGACTATGTCCCTGCAAAGGCTGTGGAAAGTCGTCGTTAATCCTGCTTAGACTACGGTATTTCCCGAGTTCCTGCTGAACCTGAAAACCCGATGCAGCCCTCCGAGTCCAGAACCTTGGTCCCTACTCGCCTGAGCCAGGCGGAGGTGGACGCGATCTGTGTGAAGCATGACCGTCTTTGGAGTTCGAAGCCGGGCGGGGCGCGAGCTGTCTTCGCTTTCAAGGATCTGAGTGGGGCCGACCTGAAAGGTCGCAATCTCTGCGACGCGGACTTCAGCGGCGCCATCATGATCGGTTGCGATCTGAAGGGTGCACAGCTGGACAACGCCACGCTGTTCTGCTCCGACCTGACCAGTTGCGACATTCGCGAAGGCTCGCTGCGCCGCGCCGATCTTCGAGGATCGTGCATGCGCAATGTAGACCTGACCGGCGCAGATCTCTTTGAGGCGGATCTACGGGAAGGTACGCTGGCGGCGGCCAGCCGCGAGCTTGGCTTGCGCAGGGTCGAAACGGGTCAGTCGGCCCAGGGCGAGATGCGCGGCGCCATTCTGGCTGGCGCCAATCTGGAGCGGTCCCGCCTGTCCGGCGTCATGGCCATGCGTGCGGATTTCACCGACGCGATTCTCAAGCATGCGAAACTGACCCGCGCCAATCTGAAACAGGCCAATATGAAGGGCGCCAACATGTCCGGATGCGACCTCTCGGGGGCGGACCTGGCCGGGGCGGACCTGCGAGACGTCATACTGGTAGGCGCCACCATGGTGGCCTGGAATGTAACGGGTGCTGACATGACCGGCGCACTGACCGACCAGCCTGCCGGCCGCGCGCTCGATGAACTGCCCTATGACGACATGATCCGCGAACACGCCCGCTGGTGCGAGACCGGCGGTGGGGAAGGCAAACCCTCGTCCTTTGACGGAGCAGATCTAAGGGGGCTTTCCAGCATTAGCGGCTACAATCTGACGGCGCTTTCGGCCAAGGCGGCGGTCTTCTACGGGATCAACATGGAAGGCGTGCAGCTGCAGGGCGCTCACCTGGACGGCGCGGACCTTCGCAACTGCAAGCTCCGTCGGGCCGACCTGCGCGGGGCCCGGCTCCTAGGAGCGAAACTATCGGGCGCGGACCTTCGCGAGGCCCAGATGGGGCCACTGTTGTTGGGCGCCGACCGGGTGCTACCCTGCAACCTCTCGGGGGCTCAGCTCAAGGGGTCAGATCTGACCAACGCCGACGTGCGGCATGCGATTTTCGTTGATGCGGACCTCAGCCGGGCTGACTTCTCGGGAGCTCAGTTGAAGCAGGCAAACTTCTCCGGGATCATCCGCCAGGGCGTGCGAGGCCTGGACGACACTATCTGACCGGATATCAGGTGGCGCGCCGCCATCGGACGGCGCGCCACCCCGATCAATGGGCCGTTACGCGGCCTTTTCGCTCTCGAGCAGGTCTGGCTGTACAGTGGTGTTGATCTCAATCCGGCGCGGCTTCAACGCGTCCGGGATTTCGCGCTTGAGCGAGATGGAAAGCAGGCCGTCCGCCAAGTCTGCATCGGCCACAACAATGAAGTCCGCCAATTGGAAGCGGCGCTCGAAATCCCGAGCCGCCAGACCGCGATGCAGATAGGTTCGCGCCTCGTCATTGGCGGCCTTTCGCCCGGTGACCGTCAGGCGGTTTTCCCGGACCTCGATATTGAGTTCGTCGGGGCGGAAACCCGCCACTGCGATCTCGATGCGGTAGGCGTTCTCGTCAGTGCGCTCAATGTTGTAGGGCGGATATCCGGTGGCGTCGGCGGCGGACGCGGTTTCAATCAGCGACGCCAGACGGTCAAAGCCCACGGCCGAGCGATAAAGGGGGGCAAAATCAATCGTACGCATAGGTCACATCCTTCTTTCAAAGCAAGGTTGCGGTTCAGGATGGATCCGGTGGTCGACCCGTAATGGCGTCGTCCCTGATCCAGAAGGCCCGGACATCCAGCGCCTCCAACTTCTCAAATGGGGACCAATGAATGTCCTTCAAGGCCTGTTCGTTCTGTGCGACGCGGCCTAGCTTGGAATCACCTGCAACCGGAGACACCCCCCTCATGCTTCGTTTCGCCATGGCCGCTTCGGCCGCTATCCTGACCCTATCGACCTTTCCCGCGCACGCCGCCGACGCCAGGCTGCAGGCCGCCGTCGCGTCGGCGGATCGCGGGGCTGAAAACAAGGCCCGCGATGGAGCCCGCAACCCGGCAGCGACGCTTGGCTTCTGGGGCCTCAAGGCCAAGCAGACCGTGATCGAAATCTCGCCCGGCGGCGGCTATTGGACCGAGATCCTTGCGCCCTATGCCAAGGCGACCAGCGGAACCTATGTGGCCGGCGTCACCGACGTCGACAACCCGCGCACGTCCGAAGCTGCCAAGAAGGGTCTTGAGACGTTCAAGGCCAAGTATGCCGACCCGGCGAAGTACGGCGTGATCAAGTACACGGGCTTCGGTGTCGCGTCGAAGCCGCTGGGCGCCCCGAACTCGGCGGACCTTGTGTTCACGTCGCGCAATATCCACAACTTCACCTACACACCGGGCTTTCTCGACAAGGCGATGGCTGATTTCTTCGCCGTGCTGAAGCCGGGCGGCGTTCTGGGTGTGGAAGAGCACCGCGCGGATCCTCGACCGGAGGTTCCAGGCATCACCGACGGTTATGTCTCCACGGCCACGGTCGTTGCTGCGGCCCAGAAAGCGGGCTTCAAGCTGGCCGCCAGCTCGGAGATCAACGCCAATCCGAAGGACACCAAGGATCACCCCTTCGGCGTCTGGACCTTGCCGCCGGTGAAACGCTCCGCACCAGCGGGCCAGCCCGCCAATCCAGCGTTTGATCGTGCGAAATACGACGCGATCGGCGAAAGCGACCGAATGACCCTGCGGTTCGTCAAGCCCCGTTGATCCAGCGCGACGCGCCGGCGTCAAACGTGACATATCCGCGTCACGGACGGTTTGCACCGCCGACGCCGGACGCGATGTTCGGCCTCACCAGAGCGCGACAGCTTGAAGTGGATACCGGTTGAAGCGCCTGTCGCGCACTAAATGTGTGAAAATGAGCCTGTCCGTTTCAGATGATTCCATCTGAAACGGACAAGCTCCGGGGAGCGTTGTGACGGGCTATGGTTACTCTGGCGGAGCTGACCGACCGGATCCGCCAGGCGGCGGCCTCAGGCGCGGGTCTTGGCAAGACGGTAAAGCTCGACCTCAAGGGCGAGGGCGTTATCCATGTCGACGGCGCATCGGTCACCAATGACGACCGACCGGCGGACCTCACGGTCTGGATCAGTCGCACCGATCTGGTCCGGCTGGGCAAACGAGAGCTCGATCCCACGCGGGCTCTGATGACAGGGCGCATGAAGCTGTCAGACATGGGACTGGCGTTCAGTCTGCAGCCGCAGATTCAGACGCTTTTCGAGCAGGCGGTATAGGTCAGATCATGTTTGAGCCCGCGCATCTCGTCGACATTCCGGATGATCCGATCCCGCCCGGCGCCGAGCCGGTATGGTTTGTCGGCGCCGGCGGCGCAAAGCTCAGGGCGGCGCTTTTCACGCCCCCTGGCAGGGCGCGTGGCAGTGTCGTGCTGTCCGGGGGGCGCACGGAACCCATCGAGAAGTACTTCGAAACCATCCGCGACCTGATGGATCGCGGGTTCGTCGTGCTGGCGCATGACTGGCGCGGCCAGGGTCTGTCGATGCGCGAGCTTCCTGACCGCCTCAAGGGGCATGCCAGGGGGTACAAGGCCTTTCTCGAAGACTATCGCAGGCTGCTCAATGCTTTCGAGTCGCGGCTGCCCGGGCCGTGGGTGGCTATCGGTCATTCCATGGGTGGGTGCCTGACGCTGTTGGCGCTGGCGAACGGCGAACGACGGTTCGCTGGCGCAGTCCTTTCCGCCCCCATGCTTGGGCTTCAGTTTGGCAAGTTTTCGCCGGTGGTCGCCCAGGCGCTGATGCGACTGAACCTCGCGCTCGGCCGGTCAGGACGCTATGTACTGGGCCAACCCGGGCAGCCCTTCGACGATGCGTTCGACACCAATGTGCTGACGCACGATGCGCGCCGGTTCGCGCGCTACCGCGCCCAGGTTCGCGCGAATCCGGATCTGGCGTTGGGGGCGCCCACTTGGGGCTGGCTTGACTTCGCGTTTCGCGCCACTGGTTTCCTGGCCAGTTCGGCGCGGCTTCGGACAGTTACAATCCCGGTGGAGATCCTTTCCGCCGCCGCCGACCGACTGGTGGACAACGCTGCTCAGGCGGCTGCCGCGCGCAATCTCCCCCAGGGACGGCTGATCACCGTTCCCGGAGCCTACCACGAGATCCTCATGGAGACGGACGACATGCGTAACATCTTCTTGCGAGTGTTTGATGCACTCACCGGCAAGACCGCGCCTCAGCCCGCCGAGGCTACGAAGTCCACCCCTGCGGCGACCGTCGCAGTTGCTCCCGAGCCTGCACGCGTACCCGAGCCTGTGGCCCCGCCTGTGAGCACGCCAGCCAAAGTCAAACCGACCTCAGCAAAGGACAAGTCTGCGCCGCCCCCCAAGGCCTCGTCGGCCAGGCCCATAGCCAAGTCGCCGGCCAAGGCGGTCGCAAAGAAGCAGCCGACCAAGGCCGCCGCCAAGCCAGCTTCCGCCAAGTCGCCTGCCGCCAAAGCAGCGTCGGCGAAAGCCGCGCCGCCAAAGCCTGCGGCCAAAGCGCCCGCCAAAACTTCCGCGAAGGTTGCTGCGGTCAAACCCGCCGCTAAGGTCGCCGCAAAACCACCGGCCGCGAAAAAAGCTCCTGCTCCCAAGGCCCCGCCAAAAAAGACCGCGAAGCCGGAGGCCTGATCAGACAGCCGACGGCGACAAAGCCGCCAGCGCCGCCTCAAGACAGGCCCTGTCGCCAGCGATGGCGACCTGGCCGCCCTGCTGTCCGACTGCGGCGCCTCGCCAATCCGTGGTGAGTCCACCGGCGCCGGCGATGACCGGGATCGCCGCCTCGATATCCCAGCTCTTCAGACCGGCCTCCACAACGAGGTCGAGGGTGCCTGCCGCGACCATGGCGTAGGCATAGGCATCGCAGCCCAGTCGCGCCAACCGCGACGCCGCGCGCAGCCGCGTCCAGGCCGCACGTTCCTGATCTGTGAAGCAGGCCTCTGGATCGGTGGTGGCGATGATGGCGCTCGAGAGATCCGCGCACCGCCTGACATTAAGGGGCGTTACCCCATCCCGATTGATCAGTCGGGAGCCGCCAGCGTACCCGATATAGAGCTCGCCCAGGAAGCTCTGGCCGATTGAGCCCAGCACCGGCGAGCCCTGGAAACGCAGGCCAATCAGGGTGCACCACAACGGCAGGCCGGCTATGAAGGCCCGGGTTCCGTCGACGGGGTCCAGCACCCAGACGAACTCGGCGTCTGGCCGATCCTCGCCATATTCCTCCCCGATCACGCCGTGATCGGGGAAGCGGTCCGAAATCAGGGCGCGGATCGCCCGCTCGGCGCCCTTGTCAGCTTCAGTTACGGGGTCAAAGCCCTGCTCGAACTTGTTGGTGAGCCCATGGACACCTCGAAACAGGGGCAGAATCTCGGCGGCTGCGGCCTTGTTGAGGTCGATCAGGAACGCATCGAGGTTGGCCAGGCGGGCAGCGTCAAGGGTCATGACCCTCAGTCTATCCCCTCGGACTGGCCAGCGTCAGGCCAAAATCAGGCTTCCAGTTCGCCGTTCATCGCCTTTGCTAGATCCAGAAGCCGCCGACGAGGGCGCTCTGCCAGCTGATAGTAGGCGTGAATGAGGTCCTGGGTTTCCTTGCTGGCGATGGTGTCGTTCGCGTTACCGTCTTCGCCGCGCTCGAGATGTTCGCGCTGATCGCGGGTCAAGCCCTCGTAGAAGTAGCTGACTGGCACTTCCAGAATATCGGCCAGCTGCCACAGGCGTGCAGCCGACATGCGGTTGGCGGCGCATTCATACTTCTGGATCTGCTGAAAGCGCACGCCACACGTCTCTGCGAGCTCCTGCTGGGTCAGGCCCAACAGGCGACGACGGCGGCGCAAACGGCGACCAAGATGGGTGTCAATCTCGTCCATGGATTCCCCGGCCATCGTGTCCAAGCGTCCCGCTCCGGGACTCCGTGGTTCAGAGAACGCAATTGCCACGCCAATCGCCTCCATTGCCGAAAGTGAAGCGCCACGCCAAAGAAGGCGAGATGGACACATCTAACCAGTCATACGTGTCAAATTGGATTTGGATGCTTGAGGCGGCGCTCTTTCGCGTCGTTTCGACGGTGACCCGCCTTGTTCCCATCGATTCCGCTTCGAATTGTGGCGCCGCGCTGTTCCGCATGCTTGGCCCATTGACTCCGGCGCACCGCGTTGCGGAGCGAAATCTGCGACTGGTGTTTCCTGAAACTGACAGCGCTGAAATCAACCAACATCTGCGGGCGCAATGGTCCGAGCTAGGCCGAACAGCCGCTGAGTACACCAATCTGGACCGCATCGTCGCAGACCCCGGCCGGGTCGAGGTGGAGGGCGCGGAGCGGCTGGCCGCCATCGCCGCAGGTGCTGGACCGGTGGTTTTCATCTCCGGACACTTCTCAAACTTCGAACTGATGCCTGCGGCCATCATCCAGGCGGGGGTAAACTGCCAGATCACCTATCGGGCCATGAACAACCCGCTTGTGGATCAGATGGTGCGCGAGAACAGGTTTCGCTACGGCGTCCGTCTGTTCGCCCCCAAGGGTCTGGATGGCGCACGGGAGCTGATGCGCGGGCTGGGGCGCGGAGAGTCTGTGGCGCTGATGAATGATCAGAAGTTCAACGGCGGCGTCGCGGCGCCCCTGTTCGGACACACGGCCCATACAGCCCCGGGCCCGGCCACGTTTGCGCTGCGTTTTGGAATTCCGATCCAGCCCATGAGTGTGCAGCGGATTGGCGATCAGGCCCGTTTCAAGGTCATCGTCCATGATCCGATCCATCTGGTCGACACCGGCGACCGGGATGCCGACATCGAGGCCGGTGTCCGGAGAATCAACGCCTTCATCGAAGAGCGGGTGCGGGCCCGGCCCGACGAATGGTTCTGGGTGCACAAGCGCTGGCCTGGCGAGATGTATCGGGATTGAGCCGACACCGGGTTGCGCCGTGTTGTGCCACCCGCGTTCCCAGCCAAGGTGTAAAGCATTGTGAAGGCGGGCCGGGCGGCCGCGCGTCCGTCAGGCGTGGGTCGCCATCGCCAGCACACCTGCCGGGATTGGCACGGTGAAGGCGGCGACATGGCGTTGAAACTCTGACAGGGCCTGTTCGCTCCAGAGACGGATCGCAATCTGCTGGCTATGGCCTGCGGGCTGGATCTGCATCGAGGCCACTTCGATATCCTCGTCGCTGTGGCGTTCGAGGAAACGATAGAAGGCGGTCGAAATCCGCTGGGCTTCCCGCTCTGAAACAATGCCGGTGTCGAAAGTGTGCATTCTGCCTGCTCTCTTCAGCTTCGGGCCGGACGCAGCAAATCCGGGGCCATGTCGGGATTGCGCGCTTCCTGACAGGTCAGGCGCAGCCAGCTTAGGGACCTATCCGCGCAGCAACCGAAAGCCCATGGGCAGCAGCGCCTCGATCGTGTGGCGGTCCTCGGCGCCGTCGGCCCCCACACTGACCACTTCGCAGCCCGGTTCGGCAAACTCCCAGATCTTCTGCCGGCACCCGCCGCAGGGCCAGATCAGTCCCGGCAGGGACGAGGCCAGCCAGACCCTGCGGATTGACGTCGCGCCTGCCGTCACCGCTGCGGAGATCGCGCTGGCCTCGGCGCAGACGCCCTCGGGATAAGCGGCGTTCTCGACATTGACGCCAAAGTGCAGCCCGCCATCGGGCCCCTCGACCGCGGCGGCTACATGGACGCCGGAATAGGGCGCGTGGCTGTTGGCCAGCAGGCGGTGAAGCTCGGCGGGGATTGTGGTCATCGGTCAGGGCGTCCCGGGATCAATGTCAGCTCGGTCTGGCGACCATCGAGATAGCGGACCTGCCGGCCGTCGTAGAACGCATTCTCCTCGGCGCGGAACGCCACGTCCTGACCGCCCCACTCCGGAACGGGTTCGGTGGCGGCGAGTTCGATGGACCAGACCGTGTCAGCGTGAACCTTCAGCGACCCTCGGATGTCCGGGTTCTGGTTATCCCAGAACCCAATCGCCGGCCCCGCGCCATGACCGTGGTAGCCCAGCGGATGCGAATAAATGGTCGGCTTCAGACCCCGGGCGACAGCTTTCGCCCGCGCCGCGGTCAGCACTTCGTTGCCAGCCAATCCAACGGCGAAGGACGAGGTCAGCGCGTCCTGCACCCGGTTGGCCGCCGCCAGTCCGGCCCGCAGGCCCGCCGGCGCCCGGGTTTCCCCGTCCTTCAGCACATAGGCCAGATGCTGGGTGTCGGTGTTAAGGCGTAGATAGGTGATCCCGAAATCGGTCCAGAGCAGGTCGCCCTTCTGGATGACGGTGTCGCCGTCGAGGAAGCCCTTCACGCCCTGCCGCTGGAGCGCGACCGAGGGGTGGAACCAGGTGGCGATCCCCAGCCGCGCCAGGCGCTCGCGATAGAACCAGACCACGTCTGCGGTGGTGGTCTTGCCGGGCTTGATGGTGGCGTCTGAGAACGCCTCCGCGATGACGGCGTGCGCCAGGCGTATGATGCCGGGATAGAGTTTCATCTCGGCGGGTGTGCGGGTCTCCAGCCATCCCACCGACAGGCCTTCGCCGGAAACGATCCGGTCGCGGTAGGTCTGGGGCAGGGCGGCGACCATCTCGCCATGCTGGCTGAGCGTCATGCCGTCGCCGAAGGCGGTGAGGCTGGAAGTGTTGATCGCGATCTTTTTCGGGTCCCGCCGCGCGATGAGTTCGGCCAGCGCCTTCCACTGATCGGGTTGCGCCTGCGGGTCCCAGGCCCCTGCGAACAGGTCGCCCATGCCGTATCGACTGACGGTGAGGCGCTCGACGGGTCGGCCCTCGCCGGGATCGAAGAAAACCAGGATCGTGCGCCGGCGCGCATGCAGGCTCTCGGCGTCCAGCATGGTGGCGACCACCGGATCCTCGAAGTACTCGCGGGCGACCAGCACCCACATGTCGATCTTCTGGTCGCGCATGAGGCGCGGGATCACCGTGTCCAGCCGGTCGGCCAACAGCGCGTTTTCCACCCGGGCCCGGTCGCGCATGGTCAGGATAGGCGGCAGGGCAGGGCGGGTGAGTTCGGTTTCGATCATGGACAGCACCGGAGGATCCGCCGCGAACGCCACGGGCGCGCACAGCACCATCATGGCCGCGCCAATCAACATTCCCCTCGGACCAACCCGTCCCATCCTGAACCCCAGTTGCGGCAACAGGCTCTGTTGTAGGGTGTTCGGCGCCGGGGGAGAATGGCGAGATGACTCGCGCCGTCTCTCCCACTGTGATCCAGACCGCTCGCCTGCGGCTGCGGCAGGCGCGCGGGAGCGACCTGCTGGCGATGCACGCCATCCTGTCTGATCCCCAGGCCATGCGGTACTGGTCGACCCTGCCCCATCCAGACCTGGAGACTACCCGGCAGTGGCTATCCAGCATGATTGACGCGCAATCGGATATCGACCTCATCCTCGAAGTCGACGGCCGGTGTATCGGAAAACTGGGATGCTGGCGCCCGCCGGATGTCGGCTACATTCTCGCGCGGGACTGCTGGGGCCAGGGTTACGCCCTCGAGGCGCTGATGGCGTTCATCCCGCATGCGTTTTCAGGCGACATTGAACATCTGACCGCAGACGTCGACCCTCGCAATGAAGCCAGCCTCAGGCTGCTGGCTCGGGCCGGCTTCCGGGAAACCAGGCGGGCGCCAAAGACCTGGCTCATCGGCGGCGAGTGGTGTGATAGCGTCTACCTGCGCCTGGACCGACCGGGTGCGGCCAGGAAAGGCGGATCATGACACGCAGGGAAATGATCATCCTTGGCCTGCTGGGCTTCGGCGTGTGGCTGAATGGTGCGGTGATGTTCCGGTTCGGCGGGACGATGATGTTCGAGAGCGGGCCGGTCGCGCTGGGCTTGAGCGGTCTGGCCATCGGGGTCAGCGTCTGCGTGCTCCTGCGTTCCATCATGTCCTGGCGCAAGGTTGCGCCGTCGGAAGCGGTCGCGGCCGCCGTCATCCTGATCTTGCCGGGCCTGTTCGGTGACGTGGCGTACATCCTGAACTTCAGCCTGCTCACGGGTCTCAGGCCTGAAACCGCCGGGCCATTCGCGGCGGTGCTGATTTTCGGCACGGCGGTGCTTCTGGCCTATGCGCTTTGGCTGGCGCGTACTGTCCGCATACCCTAGCTTCGACGTCAGCCTGCCGCGCTGCAAGATGGCGGGTCAGCTTGGGGAAGAGATCATGCGTTTGGGCACATGGGCGCTGAGCGTGGCGGCCTCACTGGCGTTTACGACAGCCGCAACAGCCAGGGAACCGTCCTACAGGGCTGAACTGGTTCGCACGGCCTATGGGGCGCCGCATGTCACCGCGGCTGACTATGGCGGCCTTGGGTATGGCGCCGGCTATGCTGCCGCCCAGGACAATTTCTGCGACTTCGCAGAACGGACAATGACCGTCAGTGGTGAGCGATCCCGCTACCTCGGCGCCGGCGAGCGCGACGCCAATATCGTCAGCGACCTCTATCATCAGCGGCTGATCAGAACCGGCCGCCTTGAGGCCAAGCTGGCCGGCGAGGTGCCCGGTGGCTTCAAACCCTCCGCCGACGCCCGGGCCCTGGGCAGGGGCTTCATCGCCGGGATCAACCGCTATGTGCGCGACACCGGCGCGGCCAACCTGCCTGACGCGCGATGCAAGGGCGCCGCCTGGATCCGCGCCTACACGGAGACCGACTACTGGCGCGCGATCGTCGCTGGCCAGCAGCCCACCATGATGGCTGGCGTGGCCACCGCCGCCCCGCCCGGGGTCGCCGACATCGTGGCGCCCCACGGCCCGGCCGAACGCTCGCCGGTTCCCGAAGGGCAGGGCAGCAATGCCTATGCGCTGGGGCGCGAGGTTACGAAAACCGGCCGTGGCGTGCTGCTGGGCAATCCGCACTACCCCTGGGACGGGATCAACCGGTTCACCCGGATGCATCTGATCATTCCGGGTAAGCTCAATATCGTAGGCGCAGGCCTGCAGAACAGTCCCACCATCGGCATCGGCCACAATCAATGGGTCGCCTGGACACACACCGTTTCCACCGCCCGGCGCTTTGGCCTGTTCGAGCTGAAACTCGATCCGAAGGATCCCACCGCCTACATCCATGACGGCAAGTCTGTTCCGATGGAGAAGACCGCCGTCACCATCCAGGTGAAGACCTCGGCCGGTCTCGAACCCCTCACCCGCACCCTCTACGACACCCGCTTCGGGCCGGTGGTCGAGGCGCCGACCAACCCCTGGACGGCCGAGCGGGCGTTTGCTGTCCGCGACGCGCCGGTCGATCTTCGCAGCGTCGACCAGTACCTGACCATGTACCAGGCCAGGAACGTCCGGCAGCTTGCGGCAGCGCTCAGCAGGTTCCAGGCGGCTGGCTTCAATACGACGGCGGTCGATGCCGGAGGTGAGGCCTTCTACGGCGATATCGGCCCGTTGCCCTTTGTCACCGACGCCAAGGCCGAGGCCTGTTCGGTCTCGGATGTCGCGCGCACGGCGTGGAAGACCACCCGGGTTCCCGTGCTGGACGGATCACGATCAGCCTGCGAGTGGGACAGCGACCCCAGGGCGGCGACGGCCGGAATCTATCCCGCATCGGCCCTGCCGCAGATCTTTCGCAACGACTACGCCAGTAATTCCAACGACAGCTACTGGCTGACCAATACGAAACAGCCCTTGGCCGGTTTCGGGCGGATATTCGGCGAGGAAGCCACCGCCCGCTCACTGCGCACCCGGCTCAGCCTCAAGCAGATCGAGGATCGGGTTGCCGGAACCGATGGCCTGGGCGCGCCGAAGTTCGATCTGGCCGGCGTGCAGGCCGTGCTGTTCGGGAACCGCAATCTCGGGGCAGAGATGGCCCGCGACCCTCTGGTGGCGCTCTGTCGCCGGGCCGCCGCCGGACCCCAGCCGGACCTGGCCGAAGCCTGTGACGCCCTGGCGGCGTGGGACCTGAAGGTGAACCTCGACAGTCGCGGCGCGCACATCTTCCGCCTGTTTGCCGACAAGGGCGGGCTGGCCTTCAAGGTCCCCTTCGACCCGTCCGACCCGGTCAATACGCCCAACACCCTCGACGTGGAAAATCCCAAGGTGTTGGCCGCCCTTCTGGACAGTGTGAAGCAACTGCGCACCCTGAAAATCCCGATGAACGCGACCCTGGCCCAGGTCCAGACAGAGCCCCGCGCCGGCGGCGAACGCATCCCGATCCATGGTGGCCCGGGTCCGGAGGGGATCTTCAATGTGATCACCCCGGTCGAACTGAAGCCGGAGCTGGGCTGGACCAAGATCCGCCACGGCTCCAGCTGGATCATGGCGGTGGAGTTCACCCCCAAGGGGCCTATCAGCCAGGGCGTCCTGAGCTATTCCCAGTCCACCAATCCCACCTCGCCCAACGCCGCAGACCAGACGCGGCTCTACTCACAGAAGGGCTGGGACGACCTGAATTTCACCCCTGCGGCGATCCGGAGGGCGGCGGTCTCAACGATGGTGCTGAAGGGCAAGTAGGGCCGCCTGCCTCTCAGGCCCCCGGCGTCAGCTACGGAAGCCATGGGTCGTCTCCTTGAAGCTGATTTCAATCAGGTCCTACGGGATGCCGGGCGCAGTTTCGCGCGCTTTTCGGCTGCGAATGTCACGGGATGACCCCTTGAAGCCAATCTTGATAAGTTGGTCGGGGATGGCGGAACGAGGGCGCAACAAACCGCGACCGAATCACTGACACCCAACGATTCAGTTTTCGTTCCCTACGATATGTTGTGTCTGAATCGCTTCGATGCACAACGAAGTTTCGTTGAAGGGCGACTTCGAAGGTTTCAGGTCTCGCCCTGCCTTGACGCACAAGGCCCCCTTCCTCTATATCGCCCGCTCCTTGCGCGGACCCTCGTCCGTTGCACACTCATTTCCACGCGAAGGTATTCGCTTATGTCGCGCCGCTGCGAAATCACGGGTGTCGGTCCTATGGTCGGCCACAACGTGAGCCACTCGAACATCAAGACCAAGCGCCGGTTCATGCCGAACCTGGCGGCTGTGAAGCTTCAGTCAGACTCGCTGGGCCAGGCGTTCAGCCTGCGCATCACCAACGCGGCGCTGCGCACGGTCGATTTCCGGGGCGGCCTCGACCCTGTTCTACTCAACTCGCGGGACGAGGTCCTCTCGGCCAAGGCGCTGAAGATCAAGCGCGCCGTGAAAGCCAAGATCGCCGAGACCGCCGCGGCCTGATCAAAGCCTTGAAATCCTGAAGGGGCCGCTCGAAAGAGCGGCCCCTTCTATTTGCGTGGGGTCCAGTCAAACGCCAGCAACAGCGTGCGCTGGGCGGCCGAGAAATTGTCGTCCGAGATCAAATAGAAGCGCACCGATCCGTCGGCGCGGGGCAGGGCGGTTACGCCTTCGAAATTGTCCACCGTGGCCGGGCGGATGATGGTGTGCAGATCCAGCGTCCGGCCGGTAGCGTCGGTGATCAGGATCCGGATGGTCGCGCCCGAGGCGACGTTGAAATCCCGCAGCAGGAACGCCCAGCGCCCACCGGGCAGGGGCCGGGCCGCCACCAGCATGCCCATGCTATCGTTGCCGGGTCGGACACCCGGCACGCAGCCGCTGGCGAGGCGGCATACCCACGTCTCACGGGTATCCTCGCGGCCGACGAGGTAGGCGCCAGGCCCGGCCATCGGGTCCAGGGCCAGGGCTTCCATACCGAGGTTGTCCGGGAACGGCGCGTTCGGCGAGGGAACCGTGCGCGGCCCCCCCCCCTTCGCCGGATAGAGCCAGATCCGGTGATCGCGCTCGAAGCTGACCATCCGGTCACCGTTCGGAAAGATCGCCAGACCCTCGGCGTCGGATCGCGCCTTGTCGCCGCCCAGCGGTTTTCCGGCCAGATCGGTGAGCGGCGTCAGCGTCGTCCGGGTCACGCCGGCAAGGCGGCCGGCCGGGTCCAGCACGATACGTCCGGTCACCAGGTCCCCGTCGTCGCTGATGGCGACCAGCCGGCCATCTGTCGTGATTTCCAGGTCTGACAGGCCGTGTAGCCGCGAGGTGTCGGGCGAGGTCAGGACAAGGCCTCCGGCAAATCGGAACCTGCCGGTACCGGGCGTAGGACCCTCGGAAACGGGCTCGGCGACCACGCGGATTGCCGGGCCAGCAGCCATGGAGCCCTTTTGAAGCTGCGCGCTCTGCGGGGCGCAAGCCGCCAGCATAAGCGCGAAGCACAGGCCCGCCAGCCGTCTCACGCTTTGGCCCTTCGCACTTCCTTGAACGTCGAAGTCCGACGCGACGAACCTTGCGGCCCCTGGGTGTTGGGCGGCGGCGCCAGCAGGTTCGCGTTCTTGCGGGTCACGCGGCGCACATCCTCGTCGAACAGGTCGGCCAGTTGCTCGACCATGGCGCCGGCCAGTTGCTCGACATCCACGATGGTGACGGCGTTCTTGTAGTAGCGGGTCACGTCGTGGCCGATGCCGATAGCGATCAACTGCACCGGGCTCTTGCCCTCGATCTCGGTGATCACCTCGCGCAGGTGCCGTTCCAGATAGTGGCCGGAGTTGACCGAGAGCGTGCTGTCGTCGACCGGGGCACCATCGGAAATCACCAGCAGGATGCGGCGCGCCTCTGGGCGGCCCATCAGGCGCTGGTGAGCCCACATCAGGCCCTCGCCGTCGATGTTCTCCTTGAGCAGCCCCTCGCGCATCATCAGGCCCAGGTTGCGTCGTGCGCGCCGCCAGGGCGCATCTGCGGCCTTGTAGATGATGTGACGCAGGTCGTTCAGGCGGCCAGGCTGGGCGGGCTTTCCGGCCTTCAGCCAGTCTTCCCGCGACGATCCGCCTTTCCAGGCGCGCGTCGTGAACCCAAGGATCTCGGTCTTGACGCTGCACCGCTCCAGCGTGCGCGCCAGAATATCGGCGCACACCGCCGCCACCATGATCGGGCGGCCCCGCATCGAGCCTGAATTGTCGATCAGGATGGTCACCACCGTATCGCGGAACTCGGTGTCCTCCTCCTCCTTGAAGGCCAGGGAGGCGGTGGGGTCGACGATCACCCGGGTCAGGCGGGCCACATCCAGCAGGCCCTCCTCGAGATCGAAGGTCCAGGACCGGTTCTGCTGGGCCAGCAGCTTGCGCTGCAGCCTGTTGGCCAGGCGCGAGACCACGTTGGACACGCTGGCCAGTTGCTGGTCGAGGTAGGCGCGCAGGCGCGTCAGCTCCTCGGGATCGCAAAGCTCTTCGGCGGCCACCACCTCGTCATGGGCGGTGGTGAAGACCTTGTAGGTGATGGCGCGGTTGTCGCCGGAAGGATCGGGACGAGCCGGCTGTTCGCCGTCGCCCATTTCCGGAGGCTCTTCGCTGTCATCGGCGTCAGGATCGGCTTCAGACTCCATCATCTGACTGTCGGCGTCGTCGGCTTCGCGCGAGCTGGCCTCATCATCGTCCATCGAGGACTGCTGGGGGGACTGGCTCTCGCCGTCGCCCTCGTCCTGATCCTCGGAGGCTTCCGGTTCACCCTCTTCGCCGTCTTCGCTGTCGTCAGGTTGATCGGGCGCGTCCGACAGATCATCGCCCATTTCCAGGTCGCGGATGATGGTGCGGGCGATCCGGGCGAAGGCCTTCTGATCCTCGACGGCGCCGGTCAGGCGATCCAGATCCGCGCCGGCCTTGGCCTCCACCTCGGCCCGGAACATGTCGACCAGCGCGCGTGCGTTGGCGGGCGGCGGCTCGCCGGTCAGGCGCTCGCGCACCATCAGCGAGATCACCTCCGCCAGTGGCGGATTGGCCATGGCCTCGACGTCGTTGAACACCCGGCGCGACCAGTTGTGGTCCATCACGGCGGTGAGGTTCTGTTTCACCCCGCCCATGGCGTTGGCGCCGATGGCCTCGATGCGCACCTGTTCCAGCCCGTCATAGATCGGCTGCCCGGCGCCCGTTTGCGGGCGGCTCCTGGCGTGGGCGACGGGATCATGGTGGGCGACGCGCAGCGCCATCTGGTCGGCCATACCCCGGATACGCGCGGCGTCGGCCGGGGTCAGGTCGCGGGGCGGATGCGGCAGAACCGCCCGATTGCCGGTGAGCAGCGGACCTTCACCGGAGAAGACAATCTCGAGATCATCGGACTCCGCCAGGGATCGCGCCGCGTGAGCGAGCGCGCGCTTGAAGGGTTCCAGGGGGCTTTCCGGATTCTTGGCCATGCAGGTCGATCAATAGATCACCCGGGGCGGCGCGTGAAACAGGGAATTGCAGGGCAGGGAACACTCACGCTCCGGCGGGGTTCTCCAGACTGAGGGCGAAAGCTGCCTGTTCAAGGAGAACAAAAATGTTGAAGTGGGCTCTGATCTTCGCGGTGATCGCCATCATCGCCGGCGTGCTGGGTTTCGGCGGCATCGCTGGCGCCGCCGCCGGCATCGCCAAGCTGCTGTTCCTGGTCGCCCTCGTCGTGTTCGTGGTCTTCGTCGTGCTGGGCGTGTTTGCGGGCAGGAAGCTCTCGGGCGGATAGTTCGCGCCCCATGGCCTGGGCAATGGAGTAGGGGCCTGGGTCTACTGTCTCGCCAGCCAGGCCTTGCCCTGCGAACCCACCAGGTCCACCAGATTGCCCATGGCGATGTTGGCGTCGATCAGGTGCAGGCCCCAGTCGGCCGCGATCTGTCCGCCCGGACCCACAACGTCGCCGGCGATGGTGTCTGTGCGCGGGTCGGCCGGATCGGCGTTCACATGGGCTTCGAGGTAGTTGTAGCCGCCTTTTGACACGCATTCGCCGGTCAGGAGGCCGGGCAGGGCCACGAAGGGCGTCTTCGGGTTTGGTTGGCCCTTCACCCAGGCAGGCGGCGCGGCGGATGAGTCGGCGATTTCGGCTGCGGTGTTGGACAGATAGGCCTTCAGCTCGCCCTTTCCGCCGCCCAGCGCCGCGGGGTTGGTGCAGACAGCCTCCATGGCCGGGTTCGCGACGCGCCCGAAGCGGGTGTTGGCGGGCGGCGGCACGGTGTCGCGGAAGGTCGCATAGGCGATCACGCAGCTGGTCTGGCCGGCGCTCTTGCACGTCGGGATCGATTTGAAGGTTCCCGTATCCTTGCCCTTGTCGACGCCCAGGCTTGTGCCCAGCAGCATCGCTGAGATGATCTGCTTCTGAACGGGTTTGCCGTCGATCTCGGCGGCGATCATCCGGGCCAGAACGCCCGAGCCCTGGGAGTGGCCCACCAGCACAACGCCGCGCCCCTTGTTGTCATGTGCAAGGTAGTGGTTCCAGGCGTCCAGCACGTCGTTGTACCCCACCTGGCGAACCGCCGGGTCGGCTGACCCCGGCATCGGCGTCCCGGCGCTGGCCGCGCGCAAGGCGGTCAGCGTGAACTGACGATAGAGCGGCGCAAAGATCCGGCATTTCGAACCAAGCCGCGCCAGCTGGGCGCGGACGACGTTCAACTCCTCGGGACCTGCGACCATGTCCGAGACGACGCCCTTGTCGTTCGAGACCGTCGGATAGACGTAGAAGCAATCCACCGCCGCTCTGGGGTCGGCCTGGAAGGCTTCGACCGACATCGCGCCATTGGCCTTGATCACCGTCGCCGTCATGTCGACCGCGCAGGCGTCGCCCGCCTTGCCGGGCTTGCAGAGCCAGGTCTCGGCCCTGGCGTAGTCGTTGCGGGCGGGGGCAGTCGGCTGGGCCAGAGCCGCCGTGCCGGTCAGCCCGATGGCCAGGGCCAGAGCCAGTGTTCTGGTAATCATGTCGTCTCCCCAAACGCTATTGTTTTTCGAATTCCGGGTACGATCATCGCAAGGTCAGGAAAAGAGGTCCAGCCTCGTTCATGACGCGACTGATTCGACGCGCTAAGCTGGCGCGACATCCGGGAGACGCACATGGCCACCGAGAAGCCTGCCAGCTGGCCGACGCGGGTCTGGGCTGCGGTCGCAGGGGGGCTGATCGGGCTGGTGGGCCTTGTCCTGCTGGGCGGCGGTGGCTGGCTGATCTTCCTGGGCGGCACGCCCTACTACCTGCTCGCGGGGGCTGCCATTCTGGCGACCAGCGTGATGCTGGTGCGGCGCGATCCTTTCTCGGGCCTCGTCTATGGCGCTGTTCTGGCGGCCACGCTCGCCTGGGCGATCTGGGAGGCGGGCTTCTCCTTCTGGCCCCTGTTGCCGCGCCTGTTTGCTCCGGCGGTGCTGGGGCTTTTCCTGCTGCTGGTCATACCCTCGGCCCGCCGCAGCGTCTGGCGCAACCGCTCCGGCCTGGCGACGGGCGTGGGCGCCCTGGCCTGTCTGGTTGTACTGGGCGCCGCGATCCCGGAGACCTTCCGGACGGGGCAGGCCCTGATCCCGGCCCAGGTGGTCAGCGGCGCGCCTGCGGCGCAGGCCAGCTCTGACTGGCGCTACTACGGCCGCGATCCCGGCGGCGCCCGCTATGCGCCGGTGGACCAGATCAACCGCGAGAACGTGGATGAACTGAAGGTGGCCTGGACCTTTCGCACCGGCGAACCAAATCACCGCGGCTCCGAGGATCAGAACACCCCGATGCAGGTGGGTGATCGTGTCTATGTCTGCACGCCTGGCAACGTGGTGATCGCGCTGGACGCCGACACCGGCAAGGAGATCTGGCGGCATGATCCCAAGGTGAAGAAGGGCTTCTGGAACCGCTGCCGCGGCGTAGGGTACTGGGATGGAACCCAGCCCCGGGTCGCCGTATCAGGCGCCGTTCCAGCCGCGCCGGTCGTCACCAAGGCAGTGGTGGCCAAGCCGGCGCCTCGCCTCGCATCGCAGGCAGTCGCCCCGGCGGCTCCGCTGTGCCGTCGTCGCATTCTGGTCTCGACCATCAACGCCCAGCTGATCGCGCTGGATGCCGCAACAGGCGCACCGTGTCCGGGCTTTGGCGTGGACGGCAAGGTGGACCTCTCCACCGGCATGGGTGAGGTGAAGACGGGCTTCTACTTCCAGACCTCCACGCCCACCGTCATCGGCAACCGGGTGGTGGTCGGCGGCTGGGTCATGGACAACAGGGAGATCGCCGAACCCGCTGGCGTGGTCCGGGCCTTCGACGTGGTCTCCGGAGAACTGGTCTGGGCCTGGGACCTGGGCAATCCCGCCATCACCAAACTGCCGCCTGAGGGCCAGACCTATACCCGGGGCACGCCCAATGTCTGGTCGACGCCCGCCTTCGATCCGGATCTGGGACTGATCTACCTGCCCACCGGCAATTCTACGCCCGACTACTGGGGCTCGCACCGCTCGTTGATGAGCGAGTTCTATTCCTCCTCGTTGGTGGCGCTTGACGCGGCCACCGGCAAGGAGCGCTGGGTGTTCCAGACGGTCCACCACGATGTCTGGGACTATGATGTGCCGTCCCAGCCGATGCTGATCGACTTCCCGGTGGCGGGGGGGACGGCGCCGGCCCTGGTACAGTTCACCAAGCGCGGCCAGATCTTCGTGCTCGACCGGCGCACCGGCAAGCCGCTGACCAAGGTCGTCGAGGTGCATGTCCCACGCGGCGCCCAACCGGGTGAATGGCTGAGGGCCACCCAGCCCTATTCGGTGGAGATGCCCACCATCGGTGTGGAGCGGCTGACCGAGGCGATGATGTGGGGCGCGACCCCGCTGGACCAGATGGCCTGCCGGATCACCTTCAAGCAGTTGCGTTACGACGGCGACTTCACCCCGCCGGGCGGGCCGAAACAGGCGTCGCTGCAGTATCCGGGAAACGCCGGCGGCATGAACTGGGGATCCGGCGCCTATGACGTCCGGCGCGGTCTGCTGCTGGTGACCGATGTCCGTATTCCTCAGTCCGTGCGTCTCGTCGCCACCAAGGATGCCGGCCTGCAGCTCAAACTGGCGAAGGACCGACCGCCGCCCAGCATGAAGGCCGTCGCCTACAAGAGCCAGAACGACTGGCTGGTCAGTCCGATCTTCACGCCCTGCCTGCAGCCGCCGCACGGGACGCTGAGCGCCGTCGACGTCAAGACCCGCAAGCTCGTGTGGCAGGTCCCCGTCGGCACCGCCGAGGATGAGGGACCACTGGGCATGGGCTCGCGCCTGCCGATTCCGATCGGCTCCATCGGGCTGGGCGGGCCGATGACCACGGCGGGGGGCGTCACCTTCCACGCCGCCACCATGGACCCCTATTTGCGGGCCTACGACAACGCCACCGGCAAGGTGCTGTGGCAAGGCCGGTTGCCGGTGGGCGCGGGCGGCACGCCGATGAGCTATGTCTCGCCCAAGACCGGTAAGCAGTATGTGGTGGTCTCTGCTGGCGGCGCACGACTGCGACCTGCCAGGGGCGACTACGTGATAGCCTACGCCTTGCCGTAGAGCGCCCCAGGGGGAAGATGATGGCCGCAAAAGCAAGGTTCCTGTTGTTTTGCCTTATCGTTCTGGCGCTGCCGGGCGGACTGATGGCGCTGGATGATCCCCGGGTAGGAGATCTGGGCAAGCTGGTGATGATCCTCAGCCCGGCTCTGGCTGGCCTTGTCCTGAACTGGGGTCTGGGCAAACGGGACGGCCCGATCCGGTGGCGCGAAGTCGGGCTGGCGGGCTTGATCACGCTTTCCGTCGCGGGGCTGGCGCTTGCTGTTGCGTTGCTGGCCGGCGCTGCGGGGTTCAGCGGCCAGATCCGGACAACGCCGGACGCGGCGACCCTGATCGGAGCCACGTTGCTGACCAGCGTGCTAGAGGAACTCGGCTGGGCCGGCGGCGGACTAGCCTTGGCCCTGAAGGCGTTTGGCCGGCGTATCGGCGTGCTGATCCTGGGTCTGGTCTGGGCCGCCTGGCACCTGATCCCGACGTTCCTGAAGGTCGGCCTGTTCCCGGACCTGGAGGCCGCGCCGCCCCTGATGCTGGTGGTCTTCGTGATCGCCTGCCTCATCTACCGCGAACTGCTGACCCGGTTTGTCGAGCGCAGCGGGTCCTGGCTTGGCGCAGCGGCGGGCCACGCGGCGCCCAATGTGCTGCTGACGGCCTTTGTGGCATTCTCCGGTCTTGTGGTCCTGCAGAAGCCCGAGGCCTGGCCGCTGTTCCCGGCGCCCGGCGGCGTGGTGTTCGCCGTGCTGGCCCTGGCGGCGGTATGGCTGCTGATCCGAAGGAATGGGGCTTCGCGCGCGGCGCCCGCCGGGTGAGTATGCCTCCATGACAAGTACGCTCCCCGACGCCGGAACCGACTGGCCGACCCTCAAGGCCCGCATGGCCGACTACGCCACCGGCGACGTCGCCTGGCGCGACGGAAAAACCGCCGTCTATGTGTTCAACGCCGGCCCCGAGGTCGAGCAGGTGCAGAAGGAGGCCTACGCCCTCTTCATGTCTGAGAACGGCCTTGGGCCTGCTGCCTTTCCCAGCCTCAAGCGCATGGAAGACGAGGTGGTGGGCTTCGGCCTGTCCCTCCTGAACGGGCCAGAGGGCGCGTCCGGCGCGATCACCTCGGGCGGCACGGACTCCATCACCATGGCGGTGAAGGCGGCCCGCGACTATGCGCGCAAGGAAAAGGGCGTCGCCGGCCCCCTCAACATCGTCCTGCCCCGCTCTGCACATCCGGCCTTCGACAAGGCTGCGGCGGTCATGGAGATCGAGGTCCGCCGTACCCCGCTAATCGACTTCCTCGCCGATCCGGCGGCCATGGCGGCGGCGTGCGACGCATCGACCATGATGATCGTGGGTTCGGCGCCCTCATTCCCCTATGGCCTGATCGACCCGATTGAGGCGCTTTCGGACCTGGCCCTGGCGCGCGGCCTCTGGCTGCATGTGGACGCCTGCGTCGGCGGCTACATCGCCCCCTTCGTTCGCATGAATGGCGTGGACCTCGCGCCTTTTGATTTCGAGGTCCCTGGCGTGCGGTCCATGTCCGCCGACCTTCACAAGTATGGCTATTGCGCCAAGGGCGCCTCGACCGTCCTCTTCCGCGATGCGGCCCTGCAGAAGTTCATGATCTTCGATTTCAGGGACTGGCCGGGCGGACGGATGATCACCCCCACCCTGGCCGGCACCCGACCTGGCGGCGCCATCTCTGCGGCCTGGGCGGTGATGAACTTTCTGGGCGTGGCCGGCTATCGTGAAAAGCAGGGCCAGGTCACGGCCGCGCGGGCGAAGATCGCGGCGGGCGCCGAAGCCCTGGGCTTCAAGGTCCTGGGCCAACCCAAGCTGGGCATCCTGGCCTTCAACCATCCCGAGGCGGACAGCGTGGCCGTCTGGTCCAAACTACGCGAGCGAGGCTGGTTCACCAGCCTGGCCACCGAGCCCAAGAGCCTGCACCTGATGCTGTCGCCGTTCCACCTGGAAGTGGCGGATACATACCTGACGGACCTGGCGTGGGCGTTGGGTGAGGTGCAAGGGGGTGTTGGTGTGGCGGGCGGCGAGGTGCGGTATTCGTAGGCAGTCAGCGCTCGATCAAGAGGTTTGACCCTCATAACGTTATGCGTTAGAATTTTGATCGATGCTGCGTAGCTTCCGGGATTCAGAAGCCGAGCGGATATGGGCCGGCCTACGTTCGCGACGTCTGCCGCCTGATATTCAGGATGCTGCGCTTCGAAAACTCCGTCTGCTGAACAGGGCGGGACGTCTGGAAGACCTGTTGGCCCCGCCGGGTAACCGCCTCGAGGCGCTGCGCGGCGACCGTCGGGGCCAGTATTCGATACGGATCAATCAGCAATGGCGGATCTGCTTCCGCTGGAATGATGGACACTGCGACGATGTCGAAATCTGCGACTACCACTGACATTTCGGATCAGCTGATCAACCCGACGCCGGGTGAAATCCTGATGAAGGAATTCCTTGCGCCTCTGGCCCTGAGCCAGACTGCGCTCGCCCGCGCCCTTGGCGTCTCGCCGCGGCGTATCAACGAGATCGTGCTCGGCAAGCGCGCCATCACTGCCGACACCGATCTGCGCCTTGCCCGCTACTGGGGCATGAGTGAAGGTTTCTGGCTGGGCCTGCAGATGGACTACGACCTGATGCAGCGCCGCCGCGAACTGGGCGACGTCCTGGAACGTATCACGCCTCGGGCGGCTTGAAGCGCGTTCAGGATGGCGCGCGCTGCGGCGGCTCGCAACGGCCTCCCTACGCCACCCGGTCCAGCCGGTCGGCGATCCACATCTTGATCAGCGCCTGACGGGTGACGCCGCGCCTCTGGGCCTCGATGTCGAGGCGGCGGACCATTTGATCGGTGAAGTCGATGTTGACCCGGCGTTTGGCCAGCCCGGGCCGGCGGGCGGTGGACCAGTCCACATGCGCGCTGACGTCTTCGCCGTCGTCGAACGCGGCGTCGAACGCGGCGGCGTCAATCGTCCTGGTGCTCATAGCGCCTCACCTCTTCCTCCCGCGACCGCCGGACCGAGATGATCCGGGTCGCCTCGCCGCGCATCGTGACGACCGCTGTCCAGACATTCCCGTCGATCCATCCGATCACCAACTGGCGCGGTTCACTCAGGAACTGCGTATCGACCACCAATCGCAGGTCATCTGTCCATAGTGCCTGAGCCGCCTCGAAATCGATCCCATGCTTGGCGAGGTTCGCCGCGCTTTTGGTAGGATCGAATTCGAACATCAGCGAAGATAGTGCGGAAATGGTATATTTTCTAGCCCCAAGCTTGCGAGGGCAGGCGGCGTTTGCATGACGAAAGGCTCAGTCAAACCGCACCGGAAACCAAGGATTGACGCCACTTTTGTGAGCAACATCGTGATCTTCCTGCGAGAGTCGTCTGTGTCTCTCGTTCCCGGACCTCAAACCGTCGCCTGTCCCGCGCGCGCCAAGAGTTCGCCAAATCCGGGCGCCTCGACGCCGCGAACGAATGACGTCAGCGACATGCGCGCGAATGCCGCCGTAATGTCCCGTGAACCTGGAGCCAGTCGGCCCTCAGCGATGGCCGCGCGGAAATCTTCCGGCGTCAGCGCCAGGGCGAGGCTGTCCGGTTCTGGCGGGAGCGAGTCGAACACGATCACCCCATAGGCCAGTCGTGTCAGCAGCCGGGTTACTGCCAGCCGTGCCAGAAGGGCCGCGTCGGGCGCACGTCCGAAACTCGATGCCAACAGCTCGTGTTCCAGTTCGTCGCCGACCGCCAGCTCGGTTGAAGCGATCGCCAGGTCAACAAGCGGATCGCTCAGCCAGGCCAACTCCCAGTCAACCAGCCAGAGCCGCGCACCATCGAATATGAGATTGCGCGGGCTGACGTCGTTGTGTGTCGACGCAATCGGTCCATCCCAGACAAGCGCCTCGGCGATCCGCGTCAGCCCCTCCCGACATGGCGCGAGGTCCAACGTCGAAAACCGTCCGCTCGCGCCAAGACGTGCCAGCAGCACGCTGATCAGTTCAGGGTAGGGGCCAAAATCTGCGAATGGGGCGGCGGCTCGCACCTTGGCCAGAAGGTCGCCCATCCCCCGAGCAAGACCCACTGCGCCGCCAGGATGGTCTACGAGGGGGCGCGGCGCCAGATAGTCCATGACGCAGACACCGCTCTTCGGATCCGCGAAGTGCAGCGCCGGCGCCGCCCCGACCGCTGCCGCCATTGCCATCGCCGCAAAGTGTCGCGCTCGGTCCTCCAGAGCGATACGCTCCGGCTCTATGCGTAGGACACTTTCACGCCCGGCGGCCGTCAGTCTCAGAATTAGGGCTCCAGATACCCCGCCGGAAAGCACTTCTGCGTGCTCGGGACGTCTCGTTCCCAGTACGGCTTCTAGGGCGAAATCAACATCGGGGCGCCGATCTTCCGGTACGAGTGCAGCAAGGGCGTCGTATCCGCGCACCCGTCCACTCCCTACGCCACCCGCACCCGCGCCGTGCTCTCCGGCAGTTCCGTCCCGAACGCGCGCTGGTAGAACTCGGCCACGGTACCGCGCTCAAGCTCGTCGCACTTGTTGAGGAAGGTCATCCGGAACGCCAGGCCGATGTCGCCGCCGAAGATCTCGGCGTTCTGGGCCCAGGTGATCACCGTCCGCGGGCTCATGACGGTGGAGATGTCGCCGTTCATGAAGGCGTTGCGGGTCATGTCGGCGACCCGCACCATAGCGTTGATCGTCCGCTTGCCTTCCGCCGTCTGGTAGGCCGGCGACTTGGACAGCACGATCTCGGCCTCCACGTCGTGGGCCAGATAGTTCAGCGTGGTCACGATCGACCAGCGGTCCATCTGGCCCTGATTGATCTGCTGGGTGCCGTGATAGAGCCCGGTCGTGTCGCCCAGACCGATGGTGTTGGTGGTCGAGAACAGCCGGAACCACTTGTTGGGCTGGATCACGCGGTTCTGGTCCAGCAGGGTCAGCTTGCCCTGCGCTTCCAGCACGCGCTGGATCACGAACATCACATCGGGCCGACCGGCGTCATATTCGTCGAACACCAGGGCAATGGGCCGCTGGATCGCCCAGGGCAGCATGCCCTCGCGGAATTCGGTGATCTGCTTGCCGTCCTTCAGGACGATGGCGTCCTTGCCGACCAGGTCGATCCGGCTGACATGGCTGTCCAGGTTCACCCGGATCAGCGGCCAGTTGAGGCGCGCGGCCACCTGCTCGATGTGGGTGGACTTTCCGGTGCCGTGGTAGCCCTGCACCATCACGCGACGATCAAAGGCGAAGCCCGCAAGGATCGCCCGCGTCGTCTCGGGATCGAACTTGTAGGCCGGGTCCACGTCCGGAACATGACTGTCCCGCTCGGTGAACGCCGGGGCCTTCATGTCGATGTCCACACCGAAGGTGACGCGCACATCGACCTCCCGGTCAGGCGCCAGAGCGAGGAGTTTGTCGTCAGATGAGTCAAATGCAGCCATGGCGGGATCGATTACAGGCTTGCCGTGGCGGACGCAAACAGGTGTTTGATAGCAGAGCCATGAAGGAGGAACGAACGATGCCAAAGGACGCAAAAAGCGCAGGGCTCGAGATCACGGTGACGCCGCAGCCAACAGGCTTCGGCGCCGAGATCACGGGTGCAGATCTGTCCCGGCCGCTGGAGCCGGCGGCCTTGGCGGAGATCAAGGCCGCATGGGCGCGTCACGGGGTGGTGGTGTTCCCGGATCAGCCTCTGACCCTTGAGCAACTCGAAGCCTTCACCCTGCAGATCGGGCCGTTCGGCCATGACCCCTACGTCAAGCCCATGGAAGGTCATCCCAACGTCCTGGAAGTGCGCCGCGAGCCTGACGAGAAGGTCACGCCCTTCGGTGGTAACTGGCACTCCGACTGGAGCTTCCAGGCCCGGCCGCCTGCCGCCACCATCCTGCGCTCCGAGACCATCCCCCCGGTGGGCGGCGACACCCTCTATTGCGACGCGGCCAGCGCCTATGACGCGCTGCCGGAGGCCACAAAGGACAAACTGGCCCCGCTGCGCGCCATCCATTCCGCCAGCAAGGCCTATGGTCCGGACAGCGCCTATTCGCGCGAGCTCCACCTGCGGGCCATGCCGATCATCGTCAGCCCGGAGGCCGAAAAGACCTGTGCGCACCCGCTGGTGCGCACCCACCCGGTGACGGGTCGCAAGGCGCTCTTCATCTCGCCGGTCTACACGGTGGGTATCGAGGGGATGGCGCCCAACGCGGCCGATCCATTGCTGGCCGAGCTCTACAAGCACCTGGTCCAGGACCAGTTCATCTACCGCCACCGCTGGCGGCCCGGGATGGTGGTGATCTGGGACAACCGCTGCACCATGCACAATGCCCTGGGCGGCTACGATGGCCATCGGCGGGTCATGCACCGCACGACTGTGGCCGGCGAGGCGCCGATCTGACCGGCCTCAGTCGGAGAAAGTTTTGCGCAGTATCAGCAGTCCGACAAAACTGACCGCCCCCGCCGCCGCCAGATAGCCGCCCACCGGCGCAAGGCCGCCGCCATTGGCGAGGGTCTGGGCAATTACCGGGGTCAGGCCCCCGCCGATGATGCCGCCCACGTTGAACACCATCGAGGCGCCGGTGTAGCGCACCCGCGCCGGGAACAGGCTGGGCAGAAATGCGCCCAGCGGCCCGTAGACGAACCCCATGACAAACAGCGCCAGTGACAGCCACGCCCAGATCAGCAGCAGTGAGCCGGAACCCATCAGGGCCGCCATTGCGGCGCCCACGGCCAGGGTTCCCAGGCAGCCGGCCATCAAGACGCGCCGTGCGCTGGAGGCGTCGGCTGCATAGCCTGCCGCGATGATCCCCGCCGCCAGGAACACGATCGCGCCCAGTTGCACCTGCAGGAAAGTCTCGCGACTGTAACCCAGCGTCGTCGTGCCATAGCCCAGGGCAAATGCGGTCGACAGATAGAAGATCGCAAAGCAGGCCACCGCCGCAAACGTACCCCCCACCAGGGCTCCGGGATGGCGTTTGAAGACCTCGGCCATGGGCACGTGGCTGGGCGCTTCATCGGCGAGCACCTTCTGGAAAGCCGGCGTCTCACCGATCCGCAGGCGCACCCACAGCCCCACGCCCACCAGGATCGCGCTGGCCAGGAACGGCAACCTCCAGCCCCAGGCCAGGAAGTCCTCTGACGTCAGGACCAGGCCCAGGATCAGGAACAGACCATTGGCGGCGATGAATCCCGACGGCGCGCCGAGTTGAGGGAACATGCCGAACCGCGCCCGCCAGCCCGGCGGCGCATTCTCCACCGCCAGCAAGGCCGCGCCCCCCCACTCGCCGCCCAGTCCGAACCCCTGGCCGAACCGCAGCAGGCACAGCAGGAACGGCGCCACCCAACCCACCATGGCGTAGGTCGGCAGGAAGGCGATCAGGAATGTCGACACCCCCATCATCATCAGCGACGCCACCAGCGTCGACTTCCGGCCGATCCGGTCGCCGAAATGGCCGAAGACGGCGGCGCCCACAGGCCGGGCGAAGAAGGCCACTGCAAAGGTCGCATAGCTCTGCAGCAGCTGGGCGGAATCCGACGATTTGGGGAAGAACAGCGCCGGGAACACCAGCGCCGCCGCCGTGGCGTAGATGTAGAAATCGTAGAACTCTACCGCTGTGCCCACCAGGCTGGCGCCCAGCACGCGGCGGTTGGACGCCTTCACAGCACCGGATGTGTTCATTGTCACAGATGTTCCCCCGTTTACCCACGGCTTCGCCTCCGCAGCGTTCGGGGTCAAGCCGCTTGGCGCCCTGCCGCCTTTGCGGCTAGGGCGATGCGATGAACGCTCAGGTCGACCCCTTCTACGCCATCTCCATCAGCGGACTGGCCCAGCGGCTGAAGTCCGAGGGCCGCTCGATCATCCATATGGAGTTCGGCCAGCCGTCCACCGGCGCGCCGAAAGCCGCGATTGCGGCTGCACATGCCGTACTCGACGCCGAGGCCATGGGCTATTGGGAAAGCGCGCCGCTCAAGGCCCGCATCGTTCGCCACTACGCCGAATTCTACGGCGTGACGCTGGAACCTGCGCAGATCACACTCACCTGCGGCGCCTCGCCGGCGCTGGTGCTGGCGCTGTCGTCCACCTTCAAGCCGGGCGATGTGATCGCCATGGCCCGGCCGGGCTACGTCGCCTATCGCAATACCGTCAAGGCGTTGCACATGGTCCCGCTGGAGATCGCCTGCGGTGCGGAAACCCGGTTTCAGCTGACGGCGGCGACGCTGGCCGGGCTGGATCCGGCGCCTGCGGGAGTGATCCTGGCCAGCCCCGCAAACCCCACCGGCACGGTCATCTCGGCCCGGGAACTGGCGGCGATCGCCGAGGTCTGCCGCACGCGCGGCATCCGGATCATCTCCGACGAGATCTATCACGGCCTCAGCTACGCGGAGCCGACCCGCTCGATGCTGGAGTTCTCGCCCGAGGCCATCGTCGTGAACAGCTACTCGAAGTATTTCAGCATGGCCGGCTGGCGGCTGGGCTGGCTGGTCGTGCCGCGCAGCGAGGCGTCCCGCGCGGTGGCCTATATGGGCGCCATGTTCTTGACGCCGCCGGCTCTGGCCCAGCATGCCGCGCTGGTCGCCATGGATTGCCGCGACGAGTTGGAGGGACACCTCTCCACCTACCGGCGCAATCGTGAGCTGTTGCTCGAGGCGTTGCCGAGTCTGGGGCTGGATCGGATCGCCCCACCCGACGGGGCCTTCTACATCTGGGCCGACGTTGGCGAGCTGACCAACGACAGTCTGGGGTTTTGTCGCCAGCTGCTGCAGGATACCGGGGTTGCCACGGCGCCCGGAATCGATTTTGACCCGGTTGATGGCCACCGGTTCATCCGGCTGAGCTTCGCGGTTTCCACGCCTGAAGTCGAGGACGCGATCAGCAGGTTGAAGCCCTGGTTCGACCAGAAACGCGCACAACAGGGACTGGGCTGATCGACTACTGCCCGCTGGCCTCGCCAACCACTCCGGCCACCGTAGCGCGCGCTGCACACTGGGCCAGCGCCGTGCGGGTCTCCGGCGGCAGGGCGGTGGCGTTCTGCGCCGCGCCCTCCAGAGTCCCTGTCTTGACGGCCTCGATGATCACGTCGGTGACGCCCTTGAGTTGGGCGGGATCAAGCCTGGCGCCGAGACGTTCCTCGACGCACCCGCAAAAGGCCTCGCTCTGACCGGCGACGGTGCAGGCGGTCTTGAGACTCACCATGCCGGAGGCCGTACGGGTCGCTTCCTTGGCGAAGTCGCCGGCGCTGGTCTTCAGCGCCGACCCCGCGTTGTCGCAGGAGGCCAGGGCAAGGCCGGCCAGCGCGATCAGGCTGATACGCAGGTTCATCATGGTAAGGGATCCTTGGAAGAGTGGCGTTCGCCCGGTTGATGACGCATTGCGGTCGGCTGATCCAATGCCAATCTGGCATTCGCTAGATGCGCCTCGGCAATGTTGATCTTCCGGCGGGTGACGGGCTGGTCCCGGGACAGTAGAGCAATCCATGCGCCTGCATCCTGCTTCAAATCGAACCCGTGACAGCCATGCTCACCTGCTCCGGATGGCAGGGCCGGGCGCCCGCGTCGGCGTGATCGCCAACGCGGTGGACGACCTTCCGATGGCGTCGCGACAGGCCTATGCGCGCCATGTCTACGATCCGATCGCCGAATTCCGGGACCAGGGCCTGGACGCCTATGATCTTGATCTCCGGGCCTACTTTCGACGACCCGAGGCTTTGCTGGCCGAACTCTCGCGCACGACGATGGTCTGGGCGGTCGGCGGCAATGCGTTTCTGCTGCGAAGAGCCATGCGGCAGAGCGGGTTCGACGCCATAGCGCCGGGCCTCGTCTGGGCAGAACAGCTGATCTATGGCGGCTGGAGCGCCGGGGCCTGTGTCGCTGCGCCGTCGTTGCGGGGTCTGGAGCTCATGGATGATCCGGCGGTCCTGGCCGAAGGCTATCAACCTGATCCGGTCTGGGAGGGGCTTGGATTGATCGACGCGGCGATCGTACCCCATTTCCGCTCCGAACATGCCGAAGCCGGGGCGGCGGAGCGAACCGCCAGCTGGATGGCTGAAAATCGGATTCCCCACCGGACTTTGCGCGATGGCGACGTGTTGATCCAGGACGGTGAAACCCTCGAGCTGCACGTCGGGCGCACTTGACACACGGGTCGTGAGGCCGCCTTTCACCTCGCAAAAGGGAGACAGGCACATGCAGACACGCCGCATCGGTTCGCTCGAGGTTTCGGCCATTGGTCTGGGCTGCATGAGCCTGAGCCACGCCTATGGCGCCCCTCCGCCCCGTGAGCAGGCCGAACAGGTGCTGCTGGGCGCGCTGGACGCCGGCTACACCTTCTTCGACACGGCGGCGGTCTATGGCCTGGGGCACAATGAGACCCTGGTGGGCGAGGTGTTGAGCCCGCATCGCGACAGGTTCGTGCTCGCGTCCAAATGCGGGATTACCGACGCCACCGGCACGCAACGCGGGATCGACGGCCGGCCCGAGACGATCAAGGCACTTTGCGAGGTCAGCCTGAAACGCCTGAAGACCGACGTTATCGACCTCTACTACCTGCACCGGATGGACCGTCAGGTGCCGATCGAGGACAGCGTCGGCGCCCTGGCCGACCTGGTGGCGGCAGGAAAAATCCGTTCCATCGGCCTGTCGGAGGTTTCCGCACCGACCCTGCGCAAGGCCCACGCCGTCCACCCCATTGCGGCGCTGCAGACCGAGTACTCGCCCTGGACCCGGAACCCCGAGATCGCCGTGCTGGACGCCTGCCGCGAACTGGGCGTGGCCTTCGTGGCCTTCTCGCCGGTCGGACGCGGGTTTCTGGCGGGTGGCGTCACCGACCCGGCGAAGCTGGAGGAAGGCGACTTCCGGCGCAGCATGCCCAGATTTCAGGGCGCCGCGTTCGAGGCCAACATGGCGCTCTATCGCCGGTTCGAGGCGCTGGCGAGCGAAGCCGGCTGCACGACGGCCCAGCTCTGCCTCGCCTGGCTTCTGCAGAAAGATGAGATCATCATTCCGATCCCTGGCACCACCAGCCCCGATCACATGCGCGAGGATGCCGCCGCCGCCGGTGTGACGCTGTCAGAGGCCGTGATGGCCCGGGTTGATCAGATTGTGAACGGCGAGACCGTCACGGGATCACGCTACGCGCCCGCCATGCAGGCCTCGGTGGATACCGAGCTGATGCCCACGGAAGGCTGAGGGTTCTCCCTGTCACAAGGCATTGGGTTCGGCGATTCAGGCGCCGCCTCGCGGCTGCTGTCACCCCCGCGTCCACTCCGGCTGACCCACATCGTCCAGGCGAGTGGGGCGGCCGTGCAGGGCCACCTCGCGGAACTGGTATAGCCAGGCCGCGGTCGGGGCGTTGACCCATTGGCCGCGGAGCCGCATCTGCAGGATCAGGTCGTCGCCATGAGGGTGAGCCTGACGGCGTGGGGACTTTGGATGGTCCAGCTCGGCGAGCGGGATCCGCCAGGCGACATGGACTTCGACGGGGTCAGGGATCACGGTGAGTTCGGTATCGGACCAGAAGACCACAGGCGTCACCCGATGCCCGCCCAGGGTCTTGAAGTCATCCAGTCGGCCCAGCGCGGCGTCCCGATCCAGCGACACGCCAAGTTCCTCAGAGGTCTCGCGCCGGGCGGCGTCGATCACATCCTCACCGGGTTCGATATTGCCGCCGGGAAGAGCGTAGTTACCGGCGTTGCGCCGCATGGTCAGTGCGCGACGGGTGAGCAGGAAGGTAGGCCTGCCCTTATGTGGCGAGACCACCACCGCCACGGCCGCCAGCCGCAATCCATCCGCCGCAATCTCGCGACGCGGGAACCCCGATAGGTTGGCCGTAATCCGCGATCTGAGGTCCGGCAGCGGCAGTGCAGCCCAGGTCACCGCGCGTCAGACGAGACCGTGAAGCCCTCGTAGCCGTTGGCGGCCACCTCGTTGCACTTGTCACGATAGACTGGGAAACCGCCGATGTAGGGCATGAACACCTGGGGTTTTCCCGGCACGTTGGCGCCCATGTACCAAGAGTTCGCCAGCGGGAATATGGTGGGCGCGGCCACCTCGTTGACGTGTTCGACCCAGGCGTCCTGGGCGGCTGTCGTCGCCTCGATGGCGCCCATCTGCCGTTCGCCCATCCAGCCGATGCAGTCGGAAATCCACTCCACATGCTGCTCTATGGCCACGGCCATGTTGCAGAGCACAGAGGGGCTGCCGGGCCCGGTCACAATGAACAGATTGGGGAATCCCGCCACCATCAGGCCCAGGTAGGTGCGCGGGCCGTCCGCCCACTCGTCCTTCAGGGTCTCGCCGCCGCGGCCGCGGATGTCCACCTTGCCCAGCGCGCCCGTCATGGCGTCGAAGCCGATGGCGTAGACGATGGTGTCCACGTCATAGCTTCCGCCCGTGGTGCGCACGCCGCTGGGTGTGATCGCCTCCAGCGCCTCTTCGCGAAGGTCAACCAAGGTGACGTTGTCGCGGTTGAACGTGTCGTAGTAGCCGGTGTCCACGCAAAGGCGCTTGGAGCCGATCGGGAAGGACTTGGGCGCCAGCTTTTCGGCTACGGCAGGGTCCTTGACGATCTCGCGGATCTTGCCCCGGACGAACTCGGCGGCCGTATCGTTGGCCTGGGTGTCGACGACCAGGTCGCCATACCCGCCCAGCAGTGCGAAGCCGCCAATCTCCCAGCGGGCCTGATAGTTGGCCTGCCTGGCTTCCGAGCTGTCCTCCAGCGCCAGGGTCGCGTTGTTCCCCACCATCAGGATGCCGAAGCCGGTTTCGCGGGCTTCCTTGCGGCGCTGCGCGCGGTTGGCCTTCCAGTCGGCGGCGATCACCGGGTCCACAGGGCCATTGTGCGCAGGCACGCTGAAATTGGGCGTGCGCTGGAACACCGTCACATGGTCCGCCTCGGCGGCGATGATCGGGATCGACTGGATGGCAGACGATCCTGTGCCGATGACCGCTACGCGCTGGCCTTTGAAATCCACGCCGTCACGGGGCCAGTTGTTCGTGTGCCAGCTCTTGCCCTGGAAAGTTTCCATACCGGGGAACGTCGCGTCGTTGGGCACAGAGAGGCAACCGGTGGCCATGACACAGTAGCGTGCGCTGATGCGCTCCCCCCGGTCGGTTGTCACCGTCCAGCGGTTGGAACCTTCGTCAAAGTGGGCGGTGGTGACCCGGGTCTCGAGCTGGATGTCCGGTCGCAGGTCGAACCGGTCGGCGACATGATTGAGGTAGCGCAGCAGTTCCGGCTGGGTGGCGTACCGCTCGCTCCAGACCCACTCGTCATCGAGCTCCGGCGAGAAGGAATAGGAATATTCCTGGCTTTCAATATCGACCCGGGCGCCGGGATAGCGGTTCCAGTACCAGGTACCGCCCACGCCGGTACCGGCCTCATAAATCCGCGCACTGAGCCCCATGCCCCGCAGCTTGTGCAGCATGTAGAGGCCGGAGAACCCGGCGCCCACGATCACCGCATCGAATGAATCGTCTGCTGCGCCCATTGCCATGACCACATTTCCTCACCCGTTGTTTTCCAACCATACCCGACTTGCCGACCTGTGCAGGACTTTCATGCGAGAGGGCGCCGTTAGGTCAGGCCAGTGTGACGGGCAACCTCAGATAGACATGACCGCCGGGGCTGGCGGGGGGCAGGGCGCCGGCCCGGATGTTAACCTGCAGAGACGGCAGGATCAGCGTCGGCGGCGCCAGGGTCGCGTCGCGTGTTTGGCGCATGGTGACGAAGGCGGCCTCGGCGACGCCCTCGTGGACGTGAATGTTGTGGGCCCGCTCTTCGGCCACGGTGGTTTCCCAGCGGGCCTCGGTGCGGCCTGCGGGCAGGTAGTCGTGGCCGACGAAGAGGCGGGTTTCCGGCGGCAAGGCCAAGACCTTCCGGATGGATCGGTAGAGAGCCGTCGCGTCGCCGCCCGGGAAGTCGGCGCGGGCGGTGCCGTAGTCCGGCATGAACAGTGTGTCGCCGACAAAGGCCGTGTCGCCCAGGGTGTAGGTGACACAGGCTGGCGTATGACCAGGCGTATGCAGCACGCCGATGGACAGGTCGCCGAGCGGAAGGGTGTCACCTTCCCGAACCAGTCGATCAAAGTCGCCGCCATCGGGCTGAACATTTTCGACCTCGAACAGCGGTGCGAACTGCGCCTGTACTTCGGTGATCCGCGCCCCGATGACCACCTCGGCCCCGGTGGCGCGGCGTATGTGATCGGCGGCCGACAGATGGTCGGCGTGTGCGTGAGTCTCCAGTACATAGGCGAGATGCAGGTCCTGCTCGCGTACGGCTTGCAGGATCGCCTCCGCCGAATCGGTCGATAGCCGTGCGCTTCTGGGCTCGAAGTCGAGGACCGGGTCGATGATCGCCGCCGCGCCTGTGGCCGGATCGGAGACCAGGTAGCTGGCAGTAGATGTGGCAGGGTCGAAAAACGCTTGAATATGCGGTTGCATGTTCGGAGCCTCCTGGGTGTGACCACGAAGATATTAGATCTTGCTAAATTAGCAATAGCGCATATATGGAACTCATGTTCGATCTCGCGAACTTCGACATCGCCCAGTTTGAGGCCAGCGCCGGGGAGGCCGCAAGGCTTCTGCGCGCGCTCGCCAATGAGCGGCGGTTGATGATCCTGTGCCAGCTCGTGGAGGGCGAACGATCGGTGGGCGAACTGGTTCCCCTCGTCGGCCTTTCGCAGTCCGCCTTGTCGCAGCACCTTGCGGTGCTGAGGGAAGAGGCCGTCGTGGCCACCCGCCGCGAAGCCCAGAGCGTGCGCTACCGGATCGCCGACCCCGCAGCACTGAAGGTAGTGGCGACGCTCGCAGAGATCTTTTGTCCCCCTGACATGAGGTCCCCCAATGACAACCGTTCTCACATCTCTGACGCCGGCTGACGCCAGGAACCGCCTGATGCAGCACCGCGCCGTGCTCGTGGATATCCGCGAGCCGGACGAGTTCGCACGCCGCCACGTCCGCGGCGCCCTGTCGCGTCCGCTATCGGCCTTCGAACAGGCGCACCTGAAGATCGAGCCCGGGCGCGATGTGATCTTCACCTGCCGTACTGGCATGCGGACCGGTGCGAACTGCGACCGGCTCGCCAAGGCCGTGGAGGGCCCGGCATTTGTGCTCGAGGGTGGTGTTGATGGCTGGGAAGCAGCCGGATTGCCGGTCGAAGAGGACCGCAAGGCGCCGCTGGAAATGATGCGCCAGGTCCAGATCGCAGCCGGCCTGCTGGTGCTGGCGGGCGTTGGCCTGGGCTTCGGGTTTCATCCTGGCTTCTTCGCGATCTCCGGGTTCGTCGGCGCCGGGCTGACCTTCGCCGGCGCGACCGGCTCTTGCGGCATGGCCCGGCTATTGATGCTGGCGCCCTGGAACCGTCGAGTGGTTGGGTGATGCCATGGATCCTGTCCTGGCCTATGCGGCCGCCGGTCTCAGCGGCGCGTTGATCGGACTGCTGCTGACGGTGTTCGGCGGCGGCGGCTCGGTGTTGGCAACCCCGCTGTTGCTGTACTTTGTCGGCGTACAGGACCCGCATGTGGCGATCGGCACCTCGGCCGCCGCCGTCGCCGTGAACGCCGCCATGGGCCTGGGCGCCCAGGCCCGGGCGGGACGGGTCAAGTGGCCTTGCGCCCTGGTGTTCGGTGGGGCTGGTCTGGCTGGCTCGCTGGTCGGGGCCCACCTGGCCCAGAAGGTGGACGGGGCGGTGCTGATCCTGTGGTTTGCCGTCGTCATGGCGCTGATCGGCGCCTCGATGCTGCTTCCCAAGAAGGATGCTGGCGATCCGTCCGTACACCTCACGCCGGCCCTTACCCTCAAACTGGCCCCGCTGGGTCTGGCCACCGGCCTCGCCGCAGGCTTCTTCGGGATCGGAGGCGGATTCCTGATTGTTCCGGGCCTGATGGCGGCGACCGGCATGACCCTGGCCCATGCGGCTGCCTCCTCACTCGTCTCGGTGGCGCTGTTCGGCGCCGCGACCAGCGCGAGCTACGCTATCTCGGGCCTGATCGACTGGGGCCTGTTTGCCGCGCTCGTGGTCGGCGGCGCGGGCGGCGCCCTGGCCGGCGCGCCCCTGGCGCGGGCCCTGGCGGGACACGCAGATCTGGCCCGGCGGGTATTCGCGCTGATGGTGATCGCGACGGCCGCCTACGTCGCCTGGCGCGCGATGACCTGAGGCGTGACCGCGGAAGAGACTCCTGCGATGTGACAGGATCGGGTTACAATGACGTCAGACGATCCGGCGCTCGCCTTGGCTGGGCGCTGTCGTCGCGGGGAGACGCAACGCCATGTCGGTCGTAGAGGCCAACGACCCGGGATCGACCGACGAACTGTCCGTCCCGCCGACAGGCTTCGCGGCCTATCTCTTCACGCAAGGCGCCTGGTTCCTGGCCTTCGGCCTGCAGATGGTGCTGTTTCCCTATCTTGTTCGGGTGCTGCTGCAGGAAGACGAGATCCGCTTCGGGCTGGCGCAGATGTCGATGCAGTTGCCGACGGTGTTGCTGATCCTGCTGGGGGGTTTTGTCGCCGATCGCACCGACACGCGGCGCACGGTTTTGATCGGCTGCGGGCTCTGCGCTCTGAGCTTCCTTGGCCTGGGCGTCTTTGTCGCCGGCGGCCACCTGACCTACGCCACCCTGATCATATACGCCCTGGTGATCGGAACGATCGGTGCGTTTGCCACGCCGGCGCGCGACGCCCTGCTCAGCCGCGTGGCGCCGGGAGGTGTGCACCAGGCTGTGGGGTTCGCTTCGCTGGCCCAGTTTGGCGGTCAGATCCTGGGCATGGCGGTAGCGACGGCCGCGCCGATCCTGGGTCTGCCGGCCCTCTTGTTCGGACAGGCGGCGCTGATGGCCGCCGCGGCCGGCGCGGCCACCCGGATCAAACCCCGTCCCGCGGGTCCGCCGCGAATCCGGGATGGCAGTGTGCTGGGATTCATGGCCAGCGAAATCGGCGGGGGCTTCCGCGCGGCCATGGCCTCGCCCGTCATCGCCCCCGTTGTCATCTGCGCCACCGGTATGGGCATGTGCTTCATGGGCGCTTTCGCGGTGCTGCTGCCGCTGATCGTCCAGAGCTATTTTCCCCCGGACCTGGTCGGGCCGGCGCGGGCCCAGATCGCCACAGCGCTGGGTGTGTTCAGCCTGACGTTCTGGGTGGGCTCGATGCTGTCGGCGACCGCCATGATCCGCTTCGGACACATCCGCCGCAAGGGCCGGGTCTATCTGGCGTCCCTGTTTACCGGAGCCACGGTGCTGGTCTTTTGCAGTATCCCGATGCCGTTCTGGCTCCTCTGCGGACTGAACTTTGTCTGGGGCCTCGGCGGCGGTGTGGCCATGACCCTGGGGCGCAGCCTGGTTCAGCAGTATGCGCCGGCGGACAAGGTTGCCCGCGTTCTCTCGATCTTCACCCTCGGAACAATGGGCGGCGCACCCGCCGGAGCCGTGCTGTACGGCGTGCTGGCCCACGCCATCGGCCCGCATGCGGCGATCCTGATTCCCGGGGTGGGCATGCTCATCATCGTGTCAGCGGTGACGGCGTATTCACAGCTAGGGCGCCTGGATGAGGCGCGGCCAGCGATCTGCTAGGCGCGCTAGCCTCCGACCATCCCCATCTTCCTGAGCACCTGATAGGCCCTGATCACCCTTTGCAGGCGGTGTTCGCCGGAACGGTCGCCCTTGTTGGCGTCAGGGTGCAGGCGGCGGACCAGTTCGGTGTAGCGGGCGCGGATCTTCGGGCCGTCGGCGGTTTCGTCGAGGTCGAGGTCGGCGAGGGCGTTGCGTTCGATCTTGCCCAGCTTGCGGGCCTCGGGCGCGGGCGCGTTCTGGCCAGCGCCGTGGAATACCCCGAACGGATCGCGGTAGCCCTGGCCCTTGCCGAACTTGGCGGCGAAGGCGGCGGCCTCGCGGGAGGTGCGGCTGGCCTTCATGTCCCAGGTCGGCCGACCCCCGGTCATCAGTTCCTCGGTCTGGCGACGGCGGATCTCCGCATCCGAGAGACCGGAGAAGAAATTCCAGTTGCGATTGTACTCGGCCGCATGGGGCTGGCAGAACCAGTAATGCTCGTTCAACATGTCGCGAGCTTTGGGTGCGCGCGCGGTGGCGGCCTTGCCGCACTCGGGATGATCGCAGGGCCGCTCGCCCGGCTTCAGGGCGTTGACGTCGTGTTCTGAGGCGTCCTGCTCGGAAGGCGGGCGCACACGGATGTCAACGAATTTCGGCTTGTATTGAAACGACGCGGCCATGGCCCGAGTATGAGGCCGAGAAACTTCCCTGCAAGAATTGAAGATGAATCCAATGGGCGCCATATCTGAAAGTATCCGGGTCAAGCTTGAGGCGGCCTTCCAGCCCAGCGTGCTGGTGGTCGACGACGACTCGAATCGACATGCCGGTCACTCGGGCGCACGGGCGGGCGGCGAGAGCCACTTCAACGTGACGATCGAGGCCCAGGCATTCTCCGGGATCGCCAGGGTCGCCCGGCAACGAATGGTCTATCATGCGCTGGCGGAAGAGCTGGCCGGGCCGGTCCATGCCCTGTCGGTGAAGGCCCGGGCCCCGGGCGAAGACTGAGGGCCGACTGGAATTTGAACAACGGGCCGCCGTGAGCGGCCGACTATGGGGGACGTCCGCTTGAAGACCACCATCACCGTCAATGGAGAGCCGCGCGCCCTCGACGTCGACACCCGCACCACCCTGCTGGACGCATTGCGAGAGCATCTTAAGCTGACGGGTTCGAAGAAGGGTTGTGACCACGGTCAGTGCGGGGCGTGCACAGTCCTGGTCAACGGGGTGCGGATCAACAGCTGTCTGTCGCTGGCCGTCATGCATGACGGCGATGCGGTGACCACCATCGAGGGGGTCGGCACGCCGGACAATCTTCATCCGGTCCAGAAGGCCTTCCTGACCTACGACGCCTATCAGTGCGGCTACTGCACGCCCGGCCAGATCTGCTCGACCCTGGGCATGCTGAAGGAAATGGAAGCGGGCGTTCCCAGCCAGGAAACGCCGGCCGGCGCCAGACCGGTGCTGAGCGACGATGAGATCCGCGAGCGCATGAGCGGCAACATCTGTCGCTGTTCGGCCTATCCGCAGATTGTGGCCGCCATCAAGGACGTCGCCGGGGTGGCGGCATGAGGCCATTCACCTATGAGCGGGCCGTCGATGCCCTGGGGGCCGTGAAATCCGCCGCTGCGACGCCCGGCGCGAGGTTCATCGCCGGCGGCACGAACCTGCTGGACCTGATGAAGCTGGAAATCGAGCAGCCGCAACACCTGATCGACGTGGGCAGGCTGGATCTGGCCGGGATCGCCCCGACGCCTGACGGCGGCTTGCGGATCGGGGCTTCAACCTCGAACAGCACGGTCGCGGCCGATCCGCAGGTTCTGGCCCGGTATCCGGTGCTGTCCCAGGCGATTGTCGCCGGCGGTTCCCCGCAACTTCGCAACAAGGCCAGCGTCGGCGGCAACCTGCTGCAGCGGACCCGTTGCGCCTATTTCTACGATACCACCAAACCCTGCAACAAACGCGCGCCCGGCTCCGGCTGCAGTGCGCTGGAGGGGTTGAACCGTAACGCTGCGATCTTCGGGGCGAGTACGGCCTGCATCGCCACCCACACCTCCGACATGGCCGTGGCGTTGGCGGCGCTTGGGGCGCAGGTGGAAACCCTTGCGGCTTCTGGTGAGACGCGGACCACCGCGGTCCTCGATCTGTACCAGCTGCCAGGCGACACGCCCCAGATCGAGACGTCGCTTGCGGCGGGTGATCTGATCACCGCCGTCGTCCTGCCGCCACCGCCCGCGGGCGGGCAGATCTATCGCAAGGCCCGTGATCGGGCGTCCTATGCCGGCGGCCTCGCCAGCGTGGCGGTAGCCGGCGGTCAGGTCGCGCTGGGGATGGTGGCGCTCAAGCCCTGGCGCGCCCATACGGCGGAGGCGGCCCTGACGGCTGGCGCCTCGCCCGCCGAGGCCATCGCCCGTGAACTGGAGGGCGCGAGCCCTCTGGGTCGCAATGACTTCAAGCTGCCGCTGGTGGCGCGCCTGTCGGCCGCCGCCATTCACGAAGCCAACGGGAGGGGCGCATGACCTCGGTTCACGACTGGACGCCCAACAACCCCGTCAAGGAAAACCGCTCGGGCCTGATCGGCAAGCCGGTCGATCGTTACGAGGGGCCACTGAAGGTCACGGGGACTGCGCCCTACGCCTACGAGGTTCAGCCACCGTCGCCGCCCGCCTATGGCGTAATGGTTGGCGCAGCCATCGCCACCGGCCGCATCAGCGGCGTTGACATCGCCGAGGCCCAGGCGACGCCTGGCGTGCTGGTGGTCTGGACGCACCTGAACGCGCCGTTCCAGGCGCCGAAGGGGACCAAGGCTCATCCGCGCAGCAGCGCCGGATCAAAACCCGCTCTTGAGAACGATCGGGTGCTGTTCTTCGGCCAGCCCGTGGCCCTGGTCGTGGGCGAAACCCTGGAGGCTGCGACGGCTGGCGCCCATCGCGTCAAGCTGACCTATGCCGAGGATGCGCCGGACGTGGACTTCCCGGCCAGCCTGGATCGGGCTGTTTCGCCCGTTGGCGAGGAAGACATGGAAGTCGGCGATTTTCCACGCGGCTTCGCCGCCTCGCCGGTCCAGATCGACGCCACCTGGTCGACGCCGATCCAGAACCATTGCCAGATGGAGCCTTGCGCCTCGACGGTCTGGTTTGAGGGCGAGAAGTGCATCGCCCACACCTCGATCCAGATGGTCAAGCCGGCCCAGCATGGGTTGGCCGAGACCCTGGGTATCCCGCGCGACGACGTGCATCTGTTGACCCGCTACATCGGCGGCGGTTTTGGCGGCAAGGGCCAGACCTATGACGACCTGATCCTGGCCGCGCTGGCCGCCAGGGCGCTGGGGCGCCCCGTCAAGGTGGCCTACACGCGCCAGCAGATGATGCACGGCACCATCCATCGCCCCGCCACGGTGATGCAGGTGCAGCTGGGGGCGGAAAAGGACGGTCGCCTCAACGCGTTCTCGATGATGACCTGGACCCACTGCCATCGGGAGGGCAATTTCACGGAGCACGCCTCCAACTTCGGCCGCGCCCTCTATGCGGCGCCGAACCGCCTGACCGGGCACCGGCTGGTCAAGCTGGACCTGCCGGGCGCGGGGCCCATGCGGGCGCCAGGGGAGGCGTCGGGCACGCTGGCGCTGGAGTGCGCCATGGATGAGTTGGCCGAGCAGCTGGGGATCGACCCGGTCGAACTTCGCATCCGCAACGAGCCGCCGACCGATCCCGAGAATGGCCGGCCGTTCTCGATGCGCCAGCTGGTGCGCTGTCTGCGAGAGGGCGCGCAGCAGTTTGGCTGGGATCGCCGCCTGCCCACCCCGGGGCTGGTGCGCGATGGCCGCTGGCTGGTGGGCATGGGCATGGCCGCTGCCATACGCGGCAACTTCCTGCTGCCGGCGAAATGCAGCTTTTCCGTCGACGCCGACGGCGTGATCACGGTCAGGCAGGGCATGACCGACATTGGCACCGGCACCTACACCGTGCTGGCCCAGATCGCCGCCGAGACCATGGGCGTACCGCTGGGCCAGGTGAAGGTGGAGATTGGCGATTCCGAACTGCCCCCCGCGCCGGGCTCGGGCGGCCAGTTCGGCGCGGCGACGGCCGGCTCGGCGGCGCTGGCTGCCGGCCAGAATCTTCGGACGGCGATCGCGGAACTGGCCACAGGCGATGAGGCCTCGCCGCTGTTCGGTGGGCGACCGGCGGATGTGACCTTCCAGGATGGGGTGGTGGCGATCGCCAACCGGTCGGAAACTCTGGGCAGTCTGATCCGTCGCGCCGCGCCCGAGGGCCTGACCGTCGAGGGCGAGATCAAACCCGCTCAGGACGCCCGCGAGTGGAGCCAGCAGACCTATGGCGGCCACTATTGCGAGGTGGGCGTCGATCCTGTCACCGGCGAGGTGCGGGTCCGCCGGATGCTGGGCGTGTTCGCGGCGGGGCGGATTCTCAACGCCAAGACGGCGCGCAGCCAGCTGACCGGCGGCATGATCTGGGGCATCGGCTCGGCCCTGACGGAGGGCAATCCGGTGGATGTGCGCTACGGATCCCTGCTGAACCAGGATCTGGCCCAGTACCTGGCGCCGGTGCAGGCCGATATCGGCGACCTGGAAGCCATCATGCTGGACGAGGTGGATGACAAAGCCAACCCCATGGGGATCAAGGGTGTCGGCGAACTCGGCAACTCCGGCGCGGGCGCGGCGGTGGCCAATGCGATCTACAACGCCTGCGGCGTGCGCGTTCGCGACTATCCGATCACGCCCGACAAGCTGCTTGCGGGCATGATCGCGCGAGGCATGTGACAGATCAGCCGGAGACCCGGGCGCCGAGCTGGTCCAGCACGTCGATAACGTCCTGCTCGCGGAAGGGCTTGTGCAGGACCAGAGTCGCGCGGTCCATCGGCCTCAGAACACCGCGGCCGTGGCCTGTGGCGTAGGCAAAGGGAATATCCCGATCCCGGAGCCGGTCCGCCGCCGGGAAGCTGGGCGCGCCGCCCAGGTCAATGTCGAGGATGGCGCAGTCGAAGCTGAGCCGGTCGATCATGTCCAGGGCTTCGTCCAGATCGAGGGCCGCACCCGCCACCACGCAGCCGAAGTCGCCCAGCATGTCGCGAACCAGCATCGAGATCACGACGTCGTCTTCGACGATGAGAACGCGCAGGTCCTTCAGTCGCAGGACTTTTGTCATGCCGTAGTTCCGTCTGCCGGGGAGAAGTTGGTCGGATCCATAACGTCAGGCTGCACCATCGGCGACCTGATCACGGGTTGCGCTTTGCTGCAATCATATCGCGACATCGGCGCGCCTGGCTCGCCTGTTTGAGTCGCCCTGTGGACGCGAACTCTTGCAATCATTGCAGTTATTTTAAGTATTAATCTCGCGTAATGTTCTTACATTTGCTTCATGACGTCATATTCACGAGTGTTCAGATTCTCGATCCAGTATTCAATCCCTTGTCGACGTACAGCGCCGGCGCAGCACAACCGCCTAGAGGGACAAGATCATGAACAACCTGACCAACACCATTTCCAGCGCCGCCATGCTTGCACTGGCCGTTCTGCCGATCGCCGCGCTGTCGACGACGGCCTTCGCCGCGCCCGCCACTGTCAAGGTCGCCGACCTGAACCTGTCGACGGTCGAGGGTATCGCCACCTTTCAGCAGCGCGCCGACTTCGCCGCCCGTCGGTTCTGCAGCGCCGAACTGTCGCTCTCCGCCCGCGCGAACTGCCACAAGGGCGTTCAGGTCGAACTGAATGAAAAGATGGTCGCCATGCGCACCGCCCAGGCTGAGCGCCTGCCGACCACGCTCGCCGCCCGCTAACGCCCAGGCCCCAGAGCGGACGTGCGAACGGGCCCGTGGTCTCTCCACCGCGGGCCCAATCGCACATCTGGCCGCCACGGCGTCAGGCCGCATCCACCAGAATGACCTCGGCATCCTCCCGAGCCTTGATGCTCAGAACCTCGACATCCCGGATCGCCGCCCCGTCGCGCGCATCCAGCCGAACGCCATTTACCTCGACCGTGCCGGCCGCCGCCACGAGATAGGCGTATCGCCCGGCCCCCAGCGCATAGTCCACACGCTCGCCCGCCTTGATCGTCGCGCCCGCAACACGGGCGTCCGTGCGGATCGGCAGCGCATCGATATCTGCTTCAAGACCGCTGGCCAGCGTAATGAAGCGTCCCGCCCGGTCTTCCTTCGGAAACGGCCGCGCGCCCCAGGCCGGCGCGCCGCCGCGGGTCCTGGGCTCGATCCAGATCTGGAAGATCGTGGTGGTCTCCGGTTCCAGGTTGTACTCAGAATGACGTATGCCGACGCCCGCACTCATCACCTGAACATCACCGGCCTCGGTGCGCCCCTGGTTGCCCAGGCTGTCCTTGTGGGTGATCGCGCCGGTGCGGACATAGGTGATGATCTCCATGTCCGCATGCGCGTGCGTCGGGAAACCGGTGTTGGGCGCGATCTCGTCATCGTTCCAAACGCGGATCGGGCCCCAGCCCATGTTGCTTGGGTCGTAGTAACTGCCGAACGAGAAGTGATGCTTTGCGTTGAGCCAGCCGTGGTTGGCGCCGCCGAGGCGCTCGAAAGGACGATGCTCGATCATGGTTCATGTCTCCTTGGCGCGGATCGTCGCGCGGGCTTGCAACCAAGATGGCGGCTCAATTCCGGGGATAAACAGCGACAATGGGATCAGCTTATGTCCACATCGGAAACAATGATCGGAAGCTGTCAATCAGCAGGCCGGGGCTTTCAGGTCCGGTTCACGATGGGCGCCCCAATCTTCTTCCGTGATTTGCACAGGGCGACTTGAAATGATCAGAAGATGGTTTTCAGTGGCAGCGACCGTTATGGCCCTGGGTCTGGCCGCCGCCGCCGCCCAGGCGCAGCCCTATCGGGCCGGATCTGTCATCCTCTACGACCAGCCGAATTTCCAGGGGGACTCGGTGACAATCACCCAGCCCGTGGCGGACCTCGGCAAGTGGCGCTTCAATGACCGGGCCCAGAGCGCGCGGTTTGAAGGCCGATGGCTGATCTGCGAACACGGCGACTATCGCGGTCGCTGCCAGGAGGTGAGGGGGGATGTTCCCAACCTGCACACCTACGGTTTGATGGCGCAGATTTCCTCATTGCAGCCGGTCGGGCGCCCGCCCGGCGCTGGCCAGGGCCGTCCAGGACGCGACGAACGCGGGATCGTGGGCGCGCGAACCGTGTTCTTCCCCCGGCCGACGGTGGACGGCGTGGATGTGGCCGCCGGCGACCGCGGCGCGGATGTCTTCTGCCGCAGTCAGGGTCTGGGGCGGGCCGCCTGGTTCGACTCCAGCGAGCGTGCGGCCCAGGCGATTGGCCCGGAGGGACAGTACGTTGGTCGCTCCACGGTGCTGCGCGATCTGCTGTGCCGCAAGTATTGACCCCGCCGTCGCCGCCTGCCCTCATCTGCGGATGATGGGGGCGGGTGGATGTTGAAGGTTCTGGCGGTAGTTCTAGCGGCTGGCGTTCTGGTCGGCGCGGCGCCTGCGGATTGGCGGATGCTGGATCCCGAGAACACCCTGGTCATAGATTCCACCCGGGGCCGCATCGTGGTGGAGTTGCGCCCCGATATCGCGCCGCTGGGCGTGGCGCGCATCAAGCTGCTGGCGCGGGAACGGGTCTATGACGGGCTGCAGTTTCACCGCGTGATAGACGGCTTCGTGGCCCAGACCGGAAACCCCAACAACCGTGATGGCGGCGTCTCGGCGCACCCGGATCTTGTGCCGGAGTTCAGCTTCCGCCTTGCCGCCGAAGCTGCAACCGTGGTGGTCGAACGCAGTGACGCTCGCGAGGGGCTTGTCGGTTCCGTTCCCTTCGCGGCCGTATCATCCCGGGAGCAGGCCCTGGCGCCGGACCGGCCGATGCGCGCCTGGGGCGCCTACTGCCCAGGCGTGATGGGTATGGGGCGTCAGGCCGACCCCGGCAGCGCCAACAGTGAGATCTTCTTCATGCGCGAGGCGGCGCGCCGGCTGGACCACGAGTACACCGTTGTTGGCCGCGCCGTGGCGGGCCTGGATGTGATCCGTTCAGTGGCCGTGGGCGAGCCGCCGAAGACGCCGGACCTGATGCTGAGAGTGCGCGTCGCCAACGACATTCCCGCCGCGGAGCGGCCTGACCTCAAGGTTCCTGATCCCCGCGGGCCTGCTTTTCAGGCGCGGGCGGCGGTCATGAAGCAGGCGATGGGCGCTGCGTTCTCAATCTGTGATCTCTAGCGGTTCTACCTTGCGCTCGTGGGCCCTGCGGGGCCTGATCAGTGGCCTCTCGTCCGGAGTTTGCCGTCCTTGACCTTTCTGAAGTCCCTGAGCGTACAGGTGCTTGTCGCCCTTCTGGCCGGGCTTGGCCTTGGTGCGCTCGCGGCGGCCTACGGCGGGGCGGCGGCGACGCCGATGATCGAAGGCGTCGAGGCCCTGGGCGGGCTCTGGCTCAACGCGCTCCGGATGACGGTGGTGCCGCTCATCTTCGCGGTACTGGTGACCGGCATCGCCCAGGTCGCAGACGCGGCGGCCACCGGGCGGCTGGCCATGAAGGCTGTGGTCTGGTTTCTGGCGCTGTTGCTGGTGTCGGCGGTTACCGCGGTGCTGCTGGTGAACGGCATATTGGCGGCATGGCCGGTGGGCGAGGCGACCTCCGCTGCGCTCAGGGCCGGCGCCCAGGCGCCTCCGGCGGGTACGCCCATTGCGCCGGACTTCGCAGCCTGGGTGAAGAGCCTGGCGCCCTCAAATCCGATCAAGGCCGCGGCTGAGGACGCCATCCTGCCGGTCGTCGTCTTCGCGATCTTCACGGGCTTTGCGCTGACCCGCCTGCCTGAGGGACGCGGCCGCACTCTGCTGGAGGTGTTCAACGCCTTGGGCGAAGCCATGATCGTCATCGTTCGCTGGGTGCTGATGGCGGCGCCGCTCGGCGTATTCGCCCTGGCTCTGGGCGTCGGTCTGCGGGCCGGCGTCGGGGCGGCGGGCATTCTGGGCCACTATGTGGTGACGGCCTCCCTCGCCGGTCTGGCGGTGGGGATCATCGGCTACGTGCTGGCGGTGACCGTGGGCCGTGTTCCGGTGAGGCGCTGGGCCCAGGCGACTGCTCCGGTTCTGGCGGCGGCCTTCGCCACCCAGTCGTCGCTGGCCTGCCTGCCGGCCATGATCGAACGCGCGCGCGACGATCTGGGCGTGCCTGCCCGGGTGACCAATCTGGTGTTGCCGCTGGCGGTGGCGGTGTTCCGGATGACCAGTCCTGCGGTCAACCTCGCGGTCTGTATCTTCGTGGCCAAGGTCTATGGGCTGGAGCCTTCAGCGCTGCAGTACACAGGCGCTGTGTTCGTGGCGCTGGCTGTCAGCGTGGGCTCCGTCAGCCTGCCAGGACAGGTATCCTTCATCGTCAGCGTCGCGCCCATCTGCGTCGCCCTGGGCCTGCCGCTGGATCTCCTGCCGATCCTGCTGGCCGTCGAGGTCGTTCCCGACATCTTCCGCACCCTTGGCAATGTCACCGGCGACATGGCGGTCACCGCCATCGTGGCCCGGGACGAGCCCGACGACCATCCGACTAGCCAAGCGTAAGCGACTCCGGCAGGGTCCGCCGCGTCATGAGCAACGAACCTTTCTTTCGAAAAGACGGCGAGACCTTCATCCCCACGCGCGCCGGTGTCGGGCCCTGGAATGCGAACTCCCTGCATGGGCGGGTCATCATCGGCCTGCTGGGCGCCGAGATCGAGCGCCGTCACGGCAGCCCCGAGTACATGCCTGCGCGTTTGACGGTCGATATGTACAAACTGCCCGACCTGTCCCCGGTGGAGGTGGTGACCCGGATCGTGAAGGATGGATATCGGATCAAGGTGATCGATGCCGAGTTCATCTCGGGCGGCGTCAGCGCCGGTCGGGCCACCTGCCAGTTGCTGCGCAAGACCGAAAATGCCCCCGGCGCCGTCTGGAAGCGCGAACCCTGGGGGGCGCCGCCGCCGGCGGAGTGCGAACAGGCGCCGCAAAGTCCCATGGGCGGCATGTGGAAGATGCGGCCGATCTCGGGCACGATGCGCGGTCTGGAACCTCGCCGCACCTGGATGGCCGAGGTTCGCGAGGTGGTGGACGGTGACCCCCTGACCCCGTTCGTGCGCGTGGCCGTGGCGGCCGATTTCGCCAGCCCCTTCGCCCATGCCGGTGATCAGGGACTGGGCTACATCAACACCGACGTCAGCGTCTATCTGCACCGTGAGCCGGTGGGGGAGTGGATTGGTTTCGAGACGCTGACCCATGGCGCGACCGACGGCGTGGCGGTGGGGGACTGTCTTTTGCATGATGAGCAGGGCTTCATCGGCTCGGCCAGTTGCACGGCGCTGGCCCAAAAGCGGAAGTTATAGGTCGGGCGGATGTTCGCCCCAACGCCGCGCCAGGAGGTCCAGGATCTCCGACTGTCCAGGATACGTGAGATCGCCAACGCCGGACTGGGGCGCCGCGATATTCTGCCGTTCTGGTTCGGTGAGGGTGATCAGGCGACGCCGGCGTTCATTCGCGAAGCTGCCTCGAAGGCGCTGCTGGATGGTCGAACCTTTTATACGCATAACCTGGGCCGCGCCGACCTGCGGCAGTCGCTATCGGATTATCTGACGCGTCTCCATGGCGTCCCGGTCGGAACCGAACGTCTGGCGATCACCAGCGCCGGGGTGAACGCGATCATGCTGGCCGCCCAGCTTGTGCTGTCTCCCGGTGACCGGACGGTGGTTGTCGGGCCGATCTGGCCCAACGTGGTCGAGATTCCGCGGATCCTGTCGAGCCATGTCGAGGTCGTGCCTCTCGAGGCAGCGCAAGGTCGCTGGCGCCTGGACATTGATCGTCTGATGCGGGCTCTGACGCCGGATACCCGCGCCCTGATCCTGAATTCGCCGAACAATCCAAGCGGCTGGATGCTGCCTGAGGAAGATCGCGCCGCGATCCTGGAGCGGTGTCGTCGGTACGGGATCTGGCTGATTGGCGACGATGTCTATGAACGCCTGACCTTCGAGCGGCAGACCGCGCCGTCGTTTCTACCAATGGCCACCGATGACGACCGGGTGATTTCCACCAACAGCTTCTCAAAGGCGTGGCGGATGACCGGTTGGCGTCTTGGCTGGATGGTGGTCCCGCGGGCCCTGCTTGAAGGGCTGGGGGTGCTCATCGAGTACAACACGTCGTGTGCGCCGGATTTCGTGCAGGAAGGCGCAAAAGCCGCGCTGGACCATGGCGACGCGATCACGGCGGACGTCCGCCGCGACCTTACAGCCGCAAGAGATCAGGTGATCGGAGCCCTCAGCGGCATGCCCGGCGTCGAGGCGCCGACGCCGGATGGTGGCTTCTATGCCTTCTTCCGGATGGCTGGCCACGGAGACTCCATGGCGACCTGCAAGTCGCTGATCCAGGAGGTCGGGCTTGGTCTTGCGCCAGGTTCGGCCTTCGGACCGGAGGGGGAGGGCTGGTTTCGCTGGTGCTTCGCGGCGCGCCCGGAGAAGAACGCTGCCGGCCTGGAACGCCTTGCGACCTACCTCGCCCGATAGACGATCACTGCAATCAGGATCAGGTGCAGCGCCGCAATGCTCCAGAGCGCGGTACGGAACGGTTCCTTGCGGGACTTGTGGCGCAACAACTGCTGGGCGGCGATGGCGCCTCCCGATCCGCCGATCATGGCCAGGGTCAGGAGGTGGCGCTCCGGGATCCGCCGGGCTTCTCGTCGGGCAGCCTGCTTGTCCAGGGCGAAGGCGCCAAAGGTCACGGCGTTGATGGCCAGAAGATAGAACGCCAGCAAGGTGCTCACGGTCGCTGGGCGTCTATTCCGGCGACGCAGGCTGCTCGGGCTGTGTATTCGACCTCAGGGTCGCGCCCATCAGTTGTGATCGCGCCTCCAGCGAGGCCGCTACCGTCTCGCAACGGGCGGGCAGCGTCCAGCTCATCCACTCTTGGGCCTTGCGGGCCTTGGTGACCTCCGGACCGGCGCTCCACGTCTGGCGACCCTGACGGACGGCCATGGCGCCCTGGGCGTTGATAGGACGCACGGAGGCTTTTTCGGCTGAAGTCAGAGCTTCCTGGAACACTATGAGCTGCGCGCGGCCATCACGCTCCATATCGGCATAGACCTTCAGATCGTCCGCCAGGCTACTTCCGGGCCTGCGGAACTGGTTCTCGATACGGGTGACCTCCGGCATCACCTCGGCCTTCATGTCGAGATAGCCCCGAAGCGCGCCGTAACACCAGGCGACAAACGGGTAGTCCTCCCGCGGTGCGCCGTTAGGGATCCGGTCTTCTGCAACCGGCGGGGGCGCGGCCTCGATCGGCGCCGGAGATTCAGGGGCCTGAGCAAGCAGGGCGAGGGCGATCAGAAGGGGTGTCATTCAGGTCCTTATGCCGGGAAATCTTGTCAGGATCACGCCCGACCGAAACCGCCGCCGCCGGGCGTTTCGATCTCGATCACATCGCCGACCGAAACCCTTACTGAGAAGCACGCAGAAAGTTCCGTCGCCGCACCGGACGCCGCGATCAATCGCTGGCAGCCCGCCATGCCCGCTCCGCCGCCAGCCAGGCCCTGTGGGGCGTTGTCGCGGCGCGATGCCAGCAGAGCAGCCTCCATCGGCGCCAGGAAACGGATACAGCGTCGCGATCCATCGCCGCCGGCGTGCAGGCCGGTCCCGCCGGAGCCGCCGCGCACGCTGAAACTTTCCACCCGGATAGGAAAGCGGCGTTCAAGAATCTCGGGATCGGTCAGGCGCGAGTTGGTCATGTGGGTCTGAAGCGCGCTGGCGCCCGGCGCGCTGGCAGTGGCGCCCGCACCGCCGCAAATGGTCTCATAGTACTGACGCGTCTCGTCGCCGAAGGTGAAATTGTTCATGGTGCCCTGGCTGTTGGCCATCACCCCCAGCGCGGCATAAAGGGCGTCGACCACATGCTGGCTGGTCTCGACATTGCCCGCCACAACGGCAGCCGGCGGGTGCGGCGCCAGCATCGAGCCTGGTCGCGTCAGGATCTTCAGGGGTTTCAGGCAGCCGGCATTCAGCGGGATGTCATCATCGATCAGGGTGCGGAACACGTACAGCGCGGCGGCGTCGACGATCGCGGAGGGTGCGTTGAAATTCGTGTTCAGCTGGTCCGCGGAGCCGGTGAAGTCGAGGATAGCCCGACGCGCTTCCGTATCGACGGTAGTGCGCACAACGATCTCGCCGCCACCATCCAGCGGAACCCTGGCTTCGCCATCTGACAGTCGGCCGATCGCCCGTCGGACTGCCTCGGCGGCATTGTCCTGCACAAAGCCCATGTAGCGGGCCACGACATCAGCGCCGTGTGTTTCGATCATGGTCGCCACGGCAACGGCGCCGGCCTGGCAAGACGCGACCTGAGCCTTGAGGTCGGCGATGTTGCGATCAGGCGCCCTGGATGGCCAGTCTCCGGCCAGCAGCGCTGCGCGGACCGGTCCATCCAGGAAACGGCCGTCTTCCACGATCGGCAGAGCGTCGAGCAGTACGCCCTCCTGGTCGATGCGCGTCGAGAAGGGCGGCATTGAGCCTGGCTGGACGCCGCCTACGTCTGCGTGGTGGCCGCGCGCCGCGACATAGAAGGCGGGTTTCGGGTCAGCGTCTTTCATAAACACAGGCATTACGACGGTGATGTCGGGCAGGTGCGTGCCGCCCGCATAAGGGTTGTTCAGGGCGAAGGCCTGGCCAGATTTCAGGTCGGGATGACGGTCGCGCACCGCAAGCACGCTTGCGCCCATACTACCCAGATGAACGGGCATATGCGGCGCATTGGCCACAAGCCCGCCGTCGGCGTCGAACAGGGCGCAGGAGAAATCCAGACGCTCCTTGATGTTGACGGAATGTGCCGTCCGCTCCAGCGCCGCGCCCATAGCCTCGGCAACGCCCATGAAGCGGCGATTGAAGAGTTCCAGGGTGACCGGGTCGGGTGCGCTGAGAGAGATGGCCTGACGGGCAGTCGCGCGCGTGCGAACCAATCGGATCTGTCCTCCGGCCTCCGTATTCGCGCTCCAGCCGGGCAGTACAGCGATCTGTGTGTCAGGACGCCGGATCAGCGCCGGGCCATCGACCAGCGTCAGGGTCTCTCCCGATGCAGCGATTGCCGGGAGCCAGGCGGCCTGGGCGAACATCTGGATGGCCTCTTCCCCTTGCCAGCGGACGGCCGGGATTGATTGCGCCGGACTCGCGGTTCCCACGCCCCTGTCGCGCAAGCGGGAGGGTAGCTCCACGGACTCTACCTCTACGGCCGCAATCACGATCTGACGGTCGGGTTCCACAAACCCGAAAAGGCGCGTGTGCCCGGCCTCGAACGCCGCCCTTATCGTCGATAGGGCAGAGAACTCGACAGGCAGCTCCGCGTCGGCCCCTTCGTAGCGCAGACGCAAGGTGCGGCGGACGTCGCCAACCTGCGCGTCCTGGGCAATCAGGTCGGATCGGGTCAAGGCTTCCAGCTGCGACACAAGGGTCACCGCCCCTGCCAAACCGTCAGCATCCAGCGGCGCTTCGATTCCCGCCTGCCGTAGAGCGGTCATCTGGGCCTGACCAATGCCCCAGGCCGAAAGGACGCTGCCGTATCGCGGACAAAGCACCTCGCTCACGCCCAGAGCTTCGGCCGTCTGGCATGCAACCTGTCCGGCTGCGCCGCCAAACGCCACCAAGGCGTGATCGCGCGGGTCGAAGCCGCGTTCCGTAGAGATGCGACGTACCGCCTGGGCCATCTGTTCAACGGCGACAGAGATGAACCCCTCGGCGGCGACCTCCACGGTTGTTCCCATGGCGGCAGCGAGTTTGGCCAAAGCGGTACGACTGGCCTGGAGATCGAGCGGCGCGTCACCGTGGGCTCCGAAAACTGCCGGAAAGGCCATCGGGTCCAGTCGTCCCAGCACAAGGTTGGCGTCGGTGACCGTTGCCGGGCCGCCTCGACCGTAGCAGGCGGGACCGGGGTCGGCGCCGGCGCTGGCAGGGCCGGCCCTGGCGCGCATCCCGTCGAAGGTAAGGATCGAGCCACCCCCGGCCGCTACCGTCTCGACATCCAGCATCGGCGCCCGCACCTTCACCCCCGCCACCTTCACCGTGTCGCGCCGTTCCAGTCGGCCGGCGTAGCGGCAGACGTCGGTCGATGTGCCGCCCATGTCGAAGCCCAGTACAGCGGCGGACCCGGCGGCTTCCGCGATCCTCGCGACCCCGACCACGCCACCGGCGGGTCCGGAAACGACCGCGTCACGGCCCCTGAACGCCTCTGCTCGAACCAGACCGCCGGCCGAGGTCATGAAGTACAGCGGCGCGCCCGCGACGGCGTCGGCGACCTGTCGAACATAGGCCTGCAGCACGGGTGTCAGATAGGCGTCGGCGACGGTGGTCTCGGCGCGTGGAACAAAGCGCGGCAGCGGCGAGACCTCATGGCTCAGGGCCACAAACTCAAATCCGGCTGCGCGTGCGATATCGCCCGCCAACCGCTCATGATCCGGGTTCAGGTCAGCATGCAGGAAGGCGATTGCTACCGAGGTGAAGCCCGCCCCCACAGCGGCCTCGAGCTGATTGCGCAGATCATCCCCGGCTAGCGGCAGGACCGTGGACCCGTCCGCTGCCAGCCGCTCGATCACTTCCAACACACCGGCGTAAAGCGGCTCTGGCTTTCGGGTGTTCAGAACGAACAGGTCTGGTCGCGACTGATCTCCAATGACGAGGGCGTCGCCAAAGCCCGCCGTGGTCACAAACAGGGTCCTGGCCCCGCGGCGCTCCAGCAAAGCGTTGGTTGCGACCGTGGTCCCCATTTTTATGGCGTCAACCCGCGATGCCGGGAAACGGTCACCCGTCGCCACACCCATGAGACGCCTCATCGCCTCAACGGCTGCGTCGGGATAGGCCGCCGACGTCGAAAGCAGCTTCAGCGAGGTTTCGACACCGTCGTCTGCACGACCAATCACATCGGTGAATGTCCCTCCGCGATCAATCCAGAAGCTGAAGCGCCTGTCCAAAACTTAACCTCTCGGTGTGATTGTCACGGGCTCGCCCTAGTCGTAAGGCATGCCCATAGCGAAATGAGCTTCTGGCGCAAAATTGCTGGTCTCGCAGTCCGCAATCTCGATGAGGCGGAATGCGACCAATGCCCACCGGGTCTGCCCGGGGAGGACCCCGCGTTCTCCACGGCCGTTACTGCGCTTGGCGCGAAACTGGCCAAGGCGGACGGCAACGCCCAATCGGCTGAGTACGACACCTTTTCAGTTGTATTCCGCTCTGACGATGGCAGCGAAGGCAACATCCGCCGGCTCTATCAGCTCGCCCGACAGACCACCCGCGGTTTCGAGAGCTATGCCCGGAGACTGAAGAAGCGCTACGGCTCCTGTCCACAAATACTGGAAGATGTACTGGACGGTCTTTTCCACATCGCGCGTTCAGACGGTGTCGTGACCGGGGATGAGCTTGAGTATCTTGAGCGTGTCAGTTTGCTCTTTGGGCTCTCGCCCCTCACTTTCCGGCGGATCAAGGCTACTCATCTGGGCGGCGAGCGGGACGATCCCTATCTGGTCATTGGTGTCGCCCCGGACGCCCCGGATGCAGACGTTCGCGCGGCATGGCGGGCCATGCTGACCGAATCGCATCCTGATCGGGCGCGATCGCGCGGGCTACCCGATGAGTTTGTAGAAGTCGCCGAGGCCAAGTCTGCGGCCATCAACGCCGCCTATGACGAGATTGTCCGTGACCGTCGCGCCCATGCTCTTGTCGGCGCTTCGTGAGTTTGGCCTGTGCACGCGTCGATGGTTGCCGACTTGACGTTCGGCCATCGAGTAATGACATTGGTGTGTCAGTGATCGACACAGCCGTCCGCTGAGGAGAACCGATGGTTCAGGATTTCGCCGCGAGACAAGAATCTGCCTTCCGTAGCCTAGCGTCGCTCGCCGGGGGACTTGCGACCATCGCGGCGGTCATCGTCGGTGCGATCCTGGCCGTGTTCGCCGCCGCCACCGTGGCCGTGATCGCGGTGATGGCGTCCGCGCTTCTGGCCTTTGCCGGTTTTGCGATGCGGGCCCGGCGTACAGTGCGCGCGCGGCGCACCGACAGCGACATCATCGAAGCCCGTCATCAGGGCGGCCATCACTGGGTCGCCTATGGCTGGAACGAGCGCCGCTAGACTGCCGCAAGGTCCCGTTGCCGCCAGGTGACGCTTGCCGCCTCTGCCGCCCGGCACTACCGTCCTTTCAAACAGGTGTTTGGAGTGAGAAATGTCCATTGGCGTGATTGCGACAATCCGGATCCAGGACGGAAAAGGGGCGGAGTTCGAGGCCTTTGCGTCTGAACTGGCCCGGCAAGTGCGGGCGAACGAGCCGGGCAATCTGGCCTATGAGCTGACCAAGAGCCGCACCGAACCCAATACCTACAAGTTCCTGGAACTCTACGTTGACCAGGATGCGCTGACGCTTCACGGCGGCACGGACTACTTCAAGGCTGCAGGGCCCAAATTCGCCGCCGTGCTGGCGGGGCGGCCTGAGGTCGAATACCTGGACGGCGTGGGGTGAGCTGACATGGACCTGAATTTCTCTCCTGAAGATCTGGCGTTCGGCGACGAGGTTCGGTCATTTATCGCCGAGGCGTTTGACGACGAGATGCGCGCCAAGCTGGAGCAGTCCAAGAACCATCATCTGGACAAGGCCAGCCAGGTGCGTTGGCTGAAGCGCCTGGGCGCCCGCGGCTGGATGGCGCCTGACTGGCCGGTTGAGCATGGCGGCACGGGCTGGAACCTCAGCAAGAAGTACATCTTCGACATGGAGATGGCGCTGGCCGGTGCGCCTTCGACCTCGAACATGGGAACGACGATGTGCGCGCCGGTCGTCATGGCGTTCGGGACCGAGGAACAGAAGGCTCAGCACTTGCCGAAGATCCTGTCTACGGACGTTTGGTGGTGCCAGGGCTACTCCGAGCCAGGCTCGGGCTCCGATCTCGCCTCGCTGTCCATGAAGGCGGTACGCGATGGCGACCACTATGTGCTCAATGGTTCGAAAACCTGGACGACGCTGGCCCAGTGGGCGGACTGGATGTTCTGCCTGGTGCGAACCTCCAATGAAGAGATCCGCCAGAAGGGCATCAGCTTCCTGCTGATTGACATGAAGACCCCGGGCATCACCATCCGGCCGATCCCGACGCTTGATGGGCCGGCCGAGGGCGAGCAGGAGATCAACGAAACCTTCTTCGACAACGTGCGAGTGCCGGTCGCCAACCGGATCGGCAAGGAGGGCGAGGGTTGGACCTACGCCAAGTATCTCCTGCAATTTGAGCGCGGCAATCCCTACGCCGCGGGACTATCCATGCAGATGCGCAAGGTGCGCAAGATCGCCAGCGTTGAGCGGTCGGATCGCGGCGGGACGATGATGGACGATCCGGACTTCCGCAAGAAGCTGTGCGAGGCCGAGATAAAGATCGAGGCCTTGAACGCCACCGAACTGCGCGCCTTTGCCGGACGCGCCAGCGGCGAGGCCATGGGGGCGGTCTCGTCCATGTTTAAGCTGGAAGGCAGCCAGATGCAGCAGGCCGTCACCGAACTGGCCCTCGAGGCAGCCGGCCTCTATGCTCAGCCCTTCGTGCGCGATACCTGGGAGATGCTTCAGCCCGGCGGCAATACCTTCCGCGCCGGACCTGACTACGCCGCGACTGTGGCGCCGCACTACTTCAACTATCGCAAGACCTCTATCTATGCGGGATCCAATGAGATCCAGCACAACATCATGGCCAAGATGGTGCTGGGGCTCTGAGGGATTCTGGGCGGGTCAACGGTTTGCTCTGAGCGAAAGTCACAGAATGTCGCGTGCCGCCCGGATTGTCGCCGCACTCGCCGGCCTGGCCACGGTCGCCCTTGGCACCGCCGCCCTTGGAGGGTCGTACTACGTCGTTCAGTCGGGCTCTGATGCCTGGACTGTCATCGATCCCCAAGGCGTCGAGACACTGTCCAACGAAGGTCCGGTTCGCCGCGCCTGGGCAGTGAGAGTGCAGCGAAATATAATTACGGGAGAGGTCCCTGTGCCGGGCTACGTTCGGACCCTGTCCGAATATGACTGCGGCGCCAACCTTGTGCGGTGGACCGAGTTTACGGCCTTCTCCCGGACCGGCGCGACCCTGGTCAGCCAGCGAAATCCCAATTCCGAATGGAACCCGCCGACCAATGCGAGCGACATCTACAATGCATTCAGGCTGGTGTGTCGCAGAAGCGGCGGCGGTAGCTCGGTCGTCTCGGCCGAAAGCGTCGCCAAGGTCGTGATCAGCTTGATGGCGGCGTGGGACCCGCCACCCCCGACCCTTGCGGCTGGAGGCGACACGCGACGGCCAGCACGAGCCAAGGCTGCGCCACCGGGCGGGGCGGCGGCGAAGAAGACAATTCCGCCCAAGGCTACGGTCAGCAACCTGAAACCTGCGACCCGCTAGGCTGCTTTTCGAGAGCTAGGGACTATTCCTCCCGCCTCGCCCTGGTGTCAGGCAGCAACTATTTTGACAACTGACCGCGAATGGCGCCCGCGCGGAACTCGGCGTTGTGGACGTTCACGTAGTAGCCGGTGGGATTGGCCAGCAGATCCGTGACCACGGCAGGATCGGCGGTCGCACAGCCAGCGCTCTTTCCTGAGGCATCAGGCGCCGTCAACGGTACGGCCACCGGCCCAGCCGAACCGCCCGGTCCCTTGTGGATGTGTGCCATGGTGGCCGATGCGATCCCCTCCACCATCAGGGTGTAGCAAACCTGAGACTTGGCGACGTCGACCTTCAGCGTGGCGTGGCCCATGCCATCGGCATCGCCGACGCTGGGCTTCTCTGCTGAACCCATCAGATGCGCGGACAGCGCGACTTCTTCGGCGAAAGCGGGCGCGGTGAACACGGCTGTTGCAGCGAACGCAAGCGCGGCTGCCCTTGTGATGAACGTCGTCATGGCACTCTCCTTCAAGCCTCCGGCCCGGTCTGGGTACGGAAGCGCAGTCGCGAGGCCTTGCGTCAATCAAACCTCGAAAATCAGGTCTTGCTTGGGATTACCACCGGCAGGTGCTCATAGCCCTTCACGAAGGACGACGGCACGCGGCGCGGCGGCCCCATCACCTCGATCTTCGGGAAGCGCTTCAGGATCTCTTCCCAGATGATCTTGAGTTGCAGCTCTGCCAGGCGATTGCCGACGCAGCGGTGAATACCGAACCCGAACGAGAGGTGCTGGCGCACCCGCGGGCGCTGAATCCAGAAGTCGTTGGGCCGTTCGATGACCTCTTCGTCCCGATTGCCCGAGACGTACCACATGGCGACCTTGTCGCCCTTCTTGATGGTCTTGCCGCCCAGTTCCACGTCCTTCAGCGCCGTGCGGCGCATATAGGCCAGAGGCGTCTGCCACCGGATGGTTTCGGAGACCATGGCCGGGATCAGGCTGTGATCGGCGCGAAGCAGGCGCTCCTGCTCCGGGTTCTGGCTAAGCGCCAGGATCGAGCCGGTGATCGAATTGCGGGTCGTGTCGTTGCCCCCGACGATCAGCAGGATCAGGTTTCCGAGGTACTCCATCCGATCCATATTGCGGGTGGACTCGCCGTGAGCCAGCATCGAGATCAGGTCGGGCTGCGGCGGAGCGTTCACCCGCTCGTTCCACAGCCGCAGGAAATAGTCGACGCATTCAAAGAGTTCGGCACGGCCTTCGGCCTTGGCGATCTCCGGATCGTCCGAGCTGAACAGGCCGCTGTTCGGCGCCGCCGTCGCGACATCGGACCAACGGGTCAGTTTGCGTCGATCTTCCCACGGAAAATCGAACAGGGTGGCCAGTGTCATGGTGGTGAGTTCGATGGAGACCTTGTCCACCCAGTTGAACTCTTCGCCGATCGGCAGGCTGTCGAGAATGGCCCCGGAGCGCTCGCGAATCACGGGCTCCAGGTTCATCAACTGGACCGGTGAAACCGCCGGGCTCACCGTCTTGCGTTGTTCATCGTGCTTCGGCTGGTCCATGGCGATGAACATGGGCAGTGTGAAGTCTGCATCGGGGTCCGGCAGGACGATCGTCGGTTCCGACGAGAAGGCCTCGTGGTTCGTATCCACGGCCATGATGTCGTTGTACTTGGTGATCGACCAGTAACCGCCGATCTCCGCCTCCGGCGAGGTCGACCAGTGGACGGGGTCTTCCTTCCGCAGGCGCTCGAAATAGGGCCACATGGTATCGTTACGGAACAACTCGGGATCGCTGGGATCAATGTCCGCGAGGGGCATATTGTAGGCGGCCTCGCGGGCCGCGCGCTTCAGGTCGATGGCGCCGTCGTCCATGGCTCATCCTCCAAGGTCGCGGGTCGGAAGCGCCCGCAGTTGTTCTACGGTGAGGTTGATCCCTGGGCCCGGCCATGTCAATCAAAAGTGACGCCTGCGTCACCTTTGGCGTCAGAATTTCTGCACTGGTGCAGCGACGTCAGTCCAACGACATTGGGCTCTTCACACTCACGGGAATTTTTCATGGCCTCCGACGTCCTCTTCACCCCGTTCACATTCAAGGGACTGACGCTTCCGAACCGCGTCGTCATGGCGCCGATGACCCGCTCGTTCTCTCCGGGCGGCGTGGCGACTGAAGAGGTGGCGGCTTACTATCGTCGACGCGCCGAAAACCAGGTTGGTCTGATCATCACCGAAGGCACTGGCGTGGATCGCCCGGCGTCGCTCAACGACCCAAACATCCCGCGGTTCCATGGGGAGGCGGAGCTGGCGGCCTGGAAGCGTGTCGTGGATGAAGTCCACGCAGGCGGCGGCCTGATCGCACCCCAGCTCTGGCACGTCGGCGCGGTGCGCAGCCGCAGTGAGACCTGGCAGCCTCCCGGCCCCTATGACAGTCCGTCCGGCTATTCCAGCCCGGGCAAGCAGTTTGGCGAACCCATGAGCGAGGAGGAGGTCGCCGACGCGATCCGCGCCTTCGCTGACGCCGCCGCCAACGCCAAGGCGCTGGGCTTCGATGCTATCGAGCTCCACGGCGCCCACGGCTATCTGATCGATCAGTTCTTCTGGGACGGCACCAATGTCCGCGCAGACGCCTATGGATCGAAAGAGCTGCCCGGTCGCGCCCGCTTCGCCGCCGACATCCTGCGCGCTGTCCGCAAGGCCGTAGGACCGGATTATCCTGTGATCATCCGCGTCAGCCAGTGGAAGCAGCAGGACTTCACGGTCAAGCTGGCCCACGATCCCAAGGCGCTGGAAGCCTGGCTCGGCCCCTTGGTCGACGCCGGCGCCGACGTCATCCATTGCTCGCAGCGCCGCTTCTGGGAGCCGGAGTTCGACGGTTCGGACCTGAATTTCGCCGGCTGGACCAAGAAGATCACCGGCGTTCCCACGATCACCGTGGGCTCGGTGGGTCTGAGCGGCGACTTCATCGGCGGCTATGCGGGTGAGAAGTCCGAGCCCGCCTCGCTGGACCGACTGGAGGAGATGCTGGACCGCGGCGATTTCGACATGGTCGCCGTGGGCCGCGCCCTGCTGCAGGACCCGGAGTGGGTGGTGAAGATCCGCGAGGGTCGCCATGCCGAACTGTCCGCGTTCGACCGGTCGGCGATGGCCACGCTGTACTGACTGGCAGACCTGGTCAGTACTGCTTCACCGCTACTGCGCCGGCGTCCGGACGGCGCGTGTCGGCCGCGCCGTACATGACGCCATCCGGCCCGATCATGATCGACTGGGTACTGCCCAGGATCTGGGAGCGTTCAACCCGATGGCCCTTGGCCTGGAGGCCGGCGACCAGATCCTGGGGAATGGACTCCTCCACCTGTAGTGGTCCGTCGACGCCTGCCTGATAGATCCGCGGGCGCTGCGCGGCCTCTGCGACGTTCAGTCTGAAGTCGATGAGATTGCTCAGCATCTGGGTCATCGTGGCGATGATCGTGCCGCCGCCGGGCGTACCGGTGGCCACCCAGGGTTTGCCGTCCTTGAACACGATGATCGGCGAGATCGTGGAAATAGCTCGCTTGCCCGGCTCGATGCGATTGCCGAGGCTTGTCGGCTTCAGGCTCCAGTCGAAGTTCCCAAGTGAATTGTTCAGCAGGAAGCCGGTTCCGGGCGCGACCACGTGCGCCCCAAACGAGGCGGTCAGCGTGTAGGTGTTGGCCACAACGTTGCCGTCCCGGTCCGCTATCGAGAAGTGGGTGGTGTCAGGGCTCTCGTAGGGCCCCGGGTCAAGGCCGGGCAGCGACTTGCTGTCGAGCGACTTGTACATCGATATCAGTTTGGCCCGCTCGGCGGCGAAGGCTTTGCTGGCGATGCCCCGGGCCGGGGTGGTCCACTGCGGTCCGCCGCCGGAATAGCGGCGGTCGACGTTCACGATCTTCAGCGTTTCGGCGAGGAGGTGCATGGTGGCGACATTGCCCTGTCCCATGTCGGCCACCGGGAATTGCTCCAGGATGTTCATGGCCTCCGCCACGCTGGATGCGGCAGACGTCGGCGGCATGTAGGCGATGCGATGGCCCCGATAGTCAGACCAGACAGGCTCAAGAACATTGACGCGGTAGGCCGCCAGATCCTGCAGGGTGATGATCCCGCCGCCGGCCTTGATCCCGGCGACCAGCCGATCCGCAACAGGGCCCTTGTAGAAGCCATCGGCGCCGCGCGTCTGGACCTGCTTCAGGGTCCACGCCAGGTCCGGATTCCGCATCACATCGCCGGGCTCGTAGGCCGAGCCATCCCTGCGCAGGTAGATCTTCGCTGCGCCGGCCGCGTCCTGGGCCATCTTTGTCCTGCGTTGAGCGAGCGCGGCGGCCTCGTCGTCGGTCATGACCACGCCCTTCGCGGCCAGGTCGATGGCCGGCTGGACGAGACGGGCCCATGGTAGCCGGCCGAAGCGGCGGTGCGCCTCGTAGAGGCCGGCCACAGTGCCGGGCACGGTCACGCCCTTGAAGGACATGACCTTGGCCTCGGAGACCTTCTGGTCGGCGCCCAGCAGGAAGTCCGGGGTCACACCCAGCGGCGCCTGGCCGTAGTATTCGATGGCGACCGTCTTCTTCGAGGCGGCGTCGTAGACGAGCATATAGCCCCCCCCGCCGATGTTGCCCGCCCTTGGAAGCGTCATGGTCTCGGCCAGACCGACGGCCACAGCCGCATCGACCGCATTGCCTCCCTTGGCCAGGATGTCCACGCCGATTCTCGCCGCGGTGCGACTCTGCGCCACCACCATGCCGTCGCGACCAATCACCGGGTGGTGGATCGAACGGTAGCCAATCAGGTCGCCGCCGGTTCTTGAGATAGCCGACGGCGCGGCCTCGTCCTGCGCTAGAACCGGAGGCCCGACAGCCAGCGAAAGTACGAGAGCGCCCGCAAGGGCGGAACGAATCCCTGCGTAACGGACCGGCGTGCGGTGGCTCATGGATGTCTCCCGGAAGGGCGTCCAGCCCTGAGGCCAGACGCCGCATTGAGGGCGGCTAGAAGGACTTCTTCACGTTGAAGTAGAGGTAGCGGCCATAGGGATTGTAGACGGTGGCCGAAAAGCCACCGGGCACGAGCGGCGGGTTCTTGTCGAAGACATTGCGTGCGCCGACGAGCAAGCGTGTGCCCTGCAGGTACTTGCCGTCCTCTACGGCGTAGGCCAGCGACACGTTGTGCACCAACGTCGAGGGCACCCGGTAGAAGCCACCCGCCGCATACGTCAGCCCGGTATCATAGTATTTGCCGGTGTAGGTCGAGAACCAGTTCACCGTGACGCTGTCCTTGCGCCAGGTGAACGATCCTGTGCCGCGCCATTCCGGCGTCCCGTTCTGGCCAACGATGTCCTGACCGCCGGTGATTATGGTCCCCGCGTTGATCTGGCCTGCCGCGCGCGCGGCGATCAGGGTCGCAAGGCCGTCTGTCGGCGACTGATAGAGCTTGTCCAGTCGTGCGGCGTTCACGTCGAGGGTGAAATCGCCGAAGCTGTCCGTGGAGACCCGATAGTTGACGCCGAGGTCGATACCCTGGGCGACCTGCGGGAGCTGGTTCATGTACTTGTCGTCGGCGAAGTCCACGAAGCCGACGGGGGCCAGGCCGGTTCCTGCGAAGACGGCGATGTTGTCCGGCGTCGGCGCCAGGCGACGCACTGCCGGGTTCGAGGAACCCTGCAGGCGCAGCAGGTAGTCGAGGATCACCGCGTTGCCTTCACCGAACAGGCCGACGATGCCTTTCTGGCGGATCTTCCAGATGTCAGCGGTCAGGATCAGGCGACCAAATTCCGGCGGCAGGAATTCCGGCTGGAAGACAATGCCGTACGACAGAGATTCAGACGTCTCCGGCTTCAGGTCGGGGTTACCGGCCCGCACGGCGCGGGTGGTCCGGGACTGGGCGCACTGGGTAAAGCTGGTGATCCGCCGGGCGCGCAGGTCGGCCTCGCAGAAGTAGAAGTCCTGGCGGTTGTTGGTGCGGCTGACCTGGGTGACGTTGATCTGTTCCAGGTTGGGCGCCTTGAAGCCCTGCGACCACGAACCACGCAGACGGAACCCCGGGACGATGTCCCAGGCGGCGGCCACCTTCGGCTTCGCCACGCTGCCCACGTCGCTGTAGTCTTCCGCGCGGCCGGCCAGCTGGACCTCTACGCGGTTGACCAGCGGGATGTTCATCTCGGGAGAGACCAGCGGTATGGCCAGTTCGGCGTAGGCGGACTTCACGGTCCGGCGGCCGCTCACGTCCGGCGATACCGAGGTGCCTGGAATGTTGCTGAGCGCCACCGTAGCGCCGACGATCGGGCCAGTGATCGCATCGATGTACGGGATGGTCCCGTCGACGTTGTCGTCGCGGTTGTCGCTATAGGTTTCGCGACGCACTTCGATGCCGGCAGCGAGTCCGATATCACCGGCCCATATGGTCAACAGGTCCGGCCGGCTCACCTTGAGGTCCCACAAGGCGAGCGTGGTCTTGTTCGAGCGCGTGATCGGGGTGACCAGACCGGCGATGGCCGCAGCACTGGACGGCGTCTGGTCTCCGCCGGTGACAAGGTCCGCCCCTGCGCCGATGCCGTTGAACGGATTGTAGGCGTCGGATGTTGTACGATTGACCGCCGCGGAGAAGGCCGTGCCGTTGAGGGCGTACGACAGGTCGTCCACCGTCGCCTCGGAATAGAGGGCGGCGCTTTCCCATCTGAAGCCGAACTTCTTGCCCTTCAGCCCGCCCAGGACCCGATACTGGTCGTTGGTCACGACCACCTGCGAAGCGCCCAGGTCCAGAAGGCCGTAGGAGTTGAAGGTCAACCGCAACCCTGTGGTCGGCACGCCCACCAGGTTCGCGAGCCGGTTCGGGTTCGGCTGGCCATTGGCCAGCGTCGTGGCGCCGAACGGGTTGAAGAAGGCGTTCGGCCCGATGGAGATTACCGGCGATGTCGTGACAGCGTTGAAGCCGGAGACATTCCCCTCGGTGCGAGCACGGTAGTAGCCGGCCTCGCCGAAGACCGTGACGTCGTCGTTGATGTCGTAGTGGCCGGTCACAAACAGGTTGGCCCGGTCGGCCTGGGGGATCACCGAGGACTTGGTCTGGGCGATAGTATCAGGGCGGAAGGCGCGGTCGGTCGTGGTGTTGAATGCGCCCGGCACAACGCAGAGTGCGGGGCCGATCGCCACCGTGCAGGTCACTGACTGCGGCGAGGTGTGGAAGATGCCAGTGGAACCAGTGATCGCTGTCGTGCCCTGGCGGATCGCGCTTGTCACGCCGACGGCCTGGAAGGCGCCGAAGCCCGAGGTCGCCGCGCGGTTGTCGAGGCCGACCGTGGTGGCGAATTCGGTGCCGGCGAACAGCGACTGGCGGTTGGATGAGGCCGTGTAGTCCTGGTCAGACGCCAGCAGGGCGGAGCGTTTCTCCAGAGACCCGAAGACCGTGATGTTGCCGCGGCCTTCACTGAAATTCTTGCCATAGACGCCGGTCAGGCGGCCTTCGCGCAGGTTGGCGCCGGGGGCCGTGCCGTACTGCGCCTCGACTTGCCCGCCGTCGAGATCATCCCGCAGGACTGTATTGATGACCCCGGCTACCGCATCGGTGCCATAGATCGCCGCGGCGCCATCGCGCAGAACTTCGATGCTCTTCAGGCCCGCAACCGGAATGGCGTTGGTGTTGTAGGTGAAGGTCGGAACCAGCGATTCAGCCTGGGTCGTCGGGTGGTAGACCGTCCGCCGCCCATTGATCAGCACCAGGGTGTTGCCCGCGCCGAGATTTCGCAGGCTGATCGAGTTGACATCGCCCCGGGCAGAGTTCGAGGACCCTGGCAGGAAGCTGGAGTTGAAGGTCACATTGCCCGCTTGCGGGATGGTGCGGAAAAGTTCGTCGCCGGAACCAGCGGCTGCGCCCTGGATCTGCTCGGCGGTCAACAGGGTCACCGGCAGCGCGGCGGTGACCTTAGACCCCTGGATCTGCGAGCCAACGACGACGATCTCGTCGACTGTATTCTGTTCGGAGCCGGTCTGCGCCAGGGCAGGCGCCGACGAACTGGCGAAGGCGCACAAGGCGCTCGTGGCAAGCAATGCGGCTCGACCGCGCGACGTCATGACCATGATGTTTGAATTCCCCCAATATCCCCCGACGCTTGGCGCGTCTGTCGGGGGGGTTTGAGCAAGTTCAGGATTTCAGTTCAAGTGAGTATTCAGCGCGATCCAGAAAACGCCGCCAGGCCTTGGCGGCGTGGCGCGGCGTAGATCAGTCGCTGCCGCTGCCGCCCCCATCACTGCCACTATCATTCCCGCCATGGTCGGTTTTGCCTGAGTGCCGGTGGTCAGCGCCGATCCATGTCCAGGCGCCGGCTTCATGATCCGCGCCACTGCGGCGAGTTCCACGGAAAGGGCGGGCACGGCTCGCCAGCAATATCACCACCAGGATGATGCCAGCACCGACACCCAGGACGACAAGACTGACGCCATCCATGGCTTCACCCGTTGAAGTTCAGCTTCAGCCCCGGCCTTGGCCACTTCGCCCTGAACAGCTTTCCAGTCGCCGAGGCGGTGATCCAGGCTGTCATCATGTCCGGCCCGCCGAAGCAGATGTTGGTGATGATCAGGTCCGGGAAGGCGTAGTGCTCGGTCGTACCGGACGGGTCAAAGGCTGTGATCCCGCCGTTGATGATGGTGGCCACACAGACCTTGCCGCCGGCCTCTACCGCCAGGCTGTCCAGCAGTTGGTAGCCCGGCAGGTTGCAGACGACATTCCCGGTTGCGAACCCGGCGGCGGGCGCCAGTTCCCCCGGCGCCGCGACGTCGAACGACCATAGTCGGCCCAACTGGGTGTCGGCGAGGTAGACGGTCTTCTCGTCCGGTGACAGGCCGATGCCGTTCGGGCTGATGATGTAGTCGCGCTGGCGGCTGATGTGGCTGCCGTCGACCCTGGCGTGGTAGATGCCGCCGAACTTGCGCCCCTCGGGCGTCGAACAGCCGTGGTCGGAGAACCACATGCCGCCGGCCTTGTCGAAAACCAGGTCGTTGGGGCCGATCAGGCGGCGCCCGTCGCAGCTGTCGTAGACGGTGGTCAGCGCCCCGGTCGCCAGGTCGTAGCGCTGGATCGATCCACCGGTGTGCGACGCCGGGGTGGGTCCCGGGATCGTCATGCCGGCATTGTCCAGCCACTGGAACGCGCCGCCGTTGTTGGTGATGTAGATGGCGCCATCCGGGCCGATGGCTGCGCCGTTGGGGCCGCCGCCGGTCTCGACAACCAGCTCTTTTGATCCGTCTGGCCTCACCCGCGTCAACCGCTGACCCTTGATCTCGGTGAGGATCACCGAGCCATCGTTCATGGCGATCGGCCCCTCTGGAAACTCCAGACCTTCGCAGACCAGTTCGAAATCCATGGGGCGCTCCTCCGATTTGTACTTGAGGGCGACCTTAGCGCCAGATCAGCGGCGTTCCAGCACCCGGAAGGTAAACGCATACTCGTCGTCTTCGCCGGCCTCGTAGCGCTGAGAGCGAACCTCGGTCCAGCGGCTTTCGTCGATGGGGGGGAGGAAGACGTCACCCTCGACGTCGGCGTCGACCTCGGTGAGGTACAGTCGCCGGGCCTTGGTCAGGGCGATCTCGAAGATCGAGGCGCCGCCGATCACACAGACCTCATTGACCCCGTCTTCCTCGGCCTGCTCACGGGCGATGGACAGCGCATCCGAGAAATCTTCGCAAACCACAGCGCCCACCGGTTCAAAAGACCCGTCGCGGCTGAGCACGATGTTGGTGCGTCCGATCAGCGGCTTCTTGGGCAGGCTCGTCCAGGTCTTGCGGCCCATGATCACCGGCTTGCCCATGGTTGTGGCCCGGAAGATCGCCATGTCGGACTTCAGTCGCCAGGGCAGCTTGCCGCCCCTGCCGATGACGCCGTTGCGGGCGCGGGCGATGGGGCCGGCGGAGAGGAGGGCGGGTGACATGGGATCGTCTTAGGCCGTCGGCTCCAGCCAGGACAACCACTTGCGACGCACGGCCTCCTCCGGGTCGATGCCGAAGCGGCGGCAGTAGAGCAGCAGCATGCACAGGACGTCGGCGGCTTCATCGCCCCGATCCTGTTCCGTGGCGGTCCCGCGACCGCGACCGGAGAGCCGCAGATGCGCCTGCGACAGTTCACCCAGCTCTTCCTGCAGCTTGAGCAGGAACCAGTCGTCATCGCGGTTGATGTCGTACTTTCCCGCATAGATGTCGGAGATCTGTTCGGCGGCGTCCGACACGCCGGTCAGGGTCAGAGCCGCAGTCACCACTAGACCGCAATCGGTGCGGCGATGGACGGGTGGGCCGTGTAGCCCTCCAGCCGGAAGTCTTCGTAGTCGAAGGCCAGCAGGTCTTCCTTGTCGGCCACAAGCAGGGTCGGAAGCGGCAAGGGCTCGCGGCTGAGTTGTAGCTTCGCCTGATCCAGGTGGTTCAGATAGAGGTGCGCATCGCCCAGCGTATGGACGAACTCGCCTGGTTCATAGCCGGTCACCTTCGCCATCATCAGCGTCAGCAGGGCGTAGCTGGCAATGTTGAACGGCACGCCCAGAAAGACGTCGGCCGAGCGCTGGTAGAGCTGGCAGCTGAGTTTCCCTTCGGCCACGAAGAACTGGAACAGGCAATGGCAGGGCGGAAGGGCCATGTCGTCCACATCGGCGGGGTTCCAGGCCGAGACTATATGGCGGCGGCTGTTGGGGTTACTCCTCAGGCTCTGAACGACCGCAGCGATCTGGTCGATGACCCGACCGTCGGGCGCCGCCCATGAGCGCCACTGCTTGCCGTAGACAGGGCCGAGTTCACCCTCTGCGTCGGCCCATTCATTCCAGATGGACACGCCGCGTTCCTGCAGCCAACGCACATTGGTGTCGCCGCGCAGGAACCACAGCAGTTCGAGGATGATCGACTTGCGATGCAGTTTCTTGGTGGTGAGGAGTGGGAAGCCCTTGGCCAGGTCAAACCGCATCTGGCGGCCAAAGACGCCCAAGGTGCCGGTGCCCGTCCGGTCGCCGCGCTTAACACCATTGGCAAGGATATCGGCCAGCAGGTCGAGGTACTGCCGCTCGGGATGATCGGCAGGGGCAAGACCCAGACTGGCAGGAGTGACGGGCGCGTTCATGCCGAATCAGTTGAGCGCCGATTCGGGTTCAGGCGAAATGGCCTGAGGGCCTCGCATCCACAGCCGCTTCCGGGATACCCACAGAGGTCAGCGGCTCAGCCCGGGAACCCGCCACCATCGAGGAATACTTGCTCCTCTGCGGTATTGGTCCGCCCGAGGCAGGGATTGCGATGGGGAAAGCGGCCGAAGCGGGCGATAATGTCGCGGTGGATTTTCGCCCACTTCACGAGCTCCGAGTCGCCCAGCTCCTCTGCAAGTCGGACACCGCGATCCTGGTCGGCGAGGGTTTCGGAATGTTCGAAGGGCAGGATGAAGAACTGGCGCATATCCTCCTCCACAACCTTGTGCCAGCCCCGGTCGGTGGCCGTCCGCGCGATGGTCAGCGCTTTCGGATCGGTGGCGTAGCTGTGAGCCGAGCCGCGATAGAGGTTGCGGGGGAACTGGTCGAGCAGGATGAGCAGGGCCAGTGATCCCTCCGGCGTCAGCATCCAGCTGTCGTACTCGCCGCAGGCGGCGCGATAATGCACCGGCTCGAACTTCAGCCGGATGGCGCCGTCGAAACGCTCGTTCTTGACGAACCACTTCTGAGGCCCGGCATTGCGCCAGAATCCCAGCACGTCATTGGGTGTTGCGGCCAAGACCGGCTCCTTGTTTTGTCGGTCCTGACTAGAACTGAAGGGCGGGTTCGTTCAAGCAAGGTTCACCCGCACGGTGCGCATCCTGTGCGCAAGGGGACAACCGGGCCGCAGGTTGCGGTCCAAGTTGGATGTTGAATGACATGAAGTCGGCGATGACCGCTCTGGCGATCGTGCTGCTGGCCCAGGCCTCGCCTGTGCTGGCCCTACAGCGCGACGAGCCGGACAGCCCCGAACGTGCGAAGGCCCCGCGCACGGAGCGCAGCTATGAGCGCCAGGACCGGGAGCATCATCAGGATATGCCCGCTCGCGGGGATCGTTTCGGTCCGGACAGACCGGGCGGCGACAACCCCTCATCCGATTGGCGTGGCCGTGGCGCGCGAGAAGCTCCCACGCCGCCAACGGCCGGGGAACCCGCTCAGGCGCCAGCTGCGCCGCAGGTCCGTGCGCGAGGTGACGGCGGGCGGCAAGGTGGAAGCATCTACGGCGACTCGGTGGGACGTCCTGGCCCCTGGACGCTGGGCAATGACCGCCTGGACGAGGCGCGCGAGGATGACAGGCGCGGACGCGGATCCGATCGCGGCGACGATCACCGTGGCCGCAGCGGCGACTACAGCGGTCGCGGGGATGACCGCCGAAGCTGGGACCGGAGCGACAATGGCCGCCATCGCGGTGATCGCTACGACCGCGGCCAGCGCTGGGAGCGGGGACGGTATCCGTCGGTCTACTTCAGTCCCTATCGCTATCGATACGCCTGGCGGCCGCCCAGCGGCTACTACGCCCACAACTGGTCCTTCGGCGATTTTCTGCCGCGGAACTGGTACGGGTCCGGCTCCTGGCTTTCGGATCCCTGGCGGTACGATCTTCCCTGGTCGCCGCCAGGCTATGAGTGGGTGCGGCTAGGCTACGACGCCCTGCTGGTGGATGAGTACACCGGTCGCGTCGTGCAGGTGGTTCGTAACATCTTCTGGTAGTCAGCCCTCAAGCCTGTCCGTTTCAGGCTGTCACGCTCTGTTGGCAGGCGGCGCAAAGGCCTCTGGCTTCAAGCGTCACCCGACGAACAGCATAGCCGGCGGCCTCGGCGGCCGAAAGCTGGGCGGCGAAGTCGGGGGCGAATTCCTCGGCCTCGCCGCAGCAGTCGCAGATCAGGAACGCTGCCGCGTGCCCGCCCTCCAGGCGGCAGGGCACATAGGCGTTCAGGCTCTCGATCCGGTGAACGAACCCCAGTCGTTCCAGGAACTCAAGTGCGCGATAGACTGTAGGCGGCTTTGCCGCCTGGCCCCCAGCGCCGAATGCGGCGATCAGGTCGTAGGCCTTGAGCGGGGCGTCTGCCTGCAGCAACAATTCGAGCGCGCGCCGACGCGGCGGCGTGAAGCGCTCCTGCGCCGCCGCGCAGCGGTCGCTGGCGGCGTCGAGGGCATGGCTGAGCGCGACGTCCTTGAGCCCGTGATGCACGTGCTGGCCGTGATGGTCGCAGGTGTCCGTCATGACCCTCAGCTACCTCAGTTCAGCCGTCATCCGCAACCCGGATACCTAGCGCCATCCAAGCTCAGGCGTCTTTGGTCTCAGGCGCACCGGGGCTCTCGCCGCCCTCAAAGGTCTTGGGCTTGCGCCGACGAACGCGCACGGGCTTTTCGACATCTGCCTCGATGCTTGGAGCTGGCGCTGGCCGAGCCTGCAGGAAGGCTGGCGCATGGCTGGCCCCGCCGTCGGAATCCCGCAGCATGGCGCCGCGCGGCTCCGGCGCATCAACGGCCTGTGCTGTGACAACCGGGGCCGGCTCGCGCTCGGTACGATCCGGACGGTCGCCACGATCCTGGCGGTCATAGCGTTCGCGGCGGGGCTCCTCGCGACGCACCTCGTCACCTTCTGCGCGGGGTCTGTCATCGCGCGGCCGATCATCCCTGGGACGATCCTCACGGGGGCGATCATCACGATTTCTGTTGCGATCCCGATCACGGTTGTTGTCGCGGCCAAAGCGCTCACGGTTGCCGTTGCCGGGCCCGTCGTTGCGCGGTCGGTCGTCACGCGGACGGTCATCGCGGTTGCGGTCCTCGCGGGGGCGATCATCCCTTGGGCGATCCTCACGGGGTTGCCAGTCGCTGCGGTCGCGAGGGCGGTTCTGATCGCGGATCTCGCCATCTTCAACGGGTTCGCCGGCGGCTGTGGCGGCCTCATCAGCGGCCAGAGCCTGGGCCTGACCGGTCTCGTCTTCGAAATCGATATCGTAGCCGGACGAGAAGTGGTCGCGCCCCAGAATCTCACTGGCCGGCCGGTTGGGCTGGATTGCGCGCAGAAGGCGGAAATAGTGTTCGGCGTGCTGGAGGTAGTTTTCCCCCAGAACCCGGTCGCCGGCGGCGTTGGCGTCCCGCGCCAGCTGCTGGTATTTTTCGAAGACGTGCTGCGGGTTGCCCCGCACCTTCACGCCCTCGGGGCCGTTGGAATCGAAGGCCCGGTTGGCGTTCTGCGTGGGCTTCATATTGCCCCCGCCGCCGCCGCCGCCCCGATTGCGCCCACGTTGGCGCTTCATACCCTTGAAATCTCTCATATTTTGAAAACCGTTAGGCTCTTTCCTGAGCGCCAGTTCGGCGGCCTTGCCTTCAGCTTGGCGAGCATCTTGCCCGATCAGATTGTTGAAGACGTTTGTGTTCCCCGTCTTCCGCCCTGGAGCTCGTCAGCGAGAGGCCTTTTTGAGGAAGCGTCGCGCCTGTCGGGTCGGGCGGGCGTCCTTCATGGGGACGCATCTACCGGCAACACTGACGAATTTGGGTGGAGACGAGGAGACGTGTAGCGAGTCAGACGGCTGTTTCCAAGGCCTTTTTCATTCCGGCCACCACCCTGTCCCGGTCCGCGAGATCACGGATGGTCTGGACGCCTTCGGCGCCGGCGGCCCGGAACAGTGCTTCGACCTCGGCCTTCTGGTCGTAGCCGATCTCCACGGCGAAGCGACCGCCGGGCTTGAGTACACGCAGGATCTCCGGCGCAAGCACGCGGTAGTGATCGAGCCCGTCAGGGCCGCCTTCAAGGGCGATCCGGGGCTCGTGATCGCGTACCTCCGGCTCCAGGGTATCGATGACGTGATTGGCGATGTAGGGCGGATTGGACACCACCAGATCGAACAGGTTCTCACCGAGACCTGCCGTCCAGTCGCTGCGCAGAAGGGCGATGCGGCTTGCCAGGCCAAGGGCGGCAGCGTTGTCGCGGGCGACGGCCAGAGCGTCCTCGGAGATGTCGATACCCAAACCGCGTGCGGCCGGACGTTCTGCCAGCAGCGCAAGCAAGATGGCGCCAGATCCGATCCCCAGATCGAGAATCGACCAGGCGGCATGCTCCGGAAACTCGCGCAGCGAAAACTCGACGACGGTTTCGGTGTCGGGCCTCGGCGTCAGTACGTCGGAAGTGACGTTGAGCATGATCTTCCAGAAGCCCTTGCGACCTAGAATATGGCTGGCCGGTTCGCGGTGTTCCCGGCGAGACAGATAGCTGTCTAGCGTTGCTTCCTGCTCCGCGGTCAGCAGCCGATGGGGATCGGTGACAATATCGACCCTGGTGGCGTCGGCGGCGGCCTCGACCAGAAGCCGGGCGTCGATGACGGGTCCATTCAGGCCGGCGGCCTGAAGCCGTGCCTTGGCCTGGCCCCACGCCTTGACCAGCGTCAGGCTCACGATCGGACCTCGGGTTCGGTGACGGCATCGCCCAGACCCACAGTTCCCGCCGCCGTGACGTGGACGTAGATTCCGCAAAACATGTGACCGTAACTGTCGAACAACGCCTTCACGACATCCAGATCGGCGACCGCCGTGGTGGGGTCCACATGGGTCGCCGCACAGCGAACGATCGGCTTGAACACCCGGGCCCGGGCCCAGCCCAGCATCAGGTCGCGATCCTCCCAGTCATTCTCCACCCAGGCGGGCCAACCTTCGACGTAGAGGTTGGCGCGAAAGCGCATCGGGTCCAGCTCCACACCCATCTTCGCCGACAGATCGCGGACGCTGGCCATATTGACGATGGAGACCTGGCCCTTCGGATGGTCGGTGAACCGGAAGGTCCCGCGTGCATCCACCACTTTCAGAGGTCCGCGCGCCTCGTCGCCCAGGACGCCGGTCAGCCAGATCGCAAAAGCTTCCCGGTCAGCGGCTTCGGCCAGACGGCCCGAAAAGGTTTCCGTCCCAGGAGCCTGGGCGGTCAGGGCGCCGGTCAAGTCATCCAGGCGGGTCCGGACGGCTGCAACGCGGGGGATGGCCGCCAACACCGTGAACTTCTGCTTGGGTGTGAAGCTTGGCGCGTCCGGGTTATACCCCGATGGTCCGTTCTCAACCGCCCACACCCGGTCCATCGCGAGCCCCTCATCGGGGGCCAGGGCGATCTGATTCAGGCCCTCGGGTGTGAAGCCCTTGATAGGGTGGCGAAAGATCGCTGCAACATGACCGTTCATGGCGGCGCTTCTGACGGAATTCCGGGGTCTCTGCAAGCTGGCCCGGTGAGCGGTCAGCCGGGTGGTCTGTCGCTGATGCCGCAGTTGCTTCCGCCGCTGTCGCACCCTTCGATCCTGATGTCCTGATTTCCACGTCCCCGCGCCTTTGCGTCGGCGGTCCACTCACTGCGCTTCTTACAGATCTTGGTCGCCCGAACCCGTGAGCCGCTGGTGGGCGATGAGCGGCAGACCAGCGGGTCTTCGGCCTTCGGAGCCGCGGGGGCGCCGGTTACCGTGACGCCTGAAACCCCTGTCGCCTTCTGGGCGTCGCAGTCTGCTGGGGATCAGCCGCCAAGGCTGTCGTGGCGAACAGGGAAACAATGGCGAGCGTTACTGCCAAGCGCATTTCCAAGTCTCGGTTCGAGGGTTGACCAAGAGTCACAATCGGGGACTGCGGACGTTTGGGCAAGCCCGGGACGGGCTCGCTTTCATACATTTGGAGCGCGACGGGCGCTTGAACCGGTATCTGCTTCAAGCTGTCGGGCTCTAGCCAAACTCGTCCTCGAGCGCGGCCAGTCGCGCGGCCTGATCCTCGGCGATCAGCGGTTTGATCACGTCGTCCAGAGCGTCGCCTTCCATCACCTTGGCAAGATTGTAGAGCGTCAGGTTGATCCGGTGGTCGGTGACGCGTCCCTGGGGGAAGTTGTAGGTACGGATGCGCTCCGAACGGTCGCCGGACCCGACCTGGCTCTTCCGGGCATCCGAGCGCGCGGTATCCAGGGCTTCGCGTTGCTGGTCGTACAGCTTCACCTTCAGCGCCTTCATGGCGCGGGCGCGGTTCTGGTGCTGCGACTTTTCCGACGACGTCACCACGATCCCACTGGGCAGGTGAGTGATGCGAACGGCGGAATCGGTCTTGTTGACGTGCTGTCCGCCGGCTCCTGACGAGCGATAGGTGTCGATGCGCAGGTCCTGATCGCGGATCTCGATCTCCACTTCCTCCGGCTCGGGCAGAACGGCGACCGTGGCCGCAGAGGTATGGATGCGGCCCTGGGCTTCGGTGGCCGGCACCCGCTGGACCCTGTGAACACCGCTTTCGAACTTCAACCGACCGAAAACGCCGTCGCCGGTGACGGCGGCCACGATTTCCTTGAAGCCGCCCATCTCGCCCTCGGAGAGGCTGTCGATCTCCACCCGCCAGCCCTGGGACTGGGCATAGCGCTGGTACATCCGGAACAGGTCGCCGGCGAACAGCGCCGCTTCGTCGCCACCCGTGCCGGCCCTGACTTCCAGAATAGCCGAGGCGTTCTCGTCCCGGTCTTTCGGGGCTAGCAGAAGGGCGACCTCGCGCTCCAGCGCGGGCAGCTTTTCCTTCAGCGCCTCCAGCTCGTCGCGCGCCATCTGGGCCATCTCGGGATCGCCGGCGGCGGCCATCTCCTCAAGTTCGGGGGCCTCGGCCTTCACGCGTTCCAGCGCCATCACCGCGTCGGCCACCGGCTTCAGCTCGGCGTGCTCCTTGGACAGGCGGACGATCTCGGCGCCGTCCTTGGCCGCGCCCATGCGCGCCTCGATCTCGCGGAAACGGTCGAGCACCTGATCGAGTCGGGCCTGGGGAAGTCGCAAGGGGGTTGTCCTGAGGGCGGGGCGTGTCTCTAGCTCAGCAATGCCGCCACGACAATTTAGGTTATCATGATCCGACCAGACCGGGAGATCTGACATGCCAGACTATCACCCAGGCAACCGCGCACTGCAGGACGCGTTCGGCAGTCGGGCCCTGGCCGATCGGTTGGCGGAAAAACTCGGACGCAACGTGTTCAGCGAGGCTGATGCGACATTCATCGCCGCGCAGCCCTTCTTCTTCCTGGCCACAGCAGATGCCGACGGGCGACCGGACTGCTCCTTCAAGGGTGGCGCGCCGGGGTTCGCACGCGTCGTCGCCCCAGACCTGCTGGTGTTTCCCGACTACGATGGCAACGGCATGTTCAAAAGCCACGGCAACATCCTGGCCAATCCGCATGTAGGACTGCTGTTCATCTCCATGACCGAGCGCCCGGCCCGGCTGAGGGTGAACGGCCGGGCTGACGTCGTCTCGGACGATCCCCTGATGGCGGAGATCCCGGGCGCGCAGTTACTGGTCAGGGTGACGCCAACCGACATCTTTCCCAACTGCCCGAGATACATCCCCGATGTCTCTACAGGCCGTGCGTCGTCGGATACGCCTCAGGCAGGCGTAACGGCTGACGAGCCGCGTTGGAAAACCTATCCGGACTTCGCGGACGTGACCCCGCCACGCCGTCGGCCATAGAAAAGGCCCCCTCCGTCGCCGGAGGGGGCCTCACCGCGCTTAAGCGCGACTGTTTCCTAGAGCGCGACAGCTTGAAGTGGATACCGGTTCAAGCGCCCGTCGTGCTCTAAACATATGATAACGAGCCTGTTTATCCGGTTCAGATGGTTCCATCTGAACCGGACAGGCTCTAGGCGCGGACGCCGGTCAGGGCGGCGTTGCCGAACATGCCGAGCTTCACGTTGCCGCTCATGTTGTCACCCTCGACCTTGGCCGAGAAGTCGAGCTTCATCGGCATCGGGCTGGTGATTTCGGTGTTCCAGGTCAGGGTGTCGCCGTCGACGGCGCCCGTGACTTCCTGCGAGCCCATGTCGCTGTCGACCTTGCCCGTGAAGGTGGCGCCGCTGGTGGCGATGGTGACATCCATCGTGCGCGCGCCCATCGGCGTGTTGATTGTGATCTTCCAGTTGCCGTCTGCAGACATTTTCTAACTCCGGGGGAATGGTTCGCCACCTAAGACCGGAAGCGGCCGGTTTGCAAGAGTGACGCTGGCGTCACTTTTGTGATTTTGACTTGCTTCAGGAGATCGCGTTCAGCTCGGCGGCCCGGATCTCTGCCGCTCTGGCCTCGACCAGTTCCACGATGTGGTCGACCATCTGATCGTTGTCCATCTTGTGGGCGGCCTTCCCGGCCAGATAGACCATCCCCGCGCCCTTGCCGCCGCCGGTGAAGCCGATGTCCGTCATCAGGGCCTCGCCGGGCCCGTTCACGACGCAACCGATGATCGACAGGCTGAGCGAGGTTGAAATGTGGGCCAGTCGCGTCTCCAGAGTCTCGACCGTCTTGATCACGTTGAAGCCCTGACGGGCGCACGAGGGGCAGGCGATGATGTTGACGCCCCGGTGACGCAGGCCGAGAGATTTCAGGATGTCGAAGCCGACCTTCACCTCCTCGACCGGATCGGCAGCGAGGCTGACGCGGATGGTGTCACCGATGCCGGCCCAAAGCAGCGAGCCTATGCCGATGGAGGATTTGACTGTGCCTGTCCGCAACGCACCCGCCTCGGTGACCCCAAGGTGCAGTGGGCAGTCGATGGCATCCGCCAGCTGCTGATAGGCCGCTACGGTCATGAAGGGATCGGAGGCCTTCACGCTGATCTTGAACTCGTGAAAATCGTGATCCTGCAGGATGCGGGCGTGGCGCAGGGCGCTTTCGACCATGGCCTCGGGGCAGGGTTCGCCATACTGTTCCAGCAGATCGCGCTCCAGCGACCCCGCATTGACCCCGATCCGTATGGAGCACCCGTGGTCACGCGCGGCCTGGATCACATCCTTCACGCGCGCCGATGATCCAATGTTTCCCGGGTTGATCCGCAGGCAGGCGGCTCCGGCCTGGGCCGCTTCGATGCCGCGCTTGTAGTGAAAATGGATGTCCGCCACGAGCGGCACCGTGGCCGCCTTGACGATGGCCTTGAAGGCCGCCGTGGAGTCCTCGTCCGGGCAGGACACGCGCACGATGTCGCAGCCGGCGTCCGCCAGCTCGCGCACCTGATTGATCGTGGCCTGGGCGTCTGCCGTCAGGGTGTTGGTCATCGACTGCACGGTGATTGGCGCATCGCCGCCCACCTCCACATTGCCTACGCGGATCTTGCGGCTGGGCCTGCGATGGATCGCGCGCCAGGGGCGGACGGATGTGTGAGCTTCGGCGGTCATGATCTGGTGGAAATAGGGGATTTCACCCGATTTCCCAAGCGGCGCGTCAGGGGATCGGCGGTTTCACCACAGCGGGCCGGGGCGTCGCAACAACAGGCGGCGGTGTCGCCAGCTTGGAAGCCAGAACCTGCTGGGCCGGAAGGACGCCGGTGGACCGGCCATAGACGAAGACCTGGATGTCGTCGGCCTTCGAGACATCCAGGGTCAGGCCATCGACCTGCGGGACGCGGAACGCCTCGCCCTTTGCAAGCTGGCGGGCGAAGTAAACCGATCCATCGGCCCCTCGCAGGATCAAAGACGCGGGCTTGAGCGCCTGGACCGTGATGATCGAGGCCTGTCCGGGCGCGCCGGAATCATAGACCTTGCCCTGTGGGGCGAAGACCGGCGGCAGTGTCGTCAGGTCCACCCCTGATGTTTCGCTCGCCGCGGGCGCGGGGCCGGCCGCCGCGGTCTCGGACCTCAGGCCCATGGCGGCCGCCAGACCGGGGGTTTCATAGGCCGGCGGTGTGGTCGACTCCACCGGCGCCGGCAGCGGCGCCCCCAACTGGATAACGCCGGTCTTCACCAAGCCCAGCGCCCTGGCGGTAACCGCTTCAGGAGTCAGGGACGAGGGCGGCGCGCTGGCGACCATGGCGCGCTGGGCAACGTTCCAGAGCACAATCGCGGCGACGATCACCAGACCCCCGATCAGAAAGGCCGCCACCCGTGGGTCACGTTCATCCAGCACGCCCACCGGCGCCTGGAGCGGCTGGTCAAGGACCGGGTCATCAGTCTTGAAAAGTTCAACAGCCAGTTCCGGGTCAAGGCCAAGGCTCGTTGCAAACGCGCGAATATAGCCGATGACGAAGGGGCGGGATGGCAGGGCGTCGAGGCGCATCTCCTCTATCGCTTCCAGATAGACCCGTCGCACCCGCGTATCGTCGGCGATCTGTTGCAGGGTCAGGCCGCGTTCCTCCCGCGCCGCCCTCAGCGCCTGCCCGAGCGTGGCATGCTGCAGCAAGGGGTCTATCGGCGCCGACGGCCCTGCGGCGCCCGGCGCCTCATGGGCGGCCGGCGCGTCGGCGGGCTCCGGCGCAGGACGGTTGAACAAGCTGCGCGCCCGCTCCCGGTCTGATCGTCCGGGCGACAGTGTGAAGGTGCGTTTGCCGGGCACGCGGGTCTTGAGAGCTCCAGATGGACGGGGATCGACCCAACGCCCTGAGTATGGCGTGAGTCAGACCGCGACGTAGAGTCGGCGCGCCAGGGTTTCAATTTCATTGCGCACGGAACCGGCGCCGGATTTCAGGAGGGCCGATACGCCACGGCGGGCCGCCTCGCGGTCACAGCCCAGAACCATCTGCTTGACCGGCCCGATACCGGCCGGAGGCATCGACAGCCGTTCAAAGCCAAGGGCCACAAGCGCGAAGGCCTCCAATGGTCGTCCGGCCATCTCGCCGCAAACGCTGACCGGAGTGCCGGTTTCCGCGCAGGCCCGCTGGATCGCTTCCAGCGCCCGCAGCGCAGGGGGCGACAAAGGATCGTACCGGTCGGCCACCCGGGGGTTTCCCCGGTCTGCGGCGAACAGATATTGCATCAGGTCATTCGTCCCGACGCTGACGAAGTCTGTCATCGGCAACAGGGCGTCCAGGTGCCAGATCAGCGACGGCGCCTCGATCATGGCACCGACGTCGAGCCGTGACGGGGCAGGGCGGCCGCGTCGCTGGGCCCAGGCCACTTCGGTTTCGACCAGGGCGCGCGCGGCGCGGAACTCATCCACATTGGCCACCAGCGGGAACATGATCCGCAAGGGGCGCCCGAGGGACGCGGCAATCAACGCCCGCAGTTGCAGGCGCAAAAGGGCCGGACGGTCGAGGCCCATGCGAATGGCTCGCCAGCCCAGGGCCGGGTTATCCTCGCGTTCGGCCTCCATGTACGGCAGCACCTTGTCGCCGCCGAGGTCCAGGGTGCGGAAGGTTACCGGCAAACCGGCCGCCGCATCCATCACCCGGGCATAAAGGGCCGTCTGGGCATTGAACCGCGGCATCTCCTCGGAGACCATGAACTGAAACTCGGTGCGGAACAGGCCAATACCCTCCGCGCCGGTGTCGGCCAGGCTTTCGAGATCTACGTCGAGGCCCGCGTTCATCAGCAGCGTGACCTTCACCCCGTCGCGGGTGAACGCCGGTGTGTCCTTCAACTTGGCGAACTCGGCCTGCCGCTGGCGGCGCACATCGATGCGCGCCTGGATGGCTTTCACCACGTCGGGCCGGGGGCGAAGGTAGGCTTCGCCTGTCTCGGCGTCGACGATCACGGGATCGCCCTCATTGACGCGATCGCGCAGGCCTTGCAGGCGGCCAACGCAAGGGATGTCCAGCGCCCGGGCCACAATGGCGGCGTGGCTGGCGGACGACCCTTCTTCCAGCAACAACCCGCGCAGTTTGGTGCGATCGTATTCCAGCAGGTCGGCGGGCCCCAGGTTCCGGGCGATCAGGACGGCATTGGCCGGGAGTTCCCGCGCCACGCTGCCGGCTCCTGCCAGATGCCGCAGCAGCCGGTCGTTCAGGTCTTCCAGATCGTGCAACCGTTCACGCAGGTAGGGGTCACGCGCCTGACCAAGACGCGCCCGGTGCTCGGATCTCACCCGTTCGACCGCGGCCTCGGCGGTCAGGCCATTCTTCACCGCATCTTCCAGGTTTCGGTTCCAACCTGTTGAATGAGCGAACATCCGGTAGGATTCGAGAACATCGTAGGAGGCGTCGACGAGACCGTGCTGACCCTCCAGCATCTGATCGATCTGCGCCTTCAGTGCGGCCAGTGCATTGGCCAGGCGCTGCTCTTCGGCGGCGACATCGTCCGAAAGCAATTGTGACGAAGCCACCGGGGGTTCGTGCAGCACGACCACGCCGTAGGCCAGGCCCTCGGCGAACTTTGATCCGATCAGTCGCTCGGGCCGCTTGGGCGACAGCTCCACGCCGTCGAGATCCTCGACGCTGATCAGCTCGCCAGACGCCACCATCTCGGCCAGCACCATGGCGACGATCTGCAGGTCCTCGACCTCATCCTCGGTATAAATGCGCTCCGTGCGGTTCTGGACCACCAGCACGCCGATCGCGCGTCCGCCGCGCAGCAACGGCACGCCCAGGAACGCGTGGTAGGGATCTTCGCCGGTCTCAGGGCGATAGGAGAAGGCCGGGTGCGCGGGCGCATCGGCCAGGTTGAGCGGCCGCCCCTGCTTCATGATCTCGCCGACCAGGCCCTCGCCTGGCTTCATCCGGGTGACGTGGACCGCCTTGTCGTCGAGGCCTTCGGTTGCGAAGAACTCCATCTCGCCATTGGCGCGCCGCAGGTAGATCGAGCAGACCTCGGCCACCATCGACAGCGCGATGATGCGCACGACCATGTCCAGGCGCTGCTGCGCAGGCCCGCCGCCGGCCAGCGCCTCCCGGATCTGCTTCAGCAGGCTCCGCTGCCCCCTTAGGGCGACCTGTGTGGCCGTACTTGGCGAAACGTCCTCCCGTCTTTCCGGCCTTCCTTAGCAGATCAATCTTTCAGAATAGAGATGGATTGCGAGGATTTGCCTCTTCGCGGCGAGCCTGTACGTCGATCAGGCATGGCGGAGCCCAACAGTCCGGCCTAAATCGCGTATGTGAAAGACGAAGCCGAAACTGTTCCGCCCTTTATCCCGCCCGGCGTGATCCCGCCGGAAGAGCCGCTGCCCTTCTTCCACGCCCTGTGGAAGTTGATGGACAACCCGATCGAGACCTGGCCCCGGGCGGTCTACGAGGAGCCGTATTTCCTGCGCGGCGATGACCGGCAGATGTTCCTCTATGCAGCTGACCCTTCCATGCTGAAGGATATCCTGCTCGACAAGGCCGAGGCCTTTCCCAAGGACTGGATGTTCGACCGGGTGACCAAGCCAGCTCTGGGTGAGGGTCTGCTCACCGCGCAAGGCGAACACTGGCGCTGGCAGCGGCGGGCTGCCGCGCCCGGCTTCCGGCCCGACACCGTGGCGGCCATGACGCCGGTGATGGTCGCTGCAGCGGAAGCCACCCTGCAGCGCTGGCGCGACCGGTGCGAGGGCGCCCGCCTCGACATCGCCACCGAAATGACCGGCATCACCTTTCAAGTGATCCTCGACACCATGCTTTCGGGCGGCGACGGCATCGACGTCCCCGCCGCCGCACGCATGATCACCGACTATCTTGAAACCCTGGGCAAGATCACGCCCGCCGACCTGATGCAGTGGCCCACCTGGACGCGTGTCGCCCTGGCCCCGCGCGGCTATCGGGCCATGGTGTCGCTGAAGGCCATGGTCGACCGCATGGTGGCCGCCCGTCGGGCAGGCGCAACGCGCGATGACCTGGTCGAGATGCTGATGCAGGCGAAGGATCCGGAGACGGGACGCCAGATGGACGACGTGCTGCTGCGCGACAATCTGCTCACCTTCATCGGCGCGGGCCACGAGACCACGGCGCTGGCGCTGACCTGGTCGCTATACCTCTTGGGCGCCCACCCGCCCACGGCGGCCCGGGTTCGCGCCGAGATCGCCGAGGTGGCCGGCGAGGACCGCATCACAGACGCCCATGTCGAGCGCCTGACCTTCACCCGCCAAGTGGTGCTGGAGGCCATGCGCCTCTACCCTTCGCTGCCACTGATGAGCCGGATGTGCGCGCAGGATGTAGAGGCGGGCGGCTTGAAGGTGACAAAGGGCACGTTCGTGTTCATTCCGATCTACGCCATCCATCGCCACCGCCTTTTGTGGGATCAGCCGGACGTCTTCGACCCTGACCGTTTCAGTCCGGAACGCAGCGCCGGGCGCCACCGCTTCTCTTATCTGCCCTTCGGCGCCGGCCCCAGGGTCTGTATCGGCCAGGCCTTCGCCCAGACCGAAACCGTCGCCATCCTGGCCACCCTGATGCGCGGCGCGGTGCTTGAACCCGATCCCGGCCACAGGGTTCGGCCGCTGATGCGCGTGTCGATGCGGCCCCAGGGTGGAATGCCGATGACTTTGCGGCTGCGTTAGGGCGCGCAGGCGGGGTTGAGCTTCGCCCCCGTCCGGCGCATCGTCCCTCCAACAACAAGAAACACCGGGGGGCGGGGTGATGCGGAAGTGGCTGGTGTTTGGCCTGGCGTGGGCTGTCATTTTTGCAGGGGCGTATCTCGCGCACTCCGTCCAGACGGCAGGCGGAACCACGGTCACCGAGGTGCGGATACCCGCCGGGCAAGGCGTGGCGGTCTCGGGTCTGCTCTACACGCCGTCGAACGCGACAGCGCGGACGCCGGCGCCGGCGGTTCTGGTCTCCCACGGCTATATCAACACCCGCGAGATGCAGAGCCCGTTCGCCATTGAGCTGGCGCGGCGCGGCTTTGTGGTGCTGGCCATGGACATGACCGGTCATGGCTATTCGGGCGGCATTGTGGGCACGGCCGATTTCGGCGGTCCGGCTGCGCTACGCTGGCTGCGGAGCCTGCCCATTGTCGACAAGGCCAACATCGGCATGGAGGGGCACTCCATGGGCAGCGGGCCGGTGATGGCGGCCGCGGTCGAGGTTCCCGATGGCTACCGTTCCATTGTGCTGGAGGGGTCGACCCCGGGCCTGCTGGGCGCCAAGGCGCCGGCCAGTCCGAGAAACCTGGCGGTGGTGTTCGGCCAGTACGATGAGTTCGCGGGCCTGATGTGGGGCGTGCCCAAAGGCTCGCTGGTGGCTGCCTCGCCCAAGCTGGCCAAGGTGTTCGGTGTCGCCGGACCGATCGAGGTGGGCCGTATCTATGGTTCGGTGGCCGACGGGACGGCGCGGGTGCTACTCAACCCGCCTATCACCCATCCCGGCGAGCATTTTTCCGAGGCCGGGGTCAGCGGGGCGGTGGAGTGGTTCCAGAAAACCCTCCCGGCGCCCCGGGCCATGGCGTCCAACAACCAGGTCTGGATCTGGAAGGAGATCGGCACCCTGATCGCTTTCGTCGGCATGGTTTGGCTGATCCTGGCGACCTTCGACCTGTTATTGGGCTTTGGGGCCTTCGCGAAGCTGAACGAGGCGGCGCAACCTCTCGCCGAACGCCGCAACGGACGCTGGTGGTTGAACCTGTTGATTACCGCCGCCCTGCCGGCGCTGACCTATTTCCCGCTGATGAAGGTGGGGCAGGTGTTCTTCCCGATGCCGCCGTTCCCCCAATGGATCCAGAACCAGCTGCTGGTCTGGGCCCTGGGAACCGCGTTGATCGGTTGGCTGGTCGGTTTGCTGCTGAAGCGTGGCAAGCCTGCCTTTTCCAACCGTTGGGCGTTGTCGGCGGGGGCGGCGCTGGCCACCGTAGCGGTCGCCTATCTGTCGCTGGTGATCGTCGATGCGGTGTTCAAGGTGGACTACCGGATCTGGGTGCTGGCATTGAAGCCGCTGGACGCGACGCGGGCTTTCCAGTTGCCGGCCTACCTGGTGCTGTGGACGCTGTTCTTTCTGGTGTCCTTGCGCGCACTGGCTACCGACCTGGCTGTGAAGGGCGAGGGGGTTGTCGCCGCCCTGGGCTGGGCCAAGGTCGCCATGGCCGGCGGGTTTGTGGCGCTGGTGGTCTGGCAGTACGCGACCTTGTTCTCCACCGGCCTGCTGGCGACGCCGAAGGAACCGCTCAATGTGATCGTGGCGATCCAGTTCATTCCGCTGCTGGCGATCGTGGGTCTGATCGCGGCCTTCACGTACCGGCGAACGAACTCCTATGTGCCGGGCGCTTTCATCTGTGCGCTGCTGATCAGCTGGTATGTCACGTCCGGCACCGCCAACCACTGGCAGCCGGGGTTCGAGCCGCAGCTGCCGGGGGCTAGCGCGCGGCGGTGATCCGGTAGGCACACCTGCGGGCGCCGGCCAGGATGTGATCCGTGCGTTCGACGCTCACATCCGGCCCCAGGGCCTTGCGGAATGTCTCCAGCTCGGCGCGGCAAAATCCCTGGCAGGCGGCCGCCGCCGCGCAGATGGGGCAGTGGTTCTCCACGAGGTGGAAGCCGCCGCCAGGGTCGGGCGACCAGTCGGCCATGTAGCCTTCCGCCGTCCGAAGCTCGGCCAGGCGGGCGACGCGGGCGCCGAGGCTCCGCAGTGGCGCCAGCGCCTGGATATAGGATTGCGTGGTCACGGCCTCACGCCGGGTGATCAGCCGGTCAATACCGGCTTCGCCGAATTCGGCGCGCACTGCGTCCAGCATCTCGAGAGTCAGCTGGGCGTGAGTGTCGGGGAAACGCGCCTGCGCCGTGGCCGTCAGCGACCAGATCCGCCGGGGCCGGCCCACGCCACGCCGCTCATCGGCATGTTCGACCAGGCCTTCGGCGACAAGGCGTTCCAGATGTTGCAGGGTGGCCTGGCGGCTGATCGCCAGCGCGCCGGCCAGCGCCAGGGTCTCCGCCGGTCCGCGGGTCTTGAGCTGGAACAGGATTCGGTCGGTGGGTGTGTTCATTTGACAATGAGATTGTTGCAAATCCAGTCGGGCGGGTCTAGTCGAATTTGACATGAGTGATGTTGTCAAACCGAAGGATCCCGCCAACAGCTGGGCCGATCTGCTGGCCGAGGGGCGCGCGCCGCGGTTCCTGCTGATCTGTCTGGGTGTCTGGCTGAACGCCGCTGACAGCCTGGTGACAGCCACCATCATGCCCAATGTGGGCGCTGACCTGGGGGGGTACGCCTACTTCGCCTGGGCAACGGCGGGGTTTCTGGTGGGCGCGATCATGGCCGGAGCCAGCGCCGGACGCTTGTCGGAACTGTTTGGCCTGCGTCTGGCGACCGCGCTGGCGGGCGTCATCATGGCGGTGGGTTGCGTCATGAGCGCTCTGGCGCCGGACATCACCACCTTCCTGGCCGGACGTGTGATCCAGGGGCTTGGCAGTGGCTGGATCTCGGGGTTCGCCATGGTCGCCATCGCGCTGCTGTTCCCGGAGCGTCATCTGGCCCGGGTGTTCGCGGCGGTGACGTTTGTCTGGGGTGTGGCGACAGTGCTGGGGCCGCTGGTCGGCGGTCTGGTGGTGGAAACTCGCGACTGGCGTGATGTGTTCTGGCTGTTTGCAATTCAGGCGGCCGTCTTCGCCGTTGCGGCGCCGTTCCTGCTGGCCGGATCCGCCAAAGGGCAGGGCGGGCCGGGGATCCCCTGGATGCAACTGAATGTCCTGGCCGTGGGCGTCGGCGCGATTGCCGTGGCCAATATCCTGACGGAACCGGCCGCCGCCGTTGGGCTGGTGCTGGCGGGTTTTGGAGTTCTGGCGCTGGTGATCTGGCTAGACGGCCGGGCCAGGGTTCGGCTTCTGCCGCAGGGCGCCGGTGATGTCCGGACTGTGGTCGGCGCAGGCTATCTGGCCATGTTCGCCATGACCGCGGCCACCATGGGTTTCGGCATTTATGGCCCGCCGATCCTGCAGGAGCTTCGCGGATTCTCGCCGCTCTGGGCCGGTTACGCCATCGGGGCCGAGGCCATGGCCTGGACCATCGCCGGGATCGCGGTCGCCGGGGTCACCGGGGTCTGGGACGGCCGCTGGATCCGTATCGGCGCAGCCTGCCTGATCGCCAGCCTCGCCGTGCTGACCTGGAGCATGGCCGATGGCCCGCTCGCCTGGGTGCTGGTGGGCGGATCGTTGATGGGCGTGGCCTTCGGGTTTTCCTACGCCTTCATGACGCGTCGTATCATGGCGGCGCTGTCAGACGAGGACCGGGCCATCGGTTCGTCTGCTGTCTCCGCCGTCCGACAGACCGGCGCGGCGGCGGGAGCTGCGATTTCGGGCGTGGCCGCCAACATGGCGGGCTTTTCGCAGGGACTGACAGAAGCCAGTGCGCGATCGGCCTCGCTATGGGTCTTCGCCTCGGTGATCCCGATCGCCCTGATCGGCGCCTGGGCGGCGTTCCGGATGACGGCGGTGACGGCCCGGGACTAATCCCTCGCTGGCCGCCAGAGCGGTCCGATAGCGATCCGCAGGACAGCGACATTGAACAGCGCATTCGATGCGGTGCCGGAGGCAATGGAGCCCGCGCTATCCAGGAGAAACCAGGCCACTACTCCCGTCAGAACGGTCTTGCGCACACCCATCTCGCCCTGAGACCGGCGCGGTTACCGGCCAGCGTGTGAACGTCGAAATAGCGCGTGCAAAGTTGTCTTCAGGAAGCTGACATGGCAGGCTTTCTGCCGATCTCCCGGAGGGCCGAGCAATGCCACTGCCAAATCCCGTGATCCTGGTGCCCGGCATAACCGCGACCGACCTGCGCGATCTCTATGAGTTCCCGCCGCAGTTGATCTGGTCGCTTACCCGCAATGAATACAATCGCGCGGGCCTGCATCCACAGGACAGGCGCTACGAGGGCGAACTGCCGGCCCAGGTGAGGCCCGATCAGGTCTTTGACATCGCTTACAAGGAGATGGTGCTGGATCTGCGCCACGATCTGACGGAACACGCCGATCAGCCCGTGCCGGTCTATATCTTCGGATACGATTGGCGTCAGCCGCTGGCGACTTCCCAGGTTCAGCTGCGGGCCTTTATCGAGGAAGTCGTCAACAAGACCGCCCTTACCCGCCACTATTTCGCGGACGGTTACACGCCGCAGAGCAAGGTCAACCTCGTCGGACATTCCATGGGCGGTCTGGTGATCGCCGGCTATCTGGCTTCGACAGGCAGGCAATCGGGAGTAGAGCGCGTCGCCACGATCGCAACACCCTTCAAGGGGTCATTTCAGGCCGTCGAGAAGATCGTCAAGGGTACGATGAACCGTCGCGAGCGGGAGGCTTCCAGACTGACGCCCGCGCTCTACCACCTGCTGCCCAGCTTTACCCGGGGCGTCACGATTGATGCGGCGCTGCCTCAGACCGACATGTTTGATGAGCGCCTGTGGCAGGCCAGCGTGGTGGACACCATCGGCGAGGCGCTGCGGCTGCGGGGCTCGGGCGCGCCAGCCGACGCGGCGGAGATTCTCCGGGACATGCTGGCCCAGGCCAAGGCTCACCGCGCCTCGGTCGACGGGCTCAATCTGGCGAATTGCGGGCTCACGACAGACGACTGGCTCTGCATCATCGGCATCGGGGCCAAGACCCAGGTCGCCATGGACATCAAGCTCGATAAGGGCGCGCCCAGGTTCGTCCTGGACGCGCCGGGCATGATAGACAAGAAACCGACCCGCGGCTGGCGCACAGGCGACGGCACAGTTCCCTATGAAGGCGCGCTCCCCAACTTCCTGCAGGAAGCCGACACCGTCATCCTCTCCAACAAGGATTTCGGGCCGCTGGAACTCAAGGACAAGCTGCTCGATGCCGTAGCCGCGCTCCACGGCATCCTGCCCAACATGAACAAGCTCCAGAGCATGCTGGTGCAGCACCTGCGGTAGGGTTTGGCGAAGTGCTTCCGCCTCGGGCAGGCGCCAGTCAGCCGCTACGACGTCGGGACCCAGGTCCTGGCCGGGCATTCTTGTGCACGTTCATCCGACCCTCTCCTGAGACCCTGTAGCTTCACAACCACAGTTTCCCCGGTCTGGGTCGGATGGACAACCTATTGAGAGCTCACAGCTAGAGCTGATCCAGCCCGTAAGCAGCGTGCAGGGCGCGAACCGCCAGCTCGGTATAGGCTGCGTCGATCAGGACGCTGATCTTGATCTCCGACGTCGAGATCACCTGGATGTTGACGCCTTTTTCGGCCAGGGCCTGGAACATCGATTTGGCGACGCCAGTGTGGCTGCGCATGCCGACCCCGATCACCGAGACCTTGGCGACGTCATCGTTCACCTGCACGTCCTCAAAGCCGATCTGCGGCTGGGCGGCGCGGACAATCTCGACAGCGCGCTGGGCGTCGCGCTTGCCGACGGTGAACTCCATATTGGCCGTGTCGGCGGTGCGGGCCTTGGACTGGACGATCATGTCCACGTTCACATTGGCGTCGGCCAGGGCGCCGAAGATCGTTGACGACACGCCCGGATGATCCGGCAGGCCAAAGAGGCTGATCTTCGCCTCGTCGCGGCTATAGGCCACGCCGCTCACGATCCGCTTCTCCACGATGTCCTCCTCGTCGCACACGATGGTGCCCTGGCCCGGCGCTTCGCCCGGCTCGACAAAACTCGACAGCACCCTCACGGGCACCTTGTAGGCCATGGCCAGCTCGACCGAGCGGGTCTGCAGCACCTTGGCGCCCAGCGACGCCATCTCCAGCATCTCTTCGTACGAGATCCGCGCAAGCCGGCGGGCCTTGGATTCGATCCGTGGGTCGGTCGTGTAGACCCCGTCCACGTCGGTATAGATGTCGCAGGGCGCGCCAAGCGCCGCCGCAATCGCCACGGCGCTGGTGTCAGAGCCACCCCGGCCCAGCGTCGCGATGCGCCCGTCGCGCGTGACGCCCTGGAAGCCCGCGATCACCGCGACCTGACCGGCGTCCAAAGCCGCGCCCAGCTTTTCGGGCGGAATGTCGTCGATGCGCGAGCGGCCATGGGCGTCGTCCGCGATGATCGGAATCTGCCAGCCCATCCAGGAGCGGGCGGGAACGCCCATGTTGCGCAGGGTCATGGCCAGCAGGCCAGCGGTCACCTGCTCGCCGGAGGCCACCACCACATCGTATTCATCATCGGATGACGGCAGGCCGGGGGCCGCGGCGCCGGCGCCATCGGTCCAGGCCACCAGCTCATTGGTCTTGCCCGACATGGCCGAAACCACGACGGCGACCTGGTGGCCGGCCTGCACTTCGGCGTTCACCAGTCGCGCTACGCGGCGGATGCGTTCCAGGTCGGCCACCGAAGTGCCGCCGAATTTCATGACCAGCCTGGACATGGGCTCTGGCTACGTACCCTCATTGCGTCGCCCCCGAAGGGCGGAGCCTTCTAGCGACGGTGAGGCCGCGCTGCAATGTCTCCGGCCTTTGGACATGCGCCGCGCGGTTGCTAGAAGGGGGCATGAGTTCGCCCGACGCCGCCCGTTCCAGCATCGATCCTGCCGAGGTCGAGCGCTTCTCGCGCATCGCCGCCGAATGGTGGGACCCGCGCGGTAAATTTGCGCCCCTGCACAGGTTCAACCCGGTTCGCCTGGCCTTCATCCGTGATCAGGCGCTGTATCGCTTCCGGCGCGACGCCAACGCACGCCGACCGTTTGAGGGCCTGCGCCTGCTGGACATCGGCTGTGGCGGTGGCCTGTTGTCGGAGCCGATGACCCGCCTGGGTTTTCAGGTGACGGGCGTGGACGCCTCCGAGCGCAATATTGGTACGGCCTCGGCTCATGCGGCGGAGCAGGGGCTATCCATCGACTACCGCGCCTCCACAGCTGAGGCCTTGGTTGCGGCCGGTGAGCCGCTCTTCGACGTGATCCTCAATATGGAGGTGATCGAGCATGTGGCCGATCCGGGCGAATACCTGCGGTCCTGCGCCAGTCTGTTGAAGCCCGGCGGCCTGATGATTGTGGCCACACTGAACCGTACGCTCAAGGCGATGGCTCTGGCCAAGGTGGGGGCGGAGTACATCCTGCGCTGGCTGCCCATCGGCACCCATGACTGGAACAAGTTTCTGACGCCTGACGAGCTGCGTGGTTTCCTGGCCACGGAGCCGGTGACCGTCGACGGCCCGTACGGTGTGGTCTTCAGCCCGTTCACCGGGAAATGGACGGAATCCAGTGATGTCGGCGTGAACTACATGATGACGGTGGTGCGCGACGCGGCCTAAGTCTGTGTCCGACGAGGAGTTTCGATGCCATCTCTACGCGTGCTCAATCACGCTTTCCGAGCCTGGCGGCGCAATCGCGCCTGGGCCAAGCATGAGCCTGAAACCCCTTTTCTCGCTGACCTCTTGTCGGGCGCGCCGACTTGCCTGCACGTGGGCGCCAGCGATGGTCGCCACTCCTATGTGATGACGCAGGTGGCTCCCGAGGCTGTCATCTATGCCTTCGAGCCCTCGGCCTTTGCTTTCGAGGTGCTCAAGCTCGGCATCGCCTGGCACCGCATGGGCAAACAGGTCACCGCCGTCCACGCCGCTGTGGCGGACAAGCCGGGCGAACTGATGCTGGTCACGCCCAAGAAGTCGTCGGGGCGCATGGGTCGGGCCTACGCCTATGTCGCCGAGACGAAGCCGAATGGCCCGGCCAGGCCCGACCTCGAAGATACCGGCATGGAAACCCAGATGACTCCGGTGGTCACGCTGGACGCTTTCTGCGCCGACCACGGCATTGACCGCGTCGATTTCATTCGCATGGACATCGAGGGAGCCGAGCAAAGGGCGCTGGAAGGCGCCGCCATGATCCTCGATCGCGATCACCCCCATGTCCTGCTGGAAATCCATCCGCCGATGCTCCAGGCCCGGTTCGGCGGATCCGGCGAAGCGGTGGTCGATCTGTTCCTCAAGCGCGGCTACCGCATGTTCGCGCTTGACGGCGTCCGGCTCGAGGAGCGCACCACCCTGGTCGCGGACCTGCCATGGAAGGACTACTTCTTCATCCACCCGTCGCGCGCAGCGCGGCTGCCTGATGGCGTGTTCAAGGCGCGGATGGCGTCGTGAACGGCGACGACCTCGACGGGCTGATGCTCTTCGACGGGGTTTGCAACCTTTGTTCCGGATCCGTCGCGCTGGCGATCCGGATGGACAAGAAGCAGGCGTTGAGGTTTACGCCCCTCCAGTCGCCGTTCGGGAACATGCTGGCGGTTCGCTACGGGCTAAGTCTCGAAAACCCGGACAGCTTCATCTTCTTCGACAACGGCCAGGCGCTTCAGGGGTCTGATGCGTTAATTGCACTGGCGCGTCGCCTTGGACGCCCCTGGTCCTTTGTCACCGTTTGCCACGTCCTGCCCCGACGCTGGCGGGACGCCGCCTATCATCTGCTGGCCCGAAACCGCTATCGCCTGATGGGCAAGCGGGACAGCTGCATGACGCCAACGGCAGAGCAACGGGCGCAGTTTCTACTCGACGTGCCGGATTGAGAGTCCTGCTGCCTTGCAGTCATGACCTCGCGGGTAATGGCCACGCCTCTGCCAGCTGAACTAGGTTTCTCGCCAACAAAGGAGAACGACATGTCCGGTTTCTGGCGCGCCTGGTTCATGAGCTGGTGCCTCTCCATCGGGATTTTCGGTGTCGTACTGGCCGGCGGGGCCTTCGAAGCCACAGGTGCGCCGGTCAGTCTCCTGTTCTCTCTGCTCCAAGGGCCCAGCGAGATCGTCTGGAACGCGCCCATGCGGTTCAGCCTCGGGGTGATGGGCGGCGTCTCGATCGGCTGGGCGGTGATGTTGACCCTGGTGGTGCGCGCGGCGATTGCGGCAGGAGAGGCGGGCCGGCCGCTCTGGAATGCGGTTTCAGCCGGGATGGCGGCGTGGTTTGTCATCGACAACATCCTCTCGGTCGCCACCGGTTTCGCCATGAATGTGGCGCCCAACACCTTGCTGGCCGGCATGTACCTCGTCGGCCTCATCGGAAGCGGCGCTCTCAGGCGAACGGCGTCGGCCTGAGCCCGGACTGCGCTGATCGGCAGAAACTCACCGATGACTTGCAAGGTAATTGCACGGCTCTCGTATCGGCCTGACTGTCAAACTCAAGACACCCAAGGAGACAACCTGTGGCCGCTGACTCTTCCCCCATCGAGATTGTCCGCCAGTTCATGAAACTCATGGAGCCCCTGAACTATGACGAGGCCCTGAAACTCGTCTCGGCCGATTGTGAGTACGTCAATCCGCCGCCCATCGGCACGGTTCGCGGACCGACCGGCATTCGCGCCGTGCTTGAGCCGTTTTTTGGACCGACCACCGAGAACGAGTTCCGCGTCCTTCGCTCCGCCGCGTCTGGCCCGGTTGTTCTTCTGGAGCGGCTTGACCGGCACCTGTTCGGCGACAAGTGGGTGGAGTTGCCCGTCACCGGCGCTTACGAGGTCCACAACGGCGTGATCACCTACTGGCGCGACTATTTCGACTACGCGACGATCGCGGGACAACTGCCGACGGGGTAGGGCGGCCCGAAAGCCGCCCGCCTGGTCTTCAGGCCTTGGCCTCGGCGGCCGCATGCGCCGCGGCTGCGGCCGCCATCATCTTCTCGAAGGCGCCGCTGCGGATAAGCTCGCGGCGCTCTTCAAGACCCCGGTGCAGTTCCACCAGCACCCTGGCGGCGTGATCATTGGTCTGGATCGCCGCCCAGTAGGCGGCGACGTTGGCGTTGGCCGGGATGGGATTGTCCATGCCCGTGGTCTGCAGCACGTTCTCGACCATGAACAGGCCGGGCACGATCGCGCAGTCGGCCATGGTCAGGCGGCCCGAGCAGGCGAAGCCATCCTTGCCGATCATCCGGTCCAGGGCCTTGATGTTGCGCACCACCTGGCCGCCCAGCAGGTCGACGATGCCCTGGTTGCGGGTGGCAGCCCGGCCCTGGGCGGACAGCATGAACATGTTGTTCATCAGATAGATGTCGCCGATCCGGGCCAGGGTGCGGATATGCGCCGTCTCGCGCGGCGTGGCGCCCAGCATCGAGGGTTCGGGATAGATCTCCTCCAGATACTCCGCGATGACGTCAGACTCCGGCATCAGGTCGCCGTCTATATCCAGCACCGGGATGCGACCAATGGGGTTGGTCTCTCGAAATTTCGGCATCCCGAAATCCGCCGGCCGCTCCAGTGTGATGTCGGTAATGCCCTTGGCGTAGATCTGCAGGCGCACGCGGGCGGAATAGGGGCTCAGGTCCCCGGAATAGAGCTTCATCATGGTCAGGCGCTCCCCTGCGCGGCGGGTGAAGTGATGCGCCCGGTTGACCCGGAGGCGTTTCCACCGCGGACCCTAGACGTGATACCCCGGCGCCTCAAACTGATGTTATCTGGCCGTCCTGCAATGGAGGCTTTGAATGACCGCCTGGGCGTCCGGGACCCTGTCGATCACTGGCGGCTACCTGACCTATCACCGAACGGGCGGGGGCGGCCCTGCGCTGGTGCTGTCGCATGGCCTGACTGACAACGGGCTTTGCTGGACCCGGTTGGCGCGCGCACTGGCGCCGAATTTCGACGTGATCATGCTGGATGCCCGCGGGCACGGGCAGAGTTCGAGAATCCCTCCGGGCGATCCGGGTGAGCCAGGCGAAGACATAGCCGCAGCGATCGACCTGCTGGCTCTGAGGTCGCCCATTGTCATGGGGCATTCTGTCGGCGCCCGCGCCACGGCCATGTTCGCCGCCGCCTATCCTGGCCGGGCCGCCCGGGTGATCCTCGAGGATCCGCCGTTGGCGCCGCTTGTCGACCCTGCCGCCGCCGAACGACGCCGCAAGCGCTTTCGCGAGCAGGTGGGGAAGTTTCGCACAATGTCGCCTGATGAAATCACGGCCATGGGCAAGGCCCAGTCGCCCGGCTGGCACGCCGACGAGTTCCCCGCCTGGACGCTGTCAAAGCAGCAGGTCGACCCCGAGGCCATGCCGGACTACCGCACGCCCTGGCAAGAGACATTTGCAGCGATCACGGCGCCCACCTTGTTGATCCACGCCGATCCGGCTCTGGGCGGCCTCGTCACGCCCGAACTCGCGGAGGAGGCCCGTGGGCTCAACCCGAGCATCCGTACGGTCCAGATCCCGAACGCCGGCCACAACACGCGGCGGGAGAATTTTTCGGACTATCTGGCGGCGGTGCGGGGGTTTCTCGGGGAAATGTAGGCGCCGTCCTGCGTTTGGCGGCGCTGGCGTCCGTCGCGCCAGCCAAATCCTTCAGACCGAGGAACAATCCTTTGCGGTCCATGATTCTCACCCGGCTGGACACTGTCCGGTTCAGGACCTGTCGAACGCCTCCATCCGCACCCAGTCGTTGAGTTCGAAGCTCCACGCCGCCAGTTCGACGTAGCCATGGCCGCCTTCTGTCATGAAGGCCTCGACCTGCGTTCGCAACGTCTCGGGGTCATGGGCCGTAACCTCCCGCGGGGCATCAGGTTTGCCCCTGTCACGCCAGCCGCGCAGGGCGTAGGCGGCGTCGTAACCCTTCAGCGGCTCCATGCCTTTTGATCCCCAGTTACGGTCCGGTGCGGCGGCGACGACACAATCTGCCCATCTGTCGAAACCATGACCAATCGCCAACGAACGTTTGCCCAGAACCGTGCGTTACTGACCGCAGTTCGGACTGCCCACAACAGGATATCTCGGTGGCCGGGAGACGACCCAAGGGTTTGCTGGTGATGGGATGTGCCGCCATCGATGCAGCCGCTCGCGGTCGCGCCGAACATGCCCCTACCTCGGCGGACTATCCCGAGCACCTGGTTCGCCGCACGAGCTTTGTTTCCGGCGGTCATCATGGCTGGCGCATCTCGGCCGAACTACGGAAGGAAGAACGCCGTGGCCGCAGCGAACCCGATCACGACCAGCCAGGGCGGCAGCTTCGCGACGGCCAGAAACACATAGGCCGCAGCGACCAGCGCCCAGTCGGCGGGGCGTCTGACAGCCGTCATCAGAACCGGATCCCAGAGCGTCGCGGCCAGCACGCCGACGACTGTAGCGCCCACCCCTGCCGACAGCGCCCGCGCCCAGGCCTCCGTGCGAATCCGCTCCCAGTACGGGAGTACGCCCGCCACCAGCAGCAGGCCAGGCAGGAACGTGGCGAACAGGGCGATCACGCCGCCCACAGCGCCGCCCGGCCCGTAGCCCTGGGCAGCGCCGACAAAGCCCGCAAAGCTGAAGAGAGGCCCAGGCAAGGCCTGCATCACGCCATACCCGGACAGGAACGCGTCCAGGTTCAGCCAGCCACGCCCCACAGCCTCCCGCTCCAGCAGCGGCAGTATGAGGTGATCGCCGCCGAACGTCAGCGAGCCCACCCGGTAGAATACGCTCGCCAGCCCAAGTCCGGGATTGGCCAGGACGCTGGCCAGGACAGGCAATCCGATCAGCAAAACGGCGAAAAGGCCCAGCGCGATAGCGCTGCCGCCGGCCTCGGACCCGGGCTTATCGGAGTCTCCGGCGCCGGCATCGGTGGGTTCTCTCAATAGCCACAGTCCCGCCAGCCCGCCCCCGAGCAGAACGCAAATCTGGGCAAGGGGACCGGTGGCGACGATCAGGCCCAGACACGCACCGATGGCCAGGCCTGCACGCACCGGACCCACAGCCAGGGTCCGGGCCATCTGCGCCACGGCCTGAATCACGACGGCCGCCACGGCTACCATCAGCCCGTACATCCAGCCGTCGCCAATATGTCGGGTAATGTCAGGCAGAAACACCGCCAGCGCGATCATCAGGCTGGCCCCCGGCAGGGTGAAGCCCGCCATCGCGGCCAGCGCTCCGGCGACGCCAGCCTGTCGAAGGCCGATCGCCATGCCGACCTGGCTGGACGCGGGACCCGGCAACACATGGCAGAGCGCCACGAGGTCGGCGAATCCAGCTTCGGAGATCCATCCCCGCTTCTGGACAAACGCACGGTGAAAGTAAGCCAGGTACGCTGACGGGCCGCCAAATGCCGTCAGACCCTGGATCAGAAACGCCAGAAAGACCTCAAAGGCCGTGGCGGTCTTCGTGGGGGGCGGGGCTTCCATGACCCCTAGATGAAAGTGCTCAGCGACGATGTCGACCCGTTTCTCGGATAAGGGCTTTCCAGCGCCATCTGAACGGCGATAAGAATTCGGCACAACTCACGAAGACCAAGGGGAAACGCCATGAAAGCTGCTGTCCTGCGCGAAGTCGGCAAGCCGCTCCAGATCGAAGACGTCCAGATCAACAAGCCCGGCCCGCACGAAGTGCTGATCCGCACAAAGGCTGCCGGCGTCTGCCACTCGGACCTGCATTTCATCGAGGGCAAGTATCCCCATCCGCTGCCCGCCGTGCTGGGTCACGAGAGCGCGGGCGTGGTCGAGGCGATCGGGTCGGAAGTGCGCACCGTCAAGGTGGGCGACCATGTGATCACCTGCCTCTCGGCCTTCTGCGGCCACTGCGAGAGCTGCCTGACCGGTCGCATGAGCCTTTGTGTGTCGTCCGACACCAAGCGCGGCAAGGAAGACGAGCCGCGCCTGTCCACCCCGACCGGCCCGATGCTCCAGTACCTGAACCTGTCGTCCTTCGCCGAACAGATGCTGATCCACGAGCACGCCTGCGTCGCGATCCGCAAGGATATGCCGCTGGACCGCGCCGCGCTGATTGGCTGCGGCGTCATGACCGGGGTTGGCGCGGTGATTCACACCTCCAACGTTCGTCCCGGCGACACGGTCGCGGTTATCGGTTGCGGCGGCGTGGGTCTTGCCGCCATCAATGGTGCGGCGATCGCTGGCGCGGGCCGGATCATCGCCATCGACATGTCGCCGGGTAAAGAAAATCTGGCCAAGTCCATGGGCGCCACCGATTTCGTCATGGGAGGTCCGGACGCGGTCAAGGAGGTCATGGACCTCACCGGCGGTGGCGTGCAGCACTCCTTCGAGGCCATTGGTCTGTCTGTCACCGCTGAGCAGTCCTTCAACATGCTGCGCCGCGGCGGCACGGCCAACATCATCGGCATGATCCCGGTCGGCCAGATGATCAGCCTGATGGGCGCCGCCTTCCTGGGCGAAAAGCGCATCCAGGGCTCGCTGATGGGCTCAAACCGCTTCCCGGTCGACATGCCGCGCCTGGTGGATTCCTACATGGCCGGCAAGCTGCACCTGGACGACATGATCTCGCGGCGCATCCGACTGGACCAGGTGAATGAGGCCTTCGAGGAAATGAAAACCGGCGCGGTAGCGCGCTCGGTGATCGTGTTCGACTGATCCGACGGCCTGATCGAGTTTCTGGAACGCCCGGCCGCAGGTCGGGCGTTTCTTTTTGGCGCCTACCCTGCCTGCTTCGTCTGCAGTGATTTGAGATAGAGAATGATCGCCTGCACGTCGGCAGGCTCGAAGCGAAACTCAGGCATCAACGGGTGGCCGGTCAGGATGCCCTCGGCCAGCGCTTCCGCCAGGACTTCCGGGTCATATCGCTTGTGCAACTCACGAAATCTGGGCGCGGCCGGCAGATGGCTATCTCCCGTGTTCGAAACCGCGTGACAGCCACCGCAATGGCGACGGAGCAGGGTTTCCCCCCGATCCGGTGTCGCTGCCGAAACAGATGCTGACGTGGCCCCAAGCAGGCCGCCCAGAACCAGGCCCATGAGTTTCGGCGAATACGACATGACCTGAATGAACCCTGGCGCAAGGTTCGACGCCTTGAGCTAGGTCAAACCGTTGGTGCTCAACGGGATTTCGGCCGCATCACCAGCCACGGCGTCGGCCGCTGCCGCCATTCCCAGACGGTCAGCAACTGGTCAAGGTGGTTCAGGTCCTTGACCCATTCCGGCGGCGCGTAGGCCTTGAAGTCCTGGTCAACGCGCAGGATCTCGTGGGTCGGCGAAAACCGCGTCGTCAGGGTTGCCAGCGTACCAGGCCGGTAGACGTCGTGGGTTTCGACGATGATGTTCATGCCCGCCAGCGCGGGTCCCCGCGCCGGGTCGAGTATGTCAACCTCGGCGCCCTCGGCATCCACCAGCACCAGCGCGCGCCGGCCGGCAAATTGCTGGAAGTCCTCGGGCCGCAATTCGCCGCCAATGACCACACGTTCCGCGACGCCATTTTTGGCGGCCATGCCCGCGCACGCGGCGCGGGCCGTTTCCAGAATGTCGAAGGCCTAGATGATCGTCTCGGGCATCCTCCGGGCCAGGCCCACCGCGTAGTAGCCCTCGGCGCACCCCACATCGATCACGCAGTCGAGGCCCTCTGCGATGAAGTCTTCGAAGTGAGGATGCAGCTCTGATTCATAAATCCCCAGCAGGCGCGCGATCAGCGCCCCTTCGGTGGCCGTGTCGACATATTTCATCCCCTTGAATGGGCCGCCGGACACCGTGGTTCCGCCGGAGTGGGCAATGAAGGTCTGGGCCAGCGCAATGGACCGCCACATGGCGGTAAGCCGCAGGATCCCGTTCAGCTGTTCAATGGTCGTCACGCCGTCCCAGCCGGCGACGCGATCGCGGATCATCCGGGCGGCCCGTTCGCGGGGCGTCTCGCCGGGCGGGTTGCTCACGGCCGGCTCGTCATTGCGCCGCCGGGAGCAGGTCCAGGGCGCGATCCGCAGGCCGGCAGAGGGCGACGCCCCTCGGCGATACCACGATCGGCCGTTCGACCAGCTTCGGGTCGGCCACCATGGCGGCGATCAGGACCTCATCGCTCACGCCAGGTCGGGTCAGGCCCAGGGTTTCGGCCTCGGTGCCCCGAACGCGCAGGATATCCCGTGCGGAGACGCCCATGCGGGCCAGCAGGTCCCGAAGCTGCGGCTTGGTCCAACCGGTCTTCAGGTACTCAACCACGACAGGCTCCACGCCATGCTCGCGCAGCAGCGCCAGGGTGTTGCGCGAGGTTCCGCAGCCCGGATTGTGATAGATGGTGACGTCGCTCATGTCGTTTTGAATAGCCGCTTGCACGGACTTCACCAAGTAAAGGCGCGGGTTCCCGCCAGGAAGGTCGAGTCGGAGTTGTCCCAGACCATGAGGTCGGTCGGGCGCGCAGGCAGCGGCGCAACCCCGGCGGGCCAGCGCGGCAGGGTCACCGCATAGCGCACCTCCATGCGCCCGGAACCCGCGGCCTTGATCGTCAGGTCCAGTGGTCGTGCGGCTGTGGCCCAGGAAACACGTGACCATTTTCCGGGCGTGAGGGGGATCGAGACCGGTACGTCACCAATCGCCACGATGGCGCCAGGGACGGTCGAGCGTATCCGCAGCACCAGCGTCCGGGCGCCAGAGGGTGCGATGGCGCCCAGGTTCAGGACCTCGCCTGGACCACGCTGCAGAGCGATCAGGGGCGGGGGCTCGGGCACAGGCGGCGCCGGGGCCGCCAGCATCGTCTGCGGCCACGCCCAATGGTCCAGGCGAGCGACCGTCCCGCCGTCGGCGCCAAGGACGCTCTGGACCCAGCTCCCATGATCTCGCGCCGGGCTGAACCGCCAGGCGCGGCCGGTGTCCTGATCCATCTGGTAGCCGACGTAGGCGATATCGGGATAGCGCGGGGTCCAGGGGTCATTCGACCGCACAGACAGCGTGACCGCCAGTCCTGAGATCAGCAAAACGGCGCCCGGCAAGAGGCCCAGACGTGCGCCTTCCTCAGGCTGGGCCACTGGCCAGATCAGGATGGCGAGCAGCATGGCGGGCAGGGCGAACACGGCCACCATGTCCATGCCTACAAAGATGAAGTGGGCGAATCCGCCGAGCCAGCCGAGGCCTACGGCAGCGAGGCCCGCCAATATCGCCAGCCCCAGGCTGCTGCGCCTTGAACCCAGCGCCGTGACAGCGGCCGCGAAAGCGGCCACCAGCAACGGCCACACCAGCAGAAAGGAAGCTCCGGGCGCAAAGGCCTGGACCGCCACCGCCAGCAGCAGGCCGACCAGCAAAGCGCCCGCCCATGCGCCCTTGCGCGAGACAGGTCGGCTATAGCTGATCAGGCCGATCAGGGCCGCGAGACCGCCACTGACCGCACCGACGATGTCGAACCCACCAAGGGCCGAGCCGCCCACCCCGGCCAGCAAAGGCAGAACCGCCAGCCAGCGACGGGACGAATTCATGGCGGCCACCGCCAGCAATACCGTCCCCAGCACGATAAGCGCGACGGCCCACTCCCAACGCACCTCCTGCGCCAGCAGCACGCGTTGTTCCAGATAGCCAAAACCGGCTCCGGTCAGCCGTCGCGCAAACTGCAGCACCGCCACCGTTGACAGCGTCGCAAAGAGCAATCCGCCTGCGCCTCGCAGAATATCGGTGACCGGAAAGGCTCCGTCATGGCGCGCCCACCGCACGGCAAACGCCATCAAGACGACGATGGCGCCGATCAGGATCCAGCCGAACCAGATGGGATAGGCCAGGACAATGTCGCCAAACAGATTGGCGTAAATCACCGAGGGAGCCTTGTCCGGCAGACGGTTGGCGAAGGCCGCCTCTGCGGCAGCGACCAGCACCTGGGTTCCCATATCCTGGAGGGATCCACGGTCCAGATTACGCGGCGTGGCGGTGGGGCTGTGGTAATCGAACTGGCTGCCGATGATTGCGTAGTTCAAACCGGGGATGTTTACCCCGAGGGTCTCTGTCAGGTCTGTGTCGTTGGGCAGATTTTCATAGACAAGCACGGCCAGGGAGGACGACGCCGGGCGAACAGCCGTGCGCTGGTAGAGCTCGATCAGGCCGCCGTTTTCCGGACTGGTCTGGAACATCTGGACCCGGCCGCTGCTGCCGCGCGCTTCCACATTGATGACCAGCCCAAGTCGCCGGGCGAGCGGATCTCGTCGGAAGAAATGATTGGCGCCCAGCAGTCCGGCTTCCTCGCCGTCGGTGATCAGCACCACAACGTCACGGGCCGGAACACCCTTGGCCTTTATGGCGCGCACTGTCTCCAGGATGGTCGCCACGCCCATGATGTCATCGGCCGCGCCCGGCGAGGCTGGAACGCTGTCGTAGTGCGCCATCAGCGCCAGCGCCGGCGCGGTGCGGTCTCGCCCCGGCAACACGCCCACGACGTTCTCGACGTACCCCGAGGCGACCAGTTGCGGCGCCTGGCGCAAGCTCCTGGCTCCAATGCCCGGGCGGACCTGCGGCGAGAGACCCATCTGCGCCATCCGCTGCAAGAGCTCGTCGCGAACCCGGGCGTTCGCGGCTGTGCCGACCTGATGCGGCGCTTCGGCTAACCGCTGAATATCCACAAAGGCACGGTCCGCTGAGAAGTCCGTTGCCGCCGCGCTCGCCGGGACCGTGTCCGGTAACTTCTGGCTGGAGTAGGTGATCCAAGCGCCGGCGATCAACGCCAGCATCAGGGCCAGAATCGCTCTCATTGTCTCGCGCCCCCCAAACGTTCCAGAACGACAGGCTAGACTGCCCCGTCCCAAACGAAAACGCCCGCCTGTAGGGCGGGCGTCTCAATCCAGGCAGGGTCGCTGCGGATCAGGCGGCGACGGTCTCGATGGCCTCTTGCGGGTCGCGCAGTACATAGCCGCGACCCCAGACCGTCTCGATGTGATGCTTGCCCTCGGCGGCGGCTGCCAGCTTCTTGCGAAGCTTGCAGATGAACACGTCGATGATCTTCAGTTCGGGCTCGTCCATGCCGCCATAGAGGTGGTTCAGGAACATTTCCTTGGTCAAGGTCGTGCCCTTGCGGAGCGAAAGCAGCTCCAGCATCTGGTATTCCTTGCCGGTGAGGTGGACACGCAGGCCGCTCACTTCCACCGTTTTGGCGTCGAGATTAACCAGGATGTCGCCGGTCTTGATGACCGACTGGGCATGGCCCTTGGAGCGACGCACCACCGCGTGAATACGGGCCACCAGCTCGTCCTTGTGGAACGGCTTGGTCATGTAGTCGTCTGCGCCGCCGGAGAACGTCTTTACCTTGGTCTCAATCTCGGCTGTACCCGACAGGATCATGATCGGCGTATTGATCTTGCCGACGCGCAGCGTGCGCAGAACATCCATGCCGCTCATATCGGGCAGGTTCAGGTCCAGCAGGATCAGATCATAGTCATAAATCTTGCCCAGATCGACGCCTTCCTCACCGAGGTCCGTCGTATAGACATTGAAACCTTCAGACTTCAGCATCAACTCAATGCTCTGCGCTGTGGCGCTGTCATCCTCAATCAACAATACGCGCATCCGGCTCTCCTACCGCGTCCCGCAATCCTGACGAATTCTGCTGAATCCGCCCACGCCTATTCCGTTAACCTGCCCCGGTCGTTCTTTAAGACTGGTTAATGGTGAAGGCCCCTCGTCTCGAATCGTTAATCTGATTTCGGATTCGGGAACAAGGCGGATTAACGGGACGCTGGCGATTGCCGGTGTTGAATCTTTTGTGATTGGACACGCGCGTCGAACGGGAGGGCGGAACCTGTTGCGTTGCGACGGGTTCTGGAATGGCATTTCAGGCCGGAGTTAACCCATGACCGACAACCCACACACCCTCGAGCGTTATCGCTTGCCGCTTGCACGCGGCCAGCTGAAGCATGCGCGTGCGCTGATCGCTCCGGCGCTGCGCTATGCGCCACGAAACCCGCTGCTGCTGGCCGGTGCGCTCCTCCTGGGCGTGGCTGGCATCCTGGCCTGGCGCAACCGCGAGCGCATCACAGAAGCTGCCAGCCCGATCCTTGAAGACGTAAAGGTCAGGGGACAGGCGTTGGCCGCTGAAGCCCTGGTCAAGGGGCATGCCTTGATGGACGAGGCGCGAGCGTCATCCCTGGCGCTAGGCGCCAGGGCCGCGCGCCTTCGCCGCGGAGATGCGGGCCGTAGCTCGGTTTCAAATGTCTACTAGGTCCTGATCTTCACCACCCCTTAAGCGCGACTCGACGAAGGTCTGCTCTGGACCTTGGGGAGCGCGCGTGAAGAACCTGGTGGCCGCTGTCGAACGGCTGGATCCCCTGACGGTTTCCGGTCGCGTTGCGGCGGTAAACGGCCTGTTGATCGAGGCGCGTGGCGGCCTGTCCAGATTGGCCGTTGGCGCTCGCGCCGAAATCGCGCGCTTCAATGACAAGTCCGTCGCCGCCGAGGTGGTAGGCTTCCGCGAGAACCGCGCGCTGCTGATGCCGTTTGGACCGGTGGAGGGCGTGGCGCCTGGCGCCGAAATCCAGATACAGCCGTTGGGCTCCGCCGTACGCCCCACCAAGGCCTGGCTGGGCCGCATCGTCGACAGCTTCGGCCAGCCCATCGATGGCAAGGGGCCGTTGCCACAGGGGCTAGCCGCCTATCCACTGCGCGCGGCGCCGCCTTCGGCCCACGCCCGCGACCGGGTAGGGCCGCGGCTGGACCTCGGCGTCCGGGCGATGAACGTCTTCACTACCTGCTGCCGTGGCCAGCGCCTCGGTGTGTTTGCAGGCTCCGGCGTCGGGAAATCTGTGCTGCTGTCTATGCTGGCCAAAAACGCCGACTGCGACGCCGTGGTCGTGGGCCTGATCGGTGAGCGGGGCCGGGAGGTTCGGGAGTTCATCGAGGAGACCTTGGGCGAAGATGGCCTGAAGCGCGCCATCGTCGTGGTCGCAACATCCGATGAACCGGCGCTCAAGCGCCGCCAGGCTGCCTACATGACCATGGCCATCGCCGAATTCCTGCGGGATCAGGACATGGAAGTGCTGTGCCTCATGGACAGCGTCACACGCTTCGCCATGGCCCAGCGCGAGATCGGCCTGGCCGCAGGCGAACCGCCCACCACTAAAGGTTATACCCCGACGGTCTTTACCGAACTGCCCAAGCTGCTGGAGCGCGCCGGTCCTGGCCCGATCCGACCCGATGGCACCAGGGCGGGCCCGATCACCGGTCTGTTCACTGTGCTTGTGGACGGCGACGACCACAATGAGCCCATCGCTGACGCTGTACGCGGGATTCTGGACGGGCACATCGTCATGGAGCGAACCATTGCGGAGCGCGGACGCTTCCCGGCGATCAATGTGCTGAAGTCGATCAGTCGCACAATGCCCGGCTGCCTTGAACCGCACGAACGCGAGATCGTCAGTCAGGCCCGCCAGACGATGTCGGCCTACGCCAATATGGAGGAGTTGATCCGCATCGGCGCCTATCGCGCCGGCGCCGACCCGCTGATCGACCGCGCCATCGCCCTGAACCCGGCGATCGAGGCGTTCCTCGGGCAGGGCAAGGACGACGCCACCAGTCTTGAGGCCTCATTCGACGGCCTTGACCAGATCCTGAATGGAGCCGCCGCGTGAGTTGGGCACAGTCGCTGATCAAGCTGTCGAGCTATGAGGCCGAGGTGCTGCAGAAGCGCCTGTCGGAGATTGTCGACCGCCGCGTCGCCGCCGAGTTGAAGCTGGCCATACTGGAGGCCGAGGGCGAGGCGGAACTTGCCTTCACTGCGGAGGAGGCGGCGACCGCCCTTTATCGGGCAGGGTTCATGGATGGACTTAAGCTGCGCAAGGCCCGGGTCCAGACAGCCATCGACCTCATTTTCATGGAAGAGCAAGGCGCCCGTGACGCCCTGGCCGAGGCGTTTGAGGCCCAGAAGAAGTACGAACAGATCGCCGACAACATCAGGGTAGGCGAGCGCAAGGAGCTGGGCCGGCGTGAAGCGGCGGCGCTGGATGAGCTGGGGCTGCGCAGGGCTTTTTCCGTCCGTTAGGCTGTTGGCGGGCCGCCAACCTGACGTGCGCGCTCGGCCTCGACGTCGGCGCGCAGAACGTGCAGGTCCTCGCTGATCTTGAAGATGGTCACGTAGAATTCGCAGAAGGCGCGCCAGAGCAGCACGCCCACGCCTACGCCCAGCATGCCCACGCCCAGGATACCCATCGCCAGCAGCAGGCCAAGGAGGATGTTGCTCTCGCGCACGGCCACGCCCACCGAGGCGCCCAGCACGCCGAAAGCGACGATGCCAATGATGCCGAGCCCCGCCCAGTAGACCAGGTGGACCACGCTGCCGGTCAGCATCTTTTCAAAGGTCAGCAGGTCCCAGAGGAAGCCTGCGCCCTGGCCGTGCGGTCTTTGGAGAGGTCGACGCATCCGTATCCCGAGACTCGAAGCATCGGGGACGCGGCCCCGTGGTTCGCACCGCTATCAGCAGGGGAGCGCGCCTGCAACGGCGGAGAGCGTGGCGTCCCCGTCGGACTGCACCCGCCCGGCGGGCGTCGGGCGGCCTGACACCCTATACCCACCCGGCCACATGGACGCCGAGACCCGCTGCGGCGCAGCCGACCAGCAAAGGGATCACGCCAACCTTGAGCCGGAAAGCCGCAACGATGGCGACCAGGGTCAGCAACAGGCTGGCCACATTCACTGACGCCAGCACCGGCAGGTCAAGGCGCAACGGCCCAGCCTGAACGGTCAGCACCCGAGCGAACACCACATGCAGCCCGAACCAGAGCGCAAGGTTCAGAATTACCCCTACCACCGCCGCCGTGATCGCCGCCAGCGCCGCGTTCAGCGCGCGTGCGCCGCGCAGCGCCTCGACGAACGGCGCGCCCAGGAAGATCCACAGGAAGCACGGCGTAAACGTCACCCAGGTGGTCACGATCCCGCCCAGCGCTCCGGCCAGCAGCGGATCCATCCCGGAGGCATTCCGGAACGCGCCCATGAAGCCCACAAACTGGGTGACTATGATCAGCGGCCCGGGCGTTGTCTCGGCCATGGCCAGCCCGTCCAGCATCTCGCCAGGCCGAAGCCACTGATAGTTCTGGACGGCCTCCTGCGTCACATAGGCCAGGACCGCATAGGCGCCGCCAAAGGTCACCACAGCCATCCGTGAGAAGAACACCGCGATCTGCGAGAACGTGTTGTCCCAACCCAGGGTCATGCCCAGCGCCAATACCGGCATGAGCCACAGTCCCAGCAGGATGCCGCTGGTGGTCAGGGCCCAGCGCAGGTTTGGCCGGGCATGATCGGGCGTGCCTTCGCCCAGCAGGGTGTCGGCGTCGGCGACCTCGTTGACGCCCTTGGGACCATGACCGCCGCCGACCAGGAAGGCCTGAAGGCCTGCGCGGCCGCCGATGAACCCGATGACGCCCGCGGCCAGGATGATCAGAGGGAAGGGAACATGGAGGGCGTAGATGCTGACAAACGCCGTGGCTGCCAGGGCCTTCATGGTGGTGTTCTTCAATGACCGGGCGCCGACGCGGATCACCGCCTGCACCACCACCACCACCAGAACGGCGGCCTTCAGCCCGAAGAACACGGCGGCCACGGGCCCCACGGAACCGAAAAGGGCGTAGAGGATGCTGAGCGCCATAATCGCCACGAAGCCCGGCAACACGAACAGCACCCCGGCCATCAGGCCACCGGCAGTGCGGTGCATCAACCAGCCGATATAGATGGCAAGCTGCTGTGCCTCAGGTCCCGGCAGCAGCATGCAGTAGTTGAGCGCGTGCAGGAACCGCCGCTCGCCCAGCCAGCGCTTCTCCTCCACCAGAATGCGGTGCATCACCGCGATCTGGCCGGCGGGACCGCCAAAGCTGAGCGCTGCAATCCGCGCCCAGACCTTGAACGCCTCGCCGAGCGAGACTGTCCCTGTCAATTCGGCGGGGTCGCGCAACCGGCTTGCGGGTGGGCGCCCAGTTCGGCGACGAGCTTGCCGATGTGGGTGTCCATGATCGCTTTGGAGGCCGTATAGTCCGCACCCCAGGACGGGACGTTCCACCGACGGGCGGCGCGTAACAGCGGATTCTCTGCCGCCGCGTTGAAGGCGATCACGATCTTGGCCGTGGCGATATCGGCTGTCGTCAGAGCGATGGTTGGCTCGCGTGCAGCGTCAACGCCGTCGTTGCGAAGCTTTTCGGCCACCACCGGAGTCAGATGATCTTCCGGATGCAGCCCGCGCGATGCGATCCGAACATCCAGCCCTGCGTCCGCGGCTCTTGCCCTGAACAGCTCCCGGGCGATGGCGCTGTTCACTGTACCGGCCTCACAGACGAACAGGATCTGCGGCGCCGGACCGCAAGCCGGGGGATTGGCCAAGGCCACCGTGGGCGCGGCTATCATGCCAAGAGCTACGGCACGCCGGCTGAGGGAAGGGAGGGTGTGAGACAATGTCGGACGACGCATGCGCTTTCTCCATATGGAGATGCGCGGTAGTTGGGCCTGAGCCTGTCCGGGACACCGCTTTATCCCGCTGGGTCAACCATAGGCCATGCCCCTGCGGATTGCAACTCGCGGCGCTACAGCTACAGCGCGCCCACCGTCTTCAGTCGCGCCCGGGGATGTATCTCGTTCTGGCTCATCACCGGGGTCTGGCCGCGGAAGCGTTCGATGATGGAGCGGACGTAGGGCCGAACCCCCGGGCTGGTCAGCAGCACCGGGCTGTCACCTGCCAGGGCGGCGCGTTCAAAGGTCTCGCGGATGCCGCGGATGAAGTCCTGAAGGCGCGAGGGAGCCAGGGCCAGTTGCTTGTCGTCACCGGTTCCCACCAGGGCGTCGGCGAAGGCGTTCTCCCACTCGGCCGAAAGGGTGACGATGGGCAAGGCGCCGTCTTCGCCGCGATGGGCGTAGCAAAGCTGCCGCGCCAGTCGGCCGCGAACCTGTTCGACCAGCAGGGTGATGGATGTGGTGTGCGGCGCCGCCTCGCCGATGCCTTCAAGGATGGCGCCCAGATCGCGTATCGAAACCCGCTCGCGCAACAGGGCCTGCAGCACGCGCTGAACGGTTGTCGCCGTGACCACCGTGGGGATCAGGTCTTCGGACAGTTTCTTCTGCTCTGCCGGAAGGTCCCTCAGCAGCTTCTGGACTTCGGCATAGGTGAGCAGATCCGGCATGTTCTCCTTGAGGATCTCGGTCAGGTGGGTGGTCATCACCGTGGCCGGGTCGACGATGGTGTAGCCGCGGAACGTGGCTTCCTCGCGCAGGCTGTCGTCGATCCAGGTGGCAGGCAGGCCGAAGGCAGGCTCCTTCATGTGCTCGCCCGGCAGCTCGATCTGGCCGCCGCGCGGGTCCATCGCCATCAGCTGGCCGATCCTTACCTCGCCGGACCCGGCCTCCATCTCCTTGATGCGCAGGCAGTAGCCCATGGAGGGCAGGCGCATGTTGTCGAGGATGCGCACGCTGGGCATGACAAAGCCGAAGTCGGCGGCCAGCGTACGGCGCAGCGCCTTGATCTGGTCGGTCAGCCGGCGACCCTCCAGGTCGTTGATCAGCGGCAGCAGGCCGTAGCCCAGCTCGATCTTGATCTCGTCGATGGCCAGGGTCTGGGCAATGGGCTCGTCCTCGGCCTCGGACGGCGCGTCGACGATCTTGACAGGCTCTGGCTGCGAGGCCGCCTTGGAGCGGTTCCAGGCCAGAACGCCTGCGCCGATGGACACCAGCGCGAAAGGGATCACCGGCATGCCCGGAATCACGGCCAAAACGCCGGCTGCCGCCGAGACCATGCCCAGGCTTATGGGATTTGTGGCCAGCTGGGTGACCAGCGCCTTGTCAGCTGAGCCCTCGACGCCGGCCTTCGAGACCAGGAAACCTGCAGCGATTGACACGATCAGGGCCGGGATCTGGCTGACCAGACCGTCGCCGATGCTCATGATGGTGTAGGTCGAAAACGCCTCGCCGATCGGCACATCGTGTTGCAACACGCCAATCAGGATCCCGCCGATCACATTGACCGCGAGGATCACCAGACCCGCCACGGCGTCGCCACGGACAAACTTGGACGCGCCGTCCATGGCGCCGAAGAAGGTGGATTCCTGCTCCAGTTCCTTCCGCCGAAGCTTGGCCTCGTCAGTGTCGATCAGGCCCGACGAAAGGTCGGCGTCGATGGCCATCTGCTTGCCGGGCATGGAGTCCAGGGTGAACCTTGCGGCCACTTCTGCGATCCGCCCCGAGCCCTTGGTGATCACCACGAAGTTCACCACCACCAGGATGATGAAGACGATGACGCCGATGGCGAAGTTGCCGCCCATCATCAGCTTGCCGAAGGTCTCGATGACGTGGCCGGCCCCATGGACGCCCTCATGGCCGTGGCTGAGGATCAGTCGGGTCGTCGCAATGTTGAGCGCCAGCCGGAAAAGGGTCACGCCCAGCAGCACGGTGGGAAAAGCCGTGAACTCCAGCGGCTTCTTGATCAGCAGCGACGTCATCAGGATCAGGATCGACGATGCGATAGAGAGTGAGAGCAAGCCATCCAGCAGCCATGCCGGGATCGGCACAATGAGCAGAACGACGACGCCCACCACGCCAAGTGCGAGCAGCACCTCGCCACGCGCCACCCAACTCCAGACCCGACCGGCGGAGGGCGCAGTATCGTAACGGTAGGCGGCTTCAGTCATTCAGGTTGTCCGTTATGCCGCGCTCTGGCCCATTTGCGGGGCGGGCACGGAGACGCCGGCTTCGCCGTACTCCTTCAGCTTGTTGCGCAGCGTCCGGATCGAGATGCCCAGGATGTTGGCCGCGTGGGTGCGGTTGCCGAAACAATGCTCCAGAGTCTCGATGATCAGGTGCTGCTCCATCTCGGCCACGGTCTGGCCGACGAATGCGCGGCTGATGGTTTCGGCAGCTGTGACGGCGGCCAGCGCGGTGCGGGTGTGGGCGTCTGGCGCCGCCAGGGGCTGACCATCCGGCAGCCGAATGGCCATTTCGTCGATCTCGGGGCCGGGGGCCAACAGCACCGCACGGTGCATGGCGTTTTCCAGTTCGCGCACATTGCCCGGCCAGCGGTGACCGACCAACCGACGCCGCGCTTCCTGGGACAGGGGCTTCTCCGGGAGGCTATTGGCTGCGGCGTATTTTTTGACGAAGAATTCGGCCATCGCCACCACGTCGCCCGGGCGCTCGCGAAGCGGCGGTAGCCGCAGGTTCACGACGTTGAGGCGGTAGAGCAGATCTTCGCGGAACGTGCCGTCCTTCACGGCCATCGCCAGGTCGCGGTTGGAGGTGGCCAGAATGCGGATATCCACTTTCACGGGCTTGGTCCCACCAACCCGGTCGATTTCACGCTCCTGGATGGCGCGCAGCAACTTGGCCTGCAGCCGTGTGTCCATCTCGGAGATTTCATCGAGCAGCAGGGTGCCGCCGGTCGCTTCCTCGAACTTGCCGATCCGGCGAGCCAGTGCGCCGGTAAAGGCGCCCTTCTCGTGTCCGAAGAGTTCGCTCTCCAACAGATTCTCGGGGATCGCCGCACAGTTCACCGAGATGAACGGCCGGCTGGCGCGCCGAGACTTCTGGTGCACATAGCGCGCGACCACTTCCTTGCCCACGCCGCTTTCGCCGGTGATCAGGATCGACGCGTCAGAGCCTGCAACCTGATCGGCCAGCGAGATCACCACCTGCATGTTGGGATCGCGCACCACCATCGGGCGATTGTCGTCGGACACGGCGGCCAGCACGGCGGCGATCAGCTCGGCCTCCGGCGGCAGCGGGATGAATTCCTTGGCGCCCGCGCGGATCGCGGCTGCCGCCCGCTGCGGGTCTGCCGCGATGCCGCACGCCACCACCGGCACCCGGATCCGCTCGTCCTCGTTCGCCGCGATCAGGCCTGCGATGTCGAGATCGTAGTCGACCATCAGCAGATCCGCGCCCTGACCCGATCGCAGGGCATGGGTGGCCGCCTCGATGGTTTCCACGTGGCTCACCTTGGCGCCCGCGCTCATCGCCATTTTCACAGCAGTGGCGAGTTGCCCGCTCAGTTTTCCGACGACCAGAAGCCGCATTTGAATCTACTCCTTCACACGCGAGGCCGGCATCAGGCCGCCGTGTCGCCGTCCTTGATGATTTCAGTCATGGTCACACCCAGCCGCTCGTCGACGATGACGACCTCGCCGCGCGCCACCAGCCGGTTGTTCACATAGATGTCGATGGCTTCGCCGACCTTGCGATCCAGCTCCAGGATACTGCCCTGGCTGAGCTGCAGCAGCTGGGCCACGGTCATGGTCGACTTGCCCAGAACGGCGGAAATGGCCACCGGTACATCGAAGACTGTGACCAGATCGGCCGCGCTTCTGCCGTCCTCACCCGTGTCTTCAGGCAGCCCGCCCTCATCGGCGCCGAACTCGTCAAGTTTCAGGTCGTCATCGGCCATGGCTTCAGCTTTCACTGCCGGGAATCAGGGGTTCGGCATGCAGCCCTTCCGACGCGAGAGCTGCATGAAGGGCTTCGGCGACACGTTCGGCGGCGACCGCAGGATCGTAGGTCGCCTGACCGTCTCCGAAGTCGAGGGAGAAGGCATGTGGACCGAAAGCGCCGTCCGGCTTCACAACGACAGCACCTTCAAACCCGAGGTTCCTCGCGGCGTCCTCCAGCGTGGTTCGAAGGGCGTCTGCCAGCGCCGGATCGGCGGTGAGAACCAGACGGGGCTGGGCGTCGATCTCGCGGGCCAGGGACTCCAGCGCCGCCAGGGTCGGAGCTACGGGGAACCGCTCCAGCGCGGCGTAAGCGATCGCGCGTGCGCAGGCCAGCGCCAGGCCCGCCGATGCGATCCGATGTTCGTGCGCCACCTCGGCCAGGCGTGGCAGGGCCTGGTTGCAGGCTGCCGCGATCTCGCCAAGCGCCTGGGCTTGCTGCGCGGCCACACTGGCCATGGCGGCGCGCTCGCCGGCGGCATGGGCAGCCGCGCGGATCTGCTCGACTTCATCGGCAGGGAAGAGTCGCTTGGGCCGGGGCGAAAGCACAGTGGCGTCACCCGCAGCGCTAAACTCGGTATCAAAGTGAAATCGGGTGAGCGCTTCGGACATCAGTAGATCAACTCATCATCGCCGCTGCCCGAGCCGGCCAGCATGATCTCGCCCTTGTTGGCGAGGTCCTTTGCGATCTGCACGATGGCCATCTGGGCCTGATCCACATCCTTGAGGCGCACAGGGCCCATGGACTCCATGTCCTCGCGCATGATCTTCGAAGCGCGTTCGGACATGTTGGAGAAGAACATCTCCGTGAGCGCGCCGGAGGCGCCCTTGAGACTCAGCGCCAGCCGGTCCTTCTCCACGGTCCGCAGCAGCGTCTGAACGCCGCCAGGATCGAGTTTCGACAGATCCTCGAACACGAACATCAGGGCGCGGATGCGCTCGGCCGCCTCGCGATTGCGCTCTTCCAGAGCCGTGATGAAGCGCGCCTCGGTCTGGCGGTCAAAGGCATTGAAGATGTCGGCCATCATTTCGTGGCTGTCGCGCTTAGTGGTCCGCGCCAGGTTCGACATGAATTCGGTACGCAGCGTCTGCTCGATCTTGTCGAGTATCTCACGCTGTACCGGCTCCATGCGCAGCATGCGCATCACGCATTCCAGTGCGAAGTCTTCGGGCAGGGACGAAAGCACCCGCGAGGCGTGATCGGGTTTGACCTTCGACAGTACGACCGCGACGGTCTGAGGGTATTCGTTCTTCAGATAGTTGGCGAGGACAGCCTCATTCACATTGCCCAGCTTGTCCCACATGGTCCGCCCGGCCGGACCCCGGATTTCCTCCATCAGGGACTCGACCTTGTCGCCGGGCATGATGCTGGCGAGCAGTCTTTGGGTCTGGTCGAATGTCCCCATGATGGCGCCGCTGCCGGCTATCCCGGCGATGAACTCTATCAGCAATTGCTCGACCACGCTGGCGGTCACATTGCCCAGTCCGGCCATGGCCTGGGAGATCTCCTTGATCTCCTCTTCGTCGAGCGCCTTCCATACCGCCGCATGCTCTTCGCCCAGAGCCAGCAGTATAACGGCGCACTTCTCCGCGCCCGAGAGGCGGGTGATGTCGACGATATTCTTGCCGGGAGATTTTGCCATCAGGCCGTTTCATGCAGCCAGGAGCGAAGAATCGAGACCGACTGATCGGGGTGGGCGGTCATGAATTCGGAAACCTGCTTGACCCTGTTGGCCCGGGCCTCACCATCGCCATTGACTAGGCCCATCCGCGACCCATCGTCACCGGGACCGGGCAGGGCCAGCTGGGACATGCTGCCGTCGGCCGCCACCTGTACCTGCTGACCGTCGGGCATTATCATGATGCGGGTAGCTTGGGGCGGGCCGCCGTCTGCGCCGCCACCAGCGGCCGCGCCCTTGCCCTTTTTGCGTCCGCCGGCGCCCAGTAGCGGCCGGGCGACGAAGAAGATCATCAGGATGCCGACGATCGCCAGCACTGCCAGTTCCACGGCGCGCATGATGTCGTTCTTGTCGAAGTCCTTGAGCGGGTTAGCCGCTTCGACGCCACCCGTCTCGGCGGCCACAGGGAACTTCACATTGATCACGCTGATCTGGTCGCCGCGCTCCTGATCAAAGCCCACGGAGGCCCGCACCAACTGCTCGATCCGCTGCATCTCCTCGGCGGACCTTGGGGTGTAGGCGCCGGGCTTGCCCCCCGCACCGACAGCGGTGATCCCGTCAACAGCGACCGCCACCGAAAGACGCTTGACCGTGCCAGGCTCCTTCACCTCGGTGCGGATGGTCTTGGAAATCTCATAGTTGGTCGTGGAATCCTGACGGCCAGCCGTGTTGGTGTTCGTCGCGGTCTCTTCTCCCTGCGCACCGCCCGGAATGTTGGCGGCGACCGAGGCCTGGCCAGATGCGTCCGCCGAGTTTTCGCGGCTGTTCTCTTCTGTCGTGGTTTCAGAACGGATCACCTGACCGTCAGGGTCGTACTTTTCCTCCTGCGTCGTAACGCGGGCCAGATCGAGGTCGGCAGTGACATTTACCCGGGACTTTCCGGCACCCACCAGGCCCTCGACCAGCGTCTTCACCTGCTTGGCGATGCGCTGTTCGACCTCGGACTTGCGGCCATCGGCCTCGGCAGCCATGCCGGTCTCACCGCCTGAGAGGGTTTTGGCGTGCTGGTCGACGACGGTCACGCGATCCGGCCGCATGTTGGGCACTGCGCCGGCGACAAGGTTCTGGATGGCGCGGACCTGCTCGGCGGTCGGTTCGCGGCCGCCCACACCGATGCTCACTGACGATGCGGGTTGCTCGGCTTCTTCCTCGAACAACTGACGCTTGGGCAGGACCAGATGGACCCGGGCCGAGGTGATGCCGTCCAGCGCCCCGATGGTGCGGGCCAACTCGCCTTCCAGCGCACGCTGGCGGTTCAATTGTTGCACAAAATCGGTCTGACCCAGGGCACTGGCGTCGTCGAAAATTTCGTAGCCCACGGACCCTGCGGTGGGCAGTCCCTTGCCGGACAACATCAGGCGGGTGGAAGCCACCACATCGCGCGGGACCATGATGGTCGACCCGTCGCCCTTGACCTCGTACTTGACCCCGGCCTGATCGAGAGCCGCCGTGATCGAGCCGGCTTCCTTCAGGTCCAGATTGGAGTAGAGCAGCGACTTGGGCTGGCCAAGGTTCAGGAAGATGGCGGCCATAACCGCCGTGAAGCCCGCGGCGATGCCGATCATGGCAGCCACGCGTCCGATGCCGAACCGCTGAAGCAGGCCCATCAACGGATTCACTTCAGGGCGCCCCTTCCAGTCCGATCAACCGGGGCGCGCGATTGCCGTTCCGCCCCGTGGTAGGCAGGATTTACCCAGTGGTTGGTTAAGGCAGGTTTAAGGGGCGGGAGGTTCGGGTGCGGGCTATCGGCTCCACGGCTCCAGGGCACCGCCCATCGCAAGCAGGATCGAGAACCCTGCGTAAACCAGCACTGTGACCGTGAAAAAGGTCTTGCGCAGACCTGTCCAGGATTCCACGCGCCGCCCGCCCTGCCAGATGGCGGGCAGGGCGGCCAGCGTGATGAATGTCAGCACGGCGGCGACCAGCGCGCACGCCGAAGCGGTCACCACCAATACGCCGGGCCAGTCATACACCAGAGCCTGTTGGTCAGATGTACCGGCGGCCCAGATCCCAAAGAGCAACATCGCCGAGACCCACAGGCCCGCCTGCATCGCCTGCACAATCGAGGCGCGGGCCTGGGCCTGGTTCTGGCGAAGGTCGCGTGTGTTGCGCAATGCCAGCCCGGCAAAGGTCGCTAAAGCGGCCAGCGCCGTCAGGACCGACATCACGATCAGTAGAAACGGTCGGTCCAAGAAGGCTGTTCGTTGCAGGGTCTCGGTATTGAAGGCGGTTTGAAACCCGGTCGCCCGCCCGTCCTGAATCCGGAACACCAGCCGCTCGTCGCCATTGGCGGAAATGAACCGACCCGCCTTTGCAGGCCCATCCGGCACATAGGCCTCGACACCGCCCAGGCGTTTCAGCAACAGACGCCCGTCGGCGGTCACCTCCACATCCGCCCCGCCGCCCAGGCGCGTGACGAACCCCTCAAGGCCGCTGAACGCGCGGCGGGTGGTAAGGTAGTTCCCGCTGAACACGGCGCGCGCGCCCGCGAGATCGGTTGTGCCCGGGCGGGGAAATACCTGAGCCGCGCCATGGAAGTGCTGCAACACCGCCGACGGCAGGGCTCCGGCCAGCGACCCACCGCTTTCGCCATTGGTTGTGACAAACACGCCCAGACCCAGGGCGGGCGCTAGCGTCATGTTCGAGTGAAACGCCAGGGTGTCGCCCAGGTGGCCATAGCCCTTCAGCCCGCCAGGCAGATCAAAGATCATGAAGCCGTGAGCCCAGCCATTGACACCAGGTGGCTCACGCCGAAGCGGCGTACGGAATGCCCTTGCGGCCTGTGGGCCGAAGATCGAGACGCCGTTCCAGGCGCCGTCGCCCAGCAACATCAGCATGTAGCGCGACATGTCGCCCGCCGTTGAGGAGGCTGAGCCCGCGGGCGCCGTCTGCCCGATGAACTCCCAGGCGTTGGGCGCAAAGCCGCTGTTGCGCCAGCCGTAGCCACGCGCAGCGTCCGCGACCATATATCCGGGCATGGGCGCCGGCAGGCCGCGCCGTTCTGCCCGGGGCTCGCGGAAGGTTGTGCGCGTCATGCCCAGCGGCCCGGTGATTTCGTCGTCGACCCGGCGCTCGAAGGTCTTGCCCGATACAAACGCCACCGCCTCACCGGCCAGTGACGCGCCATAGTTGGAGTAGCTGGCGACCTGACCGGCGGGCCGCACCTGATCGGGGCGCTCCTGGCGAAGGTAGAGGTCCAGCGGGCGCACCCGCCCGGCCTCGTTCTCGAAAAGTTGGCCGAGGGCGCGGTCCTCAAAACCCGCGCTGTGGTCCATCAGGTGGCGGACCATCACCTCTCGCGACTCGCCGGGCAGGCGGACCTTTTCGGGCAGGTAGAGGTTGATAGGGCGATCCAGGCGGATCCGCCGCGCTTCCACCTCCTTCATCAGCAGCACCCAGGTGAAGGTCTTGGAGATCGAGCCGATGCGAAAGAGGGTGCGATCCGGATCCACCCGACGACGCGGCGTCAGATCGGCGAAACCGTAGCCCTTCTTGAAAATCACCTGACCATTCTGGACGATGGAAACCGCAGCGCCGGGCACATGCTCGCGCGCCATGGCGTCGGTCATCCAGCCATCGACGAAGGATTCGAGACGCACAGGGTCGATGCCGGGCTGAACGGGAGAAGGCGCAGGCGCAGGCGCTGCTGCCGTCTGGGCCAGCGCCGGGGCGACGGACAGGCAAAACGCCACTGCAGCGGCCATCGCCAGACCCGGCCAACGTGTCTTCAGATCGTTCAATCGTCCCTCGCAGTCCAAAGGATAGCACCCGGAATGAGTCGGAGGTTCCCGCAGGATCGCCGGGGCTTTAGTCGGTTCTGGCCGGATTATCGAATGTATAGAGCGGCAACATCGGACGCAGCGCGCCGCCAACCCAGAACTGAGGCTCCGACGGCGGGCTGGCCTTCTCCGCAATCTCCCGAACGCGCACGCACTCGCGGACAGTTCCGGCCAGTCCGCCAAAGTCGCGCGCGCCGCCCATGGACGACAGGAAGCAGTCGTCGAAATAGGGGTACTTGTTGTCCTGCCCACAGCCGAACGACGTGCGGTCGGGGCGGGCGGCCGTCAGCACCATCCGGTTGGGCTTCGCCAGAGTGCGCACATAGACGCCGGAGAAACATGCCGAGATCACCACCACGGTGGGGCGCGCGCCGCAGCTCTGGTCCAGCATGGTGGCTAGAACGCCGGGTTGCAGGATGCCCTGGTCCACCTGTGCGCCCTGCGGGATACCATGCGAGGTCAGGTAGAACAGACACCCGCCAGGCGCCTTGCCGGAGAGGTCGACCAGAGCCGCATAGATGCCGCGCGGGTCTGTCTTCTCCGGACGGGTGTCCGTGTAGCGTTCCGGGCGCACCGAAAACTGGCGAATGTTGTCCGGCTTGAAGCCGATGCGGCCCAGCGCCAGGGTCACATCGCGACGCGCATTGTCGAAGGCCTCAGTGGGTCCGCCGTCGTGCGCATGCCAGTCCCCGGCCACGACCACCGCCGACCAGTCCGCCAGCGCCTGGGCCCGCGCAGGGCCTGAGCCGAGGAGAAACAGCAGGGCGAGGGCGACCAGAAGCCGGGCCATCCCGGGACCCTCAGGACTTGTACTTGGTGAAGGGCGTCGGGATCGCCGTCCCGGTGGCCTTGGCGAGTATCCGACCTTCTGGATCGAACAGTTCGCCTTCGGTGAAGGCCACCTGACGACCCCACTTCAGCACGCGCCCGATCCCCTTGATCTTGCCCGGCGCACCGGGACGCAGGAAGCTGGTCTTCATCTCCAGAGTTGGCGCTACCGCCGTCATGCCGGACGCCACCATGCAGGCCACGCTCATGCACTCGTCCAGCATGGCGCAGAGGTATCCGCCCTGGATCTGCTTCATCGGATTGAGCAACAGCTCGGCCCGGGCGTCGAACTCCACCTCCACCGAATTCGTCGCCTGATGGACCGCCACCATCCGGAAGCCCAGCGTCTGTGAGCCGGTGGGCTGGTTCTTGGTCCGCAGGAAGCGGGCCAGGATTTCCTCGTCCGTGAGAGGTTTGGGTTCGGCGCTCACGACGTCGGTCATACGGATTTACTTTTTCCGGAACTGATCCAGCGAGACGACAGTGGCGTCTCCAGATTTCGCGGGCGCTTCAGGCTTGGCCTCGACAGCCTCTGCGACCGTAGCATTGACCTCCTGCGGCGCCGACGGCGGCGCTTCGAACTGCAACAGGAACTGCACCGACGGATCATAGAAACGGGTGATCGCCGCATAGGGCACAGACAGGCGCTTGGGCTGGCCCCCGAACTGCAGGGTGACGGAGAAGAAGGTCTCGCCCGGCGCAAGGTCCCAGTACTGGTGCTGCAGCACTATGGTCATCTCATCCGGATAGCGTGACAGCAGGTCGTTCGGCCCCGACACCCCGACCGCATCGGTCTTGAAGGTCACATAAAGATGATGCGCGCCCGGCAGCCCTTCGGGTGAAGCCGCCCGCTTCAGCGCAGCCTTCGCCACGCCCCGCAACGCATCCTGCGCCAGGGCTTCGTAGTTCATCAGATCCTGAACCGGCGGATCCTGGGCCATGCGTACTCCAGACGACAACGTATCCAGACCCTAGCGCCTGGCGCTCTTGGCGCAAGGGTTTGAAGCGCCGGACGCCGGCAATCCCCGCCGGTATCGAGCCTGCACGGGCTTGCAATCAAGGCGTTGCAGGGCTGTTGCCAGCGCAATCCCATCATCTCTATTGAGGGCCGCTCAGAGAAAAGGTGGAGGGATTCTGTTGGCAGGCTCCCTCCGGGCCCCGCCTAAGGATCTGAACCCCTAGGACTTAGGTCGGATGTCACCGAACCGCATTACGCGGCGAGGCGGACTTCCTCAGCGAAGTTATCGTTCGCATTTAGTTTAAAGACCCGGGACGGTGAGTCACGCCGAGAGAAAGCAACACCTTTAGACGTCTGTCGATGCTGATCGGCCCCGCACTGTCCCGGCGATACCCGGGGGAAAGATTGGTGGAGCCGCCGGGAATCGCACCCGGGTCCAGTCCGCTTATTACGTGCGCGTTTATCTCCATAGTCGGGCGAACCCGACACCTCACATATAGGGTGTCCGGGTTGAAAAATGAAGAACTTACGGCGTCCGGTGGTTTGCGGTGCGGACAAACCCCCGCGCCGACGCGCCGGTTCTGGCCTGAAGTCAGAGTCTCTCGACGCCCCGCTGAAGAGACAGCACCCCGGTGCGTGACACCTCCACCAGGCCGAGGCCGCGCATCAGGTCCACGAACTTGTCGATCTTTGTGGGCGCCCCGGTGAGTTCGAAGACAAAGCTCTCGTGCGTAGTGTCCACCACCTTGGCCCGGAAGATATCGGCGACGCGGAGCGCCTCGACCCGCTCCGTGCCCGAGCCTCGCACCTTGATCAGCGCCAGCTCGCGCTCCAGGCCGTTCGGATCCTTCGTCACGTCCTGCACATGGCGGGTCGAGACCATCTTCTGCAGCTGGGCCTCGATCTGTGAGAGAACCTGGGGGGTGCCGCGGGTGACGATGGTGATGCGGCTGGTGTGGGCGTTGTCGTCGGTTTCGGCCACCGTCAGGCTGTCGATATTGTAGCCCCGCGCCGCAAACAGGCCGACCACGCGGTGAAGCACGCCCGGCTCATTGTCCACCAGCACGGCGAAGGTGGCGCGGCTCTCCTCCTGCTCGGCGTGGGCGAGATCATAGACAGAGGCGGGCTGGGCGGGATCAGGCATTGGTTCGGGTTCCTGGGATGTTGCTGTGAGGTGTCACAGGCCAGCGCCGCCCGCAAGGTGTTGAGCCTTTCGTCATGCTGACAGGACGCTGTCACGAGGCGGGCCTATCGTGTCGCATCAGCCAAAGGAGCTCACCATGCCCACTACCCAGGAAATCGCAGAAGATCTGGTCGCCCTCTGCCGCGAGGGGAAATTCGAGGAGTCCGGTGAGAAGTACTGGGCCGACGATGTCGTCAGCCTTGAACCCGGCGAAGACGACATGGCCCGGACTGTCGGCAAGGACAGCGTACGCGGCAAGGGGGAATGGTGGGCGGCGAACCACGAGATTCATGGGGTCTTGGTCGAGGGGCCGTACGTCAATGGCGATCAGTTCATCGTGCGTTTCAAGATGGACCTGACCCCCAAGGGCGCCGAGCGTATCACCATGGACGAGGTGGGGCTTTATACCCTGAAGAACGGCCTGATCGCCGAGGAGCGGTTCTTCTATGGGGGGTGAGGGGGCGTGGCCGTGACCGCCAGGCCACAGTCAGGGAATTTGGATCGTTGCAGATGAAACAACTCTGTGGACGCGTCGCCTGGCCGTGCTACCCGGTTGCGCCTCAAGGATGAGATCAATGTCGAAGCCATTCGCCAACTATCCGCGCCCCAGCACCACCGGCCTCCAGGTCGGGGGCGAGCTGTCGCGTGCATGGGAGTGTGGTTCGAACTAGTCTCAATCTATCTTGAGATGTCTCGAAAGAACCCCTCCCGGCCCGGCCGCGGAGGGGTTCTTCGTTTCGGAAGGACGTTTCACCGCTGCGGAGGCCCGGGAGGGAATTGGCCATGAAAGGATAAGCCAATGAGCGGATATGACGTCATTGCGAGCGACAAGGGGATGATCAAGGGCTGGACCCGGGGCGTCCAGCTTGAGGACAGCGCGCGCGAACAGCTGCGAAACGTCGCCGGCTTGCCGTTCATCCATAGCCACGTGGCCGTCATGCCGGATGTCCACTGGGGCATGGGCGCGACCGTCGGCTCGGTGATCCCGACCGTGGGCGCGATCATTCCTGCGGCGGTTGGGGTCGACATCGGGTGTGGCATGATGGCGGTGAAGACCTCGATCCGCGCCGAACACCTGCCGGACAATCTGGCCGTCATCCGTAGCGCCATCGAAGCGGTTGTTCCTCACGGACGGACCGACAACGGCGGTCGCAACGATGTCGGCGCCCACCAGGCTGATCCGCCGGCGATGGCTTCCGAAAAGTGGGCTGCGCTCAAGGATGGCTACGACGCCATCGTCGAGCGCGATCCAAAGACGGCGCATCCGCGTGGCCTTGGCCATCTGGGAACGCTCGGGACCGGCAACCACTTCATCGAGCTCTGCCTCGATGAAGCCGGCGACGTCTGGGTGATGCTCCACTCAGGCTCGCGGGGGGTCGGCAACCGTTTCGGGTCCTATTTCATCGAAAAGGCGAAGAAGGATATGGCCCGCTGGTTCATCAACCTGCCGGACAAGGACCTGGCCTACTTCCCCGAGGGGTCGGAGGGCTTTGTCTCCTACATCTGCGCGGTCAGCTGGGCGCAGAAGTACGCGCTCGCCAATCGTGAAGTGATGATGGACCAGGTTCTTGGCGTGCTGCGGGACGCGTTCCCGGACCTTGTGACGACGGAGACGGCGGTGAATTGCCACCA
>NZ_JBIKNZ010000108.1:0-6974 GCF_044358365.1 Phenylobacterium sp. | reverse complement strand
CGGCGCATCTGCGCCTGCGACAACCAGATCAAATCACTCATGACGACGCCTCCATGCGCCGCCAGTGAATCAGACCAACCCCGCCTTGGGAATCATTTCAATGGGTCCTGAGCCTAGCCGAACCCTTGAGCCATAACGATGGTGGCGTCAGAGGCGGCCAGCCGGTGCTTGGCGATCTCCTGATACTCCGGCGATGTCATCCAGCCTTTTGCGGCCTCGGCGCTTTCGAACGCCAGGACCACCAGCCGACCGACGCCCCAAGAGCCCTCGAGGGGCGTCGGGGCATCGGAGACCACAGCGATCTTGCCCCCATGCGCCTGCAGGATCGGCATGAACCCGGCCTCGTACAGACGGTAGCGATCAAGATCATGGATCGTGATGTTGCCAACGATGTAGTGGGTCATGCCGCCGCCTTTCGAACCGTACTGAACACCGCATTGGCCCGCGCGCAGGGCTGGCCGTCGGCGGTGACGAAGGCCTGGGTGAAGCATAGCCGACTGCCCGGCTTCACAAAGACGGTATCGAACTCCAGCCACTGACCGATGTTGGCGACACCGAGGAAGTCCACGGTCAGGCTCGCGGTCAGCAGCCGGGTGTCGCCGCCGAGGATCCGCGAGCATGACAGGCCCATGGCGTTGTCGGCGAGGGCGCTGATCAGGCCACCGTGGACGAAACCGCGGCTGTTGGTGTGGGTCGGACCGGCGCGCAGAGCCAGCAAGACCCGGTCTTCCGCGAGCCGGCGATAGATCGGCTCCCAAGGCTCGGTCAGCGGGCTCTTGCGGTCGTGGGGTTCGAAGCCCTGGGGAATGTCCAGAACCGTCTCCATCACGCCGTCCCCGCCAGCTTCGCCAGGCTTTCCAGCGTGCCCTTGCAGGCGCGCGCGGCCTCGGCGCCCTTCAACCGGAAATGACTGTGGAAGAAGCCCTGGTGGACGTCATGCTCATGGAAGTGATGCGGCGTAAGCACCACCGAGAACACCGGCGTCTCGGTCGAGAGTTGCACCTGCATCAGGGCGCGGATGACGGTCTCGGCCACAAACTCGTGGCGATAGATGCCGCCGTCCACGACGAACCCTGCGGCCACGATGGCGGCGTAGCGCCCGGTTCGGGCCAGCGTCTGGGCGTGCAGCGGGATCTCGAAGGCGCCCGGCGTTTCAAAGCGCTCTACGGCCTCGGGCGGAAAGCCCAGGGCGGCCATCTCCTCGGCGAAGCCGGCGTAGGCCTCGCGGACGATGTCCTCGTGCCAGAGGGAATGCACGAAGGCGATCCGCGTGGCGCGGAAGGCGCCTGTGGCGGTGGGATATTCTTGCAGAACAGCAGTTTGGGTCATGGTCTTCTCCCTGACCGGGTTCAAAGGACCACGCACCAGGGGCAGGCCGCACCCCGCGCAGACGGTTACCCGCCCCGTACAGGGTTCGACCGTTCTCATAACCGGACTCTAACCGTCGGCCCCGGGATCACACCGGGTCTGCTCGTCCTTGCCGGCCGAAACCGGAAAGCGCCCGCGGGCTCGTCCCACCGAAGTGGGCATTACCGCCGGTGGGGAGTTTCACCCCGCCCTGAGAACGTAGGCCGCCGGTAGGTCCGACGGCGAGGGCAGGATAGGCAGATCGAAGCGGGCAAACAAGTGTTTGAATCGGCCGGTGAGCTCGCTCGCCAGGCCGAACTCCGGCCGCGCAGGGATCAGGCGCGTTTGTTCAGCGTGATTGCGGTGGCTGACGAGCCGTCCGTCTGGAGGCCGCCGGCGCCGTAGACCGAGGTCTGGCTGCGCTGGGCGGCGACTTCCTCGGCGATGCACTTGACCAGCCCTTCGGTGACGGTCCTGGCAGCTTCCAGGGCGCGACCCTGGCGGGCGAGTACGGCGTCGAAGGCTTCGGTTGCCCGGACCAGCTTGGCGCGCGCCGGCGCCGGCGCATCCTCCACAAGGCTGATGTCCGCCCGGACGCGGGTGGACTCGTGGCGGTAGAGGTTGGCCAGCCGCGAGATCTCGTCGAGGAGTGCGGCGGCGTCCTTCGGGCGCCTCTGTTCGAACGCCAGGGCCTGCTGGGCGGTCAACTCCGTCAGCCGCTCCGTCAGGATGGTCAGTTGTTCGACGCGGTCTGCGGCGTCATTTGCGGCCAGAGCCATCAGGTCAGCCCCTGAAGTTTGAGGATCTCGCGCTGAACGGTGTCGGCGAGGCCGATCCCGCCGGCCTTGGTCATTTCCTTGGCCATGGAGTCGGTAAGGAGGGAGCGGAACATTTCCTCGCCGTGGCCGCCGCCGAACGGGCCATCGGTGTCGATCCCCTGGAACATCTGGCCCAGCATCTGGGCGAGAAACTGGCTCTCGAACTTCTGGGCGGCGTCCCTGGCCTTGCCGCGCACCAGGTCGGCAGTTGTGGTCTGCGGCGTCTGGGTCAGCAGGTTGGGCGACATCGTCGCCGCGGAGAGGGCTCCTATCATCACATCACCTCGATTTCGGCCTGGAGCGCGCCTGCCGCCTTGATGGTTTGCAGGATGGAGATCATGTCCCGGGGCGTGACGCCCAGGGCGTTCAGACCGGCGATCAGGGTTGAGAGCGAGGCTCCGGACCCGACGGTCAGGAACTGCTTGCCCTTCTCCTCCTCGACGGAGAGATCGGTCTGCGGCACCACCGCGGTCTGCCCGGCTCTGGCGAACGGGCCAGGCTGACTGACGGCGGGCTGCTCGCGCACCGTGATGGTCAGGTTGCCCTGCTGGATGGCGACCGTGGAGACGCGCACCGCGTCGCCCATCACGATCACGCCGGCGACCTCGTCGATCACCACCTTGGCGGCCGAGTCGGGTTCGACAGAGAGGTTTTCCACCTGCGCCAGGAAGGCCACCATGTTCTGGCCGGCCGGGGGGCGGATCGCCACGATCGTCGGATTTTCGGCGGCGGCCGTGCCCGGGTAGCTCGCGTTGATCACGTCGGCGATGCGGCGCGCGGTGGTGAAGTCCGGATTGCGCAGGGTCAGACGCATCTGGTCCATGGCGGCCAGCTGGAAGCCCACTTCGCGCTCGACACTGGCGCCGCCGGCGATGCGCCCCGCTGTGGGAACCCCCTTGAGCACCACCGAGCCCGAAGCGCCGCCGGCGCTGACCGAGCCCGTCTGGACCGTACCCTGGGCCACCGCATAGGCCTGGCCATCGGCGCCCAGCAGGGGCGTGACCAGCAGCGTGCCGCCGAGCAGGCTCTTGGCGTCGCCCAGTGCGGAGACCGAGGCGTCTATCTGCGAGCCGGGCGCGGCGAACGGCGGAAGTTTTGCAGTGACCATCACGGCGGCCACGTTCTTGGTGTTGAGGTTGGCGTCGCGGACATTGACGCCCAGCCGCTCGAGCATGGCCTCGAGGCTCTGCTTGGTGAAGGGGGCGTTGCGCAGGGCGTCGCCGGTGCCGTTCAGGCCGACAACGATGCCGTAGCCGACCAGCTGGTTCTCGCGGACGCCCTCGAATTCGACGATGTCCTTGATACGCGATTTGGCGATCGCCGGGCCCGCCAGAAGGCTTGCGGCGATGCAGAGACTGCCGAGAAGGCGGGTCAGACGCATGGGATCCCTTGAGCGCGTATGTTCAGTCTTGCGCTACGCGAGAACCGTGCCAGTTGAAAAAACTAATGAAAACAAGGCTTGAGGTGGTTTTGCGGTCAGGCAGCCCTAGGCAGAAACTGCCGCAGATTAACCATGCTGCAAGTTTGGCCGATGCATGATTGAAGCTGAGCCAACAGGGTCAGGCGTTGAGTCTATGAAGGTCACCGGCACAAGCGGCGTTACACAGACGTCAGGCGCCAAGTCCGCGCGCCCCGCTGGCGGCGGGGAAGGGTTCCGTGTTGCGGGTCCTGCAGGGGCGCAGGCGCCTGCCCAGGTCTCATCGGCGTCGGGGGTTGGCGGCGTGCTGGGCGTCGAAGCCTTGCTGGCGATGCAGGATATCGAGACAAGCACCGAGCGCCGGCGGCGGTCTGTCCGTCGCGCCGGTCGCCTGCTGGACGAACTCGACGAGATCAAGATCGCCCTGCTGGGCGGCGAGCTTGGAACCGCGCAACTGGAGCGTCTTGGCCGAGCGATCCGTGAGCAGCGGAGCGGGACGGAGGATCCGAAACTCGAGACGCTGCTGGATGAAATCGAAACCCGTGCTGCGGTCGAACTGGCGAAGCTGGAAATGTCGAGGTCCAACGCCTGAACCGCCATACTGCTCAGGCGGCGTTGTATCCCGCGTTTCTTTTGCTATACAGCCGCCGCGTGTCGCAGGATTCCCAAGGGCGTGAGGTTTTCCATGACAACGGCCACCCTAAAGGCTGAGTTTCCCGGCTACCGTCCCACTGACGAAGAGCCGTTCATGAACGAGCAGCAGCTGGGGTACTTCAAGCAGAAGCTCAACCTGTGGCGGGAAGACATTCTGCGCGAGTCGCGTGAGACCCTTTCCCACCTTCAGAAAGAAACCGAAAACCACCCCGACATCGCTGATCGTGCATCCTCTGAAACGGATCGGGCGCTGGAACTCCGCACCCGTGACCGGCAGCGCAAGTTGATCTCCAAGATCGACGAGGCCATCCGCCGCATCGACGACGGCTCCTACGGGTACTGCGAAGAAACGGGCGAACCGATCGGCCTGGCCCGGCTGGAAGCGCGCCCGATCGCAACGCTGAGCCTCGAGGCCCAGGAGCGCCATGAGCGCCGAGAGCGCGTCCATCGCGACGACTGACCGTCCGGGGCCGGTCGCACAACCCTCAGATTTCGCGTAGTTTTGCCCTAACGAAACGTTCAGACTATATATGCTCAAATTGAGCATTACTCCGGACCGGAGCTGACGGTGACCCAGGCCTTTCATTCGATCCATACGCAAGGCTTTGTGCGGGCTGCGGTCTGCACGCCCGCGGTGATCCCGGGCGACCCCGGTTTCAACACGGCCGAGACCCTGCGACTGGTGCGGGAGGGGGATGCGGCCGGGTGCGACCTGATGTTGTTCCCCGAACTGGGGATCTCCGCCTACGCCATCGACGACCTGTTTCTGCAGGATGCGATGTTGCGGCGGGTGGAAGCCGAGATCGGGGCGCTTGTGGCCGCCAGCGCCGCCCTGAAACCCGTGCTGATCGTGGGCGCGCCGCTGGCCCACAATAGCCGGCTCTACAATTGCGCAGTCGCCATTTCGCGGGGCCGCATCCTGGGTGTGGTTCCGAAAAGTTTCCTGCCCAACTATCGGGAATACTACGAGAAACGCTGGTTCGCGCCGGGCGCAGGCGTCACCGGTCTTGAGATGACCCTGGCGGGTCAGCGCGTGCCGTTCGGGACTGATCTGGTCTTCGCCGCAGATGATCTGGCCGATTTCGTGTTCCATCTGGAAATCTGCGAGGACTTCTGGGCGCCTCAGCCACCCTCGACCGCCGGCGCGATGGCCGGCGCCCTGATCCTCTGCAATCTCTCGGCTTCCAACATCGTGGTGGGCAAGGCCGACGACAGGGAATTGCTCTGCGCCTCACAGTCCACCCGCTGCATGGCGGCCTATCTCTATTCAGCGGCAGGGCCGGGCGAGAGCACCACAGACCTGGCTTGGGATGGTCAGGCCTCGATCCACGAACTGGGCCGCCGGATTGCGCTGACCGAGCGGTTTCCGACCACGTCGCAGGTCGCGATGGCCGATATCGATGTGGAACGCCTGAGGCTGGAACGGATGCGCACGCCGACCTTCAATGACGCGGCTGCGGCCGCCGGGCATCCTGAACGTACGTTCCGACGCATCGGCTTCGCCCACCAGCCGACATTCGAGGACATCGGCCTGATCCGCCCGCTCGACCGGTTCCCCTTCGTGCCGGACGATCCGGCCCGGCTGGACAAGGACTGCTACGAGGCCTTCAACATCCAGGTCCAGGGCCTGACCAAGCGGATCCAGGCGACCAGGTCGAAGCATCTGGTGATCGGCGTCTCCGGCGGCCTGGATTCCACCCACGCCCTGATCGTGGCCGCCAAGGCCTTCGACGCCGTGGGTCTACCGCGCGAAAACATCCTGGCCTTCACCCTGCCGGGCTTCGCCACCAGCGAGGGGACCAAGGCCAATGCGTGGGCGCTGATGCGCGGCCTGGGCGTCACCGGGCAGGAGATCGACATCCGGCCGACCGCGCGGCTGATGCTGCAGGAGATCGGCCACCCGTTCGCTGACGGCGAGCCGGTCTACGACATCACTTTCGAGAACGTGCAGGCGGGGCTGCGCACCGACTATCTGTTCCGGCTGGCCAATCAGCGGAACGGCTTTGTGCTGGGCACCGGCGACCTGTCGGAACTGGCCCTGGGCTGGTGCACCTACGGCGTGGGCGATCAGATGAGCCACTACAACGTCAACGGCGGCGTGGCGAAGACCCTGATCCAGCACCTGATCCGCTGGGTGGTGAAGACCGGGACCTTCGACGAGGGCCCGAATGCAACCCTGCTGTCGATCCTGGGCACAGAGATCTCGCCGGAACTGGTGCCGGCTGACGCCACCGGCGCGATCCAGAGCACCCAGGCCAAGGTGGGGCCTTACGAACTCCAGGACTTCAACCTGTTCCATATCACCCGCTTCGGCCTGCGCCCCTCCAAGGTGGCGTTTCTGGCCTGGCACGCCTGGCATGATGTGGCGAAGGGCCAGTGGCCCGAGAACTTCCCGGACGACACCCGCAACGCCTACGATCTGGCGACCATCAAGAAGTGGCTGGGGGTCTTCCTGTTCCGGTTCTTCGAGATCAGCCAGTTCAAGCGCTCGGCCATGCCCAACGGGCCCAAGGTGATCTCCGGCGGCGCCCTGTCTCCGCGGGGGGATTGGCGCGCGCCGAGCGACGGGGTCGCGAAGGTGTGGCTGGACGAACTGGAAGCGAATGTGCCGTAGGTTCAGTGGACACTTATCGTAGCCATAGAGCGATGGCGGCGATGGTGACGACGGCGAGGTAGTTCCTGGCGGTCTTCTCGAAGCGTGTAGCGACACGTCGGTACTGCTTGAGCTTTGAGAAGCA
>NZ_JBIKNZ010000052.1:0-22483 GCF_044358365.1 Phenylobacterium sp. | reverse complement strand
TCCCGAAGATCACATGACAGAGGATGACCCATGCATGCCGGCCTCCTTCACCAGCATGCAGCTTGAATCACTCCATCACTGATTTGGGAATCCCTCCCGATTCACAGCGTAGGGAAACCGCTCTAGCATCGGAAAAAATGTTGCAAAAGTATTCAATTAGTCGCCTTTGTCACAGCAAGCACATGCATTTGGAACAGCCTATTCTACTCAAAAATGGTGAGCGTTCGGGGTTGCGTTGACAGGTCACTTGACCCCCAATCGAGGTGCCGGGCCTCGGGTGCCTGGCGCGAGGGGGCGACCGCGACCTGTTCGCGTCGCTTCGCGTGGGTTCGCGGTCAGGGGACGCAGGCCGCAGAATCGTCCCCACGCCTGAAAAACACCTGGGCCCCCGCGTTCGCGGGGGTGACCGGAGGGGGAGAGCGTGCGGGCCCGCCTTTCCGGGTCTTCCCCGCTCACGCCTCGCCGCCCTCCACCTTCGTCGCCTTCAGCGCTTCCAGCGCCCGCTCCCGCGCAAACCCATGCTCGACGATGGGGTGCGGATAGGTCTGGCCCAGGGTTATGCCGGCGGCGCGCAGGATCAGCGGGTCTGCGGTCCAGGGGCTGTGGATGACGGCGTCGGGCAGGCGGGCGAGTTCCGGGACCCAGCGGCGGACGTAGCGGCCGTCGGTGTCGAACTTCTCGCCCTGGCCCATCGGGCTGAAGATGCGGAAGTAAGGGGCGGCGTCGGCGCCGGAGCCGGCGACCCACTGCCAGCTGGCGGCGTTGTTGGCGCGGTCGGCGTCGAGCAGGGTGTCCCAGAACCAGGCCTCGCCCTGTCGCCAGTCGATCAGGAGGTGCTTCACGAGGAAGGAGGCTGCCAGCATGCGGACGCGGTTGTGCATGAAGCCGGTGGTCCACAGCTCGCGCATGCCGGCGTCGACCATGGGATAGCCGGTCTGGCCCTTTGTCCAGGCGTCGAAGCCGGCCGGGTCGTCGCGCCAGGGGAAGGCGTCGAAGGCGGGCTTGAAGTTGCGGGTTTCGATCTGCGGGTTGTGGAACAGCAGGGAGTGGCTGAACTCGCGCCAGCCCAGTTCGGCCTTGAACTTGTCGGCCTGGCGGCCCAGCGCGGGCCGGGCGTCGATGGCCGTATCGACCGCGGCCCAGATCTGGCGTGGGCTGATCTCACCGAAGTGCAGGTGCGGCGACAGGCGCGAGACGGCCTCGGCCGCGGGGATGTTGCGGCCGTCGGTGTAGCGGGCGAGGCCGGTTTCCAGGAAGCTGGCCAGGCGGGCGTGCGCGCCGGCCTCACCCGGCGTCCAGAGGCTGAACCCGCCCGTCCAGTCCGGCTTGGTCGGCTGGAGGCCCCAGGTCTCGAGGCGCTGGCTGTCCGGCCAGATAGCGGGCGCGGTCAGGGCGTCAGGGGTCGGGTGAAGGGGGGTGAGGTCCAGGCTGCCCTGCGCGGCGCGCCAGAAGGGGGAGAAGACCTTGAACGGCTCGCCGCTCTTGTTGCGCACGGTCCAGGGCTCGGACAGCAGGGCGGAATTGAAGCTTCGGGCCGCCAGACCCTGGGCCTTTAGCCCGGCCTTCAGGGCCGCGTCGCGATCCGTGACGCCGGGGTCATAGAGCCGGTTCCAGACGACCTCGGCCGCGCCGGTTTCCTGCACAACGGCCATGAGTTCGGTCGCTGCGTCGCCCCGACGCAGGATGAGGCGCGAGCCCAGGGTTTCAAGTGACGCGCTCAGCCGCGCGAGGGAGATGCCGAGCCACCACAGAGAGGCGGCGCCGGGTGCGCGCAGGCCCTCCGTCTCGTCCAGAATATAGAGCGGGATGACCGGTCGGCCGGTCTCGATGGCGTCGCTCAGGGCCGGATTGTCGCTGAGGCGCAGGTCGCGCCGGAACCAGACGATGACGGGTGCGGTCGGGTCTTTGTCGTTTGCCGGGTTCATCGCCGTAGAATGTCGCTGTGCGGGAAAGAGGGAAGGTTCATCGAGGGTGGCAGGGTCAGTGCCTGAAGCCGGTTCGGTGTAGTCGTGTCGAATGGCCAAGTCGACAAGCCCCGGCGGGGCAGGGCGCCATCCGGGGTTCTGCGCCGAACAGTCGCAGCGGCAAATGTGCGCAGGGCGCTGGTCGTTTCGATGGTCTGCCTGTATCGAGGGGGCCGTCGCAGCGCGACGCCTGTGAGGCTCGATTCCCCTGACCCCCGCCCGCCTTGTAGAGCCCCCGCCGCCCGAGACGACAGGGCGGGTCTGCTTCCTCTACATCGCCCAGGCTCACCAGGTGTTGCACAGCCTGTCGGTGGCGGTGTCCCTGGCGGCGTCTCGCCCGGACCTGCAGGTTGACGTCGCCGCGACAGATTCCGCCGTGCTTCGTCGCGCACGCGACATCGTGGAGGTGCTGGGACCCTCACGGATCAACTGGCGGCTGCTGGGGCCGGGCTGGCTGCGGGCGATCCGGATGCCTGACGGCGGGCCGCCGAAGCTGCCGATGCTGGTGGCCAATGCGTGCAGGCTGGCGGCCTATGATGTGATTGTCGCCCCGGAGCGGACCACGGCGGCTCTGCGCAAGCTGGGGGTCAAGTCAAAGCTGGTCTACACACAGCATGGCGCCGGCGACCGGGAGGGGCCGTTCGAGGCGCGGCTGGGCGCCTTCGATCTGGTCTTCGCCGCCGGGCGCAAGCAATACGAACGGCTGATCCAGGAAGGCCTGGTGGCGCCGGAGAACTGCGCCATTGTCGGCTATCCCAAGTTTGATCTGGTGGACGCGCTCAAACCGGACCTGCCGCGACTTTTTGCCGAACAGCGGCCCACGGTGCTCTACAATCCGCACTTTCACGCAGGCCTGAGCTCCTGGCCGGACTGGGGACGGCAGGTGCTTGACGCGTTCGCCGGCCAGACCCGCTACAACCTGATCTTCGCGCCCCATCTGCGCCTGTTCGGCAGCCGGCCGCCAGGCGAGGTCCCGGAACTGGCCGCCTATCTGGGAAACCCTGCGATCCACATGGATCCGGGCGGATCGGCGGCGGCCATCGACATGACCTATCTGCGGATGGCCGACGTGTATCTCGGTGATGTGAGCAGCCAGATCTATGAGTTCCTGCGCGCGCCGCGACCTTGCGTGCTGCTGAACCCCGGGCATACCGACTGGCGCGGTGACCCCAGCTATGGTCACTGGCGCTTCGGGCCGGTGGTGGAGGACATTCACCAGCTTCTGCCGACGATTGCGGCGGCCCAGACCGGACATCCGCAATTCCGGCCGGTTCAGGTCGCCGGATTCAACGAGACCTTCGAGATCCAGGGGGAACCGGCCTCATCGCGGGCAGCCCGCGCCATCGCCGGCCTGCTGGGGCCGTCGCCGGTTGCGGACCGATCTACGATGCAGCGGTAGCCTGAGGGCCTCACAGTTCCCAACCCTTGCGGTATGGCCGTGTCAGATACTGGTTGGCGTCGGCGTTGTTGGTGATGCGGCCGGCGGTGGCGTCGTACTCCAGCGGCGCATCCGCCTTCAGGGCGACGATACCCAGGACCATGGTCTCATTGAGCGGGACGGCGTACTCGAAGGGGCACGACACCTTCTCCTCGCCGCGGATGGCGCGGATCCAGTTCTGCTCGTGGCCGCCAATGCCGCCCTGGATGCGGGGCAGGGACCGGGGGATCCTGGCGGCGGCGGCGTCGAGGCCTTCGCCGATCAGGGTGGGCTTCTGGCCGTAGGTCTCGTGCATCAGCATGCCCTTTGAGCCCACGAAGAGGACGCCACCGTCGGGGTTCATCTTCAGGTCAGCCGGGAAGTTCCGGGGCGTGGCCGGCAGGATGCCGCCGTCGTACCAGGTCAGGCGCAGCGGGCCGCCCTTCATCTTGCCGAACTCGTAGTGGGTGATGCTGGCCAGGGGGAAGCTGGTGATCTCGGGCGGGCGGCGCGTGCTCCAGAGGTTGGAGGACCCGGCCCAGCGGGAGTGCCGGGTCTCGATGCGCGTGGGCAGGCCGGGCTCCAGGGCCCAGATGGGGAAGTCCATCAGGTGCGCGCCCATGTCGCCAAGGGCGCCCAGGCCGAAGGGCGTCCAGCCGCGCCAGTTGAAGTGGCCGTAGTCGGGGTGATAGCCCCAGTCGACATTGGCGGGGCCTAGCCAGGCCTGCCAGTCGAGCCCCTCGGGGGCCGGCACAGGGGCGGGCCTTGCGACGCCCTGCGGCCATACCGGCCGGTTGGTCCAGACGTGGACTTCCGTGACCTTGCCGATCACGCCGCCCCGGATGAGCTCGATGACGCGCCGGCCATCGTCGCCGGAGTGGCCCTGATTACCCATCTGGGTGATCAGGCCGGGGTTCTGCCTGGCCAGGGCCAGCAGGCGGCGGCCTTCCTCGACCGTGTAGGTCAGGGGCTTCTGCACATAGACGTGGATGCCGCGCTCCATGGCCATGCGGGCGGCGACGGCGTGGTGATGGTCAGGCGTGGCGATCAGGACAGCGTCGATGTCTTTCCGGGTGTCGAACATCTTGCGGTAGTCGGAGAACGCGGGCGCCCGGTCATAGGCGTCGCGAAGGGCCTCCCGGCCGGGGAGCAGGCGCGAGCGCTTGTCCAGCATGCCGCGCCAGACGGCGTTGTAGTCGACGTCGCAGGTGGCCACGATGTTCTGGTCGGTCAGCTTGTTCATGTTGACCCCGCCCTGTCCGCCAGCGCCGATGACGGCGACATTGACCTTGTCGCTGGGGGAGAGCGGTCGCGCGGCGAACGCCGGGGCGGCCAGTGTGGCGGCGCCTGCGCCCAGCAGGCCACGGCGCGTCAGGTGAGTGTGTGGTGTGGCCATGGTGCGTTTCCCGGCAGACTTCTGAGTTGCAGGGATTGGCAGCGCGTTTCGCCGCTTTGACAAGGGGTCAGGTGCGTTGCGGACGTGACGGCAGCGCCGCCAGGCTCATTGCATAGCCCAATATGCTGCTGGCCCCGTAGCCTACCAGCGGGGTGGGGTAGTTACCCAGCAGGGCGGCGGCGATGAGCCCAAGCCAGACGGCGCCGAAGACGGCGTAGGTCGGGCGGTTGGCGGGATTCAGGACGCGGCCGGTGATCGCGGGCAGCAGCAGCCACTTGGCCCCGATCCAGACCGCGATTCCGATCAGCCAATGGGTTTTGAACGCGGTGAACAGGACCTGCTCGACAAAGGGTTGGGCCGGCAGGGTGTCGGGGCGAGCCAGTGCGATGGCAAAGGCGATGGTCGCGGTGATGAGCGCCGCCAGCGTCCGGCGATCGGGTTGCGTCACCGCCAGCGCCGCCAGGGCGAGGGCCAGGGCGCCGGCCGTCGCCCGGTCGGGTTGCAGGGCCAGGGCGGCGGCGGTGATGATCACGCCGGTGGTCGACAGAAGGCTTTGATCGCGGGCGAACAGCACCGCCAGCAGGGGCGTCAGGATGAGCCCGGGCTGGAGCGTCAGCGGCCCCAGCCGAACCCAGCGGGTCGCCTCGTCCAGGCTCTGGCCGAACAGGGCGGTGGCCATCAGGGCCAGGCCGATCATCAGCGCTGCCAAGCCTGGAAGGCGCGGGACCGGGCGGGCCCATCGGCGCCAGGCCATGAGGCCGGCCAGCCCAATGATCAGCGTTCCGGCGTTCACCGCCAGGTAGCGGCTCGGCGCGCCGGCGGCGGCCAGATAGACCAGTCCCATGCCGACCGCGCCCGCGGCGGAGGCGATGCCGATCCGGTTCAGGGTCAGCATGTGCGAACGTCCCTAGAGAAAAGCCCGGACCTCGGTCAGGAAGTCATCCAGCCGATCATGGTGCACCCAGTGGCCAGCGCGGTCGAACTCCACTAGCCGGGCGTTCTGGAAGTGGGCCATGCGGCCGTCCTTCTCGGGGTTGGAGGCCCAGCTTTCCTTGCCGTTCACCAGCAGGATCGGACAGGTGATGTTGGCCCAGAGCTGCTGCTGCTCGGCGGGGCTGAAGTCCACCGGGGAGAACGAGCGGGCGTAGTTGTCGAACTTCCAGCTATAGCTCCCATCTTCATTTTGGCTGACGCCGTGGACGGTGAGGTAGCGGGCCTGTTCTGGGGTCAGGTGCTTGTTCTCGGCCTGCATGCGAGCCAGCGCCTCGTCGATGGAGGCGTAGCGGCGAGGCGTGCGGCCAGACAGCGCGCGGGTCTCGCTGACCCAGTGGCGAATGCGCTCCATCGGCGTGCGGTTGGCGCGCTCGGCGATCATGGCGGGGGAGGGGCCCAGGCCCTCGATCGCCACCAGTTTCGAGACGGTCTCGGGAAAGGCGCCGGCGTAGCGCAGCGCGATGGCGCCGCCCATGGAGTGGGCCACAATGCGCACCGGGGCCAGATGCTGCTGGTGGATCAACTGGGCCAGATCATAGACGAAGGCCGACATGGAATAGTCGCCGCTGGGGGAATAGGCGCTGTCGCCGTGGCCGCGGATGTCGGGGGCGATGATGTGATAGTCGCGGCGCAGATCCTGGGCCACCCAGTCCCAGTTGCGGCAGTGGTCGCGCCCACCGTGCAGCAGGATCAGCGGCGGGGCATCGGGGTTTCCCCAGTCGGCGTAGTGCAGCCTCAGGCGCTGCGAGATGAAGGTCTGTGACGTGGGGCCGATAAAGGGGGCGGGCATGGGGTCTGGGGTCCGGAGGACTGGTGTCCTCCGGATACAGAACCTGATCCCTCAGGACCAGCCCGCTGTCAGCCTGCCCCAATGCCGCCCTGTTACCATTGGCCTGGCGAAGGGTTACGCGTCGGCGATTGGGGCGCGGACAGAGGCATAGGCCGGCCCCGTGGACCGGCCTACGACAAGATGTTGATCCGTCAGGCTGCTTTCAGGCCGGCACTTCGGCGGCGGATCAGAGAGCCGGCCATCCCGAAGCCGAAAATCATCATGGCCCAGGTCCCTGGCTCCGGCACAGCGCCGGTGCCGACGTTGAAGGCTATCCTGCTGCCGTCTCCTGCGCCACCATCATTATACACATACATGTTGAGATTGTTGCCGATCAGCCCGATATTTTGCTGACCAGCTGTCCAGCCGCTCGTAATGGCGTTCGGGCCGCCGCCGTAGAGGTTCTGCATCGCCGTGAGGTCGAAGAACATCTGGATCGAACCGCCAGCTTCGCCATTCCGGAACATACGGGTGGCATAGTCAAAGCCCACGTTGGCTCCAGTGAGGCTGGAAAGCGAGCCTGTTCCGCCCTGCGAGGTCCCGTCCGAGGTGTAAACTGCGAGGTTGCTCGGTCCAGCGCCGGTTGTGCCGTCGAAGTAGAAGACGAAGTCGTTCTTGTGCCCCCACTGATTTGCGGAGGTGCGACCATCAGTGGCTCCGAGCGCTGACGCGGGCTGGTAGGCATTGCCTTGCAGGCCGAAGATCACGAACGTCGATCCCTTGGTGCTGGCGGCGCCGTTCAGATCCAGTCCGATACCCAGGATCGTGTTGCCATTTGCAAAGGCGCCCGTCGATGAAGCCCCCTGTGCAAAGCCGACCGGTGTGCCTGCCTTGCCTACCTGTATCCCGCCAGTGGGGGCGTTGTTATTGAAGATGAATGTCGACGTGTAGAGATCGTAGCTGCGGGTGGTGCTTCCCGAGCCCCATAGGCCGACGGCCAGCGAGTTTCCACGGGATTCCCAGCCGCCCCACGAGGAGCCGCCGTTGATGTCGACGGCTGCCTCGGAAGAGGCTGCGAACGAGAGCGCTAGTGCGACCGTCGCAACGGCGGCGTATTTCTGCAAAGACATGGAATTACTCCAAAGATGAAGGCCGGACCCTACCGGCCGCCTGCGCCTGCTAAGTAATTGTGCGGGAACCGACGTCAACGCGATTCCCTTCTCAGGCGAGATCGTTGGCTATTTAGGGGATCAAAACGCTGTTATGCGCTCCACGGTTGTGTGGCGCCTCGATGTGAGTGAAGAGTCTGCTACCAGACTCAGACGCCGGAGCAATCCTGCGGGACCAATCCTCGCCTTGCAGGCCTTGGCGGTAGCCGCACCCGCGGCGCTCAGCCCATCACTTATTGTCTGCTACCGCCTCGCCTGCCTCGGCGGCTTGGCGAAGGGCTCGACGTCGGCGGCGGTGACTGCGTCCTTGTAGTCGTTGCCGAAGTGGGTGCGGATGTAGTTGGTCACGTCGGCGATCTGGGCCGGTGTCAGGCTATCGCTGAAGTAGGGCATGCCGCCCTTGCCCTTGGCGATCAGGTAGATGGCGTATTGGGCGGTGCCGATGCGGGCATTGCCGGCCAGCGCCGGGAACATGCCGGCGCCGACCGCGCCCCTGGCGTCGGCCATGTGGCAGACCTGGCAATAGGTCCGGTAGATGTCCGCACCGTCCTTCGGGATCGGCGGGCGGCTGCCGCCAGGGCCGGGTTCGTCAGCCAAAGCGGGAAAGGCGAGGGTCGCCATCAGGGCGGCCAGGGTGAGACGGGTTCTCATGCTCAGGCCTCCATGGCGCGTTTGTGCAGGCGGGTGATGGCGTCGATGGCAGAAAGCAGCGAGCCCTCCATCCAGCAGCCGACATAGGAGGCGTGCTCCCCGGCCAGCACGATGCGGTCTTCGAGGGCGACGAGCTCCTGATAGTGCTCCTTGCGGGTGTCCTCGTTCCAGCGGGCGCAGCAGCCCATGACCCAGGGGATCCGGTTCCAGGCCACCGAGACGCCGTTCATGAACTCCTTGCGGCAGGTCTTGGGGTGGAAGACCTCGCCTTGCGCCAGGGCGACTTCGATGCGCTGCTCCGGGGTCATGCCGCCCAGGCGATAGCCGCCCGCGCCCCCGGCGAAGGCGCCCAGCAGGACGGCGGGGCCGTCCTCAAAGAAGTTGTTGTTGGGGTAGGAGATCAGGCTGATTTCCTGGCTGGTGAAGGAGTGGCCGCCGTAGATATCCTGATCCTCTTCCCAGAAGCGGCGGCGCATCTCCAGGCCGATCTTGACCGAGTTGGAGTAGGGCACCGCCTGGATGGCAGCGGTCTTTTTCTCCGACAGGTTGGTCTCGATCTGGCTGAGCACGGTCAGGGGGATGGTGCAGACGCAGAAGTCAGCCTTGGTGGTGGTGGTCCCGCCCTTGACGATGTCGGTGTAGGTGACGCTGACACCGGACTTGTCCTGCATCAGCTTGGTGACCTTGGCGTTGTAGGTGATCAGGCGGTCGACCTGCTTCGCAAACCCCTTGCCGATCATGTCCATGCCGCCCACCGGCTGGAACATGGTGGTCTGGAACTCGTCGTTCATGAAGAACGCCATGTTGTTGGCGATACCGGACTTCACCACCTGATCCAGTGGAAACAGATCGGAGGGCTTCGGCGCGCCATTGACGCCGCCGCCGGGGGGCAGGTCGAAGCCCCGGTGGCTGGAGGAGCGCAGGTTCCTGGCGTACTTCATGTCCTCGTCGAGCATGCCCCAGCCGCGCAGGGCCTCCTTGAAGCGGTCGACGTCTTCGGGCGAGAGTTTGGTGTCGAGGGATTTCTGGTCGATGGCCTTGGACAACAGCTCAGCCACATTGCCCTCGAAGTCGGCGGCGAGGGACCGGAAGCGCTGGGGCTGGCCGCCGAAAGCGTCGATGTTGTGGACATAGGCGTTGTGATTGAACTGGATGAATGGCTCCAGCTTCACGCCGAATTTCTTGCAGTAGTGCAGCAGGGTGTTGTGGTGGTGCGGGATCCGCCAGGGGCCGGGATTGAAGAAGTTGCCCTTGGCGAAATTCACAGTCTGGGTGGCGCCGCCCATTTCCGTGAACTTGTCGCCGCCGCGCAGCGACCAGTTCCGGCCGCCGGGCCGGTCCTGATATTCAAGGATCCGGACACTGTAGCCGGCCTTCTCCAGTTCATAGGCCGCCAGCATGCCGGCCAGGCCCGCGCCCAGCACGACCACCGAGGCCCCCTGGCGCGCGCCAGTCAGATTGGGCGGACCCGGGAAACGGCTTTCGGCCGCGTGACCAAAGGTGGTCATCATCTGGTACATGGCGGCTGTACCGCCCATCAGGCCGATGGCGTGAAGAAGCTGCCGGCGCGTCGGCGTCTGGCGACCTGATTCCATGAAATGAACCCCCTGCTCAATCGTGACTGGAGGCAGGAAGACCAGAGCCCGGGCCCTGGCGGGAGGGTCTGGCGGCCTCGCGGCGGCACAAACCGATACGTTGGGCGAAAACGGGCGGAGCGTGTCTAAAGGCTAGGCAAAGCTTGGCCAGACCTGGGTTCGCACGGCGTCGAACCCCAAGATCGGATCGTACGCAGCATCCTTGCCATCATGCCATCACGGGCCTATCTTTCGTCCATGCCAGCGCCCCAACTCTCAGTCCGTTCCGCCCGCGCCCGCGATCTGGCGCATCAACTCTCGGCGCGGGAGCAGCGACCCATTCATGCGATCGTTGAGGATGCGCTCAACGAATATGCGAGCAAGCGGCAGCAGCCGGAGTCTCCGCAGGCCTTCTTGCGGCGCTTGCAGGCAATTGGGGCGGACGTGCTCCGCGATGCAGACATTGACGCGCTCCAGGCGTCTGTCGACGAGAACCGGACGCCGCATCACGGCCTTGATTTGTGATCCTGCTCGATACCAATGTGATTTCGGAGTTGATGCGGGAGAACCCCGACCCTGACGTGGCACGATGGTTTTCCCTGAATGACGGGGACGCTGCGTTACCCGCCATCGCGGTTGCGGAACTCGCCTTTGGCATTGCGAAATTGCCGGAAGGCGCGCGCCGCAATGCGCTTGGCCAGCGGCTGGTCGAATGGCGGCTGCGTTTCGCGGATCGAAGCCCCGGGTTCACGTCCAACACCGCGATGCTGTACGGCGAGATCATGGCCAACGCGCGCCGCGGCGGCCACAACATGGCCATTCCCGACGCCCAGATCGCCGCGATTGCGCTGGAACATGACTGTGCCCTTGCGACCCGGAATGGCAGAGATTTCGCGACCACGTCGGTCGCGCTTATCAATCCCTGGCACGCGGCGTGAGCGCGCCCGACATCTTCCTGTTCGAAGACGGCGCCTAGCGATGCGATTGCGACGGGCCAGCCGCAGCCGCCATGGCCGCATCGACCTCACGCTTGTATCCCTCCAGCGCGGCGCAGCTCGACGGGCAGGCCGCGACCCTGGCGGCAAGCCAGGCCAGTTGTTCCTGGGCCTTGGGGTCGTTCAGGCGAGCCATCGCCACGCCCAAGCCGGCGCGGGACTCAGGATCGCCGGGGGTGATGCGGACCGCGCCTGTGTAGCTGCGGCGTGCGCCGCTCCAGTCCTGAAGGCCGATCTGGGCGGCGCCCAGCAGCTTCCACGACTCGATGCGTTTGGGATCGGCGCGAACGACGCTGGAGGCGAAGCGGCGGGCAGTCTTGTAGTCGCGGGCCTGAAGGGCCTGGGTGGCGCGGTCGATGCTGTACTGGGTGGTCTCGCGGTGGTTGGCCAGCAGAGCGTCACCGCCGGCCTGGAGATTCTCCATTTCGGACTGCTGGGCGTAGGCCGGGGCGGCGGCCATCATGGCCGTCAGGATCAACGTTGCTGCTATCCGTGACATTGAACGTTTCCCGACGCCGCTACTGTGACGCCCCGCGCGCCTCGATACGCACAATGTCCACCAGTATGTCGCCCTGCACCAGATGCAGCAGGTCGTACCGGTCAAGCGTGGGGTCGATGTGGCCGGGTGCGAAGGCGATGCGCTCGCCACGCACCAGGGGCTGGCCGTCGGGTCGCATCAACAGGCCGTGCTCGTCGCCGAAGAACTGGAACTTCGAGCGCGCAACCTTGGGGGTCAGGGGCTCGGGCAGGGGCCCGTCGGTGGAAAAGGCCTTCAGTCCGCCGTCGACAGTGACCCACTTCGGATGGTTGTCGGTAATCACCGTGGTGGCGATACTCAGGCTCTGTTCGAAGGCGCCGTCAGGGTCCGAGGTCAGGGCTTCGCGATAGTCGCGGTCCATGAAGGCGAAGGAGCCGGGCTGGACTTCGGTGAGCACGCCCTGGGCGGCGTCGGCGGCGAAGCTACCGGTGCCACCGCCGGTGACGACGTCGAACGCGGCGCCCGTGGCGCGGATGGCGGTCAGGATGGTCTTCAGACGGGCCATGCCGTCAGCGATGGCGGCGGCGCGTTCATTGGCGCCCTTCATGTGTTGCCACTGACCGCCATAGCACTGGACGCCGATGAGCCGCAGGTTCGGCTGGGCGGCGATGGCGCGAGCGACCGCGGCGGCCTGTTCGGCGTCATGAACGCCGGTGCGGCCGAGGCCTGGGTCGACGTCGATCAGGACCTGGATTGGCGAGGTCGCGGCGGCGGCCAGTTCGGCGACGCCGTCGACGTGATCCACCACGATGCGAAAGTCCGGCAGGGTCGCCGCGAGATGGGCGGCGCGTCTGGCGGAGAGCGCGCCGGCGACAGGCGAGGTGACCAGAATGGCGCCGACGCCGGCGGCCGCCATGGCCTCGGCCTCGGCCAGTTTGGCGCAACAGATGCCGACCGCGCCGGCGGCGATCTGGCGGTGGGCCAGGGTGGCGCATTTGTGCGACTTGGCGTGCGGCCGGAGCGCCAGACCGGCGGCCGCAGCGCGACCGGCCATTTTGGCGACATTGCGGTCGAAGGCGTCGAGGTCGAGAACGGCGGCGGGGGTAGGGATCCTGTCGCGAGAGCCCGGCTGGCCGATCAGGGCGAGGGCCGCGGCGACGTGGGGTTTTTCGGCGAGCGGGCCGAGGGTGGGGTAATTCATGGCCCATTCCCTCCGAGGTCTATTCATTCCCCCATGAACCCCGGAAGCCAGCCTTCGTGTCGGCTTCGCAGGTCTTCGAGGTCGACCGCGGTGATGAAGCCCGATGCGCCCGAGAGGGAAACCTCATCGCCGCCGGCCTGACCGACGATGGCATAGGCGACCCCAGCGGCCTCGGCGGCGGCGTCCAGCGCTTCCAGCGCATCGTGGCTGAGGGCGACGAGGTAGCGCGCCTGGTCCTCGCCGAAGAAGGCGGCGTGGTCGGGGATGTCGCCCTGGACGTTGAGCGCCAGGCCCACGTTCGACGCCAGGGCCATTTCGGCTGCCGCGGCGACCAGGCCGCCGTCGGAGAGGTCGTGAACCGTGCGCAGGTCGCCGGACAGGATCAAGGCGCGGATCATGTCGCCGGTGCGGCGCTCCAGGGCCAGGTCAACGGGGGGCGGCGCGCCATCCTCGCGGCCCAGCACTTCGCGCAGATACATGGATGCGCCCAGCTCGCCGGAGGTGGCGCCCACCAGCACCAGAACATCGCCGGCCTGCATCGAGGCGAAGTCGGCGCGGCGGGCATAGTCGGGCAGGATGCCGACGCCGCCGACGGTGGGGGTAGGCGGGATCGCGGCGCCATTGGTCTCGTTATAGAGGCTGACGTTGCCGCTCACGACGGGGAAGTCCAGCACGCGGCAAGCCTCGGCCATGCCGTCGATGGCGCGGACGATCTGGCCCATGATCTCGGGGCGTTCGGGATTGCCGAAGTTGAGATTATCGGTGATGGCGATGGGATCGGCGCCGACGGCCGTAAGGTTGCGCCAGGCCTCGGCGACGGCCTGCTTGCCGCCCTCATAGGGGTCGTTCTGAACATAGCGCGGGGTGACGTCGGAGGTCATGGCCAGCGCCTTGCGGCCGCCATGCACGCGCACGATACCGGCGTCGGCGCCGGTGGCGGAGTCTTCCAGGGTGTCGGCCATCACGTGGCGGTCGTACTGTTCCCAGAGCCAGCGCTTCGAGGCCATGTCGGGGGCGCTCATCAGCGTCAGGATCGCGGCTTTCCAGTCCTCGGGGGCGGGGACATCATCCGGCGTCAGGCGCGGCTGCAGCGTCGGCGCGACCCAGGGCCGGTCGTAGAGCGGGGCGTCCTCGGCCAGCGGCGCCAGCGGGATGTCGCAGACGATCTCGCCCTTGTGCTTCAGCACGATGTGACCGGTGTCGGTGGTCCAGCCGATCACGGCGGCGTCCAGACCCCACTTTTCGAAGATCGCATGGCCGTCATGCTCGCGGCCGGGCTTGAGCACCGCCAGCATGCGCTCCTGGCTCTCCGACAGCATCATCTCATAGGCGCTCATGCCCTCCTCGCGCTGGGGCACCATGTCGAGATCGAGCTCGATGCCGACCTGGCCCTTGCCCGCCATTTCCACCGAGGATGAGGTGAGGCCTGCCGCGCCCATGTCCTGGATGGCGGCCACGGCGCCGGACGCCATCAGTTCCAGGGTGGCCTCGATCAGCAGCTTCTCGGCGAAGGGGTCGCCGACCTGGACTGTCGGGCGCTTCTCATCGGAGGCGTCGTCGAATTCCTGGCTGGCCATGGTGGCGCCGTGAATGCCGTCGCGGCCGGTCTTTGAGCCGAAATAGACCACCGCCAGCCCGGCGGCCGGCGCGGCGGAGTAGAAGATCTTGTCCGCGTCCGCCAGGCCCACGCACATGGCGTTGACCAGGATGTTGCCGTCATAGCCGCAGTGGAAATTGGTCTCGCCGGCCACGGTGGGCACGCCCACGCAGTTACCGTAGCCGCCGATGCCGGAAACGACGCCGGACACGAGGCGTTTGGTCTTGGGGTGGCTGGGATCGCCGAAGCGCAGGGCGTTCAACAGTGCGATGGGCCGGGCGCCCATGGTGAACACGTCGCGCATGATGCCGCCGACGCCAGTGGCCGCGCCCTGATAGGGCTCAATGTAGGAGGGGTGGTTGTGGCTCTCCATCTTGAAGATGCAGGCCTGGCCGTCGCCGATGTCGATGACGCCCGCGTTCTCGCCCGGACCGCAGATGACGCGGGGACCCGTCGTCGGGAACTTGGAGAGGTGCTTGCGGCTGGACTTGTAGGAGCAGTGCTCCGACCACATCACCGAGAACACGCCGAGTTCGACATCGTTGGGCTCGCGGTTCAGGCGGGTGACGATGAGGGCGTATTCGTCCGGCTTCAGACCATATTCGGCGGCCTTGTCGGCCAGGCTTTTGGCGGGGGCGGAGCTCATGGCGGGGGTTCTAGCGGGACTCGGGGCGGGGCGCGATAGGCCTACCTATTTCGACACCATGTCGCGCTGCAGCCAGCGGCAGGTCAGCAGGAAGAAGCCGCCCCCGACCGCATAGAGGAGTGAGGTGAGCATCAGGGCGTCCTGGAGGCTCTCGGGATGGGCGCTGTTGCATACGCCCTGGAGTTCCGGTGACAGCGCGGCGCGGGCGACACCCTCGCAGGCCTTGCGGGTCAGTTCGGAGGCGCCGAGGTCAGCGACCTTGGCGCTGAAGAGGCCGTCGCTCAGAGCCCCGATGAACAGCGGCCCGAAGCCGTAGCCGAACAGATTGATGACGAAGAGCATCACGGCGGTGGACACCGCGCGCACCTGGGCCGAGACCACCCCCTGGCCAATCGTGTATTGCGCGGCGAGGTAGCCATATTTGGACAGGCCGCCCAGGCAGAGCCCGATGGCGCAGATCCACAGGTTATCGGTGCTGAACGCCAGCACATAGAAGGGAACGGCCAGGATCATGCCGTATCCAGGCAGCCAGGCGATGGCGTTCGGGTATCGACGCGAGAGGCGTTCGGCCAGCCAGCCGGTCGCAAGCGCCCCCACTGAGCCGGCGAGCGCGGCCGGCACATTGATCCACACTGCGGCCTCGCCGGCGCTGAGTCCGAAGGTGCGATTGACGAACAGCGACTGGAACGACGAGATCCCGTAGCCGCAGAACGCGGCGAAGGTGGCTGCGATCGCGTTGGTCCACCAGGAGCGTTTGGACGCCAGTTCGCGAAAACCGTCGGCGAAGGGCACGCTGGTTCGACGCACCGTGCCGGGCGGGTCGGTGTAGCCGCGGGGCGGTTCCTTGACGGTCATCCTCATAAGCAAGGCCACGGCGACACCGGGCAAGCCCAGGACGACAAAGGCAATACGCCAGCCGAAGGCGTCGGTGATGGGGCCGCCCAGCAGGTTGGCGAGCATGCCTCCAAGGGTGACGCCCATTGCGTAGTAGCCAAGCGCGGTGGAGCGGCTGACGGGCGGGAAATAGTCCGCGATCAAGGAGTTGGCCGGCGGCGTGCAGCCCGCCTCGCCAATGCCGACCCCGACCCGGCAGGCCAGAAGGATCCAGAACGCGCCGATGGTGACCGAGCCGATCGTGATCTCTGCTGACAGTCCGCAAAGCGCGGTCATCACTGACCACAGGGCGACGCAAACGGCCATGATGACGACCCGGTTACGGGTCTCGGAGAACTGCGCGAGCGGGATGCCGACCACTGTGTAGAGCAGGGCGAATCCGAACCCGGTCAGGAGGCCGAAGGCTGTGTCGGAAATGCCCAGTTCGGGCTTCATCTGCGGTGAGACCACCGACAGGAGGCTGCGATCGATGAAATTCAGGATGTAGATGACGAGCAAAACGTTGAGCACATAGGTCCGGTAGCCCCGGGTCCCGTAGCCATTGATGTGTCCGTCGGCGGGGACGTCCGGGCTACTGCTCATGCGCGTTCGGGCTCGTGATTGTGCGTTAGAAGGCGACCGTAGCGACGCTTGCCATCGATCACAACGCTTGAGGGGGCGCGGCGCATCTCATTGCCAAGGCGGCCGAGCGCCCTTTAGATCGAGCCTGTCCCGGGAGAACCACGCCATGAACCGATACTGGACCCTGTCCGACAAGCCGGTGGGCGCATGGCCTGATGCGGAGACGTTTGTTCTCCGGGAAGAGCCCATTCCGAAGCCAGGTCCCGGCCAGGCGCTGACGCGGACGATCTATGTGTCCCTCGACCCCTATCAGTGGGGCTACAAGCGGCGCGGCGTAGAACCCAGGGGCGCGCCCTGCCATGCGCGGACCGTGAGCCAGGTGGTGGAGAGCCATATCGAGGGGTTGGTCGAGGGCGATCTGGTGTTCAACACCAACGGCTGGTCGGCCTATGGCCTGATGGGCGAGGGGGTGGCCCGGCCGTCTTACATGGTGCCGCGCAAGCTGGACCCGGCGCTGGGGCGGATTTCCTGGGCGGTGGGCGTGCTGGGGATGCTGGGGCTGACGGCCTATGCGGGGATGATCCTGCAGGGCGATCCCAAGGCCGGCGAGACGGCGGTGGTGTCGGCGGCGTCGGGCGGCGTGGGCCAGATCGCTGGCCAGCTGGCGAAGCTGCGCGGGGCGCGCGTGGTGGGTATCGCCGGGCGCGAGGAGAAGTGCCGGTTCGTGGTGAAGGAGCTGGGCTACGACGCCTGCGTCTCGCATCTGTCGCCGACCTTTGCCGACGATCTGCGCGCGGCCTGTCCGGATGGGGTGGACGTCTATTTCGAGAATGTCGGCGGGGCGGTTTTTGACGCGGTACTGCCGCTGTTCAATCCCGGCGCGCGGATGACGATCTGCGGCCTGATCGCCCACTATGGCGATGCGGCGGGCGTCGATGGCCGGGCCGAGCTGATGAAGCGGGGCGAGGCGATCTTTGCGGCGCGCGGCGTGACCGTGAAGGACCTGTTCGTGGGCGACTTCGTGGCCGATCACCACGACACCTTCCTGCGCGAGATGGCGGGCTGGGTGGGAGACGGCAAGGTTCGATATCTGGAGGATATGCGCGAGGGGCTGGAGACTGTCCCGGCCGCCTTTGGCGACATGCTGCGTGGGGGTAACTTCGGCAAGATGCTGGTGCGGGTGGGGGATGATCCGACGCTGTGAGCCAGAGCGGCGCGCCGGTTGCCCGGCGCGCCGTCCGTCAGAGGCCTAGAACGACTTGCGGACCGTGGCGCCGTAGGTGCGGGGCGGGTTGGTCAGGAAGCCGTAGCGGGCGCGCAGGCCACGCTCGCGGTCGATGGCGAGCTTGGCGCGTTCGTCGCCGACGTTGTTGATGAAGGCTGCGGCCTCCCAGCCGTCGCCCCGGACGCCAACCCGGAAGTTGACGATGTCATAGGACGGCAGGCTGAGCGGGAACGACAGCTGAGCCGCCGTGGTGGCGCCGACGTTGCGGAACAGGCTGGCGGTGGCCGGATCGTTTTCCTGATCGGAGATCTGGGTGAAACGCTTTCCGACATACTGCCAGGTCAGGTTCGAGAACACGTCCATGCTGTCGTTCAGTTCGCGCTCGTAACCCACGCTGAACGAGGTCTGGAACTTCGGAACCGTGGGCAGGCGATTGCCGTCTCGCAGGCCTTGGATCGGCGCGCCGGCGGCATTGCGGACGCTCGAGGTCAGCTTGGCGTCGTTGTAGGAAGCCGTGGCCGCCACATCGAAGTTATCGCTGATCCGATAGGCGAACTCGGCGTCGAAGCCGGTCGACTTGGCGCTGGGCACATTGGCGATGATCCGCGAGGAGCAGCTGCCGGCATCAATTGTAGCCTGCAGGTTGGAAACATCGGCATAGAAGCCAGCCACCGTCAGCGAGCCCTTGCCGCCCAGCTTGGCCTTCACGCCGGCCTCATAGTTCCACACGGTCTCGTTCTTGAAGCCGGGTGTGGACAGGGCGCTGAAGGTGGCCAGGTCACCGGGTGTGCAGAGCGGACGGTTCAGCGGATCGTTGATCCCGCCCAGCCGGAAGCCCTTGGAGACCTGGGCGTTGAGCGTGATGTCATCCGTAGCGTCGAACGCGACGATGACGCGCGGGGCGACATTGTCGGCCTTGGTCTTGCCGGGCACCGCGATGGTGGTGTCGGCGAAGATGCCGTCGAAGGTCAGCGTGCGGCTTTCCTTGTAGTCGGCGTAGCGCAGGCCGGCGGTCACAGCCAGACGGTCGGTGAACGAATAGGTCGCCTCACCGAAGATCGCGTACTGGGTCTGCTTGTAGGGGACCAGCGAGAAGTAGAGGTGGTCAGTCGGGGCGACGCGGCCCTGGGTCTGGATGCCGGTGGCGGCGGAGAAGCCGGCGACGGTCAGGTCCTGGGCATAGTCGCGGTCGATGCGGGAGTAGAAGCCGCCGATCACCCACTGAAGCGGGCCTTCGCTATTGGAGGCGAGGCGGATTTCCTGGGTGTAGGACTTCGCATCGGTGGTGTCGGCCAGCGGGGCGTTGATCGTGTAGACCGCCGGGGCGAGGCCGATGGAGCCGCCGGTGATCGACCCGGTCAGGGCGGTGGCGTCACGCAGGACCAGAACCTCACGATCCGTGAAGGTCGAGACGGAGGTGAAGCGCAGGTCGCCCACATCGTACTGCAGGTTCAGGTCAGCCAGCAGGAACTCGTCTTCGAACTTTTCCTTCAGCTGGGTGTACTGCTTGGTCCCGCCCAGCTGGACGCGCGGGCGCGTGGTGGTGAACTGATTGCCCAGGATGTTGAAGATGTCGACGCGGTTGAAACCGTCGACGGCGATCTTCTGATACTGCAGGCGCGGTGTGATGGTCAGCGCGTCGCTGGGCTTGAAGGTCAGCGCGGCGCGGAAGCCGCGACGGGTGCCGTCATTCACGTCGTTCTTGACGCTGCCGTCCGGCTGGACGGCGTCAATGAAGCCCGGGAACTGGGTGGCGAACGCGGTGATGCGCAGCGCAGCCTGTTCGCCGATCGGCACGTTGATGGCGCCCTTGAGGTCGCCGCCGACATCGCCGCCCTGGACCTTGTTCAGCGTGGCTTCGACCGTGCCCTCATAGACACCGATTTTGGGGGCGTTGGTGATGTAACGGACCGTGCCCGACAGCGAGCCCGAGCCGAACAGCGTGCCCTGGGGGCCGCGCAACACTTCGACGCGGTTCAGGTCGAACAGGTCGAGGTCCGGGGTGAACAGCGACATCGAGATGACGCTTTCGTCGAGATAGACACCGACCTGCTCCTTAACGCCCGGCTGATCGCGGACGATCTGGCCGGCCGAGATGCCGCGGATGGCGATCTGGCTCTGGCCGGGGCCGAGGTTCTGGACCGAGAAACTGGCGACCGTGCGCGACAGGTCCTCGATGTTGGTGATGCCGCGGTTGCGGATGGTCTTCTCGCCCTGGGCGCTGATGGCGAAGGGGACGTCGATCAGGGTTTCTTCGCGTTTCCGCGCCGTTACGACCAGCTCTTCTATTTCGCTATCTGCGGCGAAGGCAACGGGTGCAGCGGTGAGGGCCATGGTGACAGCGAGCACGCTGGCCTGCGCGACCAACAGGGTCTTGTGAGTTTTCATGTGGTTCTCTCTATCTCAGGGCGCGACTCTTGGAGCGGTCGCGCTCAGCGGCCTGTTTTTAGCGCCGATTGCAAAATATCCGTCACAGTCTCTGTCGCCCTGTGGCCGATCCATCGCGACCTGTGGCAGAAATCCCGCAGATGCTTGGCGCCCTCAGCCCCGCAAAATCCCTAACGACTGCTCGGCCAGGGCGGGCGTGCCGTTGATCGCCTCGCGCTCTGTCGAGGCGTTGCCGCCGAGGATGCGGCGGTAGACGCCCTGGGAAATCGAGGCCAGCCGGAAGATGCCGAAGGCCATATAGAACGGCCAGTCCGCAATCCCCTTGGTGCGCCCGGTTCGCTGGCAATAGGCGGCGACATAGACCTCTTCGGTGGGAATGCCGCTGGTGGCGAAGTCGACGCCATCCAGGCTGCCCCAGCCGGGGGAGTGGCTGCGCCAGATGAAGCCGTTGTAGGCGATGTCGGCCAGGGGATGGCCGATGGTGGAAAGCTCCCAGTCCAGCACCGCGATGATCCGGGGCTCGGTGGGATGGTACATCACGTTCTCGAGGCGATAGTCGCCGTGGGCGATGGTCACCGACTGGTCCGCCGGGATGCGCCCGGGCAGTTCGGCGATCAGGGCTTCCATGGCCGGGATCTCTTCAGTCTGGGCATCGCGGTACTGGCGGGTCCAGCGGGCGACCTGGCGTTCGAAATAGTTTCCGGGCCGGCCGTAGTCGCCGAGGCCCACGGACTCGAAATCCACGCTGTGGAGCTTGGCCAGGGTGGCGTTCAGGTCGTCGTAGATCGCCGCCCGCTCGGCGGGCTCCAGGCCGGGCAGGGTCGCGTCGCGGAAGATGCGGCCTTCTAGATAGTCCATCACATAGAAGGTGGCGCCGATGACGTCGGGATCTTCGCAGAGCGCGCGCATGACAGGCACGGGGATGTGGCCGGCAAGCGCCTTCATCACGCGGTACTCCCGGTCCACCTGATGAGCGCTGGAGAGCAACTGGCCCGGCGGCTTCTTGCGCAGCACATAGAGGTGACCGTCTCCGCCGGTCAGCAGGAAGGTCGGGTTCGACGCGCCGCCCTGGAACTGCTGGACGCGCAAGGGACCCTGATAGCCGTCTACGTTGGCGGCCATCCAGGCGGCCAGGCGAGCCTCGTCGAAGCGATGGGCGGGGACGACGTCGCGGATTGGAAGTTCGGTCATGGGCGCATGCTCACCGAGCGCGCGCCGAGGTCAACCGTGTCCCAGCGGAAAGTGGTGAGCAGCCTGTAGCAGAGATGGTCAAGTTCTACAGGCAGCGGATGAGTTTCTGGCGCTTGCCAGCCACCATGTCAAAAGCCTGGTCCGCGGCGCCGCTGGACTGTTTGAAATTGAGATGGAGATTGGAGCCGGACACGGTTCCGTCGAAACGTGCGGCCAATTGGACGGGAGGGGCGTCGGCGTCGACCGGGCCACCGCTTTCGGGATAGTAGACCCCTGCGGCTTTGAAGCGACCCTTTCGATCCAGCGCCACCGGGCCGGACAGGGTGGCGTAGCCGCAGTCGAATTCAAGACGGCCGCCCTGGGCGGTCAGGGTCAACACCGCGCGGTCTCCGCCCCACATTCCGGACAGGGGCGCTACGGCTGCCCGGGCACCACCTATACTCAGCATTAGGGTCCCCGCGATCATCAGCCGGATCGCGCTTGCAACGTGGTATCGATCCTTTGACATCACCCTGCGCCCGCGCTCGAAATGTGTGGCGCGCCGGATCGAAACTGACCCGGCGCGAACCACGACTATACGGCGGATTGAGGCAAGCTGGCGGCCATCTGCAAGTACCTGCGACGCCGCAGGCTTGCGCCAACCACACCCATGCCCAGGATCATGATCGCCCAAGTGCTGGGTTCCGGCACTACGCCGGTCGATCGATCAAAATCGATCGCCGCAATGAACGTGCCCCAACGCGACCCGCCGGTGCCGCCGGGATGGCCGCCCGCAGCGTTGTTGTATTCCCGGGCGAAAGTGCCGGCCAGCCAGAACATGCTGGAGTCTTCGGGGTCGAGGCTCACCGAGCTATAGTCCGCCCAGCGTTGGCGCCCTACGGCGGTTTGCCCGAAGAGGGAGCCGTTGTGGTAGTCGTCCGTATCGCTGACCCTGAGCACGATCTCGTCGCCGATCTGCATCAACTCGCCGCTGCCGCTGGTTGAAAAGGTGCGCGCCGCCAGGGTGATCCTGCCTGTTGCGGGGTCCAGTCCGGAGCGGTTGTAACCGATCACCACCTGACCGAACTCGTTCACGGCCAGCGAGCCCTGGTAGTAATCATAGCCATCGAGGCCGTCGCCGATGTTGCCTTCGTCCAGAACCTGATTTGTGACGGAATCCAGAATGGTCCACCGCACCGAAGTGAAGGCGGACCCGTTCTCTGTCACGGTATGGACGGAATAGATTTTGCCATCCACTTCCCAGGCGCTGGAGCCAATCTGGTTGTCTAATTGGTTTCACGGTTGCCTCAGGTTCGTTGTTGGACTGACCTTGGTCTATGGTTGTCTACGGGGTCATGGCCTGGCTGGGGAGCCTTGATGGCCGTGCCGCAAGAT
>NZ_JBIKNZ010000014.1:0-59921 GCF_044358365.1 Phenylobacterium sp. | reverse complement strand
CGCTGTATCGCCGCTCGGACGGCGTACGTGGTCGTGGCGCTGCCATGGAGTATCTGGCCCATAGGTCCTCCCGGAATGAAGGATCAGCTTGGCTGATTCCCCCACACTCCGGGACCAGACAGCTAGGTTTCGCCGAAACGAAGAGGGGCCGCAGCGGCCATGCCGTGCGACCCCTCATCCGTCAGCCTGCCGCCACCACCTTCTCCCCCAAGGGGAGAAGGCAGATTGCGCAATCGGCCTAGAACTTGGCCTTCACTTCCACACCGATCGTGCGCGGGTCGTTGACGAAGCCGGTCAGGTTGTTGAAGTCGATGCCGCCTTCGAGGCTCTTGTCGTTGGTGATGTTGCGGCCGAAGGCTGCGACCTCCCAAGCTTCGCCCGGCGCGCGATAGCCGATGCGCAGGCCGCCTTCCAGCAGCTTGGCGTCGTTGTACTCGGTCGATTCGTAGAGGAAGAAGTTGATCTTCGAGCGATAGGCCCAGTCGCTGAACACGAAAACCGAACCTTCACCCACCGGCCAGGAGTAGCCGGCTGTCACGCTGGCGATCCAGCGCGGCGCGTTGGGCAGGTTGTTGCCGTCGATCCGCACAGTGCCGGCGATCGGGCCGGCCGGATCACGAACGGTGCAGCCGCTGCCGCAAGGCTGGGTGAAGAGCGCCGGATCCTGGAGTTCCGTGTGATTGTAGGACAGGCCGGCCGTCAGCATCAGGCGATCCACCGGCTCGGCCTCGGCGTTGAACTCGAAGCCGTAGCCCGTCGCCTTGTCGGCGTTCAGCAGGCGGTTGAAGTTCGCGCCGCCGCCGACCGCTGTCACCTGCAGGTCGTTGGCGCGATAGTAGAAGACGCTGGCGTCAAAACGTGCGCGCCCTTCCGCCGCCGTCCCCTTCACACCGGCTTCGTAGGACATGACGGTCTCCTTCTTGGCGACCGAGAGGGTGTCGCCGAACACCAGGCGACCCTGGATCGACGGCGCGCGGTAACCGCGGGCGACGCGGGCGTATAGGTTCAGGTCTTCCGTCGCCGCATAGGTGGCGCTGACGTTGAAGCTTACGTCGCTGGAGTTGGGGCTGGTGCGCAGGACGGCCGTGTTGGGCGCACCGAAGGGCGAGCGGGTGCGCTGGGCCAGGAAGTCCTTGCTGTCGTCGGAATAGCGGATGCCGCCAGCGACGTTCAGCTGTTCGGAGACGTCATAGTCGAGGTTGGCGAAGACGGCCCAGCTCTCTGTCTTCTGGCTCTGGTAGGCGCGACCATCGAGGGCGCCGCCTGCCAGGGTGTTGAAGCTGTAGCTGTCGATCTTGATACTTTCGTTGAAGTAGAATGCGCCAACCGTATAGCCCAGCGGGCCGTTGTCGCCGGCCAGCCGGATTTCCTGGGTGAACTGGCCGTGGAAGGGCACGCCATCGGCGCTTTCCGACGGGAAGGGAATGAAGCCGGGGCCGAATGGCGGGGCGAACGAGGCGCCGAAGCCGCCGTCGATATCCGCACGGCTGTAGGTGTCGACGCGCTCGTAGGCGGTGATCGAGGTGAGCGCCGGCATGCCGTCGCCAAAGTCATAGGTAAGCTTCAGGTTGGCGCCGGAGGATTCCACCTTCTGGATGGCGCGGCTCTGGGCGTCCTGGCTGATGGTGTCGCGCTTGAAGCCTGTGGCGAAGTTGTTCGTGCCCCTCTGGATGATGTTGGCGCGGAACACGCGCGGCGTGCCGTTCAGGTGCTGATAGTGCAGGTTCAGCAGCGCACTGAACTCGGCGGTGGGCGTGTAGAGCAGCTGGCCGCGCAGGGCGTACTGGTCGTAGCCCTCCGAGTCGTTCTTGTCGCCAGAGCGCGTGTTGTCCACCCAGTCACTGCGGCGCTGGTAGAGGCCGGAGAGGCGGGCCGAGAGCACGTCGGCGATGATCGGGCCGGAGACTGCGCCTTCCAGGTTCATCGTGGAGAATGTGGCGTAGGAGGCTGAGCCGTAGCCTTCGAATTCCTTGGTCGGCTTGGCGCTTTCGAATTTCAGGACACCGGCCGGGGTGTTGCGGCCGAACAGGGTGCCCTGCGGGCCACGCAGCACTTCCACCTGGGCGATGTCGAACAGCGGGAAGCCCTTCAGCACCGGGTTTTCCAGCACCACCTCGTCATAGATGAAGGAGACCGGCTGACTGGCGTTGATATCGAAATCGGTGTTGCCGAGGCCGCGGATGTAGGGCCGCGGGAAGGTGCGGCCGAAGCTGGATTCCAGTGTCAGACTGGGAATGCGGGCCGACAGCATGCGGATGTCGCCGCCGCCCGAGCGGATGGCATCCAGCTTCTGGCCGCTCACCGCCGTCACCGACAGGGGCACGTCGTTGATGTTTTCCGACTTCTTCTGGGCGGTGACGATCACTTCGCCGAGGGTGGTGGCGTCATCAGCGGCCGCAGCCGTGTGGGGCGCGGCAAGCGCCAGGGCGAATGCGGAAAGGGACACACTGGCAACGAGCATGGCGCGGATCGACGCGGGCGACTTCATCTATTGAGACCTCTGGCGTTGTTCGGCGAAGGGGAAGCCTCGCCTTCCGACGGTTCTGCTACACCAAGGCGGGCCGTTTCGGCTTCGAACTTGACGCCTGTGTCACAATTCTGTCGGAGTGCGTGCTCACCAGGCAACAGTCGGCTGAATCACAGGCATGCGGTATGGCGGAACAACCTGAGGAGAGCGCCCTGTGAATGACATCGAACTGAACGCGCTGGGCGCCCAAGGGATGGCGGCGCTGGCGCGTGGCGGAAATGCCGAGGCGTTGCGATGCTTCAACGCCATCGTCGAGGCCGGACGCGCTGACGGAACCGTCTGGGTGGCGCTCGCCCTTGCACGGCAGGCGTTTGGCGATCCTGACGGCACAGCTCATGCGTTGGATGCGGCGCTGAAACTGGAGCCCCAGAATGTCCGGGCCCTGTTGATGAAGGGCGACCTGATGGCCGCCGCCGGCGACCGGCGCGCTGCTGTCAGCTTTATGGCGCGGCGCTGGATCTGGTCCCCGATACCGAGGGTCTGCCGCCCGAGGCGATTTCCGAGATGGACCGGGTACGTGGCGCGCGCGACCGGCTGAATGAGGTCCTGCACGCCGACCTGACGCGTGGCCTGGTGTCGCGGGGCTACGATCCTGCCACCGCCAGTCCCCGGTTCAACGAGTCCCTTGACCTGCTTGCTGGTCGCAAGCGGCGATACGTCCAGGAGCCGCGGTCGTACTTCTTCCCCGGGCTGCCGACGATCCAGGTCTATCCGCGCGAAAGCTTCGCCTGGCTGGACGCCATCGAGGCGGCGACCGCAGACATTCTGGCCGAGCTTCAGGCCCTTATGGCCGATAGCCCGGACGTTTTCGCACCCTACATCGAAGCTGAGGTCAATCGCCCGGCCACCCAGGCCGACCTGCTGGATGACGATACGTGGACGGCTTGCTACCTCTGGCGTGACGGCGCGCCGGTCCCGGAGATTGCGGCGCGTTGCCCCAGGACCATGGCGGCGCTCGAACACGCCCCGCTGGAACGGATCGCGGGGCGCTCGCCCTTCGCGCTGTTCTCAAGGCTGACTCCCGGCGCCGTGATCGCCCCGCACACCGGGTTTCATAACTCGCGACTGGTCGTGCACCTGCCTCTGATCGCGCCCAGGGGCTGCTGGTTCCGGGTCGGCAACGAGACCCTGACCTGGGAAACCGGAAAGGCCTTCGTCTTCGACGACACCATTGAGCACGAGGCCGCCAACGAGAGCGCGGAGACGCGCATCGTACTGATCTTCAACATCTGGCGACCGGAGCTGACCGAAGCCGAGCGAGGCCTTGTGGCCAGCTTGATGGAGGGCATCGCGGGGCTGTAGGGCTTTACTCTGCGGGAACCATCCGCCACAGACCGCGCACCCTCATGTGTGTGCACGAGAAAAGGCCCCTCCCCATGGACCTCTCCAAAATCTCCGTCGGCGTAAATCCGCCCTACGACGTCAACGCCATCATCGAGATCCCGCAAGGCGGTGAGCCGGTGAAGTACGAAATCGACAAGGAAAGCGGCGCCCTCTTCGTCGACCGGTTCCTGCACACGGCGATGTTCTATCCGGGCAACTACGGGTTCATCCCGCATACCCTCGCCGACGACGGCGACCCGATGGATATCATCGTGGTGGGCCAGACACCGGTGGTTCCGGGCGCGATTATCCGGGCTCGCCCCATTGGCTGTCTCATGATGACGGACGAAGCCGGCGGGGACGAAAAGGTGCTGGCGGTGCCGGTGGATGCGCTGCACCCGTTCTATACCGGCGTGGACAGCTGGCGCTCGCTGCCCAAGATCCTGACCGAGCAGATCGCCCACTTCTTCCAGCACTACAAGGATCTGGAAAAGGGCAAGTCGGTAGAGATCAGCCGCTGGGCCGACGCCGAGGAGACCGCCGAGCTGATCCGTCAGTCCATCGAGCGCTACAAGGCAGCAGGCTAGGTTTTCAGGAAATCCAGGAACACTGGCGCACAATCGCCCAGGCGCTTTTCCTCATAGCGGGTGGTTATGTGGTCGGCGGGCGGTCTGCGCCAGTCGCTGGCCTGATCGGCGGTCCAGACAAAGGCGGGGTTGGCAGAAATGACCTCCAGCGCCCAGTCCACATAGTGGGCGACGTCACTGGCGAACCGCAGCCGTCCGCCCCGCTTCAGCAGGCGCGCGAAGTCCGCGACTGTATCGGTCTGAACCAGACGGCGCTTGTGGTGCCGGGCTTTGGGCCAGGGGTCCGGGAACAGGATGAACACGCGATCCAGGCAGGCGTCGGGTAACCGCGCGATCAGCTCGCGGACATCGCCATCCTGGAGGCGCACGTTGTTCAGCACTTGCTCATCGATGTGACGCACGGCGCTGGCCACGCCGTTCAGGAAGGGTTCTGCGCCCAGGATCAACACGTCCGGCGAACGCGCGGCCTGGGCGGCCATGTGCTCACCGCCGCCGAACCCGATTTCCAGCCAGACCTCGCGGGCGTCAGGTTTCAGCGCCTGAAGGTTGACGGTCCCCGCCGGTATTCGAAGGCCCGGCAGGCGGCTTTCCACCAGAGCGGCCTGTCGCGGCTTGATGGGGCGCGACTTCAGCCGTCCATAGGATCGAAGCAGAGGGTGGGCGTCGGACATGGCGCCGTCTAGCTCATCACGCCGACGGCGTGAACAGCCAGAGTCCGACAGCACCTGAAAGTCCCGGCCAGGTCAGGATCACGACAGCCGCGGCGACCAGGCCGCATGGGCGCCGCGTTTCAGCGGCTGCGCCCACGCGCCCAGGCTCATGGTGGGTTACGCCAGCGCCTTCAGGGCATCGACCAGATCGGTCTTTTCCCAGGAGAAACCACCTTCGTTGTCCGGCTGGCGTCCGAAGTGGCCATAGGCCGCCGAGCGCGCGTAGATCGGACGGTTCAGCTTCAGGTGTTCGCGGATCGCGCGCGGAGTTGCGCCGCCGATCATACCCGGCAGGGCCAGTTCCAGCTTCGCCGGATCAATCTCGCCCGTGTCGTGCAGGTCGACATAGAAGCTCAAGGGGTTGGCCACACCGATCGCGTAGCTGATCTGGATGGTGCATTTGCGCGCGAGGCCAGCGGCCACGACATTCTTGGCCAGGTAGCGACAGGCATAGGCCGCCGAGCGGTCAACCTTGGTAGGATCCTTGCCTGAGAACGCGCCGCCGCCGTGCGGCGAGGCGCCGCCGTAGGTGTCGACGATGATCTTGCGGCCGGTCAGGCCGGCGTCGCCGTCCGGCCCGCCAATCTCGAAGCGGCCGGTGGGGTTGACGTGCCACTTGGTCTTCTTGGTGATCAAGCCGGCAGGGATCACGCTCTCGACGTAGGGGCGGATTACCGCCTCCAGGCGCTTGGGGGTGGCCATGTGCGTGCCGATGCGCTTCTTGTGCTGGGTGGAGACCACGATCTGCAGGATCTCGACCGGGCGGCCGTCCTCGTAGCGAACGGTGACCTGGCTCTTGGCGTCCGGCTCCAGTACCGGGCACTCGCCCGAGTGCCGTACATCAGCCAGCTTCTTGAGGATGTCGTGGCTGTATTGCAGCGTGGCCGGCATCAAGGCCGGGGTCTCGTCGCAGGCGTAGCCGAACATGATGCCCTGGTCGCCGGCGCCCTCGTCCTTCTTTTCGGTGGCATCGACACCCTGGGCGATATGGGCGGACTGCTCATGCAGGTGGCAGGCGTACTTGGCCTTGTTCCAGTGGAAGCCTTTCTGCTCGTAGCCGATGTCCTTGATCGCGGCGCGAACCTTGGGCTCGAGCGACTTCACGATCTCCTTGGTGAAAGCCTTGTTCTCGGACTTGGACCCGCCCGGTTTACTCGCGCGGACTTCCCCGGCCAGGACAATGCGGTTGGTGGTCACCAGGGTTTCGCAAGCGACCCGGGCTTCGGGGTCGGCGCTCAGGAAGGCGTCGACGACGGTGTCGGAGATCCGGTCGGCGACCTTGTCGGGGTGTCCCTCGGACACGCTTTCACTCGTGAAGATGTAGTTGGAACGGCTCAAGGGGTCGGGCTCCGGAATCTGGGGGAACAGGAATGCTGGCAGGAACCAATTTGGCGCAAGCCTATAAAGAAATCCTTATATCATGCCAAGGGCGAGCCTGAACCCAGGTCGGGACGCGCCGATCGACGACGTCGGCGGCCTGCAAGCCCGGCGCCAATCGACAGCACCACCATTCCAAAAAAGAGACCGTCGCCAATGCGGCTATAAAGGGTGGGCACCGCCGGCGCAGGCAGGCGCGCATCGATCACGCCGGCTCGACCCAACTCCAGGCTCAACCCGGGAAGAAGCCGGCCATGAGCATCAATGACCGCCGATACTCCGGTTGGCGTGGATCGAACCATAGGCAGGCCCTGTTCGATGGCCCGATAGCTTGCAATGTTGAGATGTTGCCAGGGGCCGCTGGTGGCGCCGAACCAGGCATCGTTCGAGATGTTGAGTATCCAGGCGGGTCTGGTTGCGCCGGACCCTAGCCCGGGAAACAACGCTTCATAGCAGATCAGGGGCTGCATCGCCGGGATCCCCGGGATCAGAAGCGGGCGCGGCCGGGGACCCGGCGTAAAATCCTCCGGCATGCGAACGAGGCTGCGAATGCCCAGGCGCCCTGCCAGATCACCCAGCGGCAGAAACTCGCCAAACGGCACCAGTCGATGTTTGTCATAGTAGCCAGTGACCCGAAGCGCTTCCCCATCACGCTGAAACGCCATCAGAGTGTTGAAGTAGCGATAACCCCCGTCCGCCGTCGGCTCGACGCGGTTTGCGCCCATCACCAGGCGCTGGCCTGGCTTGAGGGCGTCGCGCAGGCGAGGAGCATATGGCGATTCCGGCCCGATCAAGTCGTTGATAACCGCTGGCAGGGCGCCCTCGGGCCAGATGATCAGGTCCGGGACACCGGACGCCGGGCGCTGGGACAGGTCGACATAGTCCTGGAAGACCTGATCGAGGTTCTCGGCTCTCCACTTTTCCTTCTGGTCGATATCGGCCTGCACGATGCGGATCAGTGGTGCGTCGGGCGTGTAGAGCGTACGCGCGGAGGCCGCCAGTCTGCCGGCCCCTCCGGCGAAGAGGCCAATCATCGCCACGCCCGTCGCCATTATTGCCCCTGCCTGGGCCAGGCGCGGGATTGGCAACATCAGAAGCGCTGGCGCTGCGCTGATCGCCAGCGTGATCCAGGTCAGGCCATAGGCCCCGACCAGCGCGGCCGCCTGTGACGGCGCGCTGCCCGCCCGCCAGCTCTCACCTACGAGGTTCCAGGGGAACCCTGTGAGCACATGGCCGCGTAGCCACTCGACCACGGCGAAAACACCGGCGAAGACCAGAACCTTCCAGACACCATCCGGTCGAGCCAGCCGGTAAGCCAGACCAGCCAACCCCCAGAACAGCGAAAGTCCGCTCGCCATAAGGACGACTGCGAAGGGGGCCATCCACCCGTAGACCCGCGGGTCCACCAGAAAAGGTTCGGCGATCCACCAGGTGGAGATCCCGAAGTAGCCCAGCCCGGCGAGCCACCCTAGCCAGAAGCTTGTCCTCAGCGGCCGTGCGCTGGCGATTGTTTCCAGCCTGAGCAGTATCAGGCTGTAGCCGAGAAGGCCCACGGCGACCCCGAACGGCGGATGCGCCAGGCCGGCTGCGAGACCGCCAAGCAGGGCCGTGAACGGCGCATACCAGGTGGGGCGGGGCACCGGGAGCTCAGCCGGCGATCGTTGGGCGGGCTGTCGAACGGTGCACGCGAACACGGGTCACCCGCCGCGGGGAGGCGGCGAGAACTTCCAGAACATAGCCGTCCGGATGCTCGATCCGCTCGCGTCGCTTCGGCACACGACCGGCCAAAGCATTGATCAGACCGGCCACCGTATCAATTTCCTCGTCCAGATCCTCCGGCGCCAGATCGACGCCCTCTCCGATGGCCTGTTCCAGCTCTTCCAGTGGCGCGCGGCCATCGACAATCCAGCCATCGTCGTCTTCGGCCACCGGCATGTAGGCCTGATCGCTCTCGTCGTCGTGCTCGTCTTCGATATCGCCGACCAGCGTTTCCAGCAGGTCCTCCAGCGTCACCAGACCGTCGACGCCGCCGAACTCGTCCATCACCAAAGCCATATGGCTGCGCTTGGCCCGCATGGTGGTCAGCAGCCGCGTTGCGGCCATCGAGGGCGGCACATAGAGCACCTCGCGGACCAGGTTATGGCGGCCAATCAGGATTCGGTCCGTGGGCTTGGGCTTTCGGGTCGTGCGGGCCAGAAGCTTGAAAACGTCCTTGACGTGGACCACACCGACCGGGTCGTCGAGCGTGTCGCGATAAACCGGCATGCGGCTGTGTTCGGCGTCCACGAAGCGGGCCACCAGTTCGGCGAAGGTGCTGCTGCGGTCCACGCCAACGATGTCCGTGCGCGGCTTCATCACATCCTCGACCCGGAGGGCCTGGAATGCGCGCGCCTGGGTGACCAGCTCACCGCCGGTTTCCAGCATAGGGTCCGGCCCATCATCAGCGGCATGTTCGGTTGTCCGGCGAAAGGCGTCGAACAGCCCCGCCAGGCCCCGCCAGAGGCGCGAGCCATTTCGACGGGATCGATCAGGATCGGTCATGCTCTCCCTCGCCGGCACCATAGGGGTCGGAAACCCCCAGTCTGCCCAGCACCGCACGCTCGAGGTCTTCCATGACCCCGGCTTCATCATCGCTCATGTGGTCGTATCCGAGAAGGTGCAGAACGCCATGCACCGTCAGATGTTGTAAATGGTCCGAGAGCGATTTGCCCTGCTCGGCGGCCTCGCGGGCGCAGACGCCATAGGCCAGGGCGATGTCGCCCAGCAGGTTTTCAGGATTTGGACCCGCCGGGAACGACAGCACGTTGGTGGGGGCCGCCTTGTCGCGGAAGCGGGCATTCAGGTCCTGAACCGAGGCGTCATCGGTCAGCAGCACGGAGATGCTTTCTCCCCCTGCGGGTTGATCCCTGGCCGACAGCGCCGCCTCCGCCGCCGACCGCACCAGCGTTTCGGCCTCGGGCAGGGCGTCAGTCCAGGCAGAATCCTCGACTTCGATGTCGATCAAACTGTGCGCCCGCGCCTGGCCGCATCGTCGTCGTAAGCGCGCACGATACGCTCGACCAACGGATGTCGCACCACGTCCTCGGCTTCGAACCGGGTGAAACCGATCCCTTTCACGCCCTCCAGCAGGCCGACGGCGTGAGCCAGGCCGGAATCGTTCGGGTGCGGCAGATCGATCTGGGTGGGGTCGCCCGTGACCGCCATGCGCGAACCCTCGCCCAGTCGGGTCAGCACCATCTTCATCTGGGCGCGGGAGGCGTTCTGGGCCTCGTCGACGATCACGAAGGCCTGACTCAGCGTACGGCCGCGGAGGAAGGCGATGGGCGCGACCTCGATCTCGCCCTTCTCGCGGCGGCGGCGTAGTTGCTCGGCGCCCAGGATATCGGTCAGCGCCTCCCAGACCGGCGCCATATAGGGATCGACCTTCTCGTTGAGATCGCCGGGCAGGAAACCCAGCCGCTCGCCCGCTTCAACGGCCGGTCGCGAGACGATCAGGCGGTCCACATCACCGCGCAACAGCATGCCCGCGCCATGGGCCACCGCCAGAAATGTCTTGCCGGTTCCTGCCGGACCGAGCCCGAACACCAGATCACAGCGCCCCAGCGCCTCAAGGTAGCGAGCCTGGTTTGGCGTCTTGGGCGCCACCTGGCCGCGACGGCCCACCGGCAGGGACTGGCCCGCCGCGCCGCGCGCGCCGGTTCCGCCGCGGGCCTGCCCGATGGCCACCCGCACATCAGCATCACCGACCTCAAGACCCTGGTCGGCGCGATCGGCGATAGCCTGGACGGCCTTCTTCGCCTGGCCGCGGGCCTTGGTGTCGCCGCTGAGCGACACGCCGCCGCCAGGTGTTTCCACCAGCACGCCGAAAGCGTCCTCGATCAGGGCCACATGACGGCTGTTGGTTCCGGCCACCGCGCGGACTGCGACGTCGGACAGCGGAATGAACTCCGGCGTGCGGCTCATGCGGGCGTCAGGGCCTCGGCCAGCACGCCAGACAGGCTCATGCGGGCTGCGGCCTCGATCCTCACCGGCACGATCTGGCCGATCATATGCGGCGGCGCGATGGCATGGACCGCCTGCAGATAGGGGCTGCGGCCGATCAGCTGACCCTCATGGCGGCCCGGGCGCTCGAACAACACCGGCAGGATCCGGCCCACCTGGCTCTGGTTGAACGCGCGCGCCTGTTCGTCCAGCAGGGCGTTGAGGCGCGCCAGCCGTTCGTCCTTGACCTCTTCGGCCACCTGGCCCGGCATGGCCGCAGCCGGGGTGCCGGGACGCCGGGAGTATTTGAACGTGAAGGCCGAGGCGTAGTTCACATCGCGGACCAGCTGCAGTGTCGCCTCGAAGTCGGAATCCCGCTCGCCCGGAAAGCCTACGATAAAGTCGCCGGAGATCGCCATGTCGGCCCGGCTCGCGCGGATCTTCTCGATCAATCGCACATAGCTTTCCGCCGTATGGGCGCGGTTCATCGCTTTCAGAATCTTGTCCGATCCCGACTGCACCGGCAGGTGCAGATAGGGCATCAGTGCGTCCAGATCACCGTGCGCGGCGATCAGGGTATCGTCCATGTCGCGCGGATGGCTCGTGGTGTAGCGAATGCGGTCGACGCCCGGGATTTCTGCCAGCCGTCGGGCCAGGCCGGCCAGACCCTCGCCCGCGTCGTTTGCGCCGTTGTAGGCGTTGACGTTCTGGCCCAGCAGGGTGATCTCGCGCACGCCCTGCGCCGCCAGGGACCGGGCCTCGGCCTCGATGTCGGCGGCCGGCCGCGACCACTCCCCGCCGCGCGTATAGGGTACGACGCAGAAGGTGCAGAACTTGTCGCAGCCTTCCTGCACCGTCAGGAATGCGGTCACGCCGGTCGGCCTGCGGGTCGCCGACAGGACGTCGAACTTCTCCTCCGGCGCAAATTCCGCCGACAGCCGTTCGCCCCGGGCGCGGTGGCTTCGTGCTATCAACTCCGGAAGCTGGTGGTAGGCCTGCGGCCCGACCACCAGATCCACAGCGGGCTGGCGGCGCATGATCTCTTCGCCCTCGGCCTGGGCGACACAGCCGGCGACGGCGATCGTCATCGTCTGACCTTCGGCCCGGCGAGCGTCCTTCATTTCGCGGATCTTGCCGAGCTCGGAATAGACCTTCTCGGTGGCCTTCTCGCGGATGTGGCAGGTGTTCAGCACCACCAGGTCGGCGTTCGCCGGATCATCGGTCATGCCATAGCCCAGGGGGCTGAGGACATCAGCCATCCGCTCGCTGTCATAGACGTTCATCTGACAGCCGTAGGTCTTGATGTAGAGGCGCTTGGGCGGCGCGGGCGCGGACATTCCGGGGTTATGGGGGCGCGGCCGCCGGGGCGCAAGTTTCGCGCTGCCCATCTGGCGGAACGGGCCTTCTCACAGACCCGTCGAAAGCGTATGCCGCCCCTTCGCAAATGCAGCATCACGGGACCGCGCATGGACACCCAGACCCTGGTCGAGACGCTTCAGCTTGAACGGCTCGAGGTCAATCTGTTCCGCGGCACCACGTCGGACGAGGAAGCCCGCGAACGCATCTATGGCGGTCAGGTGATCGCCCAGGCATTGCTTGCGGCTTATGAGACCGTCGAGGATCGGGTCTGCCATTCCCTGCACTGCTATTTCATCCGGCCCGGCGATCCCAATGTGCCGATCGTCTTCGACGTGGATCGTTCGCGGGACGGCGGCAGCTTCACCACTCGCCGGGTGGTGGCGATCCAGCATGGTCAGCAGATCTTCAATCTCGCAGCCTCGTTCCAGGTGGAGGAAAAGGGCTTTGAACACCAGACCGAGATGCCTTTCGCTCCGGGCTGGGACACCGTCGAAGACGACACAGAAGTCCAGCGCCGCCGACTGAAGGACGCCCCGCCCGAGGCCCGGGCCTGGCTGGATCGGCCACAACCCATCGAGATGCGGACAGTAGACGAACGTTTCGACGTCGCCGCGCCCGGGCCGCGCGAGCCGTTACAGCAGGTCTGGTTCCGCGCCAAGGACACGATCGGCGCCGACCCGCACATGCACCAGGTGATCATGGCCTATGCCTCCGACATGAGCCTGCTCGGCACTTCGGTCCGGCCGCACGGGGTTAGCTGGCAAACGCCGGGCTTTCAGTCGGCCAGCCTGGATCACGCCATGTGGTTCCATCAGCCCACGGACTTCAACGAATGGCACCTCTATCACCAGGAGAGCCCGTCGGCTTCCGGTGGGCGGGGCTTCAATCTGGGCTCGATCTACCGGGCGTCGGACGGCGTGCTGGTGGCGAGCTGCGCCCAGGAAGGGCTCATGCGGATGCGGGGTGTGAAGTAGTTTGTTCTTGATTTGTTCTTGACCTGACTTCGAACTCGAGTTATCGTCGCAAAACTCGGGGTGGCGTGACGGCGCGGGCCCGTATTGTGGGAGGGTTGGGGATGGCTGGAAAACAGCCGGATCGCGGGGCTGCGCGTCGAGAGACGATGCCCGAGTTTGTGGCTCGGCGGGCGCGGGAAGTCGCAAATCGAGGCTTGGCGGCTGAGATGGCTGCCTACGATGCCGTTAAGGCGGCCATTCGAACCGGGCAGGGCTATCGCCTGATGACGCCGGGAGAGGTGGTTACCTTTGGAGCAGGCCTGATTCAGCGCTCCAAACCTAGGCCCGCCGCGCCGCCGGCGCCGTCCGCGCGCTCAAAACCAAGCAGTCTCGACGACAGCCCAACCGCAAAAGCTGTAGGGGGTACGCTGGCGTATGCCGCTGGACTCGCTCCAGGCGCCGTCCGGGGGGCGGTGCATACAGGCCAAGGCGCCGTTGATGCCGCCCTATTCGCGCAGCGTTTGGCGAATCCCCTCGATCTGTTGCTCAGTCCATCCGGTCAGTCAGCGGTCGCCCAGGCGTCCAATGCGGGCCGATTGTTCGCCGACTACGCGGTGGAGGGCGTGCAGAACCCATCGAAGGTCCGTAACGACTTGACGTCTGCTTTCCAGGATTTCCGCATCAAACACGATCCGACTGTCACGCCGGCTGCCGATACCTTGGGCGGCGAGATGAAGCGGACATTCGCGCTTGGCATGAACGGCGGTGAATTGCTGTTCGATGGCGTATCCTTGGCCGCGGGCGGAGGCGCCATTCGCGGAGCCGCCGGTTTAGGTCGGGTCGCAAAGGCCGCCAACGCGACCGAGCGCGCCTATCTGGCCGCGAACCCTGGTATCGAAGCGAGTTTTGCGCGGCCATACTCTAAGAAGCTCATGAGCCATCATATTCTGAACCGCGGCGCGAAACTGCCGAAGGTGCTAGGCGGCGGACCCTACCCGGAGTGGCTCATCGAGAGCGAACTCAACAAAATCCGCCATGACCCGGGTGTGACATATCGCGATCTCTACCGAAATCACCGCGGTGTAGGCGGAGATCGGCATTTCTCTGGCGGAAAGATTCCTGACAAGTTTGGCGGAGGTCGGTGGAGAACCGAGGACTTGGGTTGGGACACCTATGGTCCGCTTGATCGGTTGAACTATGGGACCTCACCGTACACAAAAGGGGTAGTCGGACCCGTCCTTGTCGGAGGTGTAGTCGACAAGCGCACCCGCGGAGAGGCACCATGATCGTGCGGGAGTTTGCAGAGTTCAAGACCACAATCCCCGAAGATGGCGACCACTACGCCGAAGGCGGGAAGGCTTACGCTACCGACGTCGCCATCGCGATCAGCGAGATCCTGAACGATATTGGATACGACGCCGATCCGCCGGAGAATGCGGGCGATCACGGCTGGGACTTCGAGGTCCGGATCAAGGGGTATCCGGAAGGAAGCCGCGTCTGGTGCACGATCACCTTGATCGGAGACTACGTTCTACGGTTTGAAAACAAGACCTGGGGATGGCGGGGAAGGGCGCGAAAACGCTATCCGCAACCCTATGTCGACGCTCTGCGCGATCTGAGTCAGGCGATCAGGGCCGACCCGAGGTTCTATGATTTACGCTGGGCGGATCATTTCGACGACCTCGAGACCGACAAAGCCGCACCCGACCCTGTGGGCGAAGGGTAGCTGGTGACCAGCGACGCCCGCGATCTCGGACAGTCTGGAAAGTCCGATGCCTACTCCACCTCGTGCGGCTTCACAGCCACCACCTCGCCTGCGTCGATCCGCACTTCGGGCACGGCCTCGCGGGTGAACGGCAGGTACCAGGTTGCGCCGCCTTCGGCGGGTAGCACCTCCAACAAGTCGCCGGCGCCGAAGTCCTGCACCGCCTTCACCTTGCCCAGCGGCTCGCCATCCGGCGACACGACCGCCAGTCCGATCAGGTCGGTGACATAGAACTCGTCGTCGTCGGGTTCGGGCAGATCGGCGCGGGCGATGTAGAGTTTCAGGCCGCGCAGGGCCTCGGCCTGATCGCGGGTCTGGACCTCGCGGGTCCAGACCACGACGCTGCCCTTGGAGGCGCGGCCTGACGTGATGGTAAGGCCGGGCGACCCGTCCTCACGCAGCAACGCACCATAGTCCACCAGAGCCAGCGGCTCGGCGGTAAAGCTGGTGATGCGGATCTCGCCGCGGACCCCGAAGGCGCCCGCGACACGACCCACCTGGATGAGATCCTGGCTCATCCAGTCGCTCCCTAGGCCTTGGGTTCGCCTTCGGGGGCGGCCTCAGCAGCAGCCGACTCTTCGGCCGGAGCCTCGGCAGCGGGGGCTTCTTCGGCGGCGGCAGGTTCAGCGGCGACTTCTTCCGCAGCCACAGGTTCAGCGGCGGCTTCAGCCGGAGCCTGTTCAGCGGGTGCAGCTTCGGGAGCAGCTTCCTCGACGACGGCCGGGGCTTCCTCGGCCACCGGCTCCTCGACCACCGGCGGCGGGTTGGCGGCGGCTTCAGCGGCGGCGGCGGCGCGATCAGCCTCCTTCTGAGCCTTCTCCTCAGCGCGCTCATTGGCCTTGCGGCCCGGCTTGCCCTTGGTCGGGTTGTTGCTGGCGGTCCATTTCACAACGCCGACCTTGCCGAGCTCACGTGCCACGCGGTCGGTGGGCTGGGCGCCCTTGGCCATCCACTCCTGGATGCGCTCGACCTTCAGGACCACGCGGTTCGGATCGTCCTTCTTGAGCAGCGGGTTGTAGGTTCCGACCTTCTCGATGAAGCGGCCATCGCGGGGCGAGTGGCTGTCAGCGATCACGACGGAGTAGTAGGGGCGCTTCTTGGTGCCGCCACGGGCGAGACGAATTTTCAACATGGGATAGGTCCTTGGTTTTCTGTCTATTTCTTGAAGGGATTAAAGCCTTGCGGCAGGCCGCTGCCGCCGAGGCCGGGGAGTTTCGGCATGCCGCCGGGCATGGATTTCAGCTTGGCGGCCATCTCTTCCATCTGCTCGGGCGTTGGCGCCTGGCCACCGCCCATCTGGGCCAGTTTAGACATATCCATGCCGCCGCCGCCCAGCATCTTGGCCATCTGGCCAAAGCCCTTGCCGCCGTTCTTGCTCAGCGACTTGAAGGTGTCAGCCATCTGCCGGTGCTGTTTCAGCAGGCGGTTGATCTCGGCCACGTCGACCCCGGCGCCCTTGGCCACGCGGCGTTTGCGTGAGGCGGCCAGGATGTCCGGCTTTGAACGTTCCTGCTTCGTCATCGACGAGATGATCGCCAGCTGACGATCAAAGGTCTTGTCGGACAGACCGCTCTGGGCGATCTGTTGCTTCATCTTCTGTACGCCGGGCAGCAGGCCCATCATGCCTTCCATGCCGCCCATACGCTTCATCTGGCTGAGCTGGTCGGCCATCATGTCGAGGTCAAACTGGCCCTTGGCCAGCTTGCGCGCCGTGGCTTCCGCCTTGGCCATGTCGAGTTCTTGCGTCGCCTTCTCGACCAGGGCGACCACGTCGCCCTGACCCAGGATACGGCCCGCGATCCGCTGGGCGTCGAAGACGTCGAGGCCATCGATCTTTTCCGATACGCCGAGGAACTTGATCGGCAGACCGGTGACGGCGCGCATGGAGAGGGCTGCGCCGCCCCGGCCATCGCCATCGGCCCGGGTCAGCACCAGGCCCGTCAGCGGCAGGCGCTCATGGAAGGCCTTGGCGGTGCGCACCGCGTCCTGACCGGTCAGGGCGTCGGCGACCAGCAGGGTTTCGGCGGGGCTGGAGATCTTCGCGATCTCGGCCGCCTCGCTCATCATCGCCTCGTCCAGCGTGGTGCGGCCGGCGGTGTCGAGGATCAGGATATCGAAGCCCTGGAGGCGGGCCGACTGCATGGCGCGGCGGGCGATGTCGGGCGCAGCCTGGCCGGCGACGATGGGCAGGAAGCTGGCGCCGGCCTGCTCGGCCAGCATGCCCAGCTGCTCCATCGCGGCGGGGCGCCGCGTGTCCAGCGAGGCCATCAGGACCTTCTTGCGCTCGCGCACCAGCCGCAGCGCCAGCTTGCCCGCGGTGGTGGTCTTGCCCGAGCCCTGTAGGCCGGCCATCAGGATCACCGACGGCGGGTTCAGCGAGATGTTGAGACCCTCGGCCTCGCCGGTCCCGCCCAGCATCTCGACCAGGCCGTCGTAGGTGATCTTGACCACCTGATCGGCGGGGCGCACCGAGCGGATCACGGCCTCGCCGGTGGCGGCCTCGGTCGCCTTGGCGATGAAGTCGCGCACCACCGGCAGGGCGACATCGGCCTCGAGCAAGGCGACGCGGATCTCGCGCATCACCTCGGTGACGTCCTTTTCGGACAGCACGCCGCGGCCCGAGAGCCGGTCAAATACCGAAGACAGCCGATCTGTCAGCGCGTCGAACAAACTCGTCTCCTATAGCCCAAACGCAGTCGACCCCCGTGGACGATCACGTCGACGGGGGGCCTCGCCGCCCTCGTCTCAGATAAGTCCTGAGGGTCGTGGCGGTAGAGGGCGCTGACCAAGGTTGGCGCCGGAAGGAGCGGCTTATGCGCCGAAGAGGGTGTTCAGGTCAAGGAAGGGGGCTTTTGCAAGCTAACGTCGGCTCTTCCTGTCGCCTGCCGCGTCAGGGTTGGCTTCATTCTGTCGCCGCCTCAATCGCATCGATATCCGGGTCGGACAGCCCGAAATGGTGGCCGATCTCGTGGATCAGCACGTGGGTGACCAGTTCCTCCAGGGTCACCTCGCCATTCTCAGCCCACTCGTCGAGGATGGGTCGACGATAGAGGAAGATCCGGCTCGGCTCGGGCTCCGCGCCGAAGCCGGAGCGCTCGGCCAGGCTGACCCCGGAATAGAGACCGGTCAGTCCGAACGGGTCCTCTATGCCCAGGTCGGCAAGAACGTCTTCTTCCGGAAAATCATCGACCCTGATCACCACCTCACCGGCCAGCCTGCGAAAGGCCTCGGGAAGGCCGGTGAAGGCGTGACCCGCGATCTCGGCCAGATCGTCGAGGCTGGGCGCATGGCCGGTCACGGGGTTACTCATCAGGCATAACAATATGTGGCGCCTCTGGCGGCCGGATTTCAAACAGGCCGATATCCAGCGGCTGTTGCGGTTTGACGGGGCGCAACGGCGTGCGCGCAATCGCCTGCAATGTTTCAGGCGTCAGTCCCTGTTTTGACTTGCGCGCCTGCCGGGCCTGCGGCGCCTCCAGCGGTCGCTCGGCGGTGGCGATGCGCCAGTAGGAGATGCTGAGCCGCCAGACCGTCTGCGGCGGCCGGGGCGGCGTCGGCCAGCGTTGGCCGTCCACGAAGGTGGGCTCGACCGATCGGGCGCGGGGTGTTCCCTCGGCCACCTGCTCAATCAGGCGGCAAAAGCGCTCTTCCGGGTCTGGCGTAGAACCCGTTCGCTCGTCGTCCACGCGACCAGCATAGGCGTCGAGCGCAGCAGTGCGGGTCGCGAAGGCCGGGCCAACGGCGTCGGTGGTGAAGACGACATCCACTCCAGCCCGACGGCGCGCGTCGCTCATTCGGCCGGCGCGGCCGAGCGGGCGCAGAAGGGCCTGCTCGGCGTTGGCGGCCAACGGGTAGAGGATCGCGGTCATCGGGGCATTCTGGCGGAAAAACCTTTCCGAATGAACGCCCGCCGCGCGTGCGAGCGATCAAACCCCGGCCTAAGGTGTGCGAGACTGATTCGCCGGGGCGTTCATGAGTGCGCACGAACTGATGCTGGCGGCGGCGGCGGGTGCGGTATGCCTGGCGCTTTCCACCGTCCTCTGGGCCTTTGCCCAGCGTCGCGCTGCGGATCGTCGCGTGGCGGACCTGATGACCCGCATCCGTCGCCTGGAGGCCGGGGCCGAGACCGCCCAGGCCTCGGCAGAAGCTTTCGATTCCGCTCTGCTGGCCGTGGAGGATGGCCATTGTCTGCTGGCCTCAGGCGAAGAGAGTCTGGGTGTTTGCTGCGAAGCCCTTGGCCTGGTTGGCGGCGATCCGCAGGCCATGCTCAACGCCCTTATGCGGGCCGATCCCGACCACGCACGACGGCTCCGCGCTCTCTTCGAGCGTGGCGAACCCTGCGCCTTCGAGGTCAAGGGGCCGGGCGGTGTCTGTACTGTGGAGGGTCGCGCCGCCGGGGCGCTGGCCTGGCTGCGGGTTTCGGCCGTGCTCGGAGAGGACCCGGGCTTGCCCACCGCGCCGCGTTTCGCCGCCTTCCTCGACGCTCGTGTCAGCCCGGCCTGGATCGCGGCCGCCGACGGCTCGCCGGTATGGGTCAACGCCGCCTGGCTCAGGGCCGTGGACGCCGTCAGCCTCGATGACGCCGCGCGCCGCGGTGCGGCTTTTGATCGCGGCGCAGACGCCATCGCCAGCGAGGCGGCCAACCTTGGCCAGCGACGCGAGGCCATGCGCTGGCTGAGCCTCGGGGGCCGTCGCCGTGCCTTCCATATCGCCGCTCAGCCGCTGGAAGGCGGGGGCGTCGGGGTCTGGACCGAGGACCTCACCGATCTCGAGGAGGCCCGGGAGGACGCCAGACGCAATGTCGAGGCCCACGACGAGACGCTGAACCGCATCGATGATGCGGTGGTGATCTTCGACCAGGCCAAGCGGCTGAAGTTCCACAATACCGCTTTTGCCGAACTCTGGAACCTGGAGCCGGCCTGGCTGACCGAGCGGCCTACCCATGGCGAAGTACTGGATCGCCTGCGCCAGCGCCGCCGCATTCCCGAGACGGCCGACTACGCCAAATGGAAGGCCGCCGAGCTCGAGCACTACGAACATCTCGACGCGGCTCCCGACGACATGTGGAGCACGCCGGACGGGCGGACGTTGCGCGTGGCCCGCCAGCCGCATCCGATGGGCGGGCTACTGCTGCTGTTTTCCGACATCACCGGCGAGTTGAAGATGAAGGCCCAGTACAACGCCTTGATCCAGGTCCAGCAGGCCACGCTCGACAAGCTCTCCGATGCGGTGGCGGTGTTCGGGTCCGACGGCCGGATCCGCCTCCATAACGAGAGCTTCGAGAAGTACTGGAACATCACGCCGCTCCAGCTGGAGGCCGCAGGCGACTTCGAGGGCGTGGTTGAGCTCTGCGTCCACAAGCTGCATGACATGGCGTTCTGGAAGGAACTCAAGGGCCGAGTCGCCGACCCCGACCCATCCGCCCGCATGCCGATCACCGGCGAGGCCCAGACCTCCGATGACCGCACCCTGGAGTATCGCTCGCGGCCATTACCCGACGGCGCCACCCTGATCGCCTTCACCGACGTCACCGACGCACGTCGGCTGGAAAGTGCGCTGGCGGACCGCGAGCAGGCCTTGAGCGAAGCCGAGCGGTTGAAGCGGGATTTCGTCGGCAACGTCTCCTACGAGCTGCGCACGCCGCTCACGACCATCATCGGCTATTCCGAGATGCTGGAACACGCCGGAGATGCGCTGCCGGCGCGCTCGCGCAGCCACGCGGCCGCCGTGAAGGCCGCCGCCATCCAGCTGGCCCGCTCCATCGACGACGTCCTCGACATGGCCCAGATTGACGCCGACGAGATGGCGCTCAACCTGAGTGAGGTGAACGTGGCCGATCTCCTGAGCGAGGTGATCGCCCGCTGGCGCGATGACACTGCCGTCGGCGGCATCCAGTATGTGCTGCAGAGGGCCGATGGTGTGGGCGTGATCCGTGGCGACCGGCGCCGTCTGGCCCAGATCCTCGACCATCTGATTGAAAACGCCGTCGCGCAGACACCCGCCGGCGGTACGGTGACCGTGGCGGCCCGCAAGACATCCGGAGAGGTTCAGCTCAAGGTTTCGGACACCGGGCGCGGGATCCCCTTCCACGTGCAGGCGCATATCTTCGACCGCTTCATCGGCCGCGAGCGTGGCGGGCCAGGGCTTGGCCTGGCGCTGGTCAAGGCCTTGACCGAACTTCACGGCGGCTGGGTGGCGCTCGAGAGCGAACCCGGCGCCGGCGCTACCTTCACCTGCCACCTGCCCGAGGAAACCCAGACTGTGAGCCAGCCCCGGCTAGGCTTTGGTTGAGCGGGTCAAACACACGGAACTGACATGCGGATCATCGGCATAGCGGCCGCCCCGGCCCTGGCGCTGCTCCAGTGCCTGGACGCCAACACCGTCAAGGAACTGCGCAACGTCGCACCATGATGGGGCCTCAGATCGCCGTGTAGCCGCCGCCGATGACCAGTTCGGCGCCGGTCATGAAGCTGCTCTCGTCCGAGGCCAGGAAGACAATCCCGTCCGCGATCTCGCGCGCGACACCCAGGCGGCCCATGGCATGCCGCGAGATGATGCCGTCGCGCATCTCGTTGCCATTATCCGACCGCTGAATCGCGTTGATCACCATCGGGGTCTCGATGAAGCCCGGATGTACGGAGTTCACCCGCACGCCCAAGGGGGCCAGCTCAAGCGCGGTGGACTTGGTCAACATCAGGACTCCGCCCTTGGATGCGCAATAGGCCGGCGCACCGGCCAGGCCGACTTTCCCCAGGATTGAGGACAGATTGATGATCGAGCCGCGGCCGGCTTCGACCATCGCCGGCGCGACGGCCTTCATGCCCAGGAAGGTGCCATCGAGGTTGATGGAGATCATGTTGCGCCAGGCTTCAAACGTCACCTGAAGCAATGGCCCCCCGCCGCTGGCGATGCCGGCGCTGTTGACCAGAATATCCAGGCGACCGAACCGGGCCATGACGGCAGCGACCACCTCGGACCATCTAGCTTCGTCGGTCACATCCTGCGCCATGAAGACGGCTGTGTGGCCTTTTGCCGTGATATCATCGGCCACCGCCTGTCCTGCCTTGGCGGACATGTCGGTCAGTACGATGGCCGCACCCTCGCGCGCCAACCTGCGCGCTCTCTCCGCGCCGAGTCCCGACGCGCCACCCGTGATCAGCGCCACCTTGTCCTGAACCCGCCCCGCCATTGCTCCGCTCCCTCGTGCTGCTGTTTGAAACACTTTAGCCACTGCATGAGGGCCGAGTCCCGTGCTCCAACGCCCACCGGCAATTCCGGGATTGATTATAGTTTAGTACTAAACCATAGTGGCCGCAGGCGACGGGCCGCCATCGGGGCGCAACCATCCGCGCCGGTGGAGCCAGACACATCATGCGCCCGTTCTATCTTGCAGGCGCCGTCCTGCTGCTGTTCCAGGCCTTCGGGATTTTCCTGCCGATGAGCGTCCTCGGCGCCGCCATCGACTGGCCGGCCAGTCTCGATTTCCCAGCGGCCCAGGTTTTGCCGCTGATTCACGCCCAGGAGGAGGCCGTCCGCCTGGGTTATGGCCTGTATCTCGGCTGGTCGCTGACCTTCGCCGCCAGCGCCGCCCTGATTGTCGGCCTGGCCAGGGGTGAAAAGCCCATGAGCGCACTGGCCACCCTGGCCATCGGGCTTGGCGTCGCCTCGGCGCTTGCGCGCGCGATCGGTATCGTGCGCTGGCTGACGGGCTCCAGCGCCCTGGCAGACGCCTATGCTCTTGCCCCCGCAGGGTCATCCGAACGCCTCGCCATCGAAACGACCCAGATGGCGATCAACGCCTATGGCGGCTCCGTCGGCGAGGATCTGGGCGTGTCGGCCTTCGCCGCCCTCTGGTTGATTTTCGCTGGCGCCGTGATCCTGAAGGACAGGGGCCTCCCGGCCTGGCTGGGCTGGCTCGCCTTCCCCGTCGCCGCCGTCTCGGCCATGCCCGCTGTCGCTCTCGTAGGTCTGCAGTCGCCCGTCGATGTGGTGATCGCCACCACCGCCATGCTGCTCTGGATCGCCGCCGCGGCGGGCGTGCTGGGCCTGCGGAGTTTGAAAAGGGTTTGAGCCAGACCGGCTCATCGCCTATCCACGGCTGGTGAAGTCGCCCCTCGGGGCGGTGTTGCAATGACATCGCGTCGGTAACGGGAATTGAGTGCGGTCGCCTGCGCGTCCAAATCTCAGGCTGTCCCTGCAACTGTAAGCGGCGAGCGTGATGCGCATGCGGTCTCTCATTCGGGACTGCAGCCACTGGGACTGACCCGTCCATGCGGGAACGTCCTGGGAAGGCGCGCATCGGGCGTTGACCCGTGAGCCAGGAGACCGACCGGCGCGGGTCGCTCTTGCCGGGCTCAGGGATTGGCCAGGCGCGAAAAGACTTCGTCTGAGCGACGAACGTGCGGTCGGGGCCGCATCGGTGTTTGCCGGGGGATGCTCACGCGTCCGTCCGCCGGCGACATCGACCGTTCGCGCGGACGCCCTGGCCATTCCTCGCTCGACGCCCGGAATGTGATTCTGGTCATGAAAATTCTGATCTCTCTTATCGCCTTGGCTGTTGCGCTCGCTCCCGACGCGGTCTCCGCCCAGACCCCGAAACCCACCGTGGTGGACACCCTGGTGGTCACCGCCACCCGCTCGGGCCAGGCTCAAACCACGGTGCAGATTGGCGGCTCCGTCACCCTGCTTTCACCCGAGGTTCTGGAACGCCGCCAGTTGCGCGACGTCTCCGACATCCTGCGCGATGTGCCGGGCGTCGCCGTCAGTCGCATCCCCGGCCAGGTCCAGGTCCGCCTGCGCGGGACCGAGGGCAACCACACCCTGGTCCTGATCGACGGCATCGAGGTGTCGGACCCCTTCGCCGGGGAGTTCGACTTCGGCTCTTTGATCGCCGATGACGCCGCCCGCGTTGAGGTGCTGCGCGGCCAGCAGAGCGCCCTCTATGGCTCCGACGCCATCGGCGGGGTGATCCACTACATCACCGCGACAGGTCGCGAGGCGCAAGGCGCCAGCGCCCGCACCGAAGGCGGCTCATTTGGTAGCCTGAACGCCGCCGGCCGCATCGCTGGCGTCGTGGGCGACCTCGACGCCGCCCTGACAGCCTCGCTCGTCACGACCGAAGGCTCCCCCGGAGCCCGGGGCGGCACGCGGAATCTGGGCCGCCAGAGCGGCGCGATTTCCCTCAAGTCCACCTGGTCGCCCGCGCCAAACCTGCGTCTGACCGCCGTGGGCCGCTTTGCCCTCACTGAAGGCGACAACAACAACAGTGATTCCCGCACCGCCAGCCCCACCTTTGGCTTCATCATCGACAGCCCAGGGGTCCGCTTTGAACAACGTTCTGTGAACGGATCCCTGCGCGGCGAACTCGACCTGCTGGACGGCCGGTGGACCCACGCCCTCTCGGCCCAGGTCGCCGACTACCAGCGCGATGGCTTCAACCTGCGCGGCCGTAGTTCCGGCAACGAGGGCCGCCGCAGCAAGGCTGCTTACGAGACCACCTTCCGGTTCGGCCAGGAGACTGCCCGCCAGCACCTGACCTTTGCCGCCGACGCCGAGCGCGAGACCTTCCGCAACACCGACCCTTCCGGCTTCGCCTCAAGAGGCCGCCGCAATGCCGGCAACCTGGGGCTCGTCGGTGAGTACGGTCTCGACCTCAACGGTAACGCCGCTTTCGGCGCGTCGTTACGCCACGACGTCAACGACCGGTTCGCCGACGCCACCACCTGGCGGGTCCAGGGCAGTTACCGCCTCGCCAACGGCCTGCGCCTGCGCACCGCCGCGGGGTCCGGTGTCAAGAATCCTGGCTTCTATGAACTCTACGGCTTCGCTGACGGCCGCTTCATCGGCAATCCAGACCTCAAACCCGAGCGCTCCGAAGGCTGGGAGGCCGGCGTTGAGCGGGCGTTTGCCGATGACGCCATTCTGGTGGGGGCGACGTACTTCGACAGCCGCCTGAAGGACGAGATCTTCACCACCTTCCCGCCGCCGCGCTTCATCGCCTCGCCCGCAAACCGCGCTACCCTCTCAAAGCAGCGCGGGGTCGAGACCTTTGTCCGGGCCCAGCTGACCCCGGCCTGGCGTATCGATGCGTCCTATACCTACCTGCGCGCCCGCGAGAACGGTGTCGAGGAAGTCAGGCGTCCGGATCACATCGCCAGCGCTGCGCTCGACTGGCGCGCACCGGGCGACCGGGGCGGGGTCAACCTTGTCGTCCGCTATACGGGCCGCCAGACCGACCTGGCCTTCATCAACCGCAACTTCGTGCCGTCCCGCGTGACCCTGGAAGACTACACCCTGGTCAACCTGAACGGTGATCTGAAGATCAACCAACGCCTTGCCCTGTTCGGACGCGTCGAGAACCTGTTCAACGCCGATTACGAGGACGTCTTCTCCTTCGCCACGCCCGGTCGTGCGGCCTATGTCGGCCTGCGGGCGCGGTTCTGATGGGCTCGGTCACATCGCCCCCCGCCCCCTCCCTGAACAGGACCCAGCGAGAGTCGGACATATGGGTCGGCGTCCTCGCGGTCTCCACGCTAGTGGGAACCCTGGCGGCCTCCTGCCTGATGCCCTTTGTGGCGCTGGCGGTCACGGCGGCGGCGACCCTGCCGATCCGCAAGGCGGTCATGGCGGTCGTGGTCATCTGGCTGGCCAACCAGGTTCTGGGTTTCACATTGCTGGGTTTTCCACTCACACCCCCGACGTTCGCGTCGGGGGTCGTGTTGGGCCTTGGAAGCCTGACCGCCCTGGCCATTGCCCGCTCGGTGGTGGGCAAGGGTGAAGTCCTTGTCGTAACGCGCCTGGTCTCGGCCTTCGCCCTGGCATTCCTTGCCTACGAACTTCTGTTGTTCGCATTCGCCTACGCCGGCCTCGCGGGATCAACCGACATGTTCACCCCGCAGATCGTTGCCCAGGTGGGTGTGAGCGACGCGATCTGGCTTGCCGTCCTGACAGCGCTTCGGCTGGGCCTCTCCCACGCCGCGCCGGATCAATTCGGTCCCGTCCCCGCGGTGAGGTTTGCGGGATGACGGTCGCGCCGAGGCTGGTCTCCCTTCTGCCAAGCGCCACGGAAATCGCCGTGGCGCTGGGTTTCGGCCCCGAAATCCTGGGTCGCTCGCATGAGTGCGACTTTCCGCCCTGGATCCGCGCCCTGCCGGTCTGCACCGCCACCAAGCTGCAGAAAGGGCTGACGTCGCTGGAGATCGACAATCGGGTTCAGGAGATCGTCCGCCAGGGCCTTTCCGTCTACGAGGTCGACGCTCCACTGCTGCGATCCCTTGCCCCGGATGTAATCCTCACCCAGTCGCAGTGTGCCGTCTGCGCCGTCACGCCGCGCGATCTCGAGGAGGCGCTAGGCGCGTGGATGGGCGATCAGCCGCAGTTGCTGTCGCTCGCTCCGGACACCCTTTCCGATGTCTGGGATGATCTGCGTCGCGTCGGCGCCGCCACCCACGCTGAAGCCGCAGCCGAACGGGCTGTAGATGAACTTCAGACTCGACTTGAGGTCCTGCGAAACCGGCATCGTCCCGATGTCAGCCGTCCTACGGTCGCGGCTATCGAATGGATCGATCCTTTGATGGCGGCGGGCAACTGGGTCCCGGAACTGATCGAGATCGCCGGGGGCCAACCCCTGTTTGCCGCGGTCGGGCAACACTCACCCTGGCTGGCGTGGGAGGCTTTCGTCGAAGCCGACCCCGATGTCATCATCATGATGCCCTGCGGCTATCAGATCGCCCAAACGATCGGTGATTTGGCGCCGCTTTCGAGCAGACCCGGCTGGTCTGAGCTATCCGCCGTCCGGCGGGGGCGGGTGTTTGCTGCCGACGGCCATCACTTCTTCAATCGTCCTGGCCCACGCCTGGTGGAGTCTGCCGGGATCATCGCGGAAATTCTCGATTCAACGCCTGCCGGGACAGGGAGTCCCGGCCGCTGGATTCGGCTTTAGGGCGCCGCCGTGGCGTGATGCAGTTCAAGGCCGACGGCGTGGTTGCGGGGAAACCCCTTCCACGTCGCGCCCGGCCCGCCGGGGCTGATGGCCCCGTAGCCTGCGGGCCCGCCCGCCGGCCATCTCGTGGCGTTGGAGAATGCTGTATCAGTGGCCAGGTACGCCAGACGGCTCGCATCACCTTTGACCCAATAGTCCAGGAAGGCGGTGATCATGTGCTGCTGGATCGCCGCCGTGCGCGCCTTGCTCCAGACCGGGTCCTCGAACCAGTCCTGATCCCAGATCTGAGTTCGCATCTGATCCGGCGCGCCGTTCATGCCGATGTTGTGACCGCCGTTCTGGAACACCAGCAGATAGCGGTCGGCCCTCACCGCCTGCTCAAAGATCGTCCGCACCCCGTCGGCGAAACCCACCGTGCGGTCGCGGTCCCCGCCGATCACCAGCAAGGGGGTTTTGAGCTCGGCAAGGCCAACCGGCCCCCAGGCCCTGAAGCTCCCGCCCCCCGCGGGGGCCATCACCGCCACGGCTTTCAGCTCGGGAATCGCAAAGACGCCCGCCAGTTCCCCACCGCGCGCATAGGGCTTCATCTGGCCCCCCGGCACAGCCAGCGCGGCCCGTCCGGTGGGGTCAAGGCTGGCCCCGGCCACGGTCAGGGCGCCGTAGCCGCCCATGGAATAGCCGACCACCGCCACCCGATCAGGATCGAGGTTGGCGAGGCTACCATCCCGCGCCTGGGCAATCAGGGTTCGTGCGACAAAGCTGATGTCCAGCGGTCGCCGCATCAACGGTTGTCCAGCCCTGGACAGGTCGCTGATATCTGGATCGCGGTGGTGGATCGCGGCCACCACATAGCCCTTGGAGGCCAGGTTCTCGGTCAGCCAGGTCATGGCCGCCGGCGTCCCGCTGTAGCCGTGCGAGACGATCACCAGCGGAAACCGCCCCGCGACCGGCGACGCGCCGCGCACCGCCAGTCCCTCGACTGTAAATGCCGCCGGCTTGCGCGGCGGCTCGCTGGGCAGGGTGTCAGCATAGGTGACCGTCCTGGCGCCCGCCCGCACCATTGCCGGATACCAGATGTCCACCGGCAAAGGCCGCTCCGCCCCGCCCGGCTGGTTGCGGTCGATGAGGGTGATTGCGCGCAGACCTACCCCATGTGGCCCCAGTCGGGCCAACTCCGGCGCATCGATACCCGGCCGGCTCAGCGGCGCCGCCGTCGCCCCGGCGCACCAGAGGGCCAGCGCCAGCCCGATCCAGACTCTCAGCATTCTCCGCCCTCCGCTGTACCCTGCGCCCGCTGTCGGCGGACGGCGAGGGTCACGCCACATGGCCTCCAACGACTTTGGATCCCGTCGTCCCTCAGACCCGGTCGAATTGCGGGCTCCGGAGATCAGAAGGCCTGGCTGGGTGTGCCGATCAAGGCGGCGAAACTCCAGCATGCCCTACCGCGAAACCCACGGCGCCCGTTTGCCGGAGCCGCCCTTCGCCGCCGCCTGCTCGCGCTGGAACCGTCCGCCCCTGGGCGGCCTGGGCCGCGCGGCCAGCGCCGCCTGTTTCAGGCGGAGCACCCGCTGGAGCGGGGTCTCGTCGGGATCATCGGACATGGCGGAACGATCGGGCCACGAACGCGCCGGCGCAAGGCAAAAAGCGGCGGCCAACCTCTTCTCCCGCGCGATGTGGGGGGAGCCTGTCAGGCAGTCTTTCTAGTGCTGGCTTTCCGGCAGATTGACGACCAGGCCGTCAAGCGCGTCGCTCATCTTGATCTGGCAGGCCAGGCGACTATTGGGCTCAACGCCCTCGGCAAAGTCCAGCATGGACTCTTCCATGGCCGACTTTGTACCGGTCTTGGCCAGCCATTCGTCCTTCACATAGACGTGGCAGGTGGCGCAGGCGCACGCCCCGCCGCAGTCGGCGTCGATGCCGGGGATGTTGTTCTTCACGGCGCCTTCCATGACGGTCAGGCCGGTCTTGACGTCGATGACGGTTTCGGTGCCGTCGTGCTGGATATAGGTGACTTTAGCCATACGCCCCTCATACGCCGCGTTCAGGCGGCGACCTCTTTCATGGAAATGGTTGGGTCCGCAAGTCTGGCTTTGTCCACCGGCTTGCGATTCAGGATCAGAAGCTTGCCCATCATGAACTCGGGCGGCGAGTTGATCGCCTCCACGGATTGCACCTGGTCACCCTTCAGATGGAAGATTGCGAACTTCGCGGTCGCGGGATCGCCGCGCAGGATCACGCTGTCCGCGTCGAACGCGTAGCCGGCGATCTGGAGCTTCAGGTCAAACTGGTCCGACCACTGCCAGGGGCACTCCCCGGCCGGGCGCGGGCGGCCCATGATGGCGCAAGCGACCTGCTTGGCCTGTTCCAGGGCGTTGGGCACGCTTTCCATACGGAACATGCGATCGTAGATCGGCATCGGCCGGTAGGCCACGTCGCCGATGGCGAAGATGGCGGGGTCAGAGGTGCGCGCGTCCAGGTCCACGACCACGCCGCGCGAGGTTTCCAGGCCGGCAGCCCTGGCCAGTTCATCGTTGGGGTGCGCGCCGACCCCCACCACCGCAGCGTCGCAGGCGATCGTACGGCCGTCGGCCAGAGCAACGCCGGTGACCTTGCCGTCCTGGCCTTCGAACCCGGTCACGCTGGCGCCCAGTTCGAAGTGAACGCCGTGCTTTTCGTGATAAGCCTTGAAGAAGGTCGAGAGTGGCTCGGCCGCAACGCGGGCCAGCAGGCGGGCCTCACGCTCGATCACCACCACCTGGGCGCCCAGGGCGCGACCGGAGGCGGCGACTTCGAGGCCGATATAGCCGCCCCCCACCACGGCCAGGGTCTTGCCCGGTCCCAAGGCGGCCTTGAGCGCCTCGGCGTGGGCCGCCGTGCGCAGGAACATGATGCCCGCCAGGTCCGCGCCAGGGATCGGCAGGGCGATGGCTCGCGCGCCGGTTGCCAGGATCAGGGTGTCGTAGCTGAGCGTATCGCCGTTCGACAGTGCCACCGTCCGGGCCGCGCGGTCGATCGCTGTCGCCGTCACATCGGATCGGAAGTCGATTTTGTTCTCGGCGTAGAATTCCAGCGGCTTCAGGGCCAGCGAGTCGGCGTCGGCCTCACCCTTCAACCAGGCCTTGCTGAGTGGCGGCCGCTGATACGGCGGGATCGGTTCATCGCCGATCAGGGTGATCGCACCCTCATGGCCATACTGGCGCAACAGAGCCGCAGCGGTTCCCCCTGCATGCCCCGCGCCCAGGATCACCACATGTGCATCGCTCATACCCTACCCGATGCCCAAAAGTGACGGTGGCGTCAACTTAAGCCTCCTCGCTCCGACATATCAATGCCGCCGCTGATGGCCCGGACCCGGACGGTCGGCCAGCCTGCAGCGCGTCGATTCCAGGAGCCAGCTGGCGCCTATGCGCCGGAATCAAGAAGCCCCGACCGAGGTGTGACGTCCTCGTGCCGGGGCGATGGTCTTGACGAGCACCGTGACTGGAGATCCGGCACGTCGCCTGCCGCAGTCCGAGCTGGCTGCGATTAGCCTGCGGACCTTAACACCAACATTCCCGTCGGCCAAATCACTTTCATTTGTGAGTCATGGGGGAAGGCGCGGTCCTGACGCTCTCCATCGTCAGGACCGCCCAGCCCTCTGCAACGCGACCTTGGGCTCGGAACACGCGCTGCATCTGACTGCTGCGCCCGGTCAGAGGCGCAATATCCGACCTGAACTTCTCCAGAAAGCCCAGGATCTTGGAAGAGACGTCACGCGGTAGAGCTTTCCCTACGCGCGCCCGAAAATTAAATTGCGGCGGAAAGGGTGATCCCCACCGTCACCGGCCGTTGCGGGGTGATCTGGCGAACGAGGCCAGGATTGAAGGGGTTGCCGAACGCGAAAGTGTCGCTGAAAGAATCCAGCGGATTCAAAGCGTAAACCTGCAGGCCCACCGGTCGCCCGGCCAGAGCGCCGAAGACTTCGGCGGAAAGTTTGGTGCGAACGAACCCCCCGGTTTTCGGCTGGCTGGCATCGAAGGTGACACGCGACGGCCCCACATAGGTGAACTGGCCGACCAGCCGCAGGGTCCAGTCGCCGATCAGCGCCTGCTCGTAGCTGAGCAGGGCGCCTCCGGAAAATGCGGGCGCGCCGGGCAAGGCGTTCACGACCCTGGCGGTGAAGTCTGAATTGGCGTCCGAGATCCTGACCGTCGAAACGCGACCGTTGATCTGGGCCGTGAAGCCTCCCGCCCGCGCCGCGATCTCGGTCTCCATGCCCAGCACCCGGGCGTCGCCAGCATTGATGGTGTAGGGCACGCCGGACGGGCGATACTGGTCGGTCTGGATGTTGTTCCACAAGTCATAGAATACCGACGAGTTCATCGACAGCGCCCGCGACAGTCCCTCCAGCTTCAGTCCGGCCTCAAGGTTGATCAGGCGGTCAGGCCTGAATGTTGAGCGTTTCTCCGCCAACGGCACCGCGCCACCGGAATTGATCCCCCCGGACCGATAGCCTTCCGAGGCGACTGCATAGGCCATGTTCCCGGGGCTGATCGCCCAGGTCATCGAAATCTTCGGCGACACGCCCCGGAAGTCCACCGACCGGTCCAGCGAGCGGGGCGCGAAGTTTTCGGAATCCACATCGGAAAGGGTCCGGGTGTGGACGGCGAAGACGCGTGCGCCAAGGGCCAGGGTGACATCCGGCGTCAGTCGATAGGATCCCTCTCCATAGGCGGCGAGCTCACGGATGCGGTCGCGCCGATCATCGCCGTACACCGGAATGAGCGGCACCCGGGGCAGCTGGACCGAGTATTCTGTCGGCGACTCCACGGCCGTGTAGGAACCGTAGATCCCGGCCAGCCACTCCAGCGGCCCCGCGCCCCGGGAGGTCACATAGAGGTCCTGCACCAGCATCCGCGTTCGCGTCCGCTCGGAATAGGCCGAGGTCACCCCGGTCCGGGTGTAGAGGTCCTTGGTGGCGGTGGCGTCGAAAATGCTGCCGTAGCGATGCTGCACCACGCCGGTCGAGGAGACCAGATCACCCCAGCCCCAGGATCCCTTGATCGTCGCCGTCGCCAGTTCGATATCGTTCACGTGCGGCTCGCGGATGCGGACCGCGCGCTTCAGCCCCATGCCAGGGGCCGTGTAGTGCGTATCGCGCGAGCGCAGGTGCTGGCCCGCCACCGTAAGCGTCGCCGACCAGGTGTCATTGGGTTCGAAGGCCACCATCAGGCGGCCGCCGCGCCGGACCGTCTGATCGACGTTGCGGCGTTGCTGCAGGATGTCGTCCAGATAACCGCCCTGAACCTCATCGTAGGCCGACAGCCGGATGCCCAGGTTGAGGGCCTCAATGGGCACATTTACATGTCCCTCCACCGCGCCGCTGGGGGCGCCGCCCCGGGTGATGGCGCCTGTGGCGCGAACCTCGGCCGAGAAGTCCACGAGGTCGGGCTTGCGGGTGACAATCCGATAGACGCCGCTGAGTGAGCCCGCTCCGAACAGGGCCCCCTGGGGCCCCCGGGCCACCTCCAGTCGCTCCACATCAACCAGGCGAAGGTCTGGATCCGGCGCATTGTAGTTTACCGGGATCTCATCGAGGTAGGTGGCCACGGTCGATCGCGTTCGACCGGTGTGGGCGCCGTCCGAAAGGCCCCGCAGCAACAGCTTGTTGCGTCCGGGACCGAGATTCGTCACCAGCACGCCGGCGAACTGGCTGGCCGCCTGGCCCGCGTCCGACGCGCCGGTCGCCTCCAGCCCCACGCGCGGGATGGTGGTGATGGCCACGGCCAGTTCGCGTGCATTGCGAACCCGCTTGGTGGCGGTGACCAGAACGTCGGTCAAGGTGACGGGGGGATCCGGCTTCGGCGGCTCAATCCGGGGGATCGGAGAGATCTCCACTGCGCCGGGGGCGATCATGCGCCAGGTGCAGCGCGCGCCGGTCAGTGTCCTGGTGAGCGCCTGCTCCAGCGTCAGGGCGCCGGAAAGGCGGGTTGCCGAGTAGCCGTCGCAGGACGCCGCACCGATCAGGGTGACGTTGGCCTGCTGGGCGATATCCAGCAGCGCCTCGGCGTAGGTCTGGGGTTCGATCTCGAAGCGGATACGCGCCGATGCAGCCTCGGCGGAGTCGCCGATTCCGAATGCCGTCGCCAGAAAGGCAGCGGCTACCAGATGCCGACGATCAAGGATATTCCGCTCCGACCTGACGCGCGCCCTACTTCCGGAGAAGCAGCAGCTTCTCGCCAGAAGGTATCGATCTTATAGGCAGCATCAAGCTCAGGCGCGCAACAACCGAAGCTTGGTCGTCCAGCACAATTACGCCGGTGACCGGCGTCCGGCCGAGCTCGGGATCGGAAACTTCGATCTGTTCGACAAACTGGCGGTTCAGGTCGGCCACCACATTGGCCAGCGGTTCGGCGCGATAAACCAGCCGACCAGAGCGCCAGCTGAAGGTTTCCTGCGGATCGACCGCGCTCAGCCTTTCAAGACCCGTCCCGTCAATCTCCAGCCTCTGGCCCGCCGTGAGCAGGAAAGCGCGACCTGATGTCGCAGCCTTGGCCGGACGGACATCCACCTTCCCGCGGGCCACCGTCACGCTCAGCCCGTCATGGCGATTGCGGACGTCGAACTGGGTTCCGACGACGCGGACGACGTGGTTCGACGCCGCCACGGTGAACGGACGACCCGCGTCATGCGCGACGTCGAAGATCGCCTCGCCGTCGGCCAGGGTGACGCGCCGCGCGCCCCGGCTGAAGCTCACGCTGAGTTTGGTCTCGGCATCGAGGTCGACCACCGAGCCGTCGGCCAGGGTGATCCGCTGATGCTGTCCCTTGCCCGTCGCATAACTCTGGATCGCGGGTCCGGCCAGCAGCGAGGGCATGACCGCAATCGCCAGCCCGGCCGCAACGGCGAACCCGCCGCCGCCCACCAGCCAGCGACGCGAGAGCCCGGGCCGGGCTAGCGTCCGTACAGGCCGGTTTGCCGCCGAAAGTTCGACGAGCACAGCATCTGCTGCGGCTTCATATTCGTGCCAGAGCGCAAGGGTGCGACGGTAGGCGACTGCGTTGGCCGGCGATTCCGCCAGCCAGCTTTCGAATTCAAGGGCGTCGGCTTCGGAGACATCGTCGCGCTGCAGGCGCGCGAGCCAGGCGCTGGCGTTCGCCATCGTCCCTTCCTCGTCGCTTACAATGCCAATCATCAGCCAGCCTGCTCGATCTGCGCGGTCTGCGCCGAACAGCGGAAGAGACGGCGCCGCGCGGCTCTACCCCTAGGTCGGGCGAAAGATTCATCCGTCCTCACGTACGCAACCTCTGCGCCAGGTTGGCGATCGCGGCCTGGATGTGCTTCTCGACCATTTTGACGGACACCCCCATGGCGCGCGCCGTCTCGGCCTGGCTCTGTCCCTCAAGCTTGTGAAGCCGGAACGCCTGGCCCATCTTGGGGGGCAGGGCGGCCACCGCTTCGGCCAACAGATGCACCCGCTCTTTCGCCACCAGCACCTCGTCGGCCGCCGGTTCGCCGGCGACGTCCTCCCCGCCCACGGTGGCATGGGTGTCCATCCGCCATTGCCCGTTGCGTCGTGACGCACGCTGCGTACTGCGGACATGGTCCACCATCAGGTTTGCAGCCATCCGATAGAGCATGGCCACCGGCGCCCGGACATCCGCTCCGGCGTCCACGGCCGCGACCTTGATGTAGAGATCCTGGATCAGGTCCTCGGCGGTCGCCATGCAGCGGGTCCGCGACGCCAGGAACAGCAGAAGGCTCTCGCGCTTCTCGATCAGCGCGTCGAGGAGCGGGCCGTGCTCTCCCGCCTGTTCCGTCGACCCCGCCGGCGCCAAGACTATTCCCCAGGACCGTCGCGGCATACGCGACCCTTCGTTGAGCGTTGAATGGCGAAAGTTAGCGCCTGAGCCAAGTGCTTTCACCCGACGGAAGGCGAATGTGATCCCTGGCTAGGCCTGATCCCGAGCCGTCCGCGCCAGAGCCGCCAGCGCCACAGCGGCGATCAGGGCGACCGGGGCCATCGAGAGGATCACCGCATCGGCGGTCACCCCGGCATTGCGCAATTCCCCCGCAATCAGAGGCCCGATGATCGACCCGAAACGGCCCACGGCTACTGCCGTACCGGCGCCGGCGGCCCGGACGTGGGCGGGGTAAAGCCGGGGCGCCACGGCATAGAGCGAGAACTGGGCGCCCATCACCAGAAACCCGGCGGCGGCCGAGAGGATCAGGATCATCGGCGCGGCCCCGGCCGACGCCAGCCCGGCCATGGCTGCGGCCAGTCCCAGATAGACCCCCACCAGCGGCCAGCGCCATCCGGCCCTGTCGGTCAGGGCGGCGATCCCCAGCGATCCGACCACCCCGGCCAGGTTGAACGCCATGGCCGCGGCAAACCCCTCGGCGGGCGCCTGGCCCTTGGCGATCACCAAGGTCGGCAGCCAGTTGAGCGCCAGGTAGAGCACCACCAGCGTCATCATGAAGACCAGCCACAACAGCACCGTCGGCAAGGCGCGACCTTCGCCGAACAGGGCGCGCGGCAGGCTGTGATCCGCCCCGGCCTGGGGCTCGGGCCGCGTCTCCGGCAGCCAGCGCGCGATCAGCGGCAGCAGCAGCAACGGGATCACCCCGCCGGCGATGAAGATCATCCGCCAGTCCAGCGCCTCGCCCGCCACCCGGCCCACCAGCGCGGCAATGGCGCCGCCCGTCGGCATGCCGCAGAACATCGCCGCCACCGTGCCGGCTCTGCGCTCTGGCCGGGCGATCTCGGTGGCGATGGCGATCAGGTTCGGCATCGCCCCGCCAAAGCCGATTCCGGTGGCGAACCGGGCCCAGAGTAGGGTGTCGTAGGTGGGGCTGAACGCCGTCGCCAGCGAGAACAGGCCGAAGGCGGCGACCGAGGCCATCAGCACCGGCTTGCGGCCGATCCGGTCCGCGAACCAGCCGCCCGCAAAGGCGCCGATCACCAGACCCACCATGGCCACGCTGGCGGCCCAGCCCTGCTGCGCCGGCGTCAGCCCCAGATCGGCCACCAGCTGCGGCGCAGCGATCCCGAACGCCTGGATGTCATAACCCTCGATGGCGGCGATCAGAAAGCAGATCAGCACCACCAGGCCGGCGCGGTTTGCGGGTTTTGTCTGTTGGCTCATGGTTCTCCCCCTTCCGGGACCGTAGCGTCATTTACGTTGGTCGTAGAATTGGCTCACCCGCCCCTTCGCCCCTTGTGGGAGAAGGTGGCCTCGCGAAGCGAGGTCGGATGAGGGGTCGATAGTCCTCTCCGATAAGGCATTGAAATCATTTCGATAGGGCGGCGCGACCCCTCATCCGTCAGGCTTCGCCTGCCACCTTCTCCCACAAGGGGCGAAGGCACTCAGCACTGAGCGCGTTACTCCGGAATTGCGCATCGATCCCCTCGGCGCCCGCAACCTCAGCCCTTCAGGCACATCCACCGCGTCCGGTGGAAATTGGGGGGGTTGGCGACCCAGCCGGTGACGCGAGGGCTGACCAGATTGCGGTTCACCACATAGAAGATCGGCGCGATGGCTTCCTCGTCCAGCATCAGCTGTTCGGCCTCGGCCAGGATCCGCGCGCGCTTGCCGATGTCCGGCTCCTGATCGGCGCGAGCCAGCAGGGCGTCGTAGGTCGGGCTCTTGTAGTCGCCATAGTTCTGCCCGCCGGTGTCGGATTTCAGCAGGCCCAGGAAGGTCACCGGATCGTTGAAGTCGGCGAACCAGCTCATGGAGCCCACCTCGAAGGCGCGGTTGCGATAGGCCGCAAAGGCGACCGCGCCCTCGTTCTGCTGCAGCGTCACCTCCACCCCGATGGCCCGCCAGTCGGCCTGCACCGCCTCCATCAACAGCAGGGTGTTGGAGTTGTTGGCCGACAGGATGGTGATCTTCAGTGGCCGCCTGGCTGTATAGCCGGCTTCGGCCAGCAGGGCGCGCGCCTCCGCCTGCCTCTGGGCGAACGGCTTGTCGGCCCAGCGCAGCCTTGGACCCTTTACATAGTTGGCGGTGATCGGCGGCACGAAGGCATAGGCCGGCTCCTGCCCGGCGCGCAGCAGCTCCCGCGTGATGAACTCCCGGTCGATGGTCATGGACAGGGCCCGGCGCACCCGCCGATCCTTGAAAGCCGCCACATCGCGCGTGTTGAACGAGAGGTATGAGGTCGCGGTGCCCACATCCACGCGCACCGTATCGGGCATCTCGGCCTTCAGGCGCTGATAGCGGTTGGACTGGAAGCTGGTGTTGATGTCCAGCTCGCCCCGCGCCACCTGGCGCTCGGCGCTCACCACATCGGGCGTGGGGTAATAGTTGATGCGGTCCAGGCACACGTTCTTCGCGTCCCAGAACAGGGGGTTCTTCTCCACGGTGATCTTGTCGCCCAGCTTCCAGGCGGTCAGCTTGAAGGGCCCGTTGGACACATAGTTCCCCGGTTGCACCCAGGCGTCGCCCAGCTTCTCCACCACATGCCGGGGCGCCGGGAAGAAGCTCTGGTGCTTGGTCAGTTCCGGCAGATAGGGCGCGGGGTGCGCCAGCGTGATCTCCAGCGTCAGCGGGTCGATGGCCCGCACGCCCAGCGAGGTGAGCGGCGCCTTGCCCTCATTCACCGCCTGCCCGCCTTTGATCACATAGAGCAGGTAGGCGTAGATCGAGGCGGTCTTCGGATCCAGCGTGCGGCGCAGGCCAAACACGAAGTCATCCGCCGTCACCCGCGCCCCATCCGACCACGTCGAGGGCCGCAGATGAAACGTCCAGACCAGCCCGTCGGCGCTGGTCTCCCAGTGGGTGGCGGCGCCGGGCATGGGCGAGGCGTCCGGCGCATCGGTGGTCAGACCCATGATCAGATCACCGATGATCGAGGCCTCATCCACCAGATTGGCCTTGCCCGGATCCAGCGTCTGCGGCTCGGCATTGTTGCCATACTCCAGACAGACCTTGCCCGGCGGGCACGCGGGCCGCTGGACCGTATCCTGACAACCGGCCAGGGCGAGGGCGGCGAGGGCAGCGGCGAGGGGCAGGAGTCTGGGCAAGGCGGCGTCCGAAGCGAAGCGATGCGCCATAAGTCTACGCCGCAGGGGGCGATGTCGAGATGTGGTGTGGGGGATGGGGGATTGGGGGCGGATTGCATTTGAACGCCTGACTACCGCCACCTCACTACTATAGGATGGCGTTAACCCATCGTGTAAGATGGTTGTCCGCGTTTTCACCAGGGAGGGGAGCATGGCGAAGCGATTCAAAGCCACGATAAACCCCGCCCTACTGACATGGGCGCGTGACACCGCTGGCTATGATCTGCCAGTGGCCGCCGAGAGGTTGAAGATCGCTGACTATGTCCTAGCGTCTTGGGAAGCCGGTGACGACCAGCCTTCTATTTCTCAGCTCCGGAAAATGGCGGCGCTCTACAAGCGGCCTCTTGCGGTTTTGTATCTCCCCGAGCCGCCCACCGATTTCCAGGCTATGCACGACTTCCGACGGCTGCCGGACTTCGGACCCCGCCGATTCTCGCCAGGACTCAGCCTCGAGGTGCGACGCGCGCAGCAACGCCGTCAATTGGCGATCGAACTCTACGAAGAAAACTTGGCGAAGCCGGCATCATTCACTTTGACTACGACCCTCCGTGCTGATCCGGAAGCGGTGGGTGAACAGATAAGGGCGGCGTTTCGCGTTCGGCGAGACCAACAGTCGCGCTGGGGAAACCAACTTCACGCATTCCGCGAGTGGCGGACCAAGATCGAAGAGGCTGGCGTGCTCGTCTTCCAGGCCTCGCGAATCGAGAGCGACGAAGCGTCCGGCTTTGCCTTGTGGGCGGAAAAGTTCCCGCTGATCGTCGTCAATCGGAAGGATGTATATCCTCGGCGCACCTTCAGTCTCCTGCATGAGCTCGCGCACCTAATGCTGCGCCAGTCGGGTGTGTCTGAACTGGATGTGGATGCACCCCGCCCGGCCGCCGATGCCGCGGTGGAGGTGTTTTGCAATCATGTTGCAGCCGCCACATTGATTCCGCGTGCAGCCTTCTTGGCGGAGCCGCTGTTGACACAACGTCCCGGGGTCCAGGAATGGCCTGACGATGCAATCGAAGTCTTGTCGGGTTCGTACAATACGAGCCGCGAAGGTGTTGTTCGACGGCTGCTAACCTTTGGTCGAGTAACTCAGGATTTCTACAATCGGAAGCGCGCGCAATACGCCGCCGAGTTTCGGGCCCAGCGCCAGCGTGAGCGGGAAGGTCGCGGGGATCAAGGCATTCCTCGGAACATGCCGCTCGAGACGATCGCGGATTTTGGCCGTCCCTTCATTCGGGCGGTCATTGAGAACTACCACCAGGACCGCATTACACTGTCTGACGTGTCGGGGTACCTTGGCGTTAAGGTGCGGCATATTCCCGTCATCGCGTCCCAGGTCGGCATGGCCTGATGCCGGCAACGGTGTACAGCATCGACACGAGTTGCCTCGTTCATGGCTGGCACCGCGCCTATCCGCCGAAGCGATTCCCGGGCCTTTGGAAGCGCATCGACGAGCTGATCGATGAGGAGCGGTTGGTCGCTTCAATCGAGGTCTTCAATGAACTGGAAAGAAAGGACGATGAGCTCCGCGCCTGGGCGAAGGATCGAAAAGCCGCGCTATTCCGCGAAATCGACGACGATGTGCAAGGTGCTGTGGTCCACGTGATGGCCGCTTATCCCAAGCTTGTCGACACCGGGAAAGGAAAGTCCGGTGGCGACCCGTTTGTGATCGCTCAGGCGCTCGCGGGCGATCCAGTGCTCACTGTTGTCACCGAAGAGCAGGGCGGATCTGCGGAGAAGCCGCGCATCCCCTTCGTGTGCCAGGCCGAGGGCGTTCCCTGCATTAATCTTTTGGCGCTCATCGACGCGGAAGATTGGACATTCTGAGTCAGTCGCGGCGCGTCGCTGCCCTAGCCTCCGGTCCGGCTTAGATTGCGGCCAGCACCGCGGCCAGCAGCATGTGAGTCAGCTTGTAGCACGAAGTGAAACTATGGCCCGGCGACGGCGATTGCCGCCTGACAATCTCTCGCAGTCTAGCTGTCCTCGGCAGGATAGATATTGAGGTGACTTGATAGCTATCCACTCATTCTAGCCGAATGCGTGCGATAGGTCACATGAGGATAGTTATGGTATCATCGAAAGTCGGCCCGGTGCATTCATCGTGATGACGCCTCTCAGCCCTTGTCTCAAGCCTTCACGCTGAAGGTCCGCTCTCCAACCTTTATGATGAAGTCTCCCGTGGCAGCATCCCAGCCTGGTTGATCCCCGAAGAACGTCGGGCCATCGAATACGCACTCTTTGATCGTGGCGACAAATTCTTCGTCTCGGCCGAGCGACAGGAGCGTGGTCGATAATACCTCTCTGAACTTGACCTCAAGTTCGGCGCACTGTGCGAGCGCGGCGGTGGTCACACTGTCGAGGGCGACCATGACGTCCTTGCTCGTGTTGAGGCGGATGTATACGCCCCGGACACGGATGAGCGTTTCCGTGACCCTGAAGACGAGGGCATCGCGCAACCACGGCGTCTCAGGATGAAATTCTCCGTATCCGTGGTGGGCCAAGACTTTGTTCCGCAGGTCGACAACCAGCTTGTGTTGCGCTTTTCTATCGCCCTTGAGGTGTCGATCTCCCAGCATGGAAAACCGTTCAGATGCCGCATCGGAGACCGCCGCGCGGCAATAGCTGATAACCGCATTGACCAAGAGGGAGTCGAAGATGGCAGCTTCGGCCTCGCTGGTAGCTTGTCGATGCCCGTCTTCCGAGGGCCCTATTTTCATCAATTGAGTGATCGCGCCGCGTGCGAAGTCGAGGTCGGCTTGGATGGCGTAAAGACTCCAGAGCTGCTGAATCTGGATGCACACTCCAGCATACTGCTTTTCTGTCTTCAGGCGTTCATAGACGGCCTTGAGGTCGATCCATGGCATCATCGCGCCAGTGTAGAGGCAACCTTGGGCAGCTACCACTGGGGCCTGAATGAGCCCACCACCCCCTAACCCAGCGTCGCCCGGATCATCCAGGCATGCTTCTGATGCGCATCCACCCGCGCGTCGATCACCGCGGCGGTGACGTCGTCGGCGCCTTCGCGGGCGGCCTTGGCGGTGGCGATCAGGGTGGCGTGGTCGGCCAGGAGTTCCTGCAGCATGGCCTCGGCGTTGCGCGCGGGGTCGCCGTCCTGGATGCCCGAGAGCTTGCCGAAGGCGCCGTAGCCCTGCGGCGCGGTCTCGCCCAGGGCGCGGATGCGCTCGGCGATCAGGTCGATGGCGGTCCACATCTCGGTGTATTGCGTCATGAACAGGGTGTGCAGACTGGAGAAATTCGGGCCGCGAACGTTCCAGTGATAGCCGTGGGTCTTCAGATAGACCGCATAGGTGTCGGCCAGCAGGCCCGACAGGCCGGCGGCGATGGTCTTGTCAGGGCTGGACATGGGGCTCACTCCTTGAGGTCGGTTTGAAAATACGTCCGCAGGCAATTTGGTTCCAATCGATCTTTGTTTCGTTTTGCATAGAACAGATCGATGACAGCGTGATGTCGCTTGGCGCCCGGCCCCCTTGGGCTATCGTCATCCCATGACAGCCCATCAGAGGCTGCGCCCGGAGGGGATCCCCATGAAATTCACCTGGTTCAACCTGATGCCCTGGCCCTATCTGCCGGATGATTTCCGGGAGAAGAACCGCTCGGTCTGGGTGGCTAGCTCCTTGAGCGGAGCTTTCGATCGCTGTATCGCCGCTCGGACGGCGTACGTGGTCGTGGCGCTGCCATGGAGTATCTGGCCCATAGGTCCTCCCGGAATGAAGGATCAGCTTGGCTGATTCCCCCACACTCCGGGACCAGACACCTAGACCATGGAGCTGAAAGCCGTATCGACCCACCACGTTCCGGTCCGCTACCTCGAGGGCGGATCCGGCCCGCCTCTGGTCTTCCTGCATGGCGCCGGCGGCGTCACTGCCGATGATCCGTTGCTGGCCGAGCTGGCGAAGACCCACCACGTCTACGCCCCGCTGATCCCCGGCTATGGCGACAGCGAGGAATGCCCTGAGATCCGCGACATGCTGGATTTCACGCTGCACACCTGGGACGTGGTGGCGGCGCTGGGCCTGAAGGATCCTGTCCTTGTGGGTCACTCCATGGGCGGCATGATCGCCGCCGAGATGGCCGCTGTGGCCCCCAACGATGTCTCGCGCCTGGCCCTGATCTGCCCGGCGGGCCTTTGGGATGACGAACACCCCATCGCCGACCTGTTCGCCACCCTTCCCTATGAGATGCCGGCGCTACTGTTCCACGACGCCGCAGCCGGCGCCGCCATGTTGACCGCCGGGCGCAATGTCACGGACCCCAATTTCCTGCAGACCTATCTGGTCACCAACGCCCGCCAGCTGGGCATGGCAGGACGCCTGCTGTTCCCGATCCCCGAGCGTGGGCTCCAGCCGCGGATGTACCGGATCACGGCGAAGACAGTGGTGATCTGGGGGGACTCAGACCGACTGATCCCGCCGGTCTATGCCCACGGGTTCAAGAAGGGCATCGCTGGCTCGGATCTGGTATCGATTCCAGAGGCCGGCCACATGGTGACCCTGGAGCACCCGGCGTTGGTGGCCGACGCCATCCGCCGATTGGGCTAGATGTGGAGCCTCAGGCGACTTTCGCGCGGCCAACGACGTCTCCTGGAGACGGCTTGTTCCTGCTGCGGTTATCCTGAAGGCACCAGGCGATCCGGCTCGCCAGCGCTTCGATGGTGAACGGCTTGATCAGAAATCCTACGATGCCAAGGCTCGTGCACGCGCCCACGTAGCGTGCGTCCGACATGGCTGACATCATGATGACCGGCAACTTCACAAGCTCCGGGTCAGCCCGGATGGCGCGCAGGACGCCCAGACCATCCAGTCTGGGCATCAGGGAGTCGAGCACGACAACCGAAGGGCGTGTCCTGGATAGCATCTCTAGCGCTTCCAGGCCGTCTTCCGCCTCCCGGATATCCAGATATCCCAGGGCGCGCAGGCCTGTGCGCTGCACTTGTCTGAACGGCGCCTGATCGTCGACGATCAGAATTTTCGCCTTCGCGTTTCGCATGCCAGATCGCGCCTCAATCAAGTACGCAAATGGATATCAATGTTCGTTTAAAACCGACGCCCGTTAAGATCGCGTTATCGACACTGCGTATCGCAGGTAGCATGTTCCGTCCTAAATCCGGCGCGTCAGGGTGATTATGTTCCGGGGCCTGGGGGCATAGAGCGGCTCTATGAGCAGTATAGAGGATATCATGTTGTCGTCCTCCTGATCGGAGGTCCATAACCCACGCGTCAGACGCGCAGCGAAGGCTCGGAGCCTCGCGCACCCCAACAGGAGATGATCCATGTCGCTTGCCACCAGCAAGACTATCGAGAACCTGAAGGCCGCCTTCGCCGGCGAGAGCCAGGCTAACCGTCGCTACCTCTATTTCGCCCAGAAGGCCGACGTTGAAGGCTACAATGACGTGGCCGCCGTGTTCCGCTCCACCGCCGAGGGCGAGACCGGCCACGCGCACGGTCATCTCGAGTTCATGGAAAGCGTCGGCGATCCGGCCACCGGCCTGCCGATCGGCCCCACCGGCGACAACCTGAAAGCCGCCATCGCCGGAGAGACCCACGAGTACACCGACATGTACCCGGGCATGGCCCGCACGGCCCGTGAAGAAGGCTACGACGAGATCGCCGACTGGTTCGAGACCCTGGCCAAGGCCGAGAAGTCCCACGCCGGTCGCTTCCAGCGCGCCCTGGACACGATGGAATAGGCGAAAACTTACAGGCTTCCCTTCTCCCCTTGTGTGAGAAGGGAAGCGGTCGCCTCCGCCAGCATAGCGTGATCTGGCGAACGCCTTTGGGAGAGGAGAAGGACAAATTCCATGGCCGATAGTCCGACCTCAACGCCGCCCCGCGAAGGCAGCCTCGACGCGCCGTTCCGCCGTCCGATCCTCTGGCAGGATGAGGATTACTACGACCTGGCCAAGGTCGAGGCCGAGATGGAGCGGGTGTTCGACATCTGTCACGGCTGCCGGCGCTGTTTCAATCTGTGTGACAGCTTCCCCAAGTTGTTCGACATGGTCGATGAGAGCCCGACCGGCGAGCTCGATAGCGTCGACAAGAAAGACTACGCCAAGGTCGCCGACGCCTGCACGCTCTGCGACATGTGCTTCCTGACCAAGTGTCCCTATGTGCCGCCGCACGAGTTCGACCTGGATTTCCCGCACCTGATCCTGCGCTATCGGGCGGCCAAACGCCGGGCGGGTGAAAAGGACTTCGTGCGCGAGCAACTGGGCCTGACGGATCGCAACGGCAAGTTGGCCAGGCCGGTTGCCGGCCTCGCCAACTGGGCCAGCGCCCGCGAGAACACGCCGCTCCGCAAGATGCTGGACGCCGTGGCCGGGATCGACGCCGAGGCCAGCCTGCCTCAGTACCATTCGAAGACGGCGGCAGACCGCCTGAAAACGCCCCTGGCGCCGAACCCTGAGGGCCCGGCATTCGGACTGCGCAAGGTCGCGCTCTATGCCACCTGTTTCGTGGACTACAACGCCCCGGACACCGCTGTCGCCGCAGCGAAGGTGCTGGCGCTGCAAGGGGTTGAGGTCAAGCTGGTCTATCCGGAATGCTGCGGCATGCCCCAGCTGGAGGCCGGCGATGTGGCCGACGTGGCCGGCAAGGCCCGGCGGGTAGCCGCCGTCTTCGCCCCCCTGATTGACGAGGGCTATCAGGTGGTCGCGCTGACTGCCTCCTGCGGGCTGATGATGAAGTTCGAGTGGCCGCTGATCCTGCCTGAGGACGCCGCCGTGAAACAGTTGTCTGCCGCCACGCGGGACGTTTCCGAGTATGTGGTCGAATTGTCGAAGTCGCTGGGTCTCGCCCCCGGCCTGACGCCGGTCGAGGGCGGCGTCACCTTCCACCACTCCTGCCATTCCCGGGCCCAGAATATGGGCGCCAAGTCGGCGGAGATGCTGCGCCTGATTCCGGAGACCAAAGTCGACATCGTCGAGCGCTGCTCCGGCCACGGCGGCACCTTCGGCGTGATGAAAGACACACGTCCGATGGCGCTGAAGGTCGGGCGGCCGGCGGCGCGCCAGGTTGCGACCAAGGCGAACGCAATCCTTTGCTCCGACTGTCCGCTGGCCTGCAAACACCTCGGCCAGATCCTGGCCGACGAGGCCAAACCGGACAGCCCGAAAGCCCCCCGCGAAGCTCACCCTGTCGAGATTTTCGCCCAAGCCTATGGGATCCGCTGATGCCGCTGGAAAGCCGTATGATCAAAAAAGAAGACCTGTTGCCTGACGCAGAGTTCGCAAAGCGTCGGAAGGAATGGCGGGCCGAGTTGCTGCCGTCCAAGCGGCTGCGCCGGGTGGCGCTGGGCCCCTATTGCACCTTCTATTTCGAGAGCTACGACACCATGCTCTTCCAGATCCAGGAGATGCTGCTGGTGGAAAAGGGTGGCGCGGCCCAGGTTCCCGACGAACTGGCCGCCTACAACCCGTTGATCCCCAATGGGTCCGAGCTGGTGGCCACGGTGATGTTCGAAATCGATGACCCGGTCCGGCGTGAAGCGCTGCTGGGGCGTCTCGGCGGCGCCGAGGACTGCTTCTTCCTGCAGGTTGGCGCCGACAAGGTGATGGGCGTTCCCGAAGGCGATGTCGAGCGCACCCGCGAGGATGGCAAGACCTCTGCGGTCCACTTCCTGAGGTTCCCGCTCAGCCCCGCCCATATCGCCGTGTTCCGCGATCCGGCCACCCAGATCATGGTGGGCTGCGAACATGAGCGGTACGGTCACCTGGCCGCACTTTCGCCGGCCAGTCGCGCAGAACTGACGCGGGATTTCGCGTAGGGTCAGACCCCGCAACCTCGAAAGGCCCCCCATGCGCCGCTCACCCCTGATCCTCGGCCTCACCGCCGCGTTCTGCCTTGCCTCCGTCGCCCAGGCCCAGATGACCAAGGTGCCCGCCGAGGTGAAGGCGGGCGCGTACAAACTCGACGCCAGCCATTCGAAAGTGACCTGGGCCGTCACCCACTTCGGCTTCTCCAGCTATGTGGGCCAGTTTCCGGATGTGAACGGGACGATGAAGCTCGACCCCGCCAACCTGGGCGCAACCGAACTTCATGTGACGATCGACACCACCAAGATCGGCACGCTGAACGCCACCCTCGACAAGAACCTGAAGGCGCCGGGCTTCCTGGACACGGCGAAGTTTCCGACGGCCTCGTTCAAATCAACCAAGGTCACCCGGACCGGCGACACGACCGCCGACATCCAGGGCGAGCTTACGCTGAAGGACGTCACCAAGCCGGTGACACTCAAGGCGGTGTTCAATCAGGCGGGCGCGAACCCGCTGGACAAGGTTTACTCACTGGGGTTTGCCGCGACCACCACGATCAAGCGGTCTGACTTTGGCGTCTCCGCCTACGTGCCGGCGATCGGTGACAACGTGACGCTGACCATCGACGTGGAATTCAAGGCGGTCCCGTAGCGCTGCGTGAAACTCATCGCGGGCAGATCACAGACCCGCCCGCGACGTTTCTGACCCTGGAGCCTCAGCCCTTCAGGTCGGAGAACTTCTTGCCCTCGGCGACCAGCTTTTCCAGAAGGGCGGCCGGCTTGAACTGATCGCCCATCTTGGCCTCGAACTCCTGCATCTTCTTCAGCACCACAGCCGGGCCGCCGATCAGGTCCCCGTAGAACATCGGCCCGCCGCGATAGACCGGCCAGCCGTAGCCGTTCACCCAGACCACATCGATGTCTGACGCCCGGATGGCCTTGCCTTCCTCGAGGATCTTCACCGCCTCATTGATCATCGGATAGATGCAACGCTCCAGGATTTCCTCATCGTCGATCTTGCGCGGGTTGGCGCCGGACTTGACGATGAAGTCGTGGATCACCTTCTCGGTGAAGGCGCTGGGCTGAGCGTTGCGGTTCTCGTCGTAGTCGTAGTAACCGGCGCCCGTCTTCTGGCCGCGGCGGTCGGCTTCGCACAGCACGTCGCGGATCGTCTCGCCGTTGGACTTTTCCTTCACCCAGCCGATATCGAGACCGGCAAGATCGCTCATGGCGAACGGGCCCATGGGGAAGCCGAAGTCGTAGAGCACGCGATCCACGTCCCAGGGCATGGCGCCTTCCAGCACCAGCTTCTGGGCTTCACGCTGGCGTTGACCCAGGATCCGGTTGCCCACGAAGCCGGGGCAGACACCCACCAGGGCGGCGATCTTGCCAATCTGCTTCGAGAGCTTCATCGAGGTCATGATCACGTCGTCCGCCGTATGGTCGGCGCGGACGATTTCCAGCAGCTTCATCACATTGGCCGGTGAGAAGAAGTGAAGGCCGATCACGTCCTGAGGACGCTTCGTCACCGAGGCGATCTCGTCAATATTGAGCCCGGACGTGTTGGTCGCCAGGATCGCGCCCGGCTTGCAGATAGCGTCCAGCTTCGTGAAGATGTCCTTCTTGATGTCCATCCGCTCGAACACGGCTTCGATCACCAGATCGACGTCCGCAAACGCCTCTTCCATGGAGAGCGAGCCGGTGATCAGGCTGATCCGCTTGGCCGTCTCCTCGGGCTTGGCGGTGCGCGAGCGCTCATAGTTGCTACGGATGGTGGCCAGGCCCTTGTCCAGCGGCGCCTGTTGCTGCTCGACGATCACCACCGGGATGCCGACGTTGGCGAAGTTCATCGCGATCCCGCCGCCCATGGTGCCTGCACCGATCACGCCCACCTTCTTGATCGGCCTGAGCGGAATGTCATCGGCGATGCCGGGGATCTTCTGGGCCTGACGCTCGGCAAAGAAGTAGTAGCGCTGCGCCGCCGACTGGCTGCCCATCATCAGTTCGCCGAACAGCTTGCGCTCGGCCTTCAGGCCTTCGTCGAAGCTGGCCGAATTCACCGCCGCCTCGATGCACTTGATGTTGGCTTCCGGCGCGGCGAAGCCCCGGAACTTGCGGGCGTTAGCCTTGCGGAACGCCGCGAAGATCTCCGGCTTGCCCCTGGCGGCCTCGAGCTTCGTGTTGTTCTCGCTGATCTTCACCAGTGGCTTGTTCTCGGCAACGCACTTGTTGGCGAAGGCCAGGGCGGCTTCCTTAAGTTTGCCCTCTTCTGCCAGCTCATCGACCAGACCCAGCTTCGCAGCCTCCGGCGCCGGCACATGGCGGCCGGACGTCATCATCTCCAGCGCGGTCTCGACGCCGACCACCCGGGGCAGACGCTGGGTGCCGCCGGCGCCCGGCAGCAGACCAAGCGCCACTTCCGGCAGGCCCAGGCGGGCCGACGGAACAGCCACGCGGTAGTGGGCGCACAGCGCCACTTCCAGCCCGCCGCCCAGCGCCGTGCCGTGGATCGCAGCCACCACGGGAACCTTGGCGTTCTCCATCATGTCCTGAACGTCGAACAGCGAGGCGGTCGGCGTTCCCGCCGCCGCGCCAAACTCGCTGATGTCGGCGCCGGCGATGAAGGTGCGACCCTCGCAGATCAGCACGATGGCCTTGGCGTCGGACGCGCCCGCCGCCTTGAAGCCGTCATACAGGCCCTGACGGACATTGCCCGACAGCGCATTCACCGGCGGTGAGTTGAGGGTGATCACGGCGACATCGCCGTCGTGGGTGAGCGTGGTCACCGAATTGATCTCGGTCATGGGGCGTCCTCAATCTGGTTGCGGGCCGCACGTTGGAAACCCTGGCGGCCTCTGAATTCAAACGCTTGTTATAGGCCCCGCCGGGCGGGTCAAAGTCAAATGTGCAGCAAGGCTTTGCACGACGCGCCTATGGACTATGAAGGCGGTTCAAAGGGACGAAACAAAGAGGAACTGCGCATGGGCTCGAACCTGTTTTCACTGGACGGCAAGGTGGCGCTTGTCACCGGCGGCTCGCGCGGCATCGGCAAGATGATCGCCAAGGGCTACCTCGAGGCCGGCGCCGCCAAGGTCTATATCTCCTCACGCAAGGCGCCAGCTTGCCTTGAGACCGCCGAGGAGCTGGGACCCCGGTGCATCGCCCTGCCGCAGGATGTGTCCACCGTGGACGGCTGCAAGGCCCTGTCCACCGCCTACCTGGCCAGGGAGGACAAGCTCGACATCCTGCTCAACAACGCCGGCGCCGCCTGGGGCGCCGACTTTGATGAATTCCCCGAGAGCGGCTGGGACAAGGTCGTCGACCTGAACCTGAAGTCGCCTTTCTTCCTGACCCAGGCCCTGCACGGCGCCCTGACGAAGGCGGGTACGCATGAGCGTCCCTCCAAGGTGATCAATGTGGCCTCTATCGACGGCATCCGCCTGAACCCGCAGGAGACCTATTCCTACCACGCCTCCAAGGCCGGCCTGATCTACCTGACCCGCCGGATGGCGGCGCGGCTGATCCAGGACAACATCGTCATGAGCGCCATCGCGCCCGGCGCCTTCGCGTCCGAAATGAACAAGGTTGCCCGCGACCAGGGCGACGAGATCGCCAAGCGGATCCCCGGCCGCCGGATTGGCACGGACGAGGATATGCAGGGCGTGGCCATCTACCTGGCCAGCCGCGCCGGGGACTATGTGGTGGGAGAGACCATCGCTGTGGACGGCGGCGTCTCGATGGCAAGTTTCGGGGGGCTTTAGGGGGCCGGGAAGATCAACCCCGGACGACACCGAAAACACGGACGCGCGCCGGGTGGCGAATGTGTTCCGAGAACCCCAGGACTGTCGCCTGGCCCGGGGGACGTTATCCCTGATTTGTCAGGAGACACCGGACACGTTTGTCACAAGTGGCTGTGTAGCTGCTGTGTAGTTTGGTGGCCCGGAGGCCATCGCCCCACAGGCACCGGTTTCCTATGGATGCAGGGTGAACCCCGCGGGTGTAAGGACATCAACTGAGTATCGTCTCCTTGGGCACCCCCAAACCCCACTATCTCAACCGTACGGCGGTAAAGCAGGCAAAGACTATCAGATGGCGTTTTCCGTGCATAAGGTGTTGTCGGTCGCATGAGCCGCGATGCGTTCGAATGCGGAGCGTCGTTGGAAGGAATTTTGATTTGGGCAATCGAGTGGGTTGATTGAGGCATGGAACATGAGCGGGGGCGCCTCATTGACCTTATCGACTACGTCGAGGCCACTGAGAGAGACAAGCTGAAGACAGTCCTTGATGCGACGCAGCACAAAGGATTTTTCTACGCAGAGACCGACCTGGCCGACCTGCCGGGGGTCGCGCTGGACCGTGAACTTAGCGATGATGTGATCTGGCTTCAGGTCGATCGCCTTGCGAAAATTTCGCCGCCGTCGCCATCAGACGATGAGTTGAAGCTCTGGTTGTCCCTCCGCGACAACCCTGATCAGCCGCCAAAATTGACCTCGGAAATCCCCAGCGCGCCGCTTTTCGCAGCTGGCCTGATGGAAGGGGACGACGGTCCGGCATCGATCCGTCTCGAAGACTACGTACACGCAGTCCGCGTCAGGACAGCGTTCGAGACTTTTGTGAACGGCGTTTGGGAATTATGGGCGGTGGCGGAGCGCCCACGCCGAAAGTCGATCGCGCTTTACAACGCCCTGTTCGGGCTGCGCCAGATGCTTGAAGGCGGCACGGAGACCCCGGTTGAGCTAGTTTGCGGCATTGGCTTTTCAACCTTGTTCAAGGCCAATCAGAGGATGCGATACCCGCTGCTAACGGTGCAGCTTGAAATCGCGCTCAACGATTTTTCTCACGCGATCGAAGTCCGCCCGAGGATGGAGGCGATACCTGGCATCGAGGCGGACGTCCTCGACAAGCTTGAATTGGCCTCGGTGAATGAGTGGCAAAGCTTTGCGACCAAGAGTTTGGCGGCGCTCGAGGACGAGCCTCTGTCGCCCTTTGCGCCGGAAAGTTTTGAGCCCTGCCTACGACGTGCTGTCGCGCTCCTCGACCCCGATGCGGTCTATCTGCCAGACAGCAGAGATCCGGATGATCGATCGATCCCAGCTGTCGAGCCAACTCTGCAAGTCAGTGACGTTTTCGCATTCTTCCAACGCGAACGACGGGCCACCCAACTTATGGAGGATCTTCGTCGATTCCGGGTTCTGATCGAAGGCGCCGAGGATGATATCGACTTCCCGGAGGCCATTACCGCGGTCATCACTGAGCCGGCAAACGGTCCGAGCAGCGAAGATTACCCGACATTCAGGGGCATTTCGACGATCCCCGGTGTGACCTCATCGACGTCCGGCCAGGACCTATTTTTTCCTAAGCCTTTCAACCGCGAACAAGTCGAGGTCGTGCAGCGCTTGGCCCTAAGGCCTGGTGTCGTCGTTCAAGGCCCGCCCGGTACGGGTAAGACCCATACGATCGCCAACATCATCAGCCATTATCTGGCGCTTGGAAAACGGGTGCTAGTCACCTCGCAGAAGGCGCCTGCCCTCCGGGTGTTGCGGGATCAGCTGCCAGCCGCCGTAAGACCTCTGGCCGTGAGCCTGCTCGACAGCGATCGGGACGGCCTCAAACAATTCCAAGAGTCAGTCGATATTATCGCCGAGCGGCTGCAGCGCACGAAACGGCACGAATTGGCTCGAGAGATCCAGGACCTGGAAGTTCAAATTGACAATCTCCATCGCAAGCTGGCGCGGATCGACAAGGAGGTCGATGAGATTGGCCGCAGCGCTACGGCTACGATTGATCTGGACGGCGAGGCCGTCGATCCGCTGAACGCTGCGCGGGAAGTCGCTGCGAACGTCGAACGATCCGAGTGGATCGAGGATGCCATTGCGCCTGACCCCCAGTTCGCCCCGGCCTTCTCGGACAGTGACATCATCGCGCTTAGGCAAGCACGGCAGCAAATCGGTTCGGACCTAGGCTACCTCTCGGTCAAACTGCCGAGGCAAGAGGACTTCCCCGACGATAAGGCTCTGATCTCAGTTCACCGAGATCTTTCGAGATCAGAAAATTTGCGCCGGCAAATATCGACTGGCGAGCTGATGGAACTCGCGGATCAGGCATCCGAAACGCTTGCCCTTGCTTCGCAGCTCCTCGCAGATTTAAAAGCGCTCGCAAAAGGCCGGCACGCGATCACCTCGTCCAGCTTTGCCTGGTCTGACCAGGCGACCAGCGCCCTCCGCCGCAATCCTCTCGAAGAGGGCTATCAGGTTCTGGCTGCGATGGAGCCGGAAATTAGTGCGTTGTGCGAGGACGCCCGACACTTTCTATCCCGCCCAATCGACCTGCCGGAAGGGACGCTGGACGACCAAAAGCTGCTGGAAGCCATCGACCGTTGTGCGAAGGGCGAGCCGCCTGTGGGCGCGGTCGCCGGCTTATTTGCGTCGTCCCTGAAAGCTCGGCTTTCCGCCATTCGGATCGTTGGCGAAAAGCCTCGCACTGCGTCCGAATGGGCTGAGGTCATCCGATATATCGAGAGCCTCGCGCGCGCTAAGAAGCTCAAGCTAAGCTGGAACCACGCGGCGCCCCACACCTGTGCCGACATCGTGAGCATTGATGGCCTGGCTGTCCCGCGCCTGCTCAAGGGGCAACTCGATCAGTTTGCTGCGATCCGAACACTGATCGAGACCGAGGCCCAGCTTGAGTCTCTCGCCTCACGCCTCCTGCCGCGCTGGACGACACCCATTTCCGGCGATCCCGCAGCGACGACAGTACTGATTGAGACGATCGAAAGTCATCTTCTGCGCGAGCGACTGGCACAAGCGGAAGCGACGCGCCGACGTTTGATTGACGGCTTGAAGCCCTGCGGCGGCGAAGTCAGCGCTCTATTTCGCACCTGCTTGCTCGATCAACTTGGAAACCCGGAGATTGATGATGCGGCTCTGCGCAGAGAGTGGGGCGCACTCAGACTGACACTGGACAGTCTCGTAAAAAAGCAGCCGGCGTTTGAGACCGTTTCGCGGGTTTCCGCTCTGATCGAAGACTCTGGGGCGAGTCGTTGGGCCACGCTGGTGCGCAGCGAGGCAGTTGTCGGACAGACCGATCCATGGACGCCAGGGGATTGGGAGGAGCGCTGGCGCCTTAAGAGACTTGGAGCTTGGCTGGCTAAAATAGACCGGCACGGGCGTCTCCGGGCGCTGGGCGTCGAGCGGACGAGTAGTGAGACCACGCTTAAAGAGGCCTATGAGCGATCCATCGAGCTAAAAACCTGGCTTGAGCTGCGCACGAAGGCGACCGACAGCGTCCAATCGGCCCTAGCGGCCTATGCCGACGCTGTGCGCCGGATCGGCCGGGGCACAGGCAAGCGGGCCGCGCGATACCGGCGTGATGCGCGAGCAGCGTCCGATAGAGCTAAGTCGGCCCTCCCGTGCTGGATCATGCCCCACTACCGCGTATCGGAGTCCTTGCCTGCGGACCTGGGTCTGTTCGATCTGGTCATTGTCGATGAGGCGTCACAATCGACCGTCGCCGCCCTCCCCGCACTCCTTCGGGCAAAACAGATTCTCATCGTGGGCGATGATCGCCAAGTCAGCCCCGAACATGTCGGCCGCGATCAGGAGCGTGCGGATGAGCTGGCGCGTCGGCATCTTTCCGAGCAGGTGGTCGACTACCGGTCGGCCTTGCGTGAGGAACAATCGCTGTACGATCTCGGCAAAGTCGTCTTCGCCGGCGGCGCCATCATGCTTTCCGAGCATTTCCGGTGCGTGGCGCCAATCATCGAGTTTTCAAAGGCCCAGTTCTACAGCCACCGGCTGCTGCCCTTGAGGCTGCCGACAGCCTCTCAAAGGCTAGACCCGCCGCTGATCGATATTCTGGTTGAAGATGGATACCGCAAGGGGAAGACCAATCCGCCCGAGGCCGATTGCATCGTCAGCGAAATCCGCAAGATCGTCGATGACCCCGCGATGGCCAAGCGGACGATCGGGGTCACTACCCTTCTCGGGCAAGAGCAGGCGGCCCTCATCTACAGCCGTGTAGAGCAGGATATCGGCACGGAGTTGATGGAGAAGCATCACATCCGGGTGGGTGATCCAACGGCGTTTCAGGGCGACGAGCGTGACATCATGTTCGTGTCCCTCGTGGCTGAAAAGCAAGATTCACCCCTGTCAGGCACCGGGTACGAGCAGCGGTTCAATGTCGCGACCTCACGAGCCCGAGACCGAATGATTCTTGTTCGCTCCGTAGAGCTCGAAGACCTTCGCTCCAGTGACAAACTGCGGCGCGCGCTGCTCGAACATTTCAGGGCGCCGTTTGCCAGCGAGGGCAAGTCAGCGGTCAGCCGGCGTGAACGCTGCGAGTCTGGGTTTGAGACCGAAATGTTCGATATGTTGGCTGAACGCGGCTATCGGATCGACACCCAGGTTCCCGTGGGCAATTTCCGCATCGATCTGGTCGTCGAAGGCGAAAATGATCGCCGGCTCGCCATCGAATGCGACGGCGACCGCTACCACGGACCGGACAAATGGTCCGATGACATGGTTCGCCAACGAATTCTGGAGCGGGCTGGTTGGGAAATCTGGCGCTGTTTCGCGTCGCGCTTCGTTCGCGACCGCGACGGGGTCATCACAGAACTGCTCGCGTTGCTCCAGGAACGAGGGATTGAGCCCGTCGGCAGCGGCGATGGATGGGTGAGCCGCCACACGGAACTCCGTCGCTGGAGCACCCCGACCATTGGCTTTCAAGAAATTGAACCAGAGTCTGAATCGCCCGATACGACAGAGACGGAAGTCATTGCGGCCTCACCGGCTTCAGATGCTTCGGCCGATGACACCGTGCGGTCGAAACCGATCAGTCAGATCATCGATCAGCAACAATCCCGAGTGACGGAAGGTCTGGTCCAGCGAGAGATCCTTCACCTGCTCAGCGATGGCAAACCCTGGACGAATGCCGAAATCAAACGGGCGCTCTCAGAGAGTTTGCCGCTCTCTGACGCGGACCGAGCCAGGGCAAATTTCCGACCGAATGAAGAAAAATGGCAAGAGCTGGTCAACAACGCCCTGTCTGCTGCGCGTGGAAATTCGCTTCATGCCAAGGGCTTGATCCAGAGCGGCGGACGCGGCGTCCACATCCTTGCGGGCGTGCAAGCTGATGATGCTGGCGCTGATGAGCGGAGCAACCCTGTTGTTGTAACGTTTGGCGCGCCAGTGGAACGATCAGGCGGCGTTACGGTAACCCAACCATCAAACTTCGAGGTGTACCGCGCCGCCGACTTCCGCGCCTCGGGGCTGACGCCGGACCCGGAAAATCTCTACGACGAAGCCTATGCGCAGACGCTCCGCAAGCTTGTGTCGCACATCATTTCGGTCGAGGGGCCGATCTACGACGACGTCTTGGCAGTCCGTATCGCCCGGGCACACGGCAAAGATCGCACGGGAACGATCATCCGCAATCTTGCGCTGGAAGCCGTCGAAGACCGTTTTCCTAGAACCCGTGAGGATGACAGGGTCCTCTTCTGGCCGGAGGGTGCAGCGCCGGACGCTCCTGTTCCTTTCCGAAAGTCTATCGACGGAATGAGGAGCCATTCCGACATACCGTTTGCTGAACTCGCCAGCATCGCGGCGCCGGATATTCGGGCCGGGCTATCAAATGAGCTCATCCTGCAAAGGATGACCGATACGTTCGGCCTAGCTAGGCTGCGGCAGGCCACGCGAGCACGTTTCTTGGCCGCGATAGAGATTGCACGGCGGGATCGCTAGAGACGCGGGCAATAGCATCAAACCGCCTCGGAGCCAGATCTCATCCTCTCCACCAGGTTCTTTGCGGCGATAGCGCATCGTTTCGCCGCGTTGTGCGCTATCTTGGGTTCAACGTCCTCAGAGCCCCTCACGCTTGACCGAGCCCAAGCCCTGCCCGTTCCGCATCCTGAGATGGATTGCCGCACTGATCTGCGTCGGTCTGGTGCTGCTCGCCGGTGCGTTGTGGCTGAACCGGCGGGCGCTGGCGCGGGACGCGTTGACGGATTGGTTGCAGGCACGGGACCTTCCCTCCGAGGCCGAGGTCGAGGCGTTTGGGCCAAATACATTGGTTGCGCGGCTGCGGGTCGGCGATCCGCGCAATCCGGAGTTTTCCACCGAGCGGGCCGAGGTGCGGTTTCGCCCGACCCTGGCCGGGGTGAAGGTGGTTTCGGTCACGCTGCGCAAGCCCGTTTTGCGGGTCTCGGTGCGGGACGGTCGTCTGGCGTTCGGCCGGCTGGATCCCCTTGTCCAGGAGATCCTGCGCCAGCCACCCAGTGAGACCCTGCCCCGTTTCAGCGTTGATGACGGCATGCTGGTGCTGACCACGGAGTATGGCCCCGTCAGCCTGACCGGCGACGTTCTGTTTGACGGTAACCGGCTGAAGACGCTCACCGCTGGCGCCGGGCCGACCCGGCTCAGGGGGGCGGGGTTCGACGTCACGGCGCGGTCCGCTGCCCTCAGCCTGGTCACCGCGAACGCCGGTGTTGACCTGACCGTCTCGGCTGATGCCCCGCTGGTTACACTTGATGCGATCAGGATGTACAACTCCAGGATGACTCTAAGGGCGCGGGTCCCCTATCCGGATCGCAGGACCGGCCGCCTCGATGGCCCGGTGACGACGCGGGCGGAGATCATCAGCCTGCAGCTCGTCAGACCCGGGCAAAGCCTCGACCAGGGCGCGCTGTCGGCAGAGCTTGTCGGCCAGATGACGGGCGGCCTCGCAGACCTGGCCCTAAAGGGCGAGATTGGCGCCCGATTGACGGCGGCGTCCGCAAAGGCGGGCACGTCGGTGGCTAAGGGGGTTCAGGCCACGGCGAGCGCGCCTGACTTCAACTGGTCACGCAAGGGCGGCGACCGGCTGGCCGCCACAGTGAAGCTTGCAGGCGGCCTGGAGGCTATGTCGGCCGGCGACCTTGCGCTTGCGGCGGTCACGGTCCGGGGTTCCGGGCCCGTGACGCTGGCGGCGGCTGGACCCACGGCGCGGCTGGCGATCTCCGCGAACTTTCGTGGCGGCTGGCGCGGCGGCGGGGCGGTGACCGCCCTCGACAGCCCCCAGGTCGCCGCCGTCAAGCGCGCGGCGCGCGGCTTCCGGGTGAGCGCGCCGGATGTGGCGCTGACCTATGGCGACAGGCTGGGCGTGACCCTGGGACGGCCAGCCACCCTGATCCCGGATCGTGGCGGGCTGGTGCGCCTTTCGCCCGTCTCGGGTCGTCCGCTGATCGGGCCCCGGGGCGGGGCGTTCCGACTGCAGACGGATGGCGGCGGTCTGCCTTTGATCGATGCCGATGTCTCCCGGCTTGCCGTCACTGATGGCGTGGTCACAGCCGACGGGCGGCTGCGGGCCGGGGGGGCGGCCGGCCCGGTGGAGGGCGGCTCGCTCGATGCGGCCGGACGGCTGGTGCTTGCCTCGGGCGAACTGCGTTTCCAGCCGGATCGATGTGTCCTGCTGAAGGCGACCCGGCTGGAGTTCGGGGCCAACGACATTGACTCACCATCTGCCCGCCTGTGCGCCGCTGGTGGTCCCTTGTTCGCCGCCCGGGGCGGCAGCTGGCGTCTGGCGGGCCGCCTGGAGGCGGCCGCTGCGACCGCGACATTCGCCCAGGCCCAGGTCGACGGCGCCGCCGCCACCCTGGAGGCCACCTTCCTGAACGGTCGCGTCAACGTCCGGACCCGGGTCGCCTCCGCCATGATCCGCGACACCGCGCCCGAGGCGCGGTTTAACCCCCTTGTGCTTAGTGGCGACATCTCCTTGACCGACTTCGTCTGGCAAGCAAAGCTGGCCGCACGGTTGCCGGGCGGTCTGTCCATTGGTCATGTCGACTTGACGCATGACATGGGGCTGGGTTTCGGCCTTGCCGTGCTCGATACCGATGTGCTGCGCTTCGCGCCGGAGGGCCTGCAACCCATCCAGTTGTCGCCACTGGCGGCAGCCATCGGATCGCCTGCCGTGGGCTCGGCGCGATTCCAGGGGCGGTTCGAATGGGCTCGGCAGGGCGCCGGAAGCCAGGGCGTCCTGACGGTTCCGGGACTGGACTTCCAGAGCGCCGCCGGCGCGGTCACCGGCCTGAGAGGCTAGATCCTGTTCATTGGCCTCGCACCCCTGGTCGCGGCCCCGGGACAGGAACTGGTGATTGATCGGGTCGAGTCCGTTCTCGCGTTTACCGCCCTTCGCGCCCGTTTTGGACTGGCCGACAACCTGTTGAGGATCGCTGGCGGCGAGGCGACCGTGGGCGGCGGCAAGATCCGGGTTGAAAGCCTGGAGTACCCCCTTACGCCGGACGTCCCGACAAGGGGTGTCCTGATCTTCGAAGGGGTGCAGCTTCATGACCTCGTCGAGGCCTCTCCGTTCGGCGACAAGATGGAGCTGGACGCCAGGGTCAGCGGACGCATGGCGTTCGAGACCCGCGATGGACGGCTGCGCATTACCGGCGGGGAACTGAAGGCCGACCAGCCCGGCCGCATATCGATCGACCGTACAGCGCTGACCGGTATTCAGACCGCCGGCGCGGCGCCGGCCGTCGCCTCGGCCAACGACACCTTCACCGACTTCGCCTACCAGGCGATGGAGAACCTGGCCTTCGACAAACTGGACGCCACCCTGGCCAGCCGCGAGGACGGGCGGCTAGGCGTCCTGTTCCACATCGTCGGGCGCCACGACCCGCCGCAGAAGCAACGGATCCGGCTGAGCATCATGGACATCATCCAGAAGCGCTTCATTGGCCGAAAGTTGCCGCTTCCGTCTGGAACCGGCGTAAACCTCACGCTCGACACGTCCCTGAATCTGGACGACCTGCTGGCCGATTACGCAGAGTATCGGAACCTTCACGGTTCAGGTCCAGTTCAGCCCTAGACCGTCACACTGGAGGCCATGATGAGAGATTCGCCCACCAAGGGGACCGCCACATGAGAGCAAAGCTGATCGCGCTCGCCGGCCTGACACTCGTCGGCCTTACAGCGTGTACGCCCACTGTCCGGGTGGAGGTCGCCCCGATCACGATTTACGCCAAGCTGGATGCCAATGTCCGGCTGCAGCTGGACGAGGACGTCAAGGCCTTGATCAGCAAGAACCCGAACCTGTTTTAAGGAGACATGACCATGCAGGGACGTGACTTCTTCAATGTCGGCGCCGCCGTGATGGCCGCGCTGGCCCTGACACCCGCCGCCGCATTCGCGATGGACGCCAAGTCTGTCGTGGACGCCGCCAAGACGGCCGGCATCGTTGGCGAGCAGGCCGACGGTTTTCTGGGCTTTGTGAAGCCCTCTTCGGACCCCGCGCTGAAAGGCGCGGTGCAGGAGATCAATGAAGGCCGCGACGCGCTCTACCGCCAGGCGGCCGCAAAGAACGGCGTGTCCGTCGAGGTGGCCGGAGCGTCAGCCTACACCACGGTGGTCCAGGCCCGGATCAAACCGGGTGAGCACTACAAGCCCAATGGCGGCGGCTGGATGGTGAAATAGCGCGTTTCCCCGGCCGGCGCGTGGTCGGTCGGGGGGGCGGCCCCTCACTCAGCGAGGAGTAATGGGCAGCGCGACCTCATTGCGCCGCATTGGCGGCAGGGTCCAGGGCGGGTCATAGAACCAGGTGACCGGCGCGCCTGCCACGGTCCATCCCAGGGCCGCGACCTTCGCCTTCAGGTCATCCGTCTTGCTCGCGACCGTGCCGCGACCCGCGAGGCCCGAGAACCGCAGCACGGCGAACCGCTGCGCAGGCAGTTCGGTGATGCGGACGAGAGCGCTGTTGGGTTTGGGCAAGGTCGCCAGCGTGTACTTGGCCGGCATGAAGAACTGAACCTTCCACTCGCCGCCCTGGCCGGCGGACTGGGCGACCGGCGCCGTCATGGCGATTGTCTCGGCGCGAGCCGGGGACTGGGCGACCGGAGAGGTCATGGCGATGGCGGCGCGGCCCTGGTTGGCCCCGAAAATGTAACCGGCGATCACGCGAAATCCCTGGTTCCGCGCCGAAACCTCGTCGCCTTTCACCGTCGTTTCCGCGACCAGCCTCGGGCTGTACTGCCGAAGTTCAACGCCTCCGGATCGTTCCAGAACGGTGTAGGTCGGTTGCTCGGTGGCCGCTCGGGCCATACCGGACGGGAGCACCGTAGCCAGGGCGCCGGCCGTCAGAGCGCCAAGTCTTGTGAAATCCATCATCTCTCCGATTTCGGGATAGACCTCGAGCGCGGCCCGTGAGACCCAACGCAGCTATGATTGCGCCGGTTCCTGCCCAATGTAGATGGCTGCATCACGCCAGTCCAATGGTCGGGCGATGAGCTCCGTCGACACGGCCGCCATGGCGACCGCTCTGGCGCTGATGGGGCAATATGGCGATGACGCCGAAGTCATCGCCATGCTGAGGGCGGCCGAGTATGCCGCCATGGGCGATGTCGATGGTCTGGCCCAATGGGACCAGATCCTGGCGTGCCTGGCCAGGCTCTCGGACGGCGTTATGACCGATCAGCTGAACTGAAGCTCAGACGCCGCCGAGCTGGGCTTTCCGCTGGCGTCGCCGCCGCGTCAGGATGTGCTCGGTATAGCCGTTGGGCTGTTCGCGGCCCTCGAACACCAGTTCAAGCGCGGCCTGAAACGCCACGCTGTCCGGA
>NZ_JBIKNZ010000051.1:0-23048 GCF_044358365.1 Phenylobacterium sp. | reverse complement strand
ATCGCGGATCGGCTCCTCCACCAGCTTGAGGTCGCCGGCCTTGATGTCGCCGACCGGGCGGTGCTGCAGCACCCAGCGCTTGAGGTTGGTCATGGGTTGGGGGCTCCGGGGAATTGTTGTTCGTGGGTTCACCGTGCCCGCCTGCGCGCCAAGGGGCAAGGCGTCTCAGTCGGCCAGGCCCATCACCAGTGCCAGCGCGATATTGAGCCGGCGCAGATCACTGGGTTCCAGATGACCGACCACGCCACCGATTCGTTTGCGCCGAACCGTGGTCGGTTTGTCGGCCATCACCTGCGAGCGGGTTCTCAGGCCATTTTTGTCGCTGGGGTCGATGGTAATCCGGAAATCCGGCGCATCGACCAGGTCCGATGTCATCTGGCAAACAACGACTGAAGCATGTGATTCCGGGAAGGCGTCCGACTGAACGATGACGGCGGGCCTTGGCTTGCCATAGTCGCCCGTCGCCGCCACGGTCACAACGTCACCGCGCCGCATCGAAACCCGGTTCGTCGAACTCGGAGATGGCCTCGACCCAGGCCATGGCGGCGTCTTCATGCTGATAGTTCAGGCTCGCACAATGCGCGGCGATCCGATCCCGGACCGATGCCGCGCGCGCGTCAGGCGCCGTCAGCCGGATTTCGCGGACGCCACGCGCGTTCCGCCGCGCCCGCATTGCCTTCATTCGTTCCGCGACCGGCGCCATCTCGAACCACTCCGTCTCGCATTTTCGTAACGCGTTACAGATAACATGGCAAACTCAAAACAACACGGCCCCATAGAATTCTGGAATTCTGCCCTCGGGACTAAACACCTAGTATATCCGTGTACAAAGTTGGCGCTGCTGGCTGTCACGCATGCGGCCAAGGGGAAAGGCAATCGCAGTCATCTTTGCATGGCCGGATAGGGTGGGGATTGGCGTACTGATGCTTGCCGGACTGGTGAGCGGACTTCTCTATTGGGGCCGTATGAACGTTTACCAAGAAAACATGTCCGCACGCGCCGCAGAGATAATTACATGCGAGGCAAATGCACCTCTTCGTTCGGATGATGCCTTTACGCGAGAGTTTGAGCGGTGCGACTTTGATGAATTGTCGAGACTTCGGAACGAGAAGTACACACTACCGTTCTTTATCGACTACATCCGCATTCCATTTTTTCTCGGGGGCATCATATGGGCCGCGATGCGGATCCTCGACTTCATGTTAGGCGGCCCAGTCCGACGCGCCATTGCATCTCACGGTAAACGGATCGTGAGATCTGCGTAGGTCGGAAGAATGGCCAGGTATCAGCACTTTGTCAGCGGTGCAGGGATGGTCGCCGGCGGAAGACTTCGTCGACTCGGTACCCGACTGCCGCCGCCCAGTGTCTCGCATCCCTGACTATCCCAGCCGCCCGGCAATCCGCGCGATGAGATCCATGCGCTCGTGAAGAATGGCGACGATCAGGGCTGGCGTCTCCGGCCGGGGGAGGCAGAAGATGTAGTGATGCTCGCAGCGCATCATTCTCAGGCCGGGGTAAAGGTCGCCCATGTCACGATGCCTCCCATCGCCGGCAGCCAGGGCTGCGGCGCAGCTCTGGAGCTGGCTGACATAGCGGCGGGCCTGGGCATCGCCCCATTGCCGGCGGGTGTAGCGGATGACGTCTCGAAGGTCGACCTCAGCGGCTTTGGTAAGGACGTAGGGCCGGGTCAAGCGGCGGCGTCCGACCCCAGCTCCTCAGTGGCGAGCTCGTCAAACGTCTTGTCGGAGATCTCGCCAGCGAGCCCCTCGGCGACACGGTGGGCGAGGAGGGCTTTCAGGTCGCGCCAGGCGGCTTCATCACTTTCGGTGACCGGTTGAAACAGCCGCTCGACTGCATACTCGCGGATGGTCTTGCCCTGCAATGCGGCCAGGGCTTTCAGGCTCTGGTGTTGCTGTTCAGTCAGGTCGATGGACAGGCGGCTCATGGCTGCAGCTCACGGTGTTTGCCCTCCAATCGACCACAAATGTGGGTTTGTGTCTATTGCTGGGACGGTTTCTGACGCGCAGGCGTCAGGACCACAACGACCCTGCTCGCCCCTAGACCAGCGCCCCGTGGCAGTGCTTGAACTTGCTGCCGGAGCCGCAGGGGCAGGGCTGGTTGCGGCCGGTGGACTGCCAGCCTTCGGGCAGGGCGGAGACCGGCAGGGCCTTGCGCTGGTCGGCCAGCAGGCCGCCGGGCCGGAAGCCCTGGACCTCGTTCTCGCCGGTCAGCGGATCCAGGTGCACCTCGAAGGTCGACGGGATGGGCATGGGCGGCGGCGGGGGCTCCTCGAAGGAGAATTCCACCGTCATCAGCCAGCGGGTGACGTTCAGGCGCAGGTCGACCAGGAGCTTTTCAAAGAGGGTGAAAGCTTCGGTCTTGAACTCGTTCAGCGGGTCGCGCTGGCCATATCCGCGAAGGCCGATCACCGTACGAAGGTGGTCGATGTGCATCAGGTGTTCGCGCCACTGCAGGTCCACCGTCTGGAGCATGAAGCTCTTCTCGATGTTGCGCATGTGCTCGCCGACCATCTGGTTGCGCTCGACGGCGCGGGCGTCGCAGGCCTTGCGGATGCGTTCCTCGATCTCCTCATTGCCGATGCCGTCCTCGGCGGCCCACTGGGCCAGGGGCAGCTGCAGGCCCAGGTTCTGCTGGACGTGGGCGTCGAGGCCTTCGATGTCCCACTGCTCGGCATAGGCCTTGGGCGGCAGGTGGCGGACCACGAACTCGCTGATCACCTCGTCACGGAACTCGCCGATGATCTCCTGCAGATCGGTGGCTTCCATGAACTCCTGGCGCTGCTCGAAGACGGCCTTGCGCTGGTCGTTGATGACGTCGTCGTACTTGAGCAGGTTCTTGCGCATCTCGTAGTTGCGCTGCTCGACGCGCTTCTGGGCGGTGGCGATGGCGCTGTTCAGCCACTTGTGGGTGATGGCCTCACCCTCCTGGACGCCGAAGGTGCGCATGATCGAGTCCAGACGCTCGCCAGCGAAGATGCGCAGCAGGTCGTCCTCGCACGAGAGGAAGAACTTGGAGTGGCCGGGGTCGCCCTGACGGCCGGTACGGCCGCGCAGCTGGTTATCGATCCGCCGGCTCTCGTGGCGCTCGGTGCCGAGCACGAAGAGGCCGCCGGAGGCCAGCGCCTGTTCCTTGAGGTCCTTGATGTCGGCCTCGATCTCGGCCTTCTTGTCCAGCGCCTGTTGCGGCGTGACCTCGACGCCGGCGTCGCGCTGCTCTTCGCGCCAGGTGGCCAGGCGCATATCGACGTTGCCGCCCAGCTGGATGTCGGTGCCGCGGCCGGCCATGTTGGTGGCGATGGTGACGGCGCCCGGCACGCCGGCGTCGGCCACGATGCCGGCCTCCTGCTCGTGATAGCGCGCGTTCAGAACGTTGTGCGGGATGCCGCGGATGGTCTTGCCGTCCAGCTCGAAGGTGTGGGCCTTCAGCATTTCCGAAAGCTGTTCCGATTTCTCGATGGACACGGTGCCCACCAGGATCGGCTGCTTGCGGCGATAGCAGTCCTCGATCAGCAGGCAGACGGCGCGGTTCTTCTCGGCGGCGGTGCGGTAGACCTCGTCGTCGTCGTCGATGCGGGCGACGGGACGGTTGGTCGGGATCTCGGCCACATCCATCTTGTAGATGTCGAGGAACTCCTGCGCCTCGGTGGCGGCGGTGCCGGTCATGCCCGACAGCTTGGCGTAGAGGCGGAAGTAGTTCTGGATCGTCACCGAGGCCAGGGTCTGGTTCTCGGGCTGGACGACGGCGCCTTCCTTGGCCTCGATGGCCTGGTGCAGGCCTTCCGACAGCCGTCGGCCCTGCATCATGCGGCCGGTGAACTCATCGATCAGGATCACTTCGCCGGCGCGGACGATGTAGTCCTTATCGCGCACGTACATGACGTTGGCGCGCAGCGCCTGATTGATGTGGTGGACCACTGAGATGTTGGCAGGGTCATAGAGCCCCGCAGAGTCTTCCTCGAGGTGGCCTGCGGCCTGGGCCATCTCCTCGACGGTCTCGGAGCCTTCTTCGGTCAGGATCACCTGACGCTGCTTCTCGTCATAGTCGAAGGTGGCCGTATCCTTGATCAGTTCCTTCACCAGCAGATCGATGGTCCGGTAGAAGTCGCTCTTGTCATCGGTAGGGCCGGAAATGATCAGCGGCGTGCGCGCCTCGTCGATCAGGATCGAATCCACCTCGTCGACGATCGCGAAGTTGTGGCCCCGCTGGACCATCTCGGTGACTTCGTAGACCAGGTTGTCGCGCAGATAGTCGAAGCCGAATTCGTTGTTGGTGCCGTAGGTGATATCCGAGCCATAGGCCGCCTGGCGCTCGGCCTGACTCAGGCCATGGACGATCACGCCAACGCTGAGACCCAGGAAGCGATAGACCTGGCCCATCCACTCGCTGTCGCGCTGGGCAAGGTAGTCGTTGACGGTGATGACGTGGACGCCCTTGCCCGCCAGGGCATTCAGATAGACCGGGCAGGTGGCGACCAGGGTCTTGCCCTCGCCGGTCCGCATCTCGGCGATGCCGCCCCTGTGCAGGATCATGCCGCCCACCAGCTGGACGTCGTAGTGGCGTTGGCCAAGCACCCGGCGGGCCGCCTCGCGGACGACGGCGAAGGCTTCGTCAAGCAGGCCGTCCAGGGTCTCACCCTTGGCCAGACGCTCGCGAAACTCGACCGTCTTGCCACGCAATTGATCGTCGGAGAGCGCCTGCATGGCCGGCTCAAGCCCCGTGATCTTGATGGCGCGAGCGGCCATACCCTTGACCTTGCGGTCATTGGAGGAACCGAAGAAGCGTTGGAATATGCTCAAGTGATGGTCCGATCGTGCGAGCCGCGCGCGGCGATAAAGCCCTTCGCCGCCGGGGAAAAAGCGCTCTTTCAGGGGCGTGGGAGACTTAAGGAGTGGTCCCGCTCAAGTCAACGCAGCGACCCCCTTTCAGGGTTGACCGACGTCAGGATACCTCTACCGTCGAGCCCACCATGAAGGCTTGATCGCACCTAAGCGCCGCGGAACCCGCTGGCCATTTGCGACGCGCATCGGGTCCAGGCTCGCGCGCGAAATCCTTCCCTGCCTGAAAGACCAACATGTCCTCAACGCTGACGACCAACCGCTATGGATCCATCGCGCCCGAAATCTACGACATCGACAAACCCGACTTCGCCCTGCCGGACACGGCATTTCATCTGGAGCGTTTCCGGGGATTCAGCGCGCCAATTCTCGAGCCCGCCTGCGGCTCGGGCCGCACACTGATTCCATTCCTTCAGGCAGGACTGGACTTGACCGGCTTCGATCCGAGCCCCGAGATGCTGGACCGCTGCCGGGCCCGATGTTCGGCGACCGGCTTCGCGCCGGACCTGGCGGGCTGGACCTTCGCCGACTTTGCCTACCCCGGAACGTTCGGCGCGATCCTTGTGCCGGCCGGCTCATTCACCCTGATCGATGACTTCGCCGCAGCGATGGCGGCCTTGCGCCGCTTTCACGATCATCTCGATCCTGGCGGCGTGCTGGTGCTGGATATCCAGGGCCTGGCCAGCTTGCCCGTCCGAGGTGAGGACCGTCGCCGCTGGACCGCGCCGAACGGTGATCTGCTGACCCTGGAAGGCGTTCGCTCCCGCACCGACTGGTTCCGACAGCGCGCCGAGGTTACCTACCGCTATGAGCGTTGGCGCGATCACCAGCTGGTCGAAACCCAGATCGACATCATGGCCCAGCGCTTCTGGGGGCTGGATGAGTTCCGGATGACGCTCGAAGCGGCGGGGTTCGCGGACATCTCGGTGGTTGGCGACTATGACCGCTCACGCGGTGTGCGATCCAGCGACCGGGGCTGGACGTTCGAGGCCCGCAAGCCCTGAGACCGAGCCGGGCGGGTGTTCGTCAAGGCGACCTTTGCATCGCGGTGTGTAAATCGCTAGAGGCGTGCCCGTCCGTCCCATCTCGAGAGCCCAGCCATGGCGCTGTCCCGCACCGTTCCCGGTATCGGTTTTGCCCTGGCGCTGGCCGTGGCGCTGGCGGGTTGCAGCCGCGGCGAAGGGGGCGATGGCGCGCCGGAACGTGGTGACGTGGCCGCCGCGAGGGTGGACGGCAAGACCGTCTGGGTTTCCGACATCAAGCGCGAGGCAGTGGCCCAGGGCCTGATCGGCGAGGGCGAGCCGCTGGATACCTCCTCCGACGTATTCCGTCAGATGATGGACGAGGTGATCGACCAGCGTCTGCTGGCGAGCGAAGCCATGCGGCAAAAACTGGAAAAGGACCCCAGCGCCCAGCGGCAGCTGGCCGCCGCCCGCGATCGGGTCATGGGTGATCTGCTGATTGATTCCACCGTCGCCGAGGCGGTCACCGAAGCCAACATTCGCGGTCTCTATGAAGAGCAGCAGAGACTGGCCAAGCGCACCGAAGAAATCCGCGCCCGTCGGATCGTCCTGGCGACGGCCGCCGAAGTCGAGGCGGTCAAGCGGCTGGTCGCGGCTGGCGGCTCATTCGAGGCCCTGGCCATGGAACGCTCACGCGATGCGGCTACCCGGTTCAATGGCGGCGACCTGGGCTATTTCACGACGGATATCATGCCCGAGGCCTATGAGGCTGCGCTCAAGGGCGCCAGGCCCGGGCAGCTGGTCGGACCGTTTCCGGTGGACGGCGGGTTTGCCCTGCTGCGCGTCGAGGATGTGCGGCCCGAGCAACCGGTTGCGCTGGAAGCGGCGCGTCCCCAGATCGTGCGCTTCCTGACCTACGACCGCATCCGTGATCTGCTGGAACGGCTGCGGGACAAGGCCAAGGTCGAGACCCTGCTGAAACCCGAGGCCGGAGCGCCCAAGCCGGTTCCACCGGCCGATGCGCCGCCGCCTGCCCCCGTGCCGCCGCCTGCCAAGGGAGCTGCAAAATGAGCCGCCCGCCCAAACCCGTCGAAGTCGTGGGACAGACGCTGGAACGCGCCCTTGATCCTCTGACAAGCGCCCTGAAACGCGCCGCGCTCAAACGGGCCGACAAGAGCTCGCGGGCGTTCGACGACCGGGCCGCAACGCCGGCGGCCGCCGTCGACAAGGCCGCCATGCCGGTCTCGCCGCTGGCTGTGCGGTTTCCGCGCATGCCGCCGATCCCGGGCGTGCTGATGGCGACGGGCCGCGCCGGATTCTACAAGCACGAACGCGACGACCTGCTGGTGATGAGCTTCCCTGATGGCGCCAGCTGCGCCGGGGTTTTTACCCGCCACAAGGTGGGCTCGGCTCCGGTGGACTGGTGCAAACGCCACCTCGAAACCACCAAGGGCGAGGGCGTGAAAGCCCTGGTGATCAACGCGGGCTGCGCCAACTCCTTTACGGGCCGGCCCGGCGCCGACGCCGTCCGGCGCGTTGCTTCCGCCGTTGGCAAGCGCTTGGACTGCCGCCAGCGGGACGTGATGATGGCCTCCACCGGTGTGATCGGCGTGTTGCTGGACGACGCGAAGATTACCGCGCGCCTGCCCGAACTGGAGTCACGCCTGTCGGCCGATATGTGGGGTGACGCGGCGCGCGCCATCATGACCACCGACACCTTCCCGAAGGGCGCTTACGCTGAAGCCGACATCGACGGCGTGACGGTGCGGATCGGCGGGATCTGCAAGGGTTCGGGCATGATCGCGCCGGATATGGCGACCATGCTGGCGTTCGTGGTGACGGACGCGGCCATCGCGCCAGGGGCCCTGCAGAACCTGGCGAGCCTCTACACCCGCAACACCTTCAACGCGGTGACGGTGGATGGCGACCGTTCCACCAACGACACCTTGCTGCTGTTCGCGACGGGCAAGTCCGGCGCCCCGAAAATCAGCCGGGCCGGCGACCGGCGCCTGGCCGACTTCCGCGACAAGCTGGAACAGGTGCTGCTGAACCTGGCCCATCAGCTGGTGCGCGACGGCGAGGGCGCCACAAAGTTCATCAAGATCACCGTCAGCGGCGCCGAGACGGCGGCGTCCGCCCGCAAGATCGCCCGCACGGTGGCCGAGAGCCCGCTGGTCAAGACCGCCTTCGCCGGCGAGGACGCCAACTGGGGCCGGATCGTCATGGCCGTAGGCCGCGCCGATGAGCCCGTGGATCGCGACAGCATGAGCGTGAAGTTCGGCCCCCACTGGGCGGCGCAGGATGGGCTGATCTCGCCGACGTACAGTGAGGCCAAGATGAGCGCCTACATGAAGCAGCAGGAACTTGAGGTCGCCATCGATGTGGGCATGGGCCGGGCGAGTTCCACCATGTGGACCTGTGATCTGACCAAGCGCTATGTGGAGATCAACGGGGATTACCGGAGCTAGGGCGCGCTTTCCCGCGTCCAAGGCGCCACGCGCCTGGGTTCGTCCGCCGGGCGGTAGTTGCTGAAGCGGTTGTCGAAGACCGGGCCGTAGAAGGGGTCGTTGTCCAGGACCGGGCCCCAGCGTTCGCGCATGGTGTCGATCTCGGACTGGAAGCGCGCGGCGGCGGCGGGCGCCAGGTCCAGGCCGCGGCTGGCGCTCTCGTGATGGAAGAGCTCGGCGAAGGGGGTCCAGACGATGTCGTAGCCGGCGGCCCGGACCTTCAGGCAAAGATCGACGTCGTTGAAGGCGACCGTCAGGCGTTCGGCGTCCATGCCGCCCACCTCGTCCCAGACTGAGCGTCGCATCGCCAGGCAGGCGGCGGTCACGGCCGAGACGTTGCGGGCCAGTTTCAGATGACCCTGATAGCCGGGGTAGTCGCCCGGCGCGCCCACGTTGAGGTGTCCGGCGACGCCGCCGGTGCCCAGCACCACGCCGGCATGCTGGACCGTGCCGTCCGGGTAGAGCAGTCGCGCGCCGACCGCGCCGACATTCGGCCTAACGGCATGGCTGACCATCTCGGCCAGCCAGTCCGGACCAATCATGCTGATGTCGTTGTTGAGCAGCAGGATGATCTCGCCCCGCGCCTCGGCGACCGCGCGATTCATCAGGGCGGAGAAGTTGAAAGGTCCCGGCGCGGGCAGGATGCGCACGCGGGGATCGGCCGTCAGCGCCTCGAAGTGGGCCAGGGTCTCGGGCTCGACACTGCCGTTGTCGACAATCAGGAATTCCAGCGCCTCGTAGTCCGTGCCGTGCAGCACGCCTTCGGCGCAGCGGGCGAACAGGTCCAGGCGGTCGCGCGTCGGCACGATGATCGAGACCAGCGGTTGCGGGTCGGGCAGGGGGCGATGCACGCGCAGCCAGCGCGCGGCGCCGGGCTGGTTGGAGACAAAGGCGCCGTCCTGATCCGTCCTGGCCAGATGCTCGGCGACGGCATGGCGCGCGGAGTCGGCGCAGATTTCCGCCCAGCGGCGCGAGAACGAGCCCTGCCGGCCACGCCAGCGCCAGTGGTAGAGCACCCACGGAATGTGGCGGATGCGCTCCGGCCCGATGCGCTCGGCGGCCCTGAGCGCCAGGTCGTGATCCTGGGCGCCTTCGAACCCCTCGCGCAGGCCGCCCAGGTCTTCGAGCAGGCTGCGGCGATAGACCGCCAGATGGTTGACCATGTTCTGGCCGAGCATCAGTTCGGCGTTCCATCCGGTCTTGAAATAGGGCTGGGAGCGGCGGCCGCGCTCGTCGATCTTGTCCTCATCGGAATAGATCAGGTCGGTCCCGGGGTGCTGCTCGAGCGCCGCAGCCACATGATAGAGCGCGTGCTCGGTCAGGAGGTCGTCGTGATCCATGAAGGCCACGAAGTCGCCGGTCGCCAGGGCCAGCGCCGAGTTGGTCGCGGCTGTGATCTGGCCGTTCTCGGCGCGTCGAACGACCCGGATGCGGGTGTCGCTGCGGGCATAGTCTCCGAGAATCCGCCAGAGCGCCTCGCCGGGTGAGCCGTCGTCGGCGATGCAGAGTTGCCAATGCGGATAGAACTGGGCTTGAATCGAGGCAATGGCCGCCCGGATCAGCGGTTCCGGCGTGGCATAGGCCGGCATCACCACCGAGATCACCGGCGGGTTCGTCATGCAGGCGATATGCGCGGCGATGGCCGCCCGGTCCGCGTCGTTCAGGGTGTCGTGGACGGCGATCCACTCGCGATATTGCGCGTCGGTCTGGGCGTCAGGACCCAGCACCTCACGGACGTATTTCTCGCCCCAGCCTGTCCTGACGATCAGGCGCGCAATCTGGTGCACCGGCCAATGCAGGACCGGCGAGCGTCTGACGACAGATAGGGCGCGAGCTGAAAGGGTTCGAAGCAGCATGTGTGGTGTTGAGCGTGAGGCGGTCGATCAGACGCACGCCTCACGCTCAAGTCCATAGAGAAGCTTATCGGTTCGACCAGACCCCGGTGGAGCCGCCGCCGGAGCTGGAGGACGAGCCCGTCCGGCCGCCACCGCCGTGACCGCCGCCACGGCCCGCGCCGCCGCCACGGCCGCGGCTGTCGCGGCTGGGACCCTTGAAGGCGGGCTTGTCGCCGGCCGGACGCGCGGATGCGCCTTCGCTGCGACCGGCGCCGCCACCGTTGCGGTTGCGCTTGGGGGCGTTCTGACCCCGGGCGCCGCCACGGGTGTCGGCGCGCTCGGGCTTGCCGCCGGGATCGGGCATCGCGGCCGTCACGGCGCCGAGGTGGCGATCGTTGCGGCGATCAAACGAGGGGATCCGCTGCCGGCTCACCTTCTCGATGTCCTTGAGCAAGCTGCGCTCGTCGTCAGAGCAGAAGGCCACCGCCGAGCCGTCGGCCCCGGCACGGGCGGTGCGCCCGATCCGGTGCACGTAGGATTCCGGCACGTTGGGCAGGTCGTACTGGACCACGTGGCTGATGGCGTCGACGTCGATGCCGCGGGCGGCGATGTCAGTGGCCACCAGAACGCGAACCTTGCCGGCCTTGAAGTCGGCGAGGGCGCGCTCGCGCTGGCCCTGGCTCTTGTCGCCGTGGATGGCGGCGGCGTCGACGCCGGTCTGCTCCAGGCCCTTGGCCACGCGGTCGGCGCCGCGCTTGGTGCGGGTGAAGACGATGACACGCTTGAAGGCCGGGTCGTCGAACAACTCGCCCAGCAGGGCGCGCTTGCGCTGCTGTTCCACGAACACGACGCGCTGGTTGACGCGCTCGACCGTGGTGGCCTGCGGGGTGACCGCGACCTTCAGCGGGTTGGGATTGAGGATCTCGCTGGACAGCTTCTCGATCTCGCCCGGCATGGTGGCCGAGAAGAACAGGTTCTGGCGCGGGGCCTTGGGCAGGAACTTCACGATCTTGCGGATGGGCACGATGAAGCCCATGTCGAGCATCTGATCGGCCTCGTCCAGGACTAGGATCTCGACGCCTTCCAGGGTGATGGTCTTCTCGCCCAGGTGGTCGAGCAGGCGGCCCGGCGTGGCGACGAGGACGTCGATCCCGGGGGCCAGGGCGCGCATCTGGCCGCCATATTTCACGCCGCCGAAGACGACGGCTACGGAGACGCCGAGGTGCTTGCCATAGGTCTTGAAGCTCTCTCCGATCTGGGTGGCCAGTTCGCGGGTGGGGGCCAGGACGAGGACGCGGGCCGAGCGGCGCGGCGCGGCCTTCTTGTTCTCGGCCAGGCGGTGCAGGATGGGCAGGGCGAAGGCGGCGGTCTTGCCGGTGCCGGTCTGGGCGATGCCCAGCAGGTCGCGGCCGGACATGACGCCGGGGATGGCCTGCGCCTGGATCGGCGTGGGCGTGTCGTAGCCTTCGTCAGCCAGCGCCTTGAGCAACGGCTTGGCCAGGCCAAGGTCGGTAAATTGAGTCAATGGATAGTCTTTCGCGTGTGCGCGGCTGCGGCCCATCGGATTGTCCGATGAGCGCGGGCGGCGCGGTCTTTGGGGAAGCGCCCCGCGTGATGGGCGAATCTATGAGATCGTTCTCACTGCGCTCGACAGGCTGGGTCGAAAAAGACCCCACGCGGCTGGAGCGTCGCTAGCACTCAGGAGGAGCGCAGCCCACACATCGGGGTTATCGCTGTTAATGTCAACCCACGCTGGCCTTTTTCCCAGGCCGGGCGCGGCTTCGATCCGGGTCCGCCGGCGCAGGAAGGTCCTCCGGATCGTCGATCAGAATCCGCTCCGCGTCGCCTTTCGGGTCGTCGTACTGCCCCGCGCGCAGCGTCCACCAGAAGGCCCCGACGGCCAGCAGGCCCAGGCCTATGGAGAAGGGGGCGAGCAGCATGACGATGTTCATCTGGCCCGCCCCGTCCGCAGCGCGTTCAAGGTTACGACCAGGGAAGAGCCCGACATCGCCAGCGCCGCGATGAACGGATTGACCAGCCCCAGCATCGCCGCCGGCGCCGCAACGGCGTTGTACAGGGCGGCGAAGCCGAAGTTTTCCAGGGCGCGCTTGCGAGCGCTTCGCGCCACGTCCAGAGCCTCTGTCACCGCCATCAGGCCGTCGCCGGTAAACACCAGATCCGCCGCATTCTGGCTGGCGTCCAGCGCGGTTCCGGGCGCCATCGCCGCATGCGCCCCGGCCAGGGCCGCGGTGTCATTGAGGCCATCGCCGACCATCAGCACCCTGGAGCCGCTGCGGGAGCGTGCCTCGACGGCGGCCAGCTTGTCTGCGGGCAGGACCGCGCCCTGCCAATCGGCGATCCCCACGGCGTCAGCGACGGATTTCACCGCATCCGGCACGTCGCCCGACAGAATCTCGACGGTCAAGCCTCTGGCCTTCAGGGCCCGGATTGTCGCGGCGGCGTCGGGGCGCACCCTGTCCGAGAAGCGGAACCGATACCTTTTGTCGCCGTCGAAGCCGAACCAGAGTTCGGTCTCGCCGTGCCGTTCCCCGGCAAGACCCAGGAAACTTGCGCGACCCAGGCGAGCGCGGCGGCCGTCGATGATCCCCTCCACGCCCTCGCCATGATGCTCGGTGATCCCGTCGGCGATCGGTCCGTCGCCGGCCTCTGACGCCAAAGCGCGCGACAGGGGATGGCGGGAAGCGCGGGCCAGCGGCGCGGCCATCTCGACCAGCGCCTCAACCGGGTCAATCAGGCGCGGGCGACCTTCCGTCAGCACGCCGGTCTTGTCGAAGATCACATGGGTGACTTCGGCCAGGCGCTCCAGGGCCGCACCGGACTTCACCAGCACGCCCTTCCGGAAAAGCCGAGCTGAGGCCGTGATCTGCACGGCCGGAACCGCCAGTCCAAGGGCGCAGGGGCAAGTGATTATCAGCACGGCTACGGCGCGGATCAGGGCCTCGCGGGGTCCGAGCCCCAGCGCCCATCCTCCGGCAAAAGTCAACGCCGCGAGCGTATGAACCACCGGCACATAGACCACCGCAGCCTTGTCGGCGAGCCTCACATAGCGGGATTTGGCCTGGCCGCCGGCTTCGACCAGCCGCGCAATGGCGGCCAGGGCGGAGTCCTCCGCCCTCGCCAGGGCGGTCACCCGCAGGAGGCCGGACAGGCTGAGCGCCCCGGCGCGGCAGACCTGCCCGGGTCCGACGCGGATGGCGGCAGACTCCCCGGTCAGAAGGCTGTTGTCGATATCGGAGGCGCCCGAGGTGACACGGCAGTCCACCGGGATGCGGTCGCCCGGCCGCACGATCAGACGGTCCCCGGCGGCTATCGCCTTGATCGGAGTTTCAACCGGATGGTCGTGTGCATCGAGACGGGTCGCCACCGTCGCCTGAAGCGCCAGCAGATCTGCGGCGGCGCTGTGGGCGCGGGCGCGCAGTTGATGGTCCAGCCAGCGACCGATGAGCAGCAGGAACAGTAGCGAAACAGCGGCGTCGAAATAGGCGTCGCGCCCGCGAAGGATCGTTTCGGAGAGGCTGATCGCCAGGGTCAGAAGCACGCCCACGGAGATGGGGACATCCATGTTCGCCCGTCCGGCGCGGAGCGACCGCCACGCCGAGCGGAAAAATGGCCTGCCTGCGAACAGCGCGCACGGCGCGCCCACGATGCCCGAGAACCACATCATCAGCGTCCGGGTCGCCGGTCCCAGTTCCTGACCGAACAGGCCGGCCCAAAGCGGCACCGAGAACATCATGGCGTTCATGGCGCCGAAGGCGGCCACGGCCATGGCGAGGATCAGGGCGCGACCTTCCGCATCATGGGCGGCGGCGGCCTCGCCGGGGTCAAACGGCGTGGCCGGATACCCCAGCCGCGCCAGGGCCTGGATCAAGGTCTGAGCGTCCGGTCCGGGCCGTTGCACCTCAACCGAGAGCTTGCGGTTGGTGAGGTTCACGCGCGCAGACGCCACGCGCGGCAGGTCCATGAGGCCGCGTTCAATCTTGCCCATGCAGGCGGCGCACCGGGCGCCGGGCACGAGAAAGTCGAACCGTGTCGAAGACGTCTCGCGCGCGACCAGGCCCGGGAAGGTGTCGGTCAGCGCCATGTCAACCGCCGCTCGGCGAGGAACCGGGCGCCGTCGGGAGCCCGGGCTTCAACGGTGAGGTCCCAGGCGCCCGACATCGGCCCGAGGTCGGCTTCGTATTGGCCCGGCCGGATCTCCCGCAGGACCGGCCTCAGACGCCCGACTTCCGTGGCGGGGCGCTCCAGCCGTGCGGAAACCTTCAGGTCGCGAAGCGGCAGGCCAGCTCGATCCACATATGCGACCGCCAGTACGCCAGGGCGCGCCTCGGCTGACGCTCGCCAGCCCAGCTGGTCCTGCGCTTTCAGCTGTGTGATCCGCTGATTGTAGAGCAGGCCATCTTCATACGGCGTAACGGAGACCTGACCGGGGTGCGTCCGGTAGGCCATCACGGCAAAGCTGGCGTCGACCCCGATCACGATGACGAAGAAAGCGGTGACGCCGGCGGCGACGTGCCAGCCCTTCACACGAAATCCCGGCGGGTCGATGCTGTCTCCGGAGGTCATGGGCGCACCTTTGGCGGCGAGAGGAAAACGGTGTCGGCTCGCGCGCTCATATTGGGCGCGGTGACTTCAAAGCTGGCCGGGGTGCTGGACGCCGACAGCCGCTGGCCGTCGGTCGTGACAAACACCCGGATCGCGCTGACCTCATTGGGCGGCGCCGTGATGACCAGGGTCTGGCCAGGCGCGGCGCCGGGACGGCTCAGCCGCGCGCCCGTGACACCGGCGAACCTGATGTCGAGCCTGAGGGGCTCGAAGGTGCGGTTGGCGACCTTCAGGGTGTAGCCATTCCGGATCTCGCCATCGCGCAGGCGGATGAACGTCGGGTTGCGGTCTCTCAGCGCATGCAGGGTGAGAACTTCCCGGGTGGACAGCCCCCAGATCATCAGTCCAGAAACGACCGAGAGGGCTACGGCATAATAGATCGTGCGTGCGCGCACCGGACGGTATTCTGCCGTCCGGCCCGCCTGACGGGCGGTCACTGCCGCGTCTGTATCGTAGGCGATCAGCCCTCGCGGCCGCTCTACCTTGATCATGACCTCATCGCAGGCGTCGATACACAGGCCGCAGTTGATGCACTCCAGCTGGGAACCGTCGCGGATATCGATGCCCATCGGACACGCGACGACGCACTGGTTGCAGTCGATGCAGTCGCCGCGCCCTGTCCAGCTGTCAGCCTTCTTGTGGGGACCGCGCGGCTCCCCACGATCGTAGCGATAGGTGACCTGCAGCGAATGGTCGTCGATCATGGCGCCCTGGATGCGGGGCCAGGGGCACATGTAGATGCAAACCTGCTCGCGCATGTGGCCAGCGAACACATAGGTCGTCGCCGTCAGCAAGGCGCAGAAGAAATAGGCCGTAAACGGACCCTCTCCGGCCCAGAACGCCGTCAGCAGGGTCGGCGCGTCATGAAAGTAGAAGATCCAGGCTCCGCCCGTTGCGAAGGCCACGCCGAGCCAAACCAGATGCTTGCCGCTCTTGCGCCAGACCTTGTCGAAGGACCATGGCGCCGCGTCCAGACGTAGCCGGGCGTTGCGGTCGCCTTCGAACAACCGCTCCACATGGATGAACAGGTCTGTCCAGATGGTCTGCGGGCAGGCGTATCCACACCACAGGCGCCCGAAAAGAGCCGTCACCAGGAAGAGCGCCAGGGCGGCGATCACCAGCAAGCCGGTGATGAAATAGACTTCCTGCGGCCAGAGCTGGATGTTGAAAAAGTAAAAGCGGCGGCCGGCGAAATCGACGAGGACCGCCTGGTCAGGCAACCCGCCAGGGCGATCCCAGCGGATCCAGGGCGTGATGTAGTAGATCGCCAGAGTGAGGATCAGCAGGGCCCATTTGATGGCCCGCCAACGGCCGTGAACCAGTTTGGGATGGATAGGAACCCGGGGCTTATAGAGACCCCCGCCGGGCTCCGCCTTGGCGCGGGCGCGTCCAGCCGCTGACTTCGGGGCCGGCCGGGTCCGGTCGATGATGACGGTCATGGTCCGGTCGGTGTGGAAGGCGGGGCGACTGGCGCCGGCGGGGCGGCCGGCGCGGCGCCTTCGCCGCCAGAGTTCACGTGGACATAGACCGCCAGCGCCTTGATCATTTCGGGGGAGAAGCGGGCCTCCCACGACGGCATCACCCCGTTCCGACCGTTCCAGATCTGGTTGCGGATGGAGTCCCGATCCGGTCCATAGAGCCATTCAGCGTCCGTCAGATCCGGCGCGCCTTTGACGCGGTCTCCGGTACCGGTGGGGCCGTGGCAGCTGACGCACTGAACCTGGAACGTCGGGGCGGCCCTGGCGACAGCCGCTCGGTCCGCCGGTCGTCGCGACAGGGCGACCACGTACTCGATCAGGTCCGAAATCTGGGCCTCGGTCAGCAATTGATCGCGGCCGAATGCGGACATCATCGTCTCTCCGCGTGCGCCCGGGTGTCCGGAGCGGACGCCGACCACCAGGGTCTTCTGAATGTCGGCTAACCCGCCGCCCCAGAGCCAGATGTCGTCGCGCAGGTTTGGATAGCCCTTGCCGCCGCCGCCGCCTGCGCCGTGGCAGGTGGCGCAATTGTCGCCGAACACGGACTGTCCGACCTGGAGGGCATAGGCCTGGAGCTCGGGATCTGCCTCGATCTGCTCGAGACTGGCGGATCTCAGCCGGGCCGCGCCAGCGCCTCGAATGGCCTCCAGAGCCCTGAGATCGCTGGAAAGCTCCTGCCGGTCCGACTGGCCCAGCACGCCACGGGTGAAACCCGTGACCCCCGGCCAGGCCGGCATCAGCACCCAATAGACGATGGCGATGATGATTGTGCCGTACCAAACCCAGAGCCACCAACGTGGGAGGGGACTGTCGAGTTCCTTGATCCCGTCCCACTCATGACCGGTGGTTTCGATCCCGGAGTGATCGTCGCGTTCGCGCTCAGTCATGGTCGATCTCGTCGTCTTCAAGCGGCAGCCTGGCCGCCGCGTCAAAAGCCGCCTTGCGGCTGGGCCACAGCGCGTAAATCACGCCGGCGAGGAAGATGGCGCCGAAGTAGAGCGTCCCGGCCTGCTGGGCGAAGATCGCAACGGTCTCGTAGGACAGTTCGCTCATCGCATGTTCTCCGGGTCTTCGGCCTTGTAGGTGCGGAAGTCGACCATGGTTCCCAGCACCTGGAGGTAGGCGATCAGGGCGTCCATTTCGGTCAGTCGCGCTGGATCGCCGTCGAAGTCGCGTTGGCCTACCTTCACGCCGTACCGCTTCTTGAGACCCGAGTTTTCGCCGGCGAAGGCGTCGACCTGGGTTTCCAGATCCTTGGTGGCGTTAGCGATCTGGTCCTTCGTATAGGGCACGCCCACCTGGCGCAGGGCGGCAAGGCGCCGCTCGATGATCCGGTAGTCCAGGTCGGTCTCGGCGAGGAACCTGAAGGGCGGCATGTTGGATTCCGGCACGACGGCGCGGGGATCGGTCAGGTGATCGTGATGCCAGCTGTCGGAATACTTGCCGCCGACCCGCGCCAGATCCGGGCCGGTTCGTTTCGATCCCCACTGGAAGGGGTGGTCGTACATGCTCTCGGCGGCCAGGCTGTAGTGGCCGTAGCGCTCGACCTCGTCGCGAAGCGGCCGGATCATCTGCGAGTGGCAGAGGTAGCAACCTTCGCGGACATAGATGTCTCGGCCCGCCTGTTCGAGCGGCGTGTAGGGGCGCACCCCGTCAACCTTCTCGATGGTGCTTTCCAGGTAGAACAGCGGGCTGATTTCCACGAGGCCGCCGATCGACACAACGATCACGATGCCCAGGACCAGGGCCAGCGAGTTCCGCTCTAACTTGGCGTGTTTCTTCCACATGTGCTGGGCCCCTACGCGACGGCTTGAAGGAGGGCGACGGGTGTCCCGTCAGCCTGGGCGCTGGCGACGCGGGGCATGCGGATCGTGCGCCACACGTTGTAGACCATCACCAGGGCGCCCCCGAGGTACATCAGCCCGCCCACGGTGCGGATGACGTTCTCGACGTGCTTGGCGGCGACGGTCTCGACGAAGGCGTTGGCGAGGTAGCCCTGGGGCGTGTACTCGCGCCACATCAGGCCCTCCATGATGCCGGAGACCCACATGGCGGCGATATAGAGAACGATGCCGGTGGTCGCGATCCAGAAGTGCCACTCGATCAGCTGATCGGAGTACATCCGCTCCTTCTTCCAGAGCCAGGGCACCATGCAGTAGATCGCCCCGAAGCTGATGAAGCCGACCCATCCCAGCGCGCCCGAGTGCACGTGACCGATCGTCCAGTCGGTGTAGTGGGAGAGGGCGTTGATCTCGCGGATCGACATCAGCGGACCCTCGAAGGTCGACATCCCGTAGAACGCGATCGCCACCACCATCATCCGGACCACAGGGTCGGTGCGCAGCTTGTCCCAGGCGCCGGACAGCGTCATCAGACCGTTGATCATGCCGCCCCAGGACGGCATCCAGAGCATGAGCGAGAAGGTCATGCCGAGGGTCTGGGCCCACTGCGGCAGGGCCGTGTAGTGGAGGTGGTGAGGTCCTGCCCAGATGTAGATGAAGATCAGCGACCAGAAGTGGACGATGGATAGCCGGTAGGAATAGACGGGCCGCTCCACCCGCTTGGGGACGAAGTAGTACATGATCGCCAGGAAGCCGGCCGTCAGGAAGAAGCCCACGGCGTTGTGGCCGTACCACCACTGGATCAGGGCGTCCTGGACGCCGGAAAACGCCGAGTAGCTCTTGGTCTCCAGCAGGCCCACAGGGATCGCCGCGTTGTTGACCAGGTGCAGGATGGCCACGGTGACGATGAAGGCCAGATAGAACCAGTTGGCCACATAGATGTGCGGCTCCTTGCGCTTCCACAGCGTGCCCAGGAACACCAGCAGATAGGCGACCCAGACGATGGTCAGCCAGATGTCCACATACCATTCCGGCTCTGCGTACTCGCGGCTCTGGGTGATGCCGGCCAGGTAGCCGGTGGCGGCCAGCACGATGAACAGCTGGTAGCCCCAGAAGACGAACCAGGGCCAGGCCCCGCCGGCCAGGCGCGCCTTGCAGGTTCGTTGTACGACATAGAACGAGGTGCAGATCAGGGCGTTGCCGCCGAAGGCGAAGATCACCGCCGAGGTGTGCAGGGGACGAAGCCGCCCGAAGTTGAGCCAGGGCGCGTCGGGGAAGTAGAAGATCGTCGGCCAGCTGAGCTGGGCTGCGGCCAGGGCGCCTGCGGCCAGCCCCGCGATCGCCCAGAACAGGGTGGCGATCACGCCGGCCCGGATCACCCCGTCCGAGTAGCGGCCCGGATCGATCCGCCACCGACCGGTGCCGAGCCCCAGGGATATCCCGCAGATGGCCAGCACGAACGCGGTGGTCGCGACATAACCGTGGAACCGCATCAGCGGATCATCTGTCAGCGCGGTGGCCATCAGGGCGCCCAGCGCTGCAAACCCAGTCACCACATAGATTGCGATCACATCCCCGGAAGGTGCGTCGTCGTTCTGTATCCTTGCCAGCGTCATGGATCCCGCGATCATTTGAGAGACTGACGAAGCTATGCCGCCGGTCGGGCGCTGCGGCCTTGATCTCGGTCAACGACAGGCGTCGCCGCGGGCCCAAGATTATGGCGTTTCCAGGAGCGACCACCACCGTGCGACTGACCGCCCATGAAGATCCTGTCCTGCGCTTCGGCGCGGTCGTCGTGGGGGGACTGTTCCTGACCGCCGCCAGCGTGGCGGTCGACCTTGCGCAGTGGCACATGGCGGGCCTGGGAACGATCTGCGGCGCCAGCTCCCATCCCCATTGTGGCTGGTGCTTCGGGGCGGCGGGTCTGGTCCTGTCCGGGCTCGCCGCGTTCGCCTACGCGCTTCGACCGCCCCGACCGAGGTTGAACCCATGCCCATCCCGGCCTTCCCGCTCCTGATCCGCGCGCTCCTGGTGTGGGCGATCATCATGGTTGCCGAAAGCGCCAACGGCGTGCTGAGGCGACTGTTGCTTGACCCCACCACCATCCACGCCCTGCGGCAGGTGTCGGTTCTGGTGGGTGTCCTGATCATCTTCGCGGTGGCGTGGGTGTTCCGGCGATGGATTGTAACCGACAGCGGCCTGCGGCTTTTCGGAATCGGCGTACTCTGGGCCGGCCTGAGCCTGGTCTTCGAGTTCAGTCTGGGCCGGGCGCTGGGCATGACCTGGCCGGCGATGCTGGCGGACTACGACCTGACCCGGGGCGGTGTCATGGCGCCAGGCGTGTTGGCGATCGCGCTGACGCCGTGGTTCGTGAACTGGCTGGACCGGAGGCGTCCGGACCGTCTTGACGATCGGTCCTAGACCGCTCTGATCGGCCCTGGATAGGCCGCGAGCGCCTTATCCGATGTCAGCAGGGTGACGCCCTCGGCGGTGGCCTGGGCGATGAGCAGGCGGTCGAAGAGGTCGCGGTGGAGCGGGGGCAGGCTTTCGACGGCGACGACGTGTTCGCTGGTGATCGCCAATTCGGCATAGCCGTTGTCGATCAGACCGCGCCGCAGCAGGCGTGGATCGACCCTGAAGTCGTCGCGCCCCAGGCCCCGCTTGATGGCGATTTCCCACAGGCTGGCGACGCTGAAGATCAGAATGTTGCCGGGGTCCTCGATCAGGTCTCGCGCAACGGCTGGCAGTCGATCCGGCGTACCGGCCGCCCACAGCAGCAGGTGCGTATCAAGCAGCAACTTCACGCATCGCCGCCGAACAGGTTCTCGATCACCGCGCCGCCCATGCGGTCGAAATCGTCCGGGGTTTCGATCTGGCCGGCCATAAAGCCCAGGCGGCGGACGGCGCCGCCGGTGGGGGCGCTGAGCGCTGTGACGGTCACCATGGGCTTGCCCGCCTTGGCGATGATGAAGGGCTCGCCGTTTGCAGCGCGCTCAATCAGCCGCGACAGGTGGGTCTTGGCCTCGTGGATGTTTACGGTGCGCATGGAGAGATCCGGTTAAACTAAGTCTGATTAGTTTAGTCTATCACGCGAAGAGGTCAAAGCGCGGCTTGGAAACCCTTCGCGACGGGCGTACCAGTCGGAGGGCCTGACAGAGCGACACGGCTCTGCGGCTGTTGGTCTGCGGTTCTCCGAAGAGGTATGCCATGCGAATTCTGACCGTCGCTCTTGTCGCGGCGATGACTTTCGGGGGTGCCGCCAGGGCGTCGCAGTCGGCAACGGATCGTGCGGCGATTGAAGCCATTGAGAGCCGCCTGCTGGCGTCGGCGCCGGGTTCCGTTGCCGCAACCTTGAATGGCCGCATGGCGGTGCTGAAAGTCCCAGGCGTCAGCATCGCCTTCATCGAAAACGGTCGTGTGAAATGGGTCCGTGCCTATGGCGTGTCCGACATGACGGAGCGGCGACCGGTGGTGCCCGGCACGCTGTTCCAGGCGGCTTCTATGAGCAAGATGGTGGCCGCAGCCGGCGCGCTGCGCTTGGTCGAGCAGGGCCGCCTTGACCTCGACGAAGACGTGAACCTCAGCCTGAAAACCTGGCAGGTCCCACCCAGCCTCTTCACGGCGACAGAGAAGGTCACGTTGCGCAGGCTGCTCAGCCATACGGCAGGCCTCACGGTCAGTGGGTTTCCTGGCTATGTTGCAGGGAAACCGGTGCCCACGACAGTGCAGGTGCTGAATGGTGCTGTGCCCGCCAACACCCCGGTCGTCCAATCGTTCGAGGTACCGGGCGGAGCCCTGGCCTACTCCGGCGGCGGCTACACGGTTGCCCAACTCGCGGTAGTCGAGGCGGGCGGCAAGGCTTATCCTGAACTCTTGGAAAGTCTGGTGTTGCGGCCAGCTGGCATGACCCGGTCTACTTTCGCCCAACCGCTGCCTGAGCGCATGACCCCACAAGCCGCCAGCGGTCATGACCGAAACGGCAAAATCATTCCTGGCCATCGTAACGTCTATCCGGAGTACGCAGCGGCCAGTCTCTGGACCACGCCTTCGGACTACGGTCGCTTCCTGATTGGTCTGCAAAATGCCTACGCCGGGCGCCAGCCCGCGTTCCTGCGCCAGTCCTCAGTGCGAACAATGGCAACGCCCGTCAGCGCTGGCTATGGCCTCGGCGCTGACATCAAACGTCGTGGAGGCAGGCCTGCCATTGGTCACGGCGGCAGCAATGCCGGCTTCCAGTGCGTCTCCTTCGCATTCCTGGATGGGTCTCGGCAGGGCGTTGTTGTAATGACCAACAGTGACGGCGGCGGCGTCCTTGCCAGCGAGGTTATACAGGTGCTCGCGGATACCTATGGTTGGGGCGCCATCGAGGTGGTCGCCGAGCCGTTCCGGCGCGCGCCCTACATCGCAGTTCCACCCAAATGAAACCCATCCTCCTCGTCGCCGCCGCCGCCCTGGTCGACGCCGACGGGCGGGTGCTGATCTGTCAGCGGCCCGAGGGCAAGGCGCTGGCGGGGCTGTGGGAGTTTCCGGGGGGCAAGGTCGAGGCCGGCGAGACGCCCGAGGCTTGCCTGATCCGCGAACTGGCCGAGGAACTCGGCATCACGGTGACGAAGAGCTGTCTGGCCCCGTTCGTGTTCGCCAGCCACGAGTACGAGGGCTTCCACCTGCTGATGCCGCTCTACCTGATCCGCCGCTGGGAAGGCGTCATCGTGGCGCGTGAGCACAAGGCGATGGCCTGGGTGAAGCCCAACGCCATGGGCAGCTATCCCATGCCACCCGCGGACGCGCCGCTGGTGGCATGGTTGCGCGACCTGATCTGAGGTCGACCGGTATCAACGCTTAGGTCACAGACCCATAAACGGGATTCCCAAATCGGGGTGTCGCTGATTCAATCTTCGCAGGATGGAGGTTGAGATGGCACGCTTTGATCTGACGGATTTCGAGTG
>NZ_JBIKNZ010000107.1:0-7269 GCF_044358365.1 Phenylobacterium sp. | reverse complement strand
TGCGCCCGAACCTTCGATGCCCTCTGGCAAGCCGTCGGCAGCATCTGCGACCTCTACGATCCCGATGAATGCTGGAATTTCTTCAAGGCCGCCGGATATACGTCACATTAAACGCACGATGCTCTAGGTTCTGTACTGCCTTGTGAGGGTTTACGCCGGGCAGAAATGGACGCTGCAATCTCGGCCGCACCACCCGGTCGCGGCAAAACGGCCCAGCAGAAGGAGAGCTGCGCCTATGGATAGGGATCAAGCCGCTTCTCGCCAGGCTCGCGGCAGGCCAGTTCCACCCCGGGCGAGGACTTTTCAGCAAACCTCGACGACGCGTTTCCATTGTTGTGGATGAAGTCGGGCGCCTGGTAACCGATGACCGCCCACCAGTTGAAGTTCCGAATTTCGGCAAGAAAGCCGAACTAATTGCCAACCCATATCTATACACAGAACCGCCGCCGATCCTGCGACCGGCGGCGCATGTCTGTCAGGCTTACCGGTCTAGGCGATCACAGCCTTGCGGCGGCGGATCATAGAGCCGGCAGCGCCGAAGCCGACGATCATCAACGCCCAGGTCGACGGCTCGGGAACTGCAATAGAAGCATTGATGAAGTCCGTATGGATAAAGATCGGCACATAGCCACTGAACTCACCCCAGCCAGCATTAAAGCCACCGCCGAAATCCCCGAAATTGGGGCCAAACGTCAAACCATAGGAGTTGATCGACGCCAGCTTGCCATTGATGAAGCCGGGACCACCCGAGTCGCCACGTGCAATACCGACTTCACGTGCGCCGAGGCCCGTATTGTCGAAAAACGTATTGCCGAGGGGACCCAGCCCGATCGCGTTTCCAATCCGACGCGACATGTCCTGCGCGCGCAGGCCATTGTCGAAGTCGGAAATGAAGCTGAACTCCACGTCGGCCGTGCCGAAGAAATTCTTGCCGTCGCTTCTGCGATTCGTGAAGAAGCCCTCGAATCGCGGGTCGCCCCAAGCGTAGTCGTAGGTGTTGTCGCCTTCGCGCAGGTAACCGTTACGTGCAACAAATGGAGCAGTATTGCCCTGCGCGCCGCCGACTGTGGAACGGGAGCCGTAGCCTGCCACATTGAAATCGCGGCCAGTCAGGTCGTTGGCTGTATACAGGTCGTAGCTGGTTGCCCACGACGGCGCCAGGTCGGCCAGGCGCAAGACGGCAATATCGTTCTGATCAATCACTTCGCCGGTGTAGTCGGGATGTACGAAGTAGTCAGAAATGCCAATCTCGACGCCACCGATCTGGGATACCGTCCGAACATTCGGGTCACCGTCGAAGAAGTAAGCCGTAGTATTCACCAGCCCTTGGGCAGTGGCGCCGCCGCCGCCGCTGACGCAGTGTGCGGCGGTCGCGATCGACCCGCCCCCCCCGATCACGCTGCCCGAACATATGAAACGGCTGTTGTCAGCGTAGGTCATGATCAGCGCGACCGTGCCGGCCTTGTTGGCGGTCGGAAAGTAGATGGGATTTCCACCCCCGATCGTGTTGGTGGGCGCCAGAACGTCTGACGTCGGTGTCTGGCCGATGATCCGGCTTTCGGCTTGCCAGGTCAGTCCCCCGCTGGAGCCAGAGACCGTTCTTGCCGCCGTGGCCGGCGTGGCCAAGCCAAGCAGTAATGCGCTCAGCGCACCGAATGTTGCAACCTGTAGCGAGTTCCTATGCATTTTGCGCCTCTGAAAACGCCGCGCCACTCAGCGCGAGATCTCCAATTTGTTTTCATCAAGGCGCTCGCTGTCAAGTCGAAATTAACTTTGTCCTGAATGCGGGGGGGGGGCATCCGACCAATGACTGAGAAGGCGGGACTTCAGACGTTTCTAGTGGGCCTTGTCTACCTGCACCACTTCACGGTCTATCCAGCCTCATGAAAAGTAGAGCAAAGGTCACTCCGTGGGGTCGCTCAGCCCCTCCTGGCCCAGCAAGCGGGCGAAGTTCTCTGTCTCGCGGAAGTCGCGGTAGACGGAAGGCCTATTTCCGTTCCGGCTGGTTTCTCTCCGTTGGGTCCGTGTCGACAAGCGGACGTTCGTATCCGGTTTCGGAAAGCAGAAACATCGCATCAATATTAATTGATGTTCCAATAAACGCGTTAATTGTTCGTCTAGTTATTCTGGACAGCATGTATTAACCTGCGTCAGGTATCTCTCCTGTTTCTGGGATTAGGGCTGCTATTCTGGAGATTTGAGTTCCGCACGCCTCCTATATTGCTCGTGGTGACCATGGCTACCTGTCTGGTGATCATCACGTCTGGCCGGAACAGGTTGGCGCAGGAACAGAAATTGGCTACCGGTCAGGAACCAGACCTTGCAGGCGCCGTTACCAAGCCGCCCGTCTGAGCGTCAGCAGGCCGAATGAAGCCGAGACGTCGGCGTTGACGGAGCTTCCGGTCGCCTCGCTCGACGACGCGCGGCGCGCCGGCGACGTTTTGCTTTCCCGTGGGGTCGGCGTGGCCCTGATTACCCTGGGCGAACGCGGCGCCTTGCCCACTTCGTGCCCGTAACGACAACCGCCTTGGCGTCGCCGAGGAAGGATAAAACGTCTGCTCCTGCTCAACAGCCGGCATAAGGCCCCGGCCTGCATGCGGACCATTGCCAGGCAGTCTGCAACGGGCTCCATGGTCAGGTTCTGTCCACTGGAGGCCGTTGTTACCGCCGTGCCCTGTTCAAGGCGCCACTGGGCAAACATCCCCGATCCGCCTCGCGTCGGTCGTCGCGCGGCCCACGATGTTCAGACCCAGGAACACGGTCGCAATGTCGGCGGTCAGCGTGAAGCTGATGGGTGTGTAGGCGCCGGCGCCCTGCACCGCCACCTTCTGGCCGGTCTTCGAAACACAGACGCCCTTCAGCCGGATCTTGCCGCCCGCGATCACCCGGCCGGGGTAGGTGCAGGCGTAGTGGCGGTTTGAAGGGCCGGCCATGAACTTCTCGACGTCGGTCGCCGTGATGCAGCGCTTCTCCGTCGAGGTCTGGTGTATGGGTGACAGCAGCCTGTTGGTGGATTCCCAATAGCCCGGCTGGATCGCGGGCGCCGATCGAACCGGCGTGGCGCCTGTCGTCAGGATCATCAGGCCCAGTACAGCCGTCCTCACGACCCTGCCGCCGGTGTGGCGTCAGGAAACTTCGAAAGATTGGCCTCGCGGATCTGCTGTCCGTCCACATCGTAAAGAAACGGCAGAAAAGCGTATCGACGCCCGCGTGTTACCGGGGTCGCCTCATGTAGCAGCGCGCAGCAGAACACCACGGCTCCGCCAGTGGGCGGCCGATAGGTCCGCGAACCGAACTCCGGAAACCGCAGGTCACCGCCCTCAACCCCTTCCGCGTTCAGATTGATCGAGACCGCGAAGCGCCGATGCGTCACCCTTCCGCTCACGCCCGCCCAGCCCCGGATACTCTCGCGATACTTCCGCGCACGCGCACGCGTACACGCGGGAGATGGCGCGGCCTGCCCCGGGGTGCTATTCAAAACACTCATATAACCCTTCGATTCGAACGGCGATTTCCCCACCTTGACCGACGACAGCAAGACCCCTCCCGAGGATGCCCGCGGGGGCATCGCCCCCATCGCGATCGAGGACGAGCTCAAGCGCTCCTATCTCGACTACGCGATGAGCGTGATTGTCAGCCGCGCGCTCCCCGATGTGCGTGATGGCCTGAAGCCGGTCCACCGCCGCATCCTGTTTTCGATGGGTGAACAGGGCCACACGCCGGACCGCTCCTACGTCAAATCCGCCCGCGTGGTCGGTGACGTCATGGGTAAATACCACCCGCACGGCGACGTCGCGATCTACGACACCATGGTCCGCATGGCCCAGCCGTTCTCAATGAACCTGCTGCTGATCGACGGGCAGGGCAACTTCGGCTCGGTGGACAACGACCCTCCTGCCGCCATGCGCTATACCGAAAGCCGCATGACCAAGGCCGCCATGGCCATCCTGGCGGACCTCGACAAGGACACGGTCGACTTCAAGGACAACTACGACGGCTCCGAGAGCGAGCCGGTCGTGCTGCCCTCGCGTATTCCCAACCTGCTGGTCAACGGCGCCGGCGGCATCGCCGTCGGCATGGCCACCAACATCCCGCCGCACAATCTGGGCGAGGTGGTTGACGCCTGCCTGGCCTATGTCGACAACCCCGACGTCAGCCTCGACGAATTGCTCGACATCGTGCCCGGTCCTGACTTCCCCACGGGAGGCCAGATCGTCGGCCGCACCGGCGCGCGCACCGCTCTGATGACCGGCCGCGGCTCGGTGATCATGCGCGGCATCGCCAATGTCGAGGAGATCCGCAAGGACCGCGAAGCCATCATCATCACGGCCATTCCGTTCCAGCTGAACAAGGCCAGCCTCGTCGAGCGCATCGCTGAACTTGTCCGCGACAAGCGCATCGAGGGCGTTTCCGACCTGCGCGACGAGAGCGACCGCCAGGGCATGCGCATCGTCATCGAGATGAAGCGCGACGCCTCCGCCGAGGTGCTGCTGAACCAGCTCTATCGCTACACCCCGCTGCAGAGCTCCTTCGGCGTCAACATGCTGGCCCTGAACCGCGGACGTCCGCTGCAGATGGGCCTGCGCGACATGATCACGGCCTTCGTGGATTTCCGCGAGGAGGTCGTGGTCCGCCGCACCCGGTTCGAACTGGGCAAGGCCCGCGACCGGGGCCACGTCTTGGTCGGCCTCGCCATCGCCGTCGCCAACATCGACGAGTTCATCCACATCATCCGCTCGTCCAGGGACCCGTCAGAGGCCCGCGAGCGGCTGGTGGCCAAGGACTGGCCGGCGGGCGATATGCTGCCCCTGGTCGAGCTGATCGCCGACCCGCGCAGCCTCACCATCGACGGCAACCTGATCCGCCTCACCGACGAACAGGCCCGCGCGATCCTGGCTCTGACCCTGTCGCGCCTGACCGGCCTTGGCCGCGACGAAATCGGCAATGAGGCCCGTTCGCTCGCCGACTCGATCCAGGGCTACCTGACCATCCTGGCGTCGCGCGAAAAGATCATGGCCATCGTCCGCGAGGAACTGGTCGAGGTCCGCACCGCCTTCGCCGTCCCGCGCCGCACCGAGATCATCGACGGCGACGCCGACGTCGAGGACGAGGATCTGATCGCCCGCGAGGACATGGTGATCACGGTCACCCACGGCGGCTACGTCAAGCGCACCCCGCTCAGCATCTACCGCACCCAGCATCGCGGCGGCAAAGGCCGCTCGGGCATGGCCACCAAGGACGAGGACGCCGTCACCCGCGTCTTCTCGGCCAACACCCATACGCCGATGCTGTTCTTCTCCTCCGGCGGCAAGGCCTATCAACTCAAGGTGTGGCGCCTGCCCGTCGGCACGCCCACCTCGCGCGGCAAGGCCTTCGTCAACCTCCTGCCTATCGAGCCCGGCGAGACCATCACCTCCATCCTGCCGCTGCCCGAGGACGAGGCGACGTGGGATCAGTACGACGTGATGTTCTCCACCCGCTCCGGCGGCGTGCGGCGCAACAAGCTCTCCGACTTCATCGGCATCAAGCGCAACGGCAAGATCGCCATGAAGCTGGATGACGGCGACTCCATCGTCGGCGTCGGCGTCTGCAACGCCCAGCAGAACGACATCCTGCTGACCACGGCGCTGGGCCGCTGCATCCGCTTCGCCGTGGACGAGGTCCGGGTGTTCGCCGGCCGCGACTCCACCGGCGTGCGCGGTATCCGTCTGGCCGAGGGCGATAGCGTCATCTCCATGGCTATCCTGCGCTCGGTGGCGGCCACGCCGGACGAGCGCACCGCCTACGTCAAACACGCCAACGCCATGCGCCGCGCACTGGGCGAGGGCGACGATGTCGAGGATGTCGCCGCCCCGGACGACGACGAGGCCGAAGCTTCAGACGGTCAGGCCAGCCTTACCCCCGAACGCATCGCCGAACTGGGCGCGGCGGAAGAGGTGATCCTCACGGTCTCCACCGAAGGCTACGGCAAGCGCACCTCGGCCTATGAGTTCCGCCGCACCGGCCGGGGCGGGCAGGGGCTCCTGGCCCAGGACCTCACCAAGCGCGGCGGCAAACTGGCCGCCTCCTTCCCGGTGGACGACGGCGACCAGATCCTGCTGGTCACCGACCAGGGCCAGTTGATCCGCACCCCTGTCACCCAGGTCCGCATGGTCGGTCGCAATACCTCCGGCGTGATCATCTTCCGCACCAGCGCCGACGAGCGCGTGGTCAGCGTCGAGCGGCTGGCGGACACCGGCGAAGACGAAGGCGCCGACGCCGGCCCGGGCGATGAGGCTCCGCCGACGGAAGGGTAGGGCGCATCTCGGCGCCGGCTCCGGGCGGGAGATTGCCATCTGACGGCGCGTGTCCTACAACCACCTCTCTGACTAGCTGGTCAGATGGAGGTCTGCGGATGGCCACGACAGACAGAACGCATAGCCAATGGAAGCTGGAGGACGCCAAGGCGCGCTTCAGTGAAGTCGTACGACTGGCCCGCACCGAAGGCCCGCAGCGGGTGAGCGTGCGCGGCAAGGACGCGGTGGTCGTGATGAGCGTGGAGGCGCTGGCGCGTCTGATGCCACCAGAACCTGGTCACGTTCCGCTGGTGACGTTCATGGAAGGCCTGCGTCTCGACGGGCTGGATCTCACGCGCACGATGGACGAAGAGCGCGACATCGACCTGTGATCGGCTGGCTGCTCGACACCAATGTCATCGCCGCGCTGATCAATCCGGGCGGCGCACCCAGCGTGAAGGCATGGGCGGCCGGACAGCCGGAAGATCTCATGTTCCTCAGCGTCCTGACCCTGGCTGAGTATGACAAGGGCATTCACAACCTGAGCGCCGACCACCCTGATCGGTCGCGCTACATCGCCGCCCTCGGCGCCCTCGAGCGCCGTTTCAAGGGGCGTATCCTGTCGGTCGATGACGCCGTCGTGCGTCGGTGGGGCGAGGTGTCAGGCACGGTCAAGCGGCTGACCGGCCATGCGCCGCCGGTCATCGACACCCTGCTCGCCGCAACCGCCCTGGAAAACCGCCTTTTCCTGGTCACCCGCAACACCCGCGACGTCCAGCACAGCGGCTGCGCCATCTTCAACCCCTGGACGGACGACCCGGCGCAGTTTCCGCTGGGGTGATGGGTGGGGGGGCGCATCCCTAGAACTGGGGAGGTAACGCTGACATCGCGTAATTGAGGTAGGCCCATCCAGACCTGAAGATACGAAGTCGGAGCGAGTGGATCGCGCTGCTTCAAACAGGAGGATGGACCCAATGGAAGTTTATGTCGGGTT
>NZ_JBIKNZ010000013.1:0-60163 GCF_044358365.1 Phenylobacterium sp. | reverse complement strand
TGCTTCTCAAAGCTCAAGCAGTACCGACGTGTCGCTACACGCTTCGAGAAGACCGCCAGGAACTACCTCGCCGTCGTCACCATCGCCGCCATCGCTCTATGGCTACGATAAGTGTCCACTGAACCTAGTGCGTCCAGAGATCCTGCAGGTCACCCTTGCGGTTCAGCATGCGTACGGCGCGCTTGACCACCGTCAGCAGGCGCTCGCGCCGGGCGGTTTCATCGTAGGTCATGGAGCCCTTGGCCAGGCCCTCCAGCAGGAAACGTCCCAGATCGCGGCTGGTCTGGAATCTCGGATCGACGCCGGCCTGCACCAGCGCGCCGAACCGGTCGCCCCCCAGTTGGGCACGGTCGAACTCGCTGCGGGCGCCGGCCAGCCGTTCCCGAAGCATGGCGTCGGTCCGCGACGCCGCCTCCAGTTCAGCGAAGGCCTGGAAAGGCGCCTCGTGCAGCATGGACCAGTAGACATCGATGGCATGCTCTGCCGCATCCACCCCGGGCGCGGTCGGCGCTGAGGCCGCCTTCTCGAACAGACGCGCACGTTGCAGTTCGATGTACTCGATCGCCGCCTCGACGAGATCTTCCCGGGTGGCGAAGTGATACAGCATCGCACCGCGCGTGAGGTGGGCGGCGTCCGCGATCACGGCGTTGGTGGCTGCGTGATACCCGATTTCGACAAACAGCTGCATGGCTGATTCCAGAATCCGGGCGCGGGTCCGGAGCGATTTCGGCGTGGCCCTGGCAAGAGGCGTGCGGTCATCCATCGGACCTTGTCCGTATTCAATCGAAGTCAAGCCTTCGTCCCGCATCTCGTAGCCGTCTGTCGCGCGCGCCACCATACCGTAGCATCTGTTCGCCTCCATTTGCCTGAAACTGGTCGCCGAATGGGCGCCGAGTCACCAATCTGCCGTAGAGCGCGGGCTATGAGGCCCACGTTGACAGGCCATATCGTTTCGTGACAGTTCCACTGCCATGAAAAGCCCCTCGCCGAACCTCCGCGAGCGTCAACGCGAAGAGACCCGCGAACAGATCCTGCGCGCCGTGGGGCGTCAGCTCGAAACCCGCTCGCTTGAAGACCTGGGCTTCGCCGATGTCGCCCGGGAGGCCGGGGTTGGCGAACGCACCGTCTATCGACACTTCCCCACCAAGGAAGCGCTGCTGGGCGCCTTCTGGGCGTGGATCCAGACCGAGGCGTTGTCCAGGACCGAGCCGCCCAAGCCGATGCGGTCGGACCGGCGCCTGCGTGAGGCGATCATCGCACCGCGCGATGCGCAACGGCCCATGCGGATCCTGCTGGCGTCCGACGCCTGGGAACCCCAGGTGAACGGCGTGGTCCGCACCCTGACCCGTGTGGTGAGCGAACTGGAGGCCATGGGGCATACGGTCGAGGTCATCCACCCCGGCCAGTTCAAGACCTTCCCCCTGCCCACCTACGCCGAGATCAAGGTGGCGATCGGTGTGTACGAGCCCATCCAGGAGCGCTTCAAGGCGTTTGAGCCCGAGGCCGTGCATATCGCCACCGAAGGCCCCATTGGATTGGCGGCCCGGCGGATCTGTGTGGAGTGGAAGCTGCCGTTCACCACCAGCTATCACACGCGCTTCCCGGAATATGTGTCGGCGCGACTGCCTTTGCCGCTGGCGGCGGGCTATGCCTACATGAAGTGGTTCCACAAGCCGTCGGGCCGGTTGATGGTCGCCACGCCCACGATGCGCGAGGAACTGTCGCGCCACGGGTTTCGCAACATCTCGGCCTGGTCGCGCGGCGTCGACACCGAGATCTTCCACCCCCGGGCGGAGGGTGAGCCCGACATCTTCGAAGGTCTGGCCAGACCCATATTCCTGAACGTCGGCCGCGTGGCCGTGGAGAAGAACATCGAGGCCTTCGTCGCGCTCGACCTGCCCGGCACCAAGGTGGTGGTTGGCCCTGGTCCACAGCTGGATGAATTGAAGGCGCGATATCCGAACGTGGTGTTCAAGGGACCCAAGTCCGGAGCGGAACTGGCCGCCTGCTACGCCTGGGCCGACGTATTCGTGTTCCCGTCACTCACCGACACCTTTGGCCTGGTGATCCTTGAGGCCATGGCCGCAGGCACGCCGGTGGCCGCCTATCCGGCGCCGGGCCCCATCGACCTGATCCCGGGCTCGGGTGCGGGCGTGCTGGCGCTGACGGCGACCGAGGGGCTGCGGGAGGCCTGCCTGCAAGCGCTGGATCTGGACCGCTCACGCGTGCGCGCCTTCGCAGAGACCTTCTCCTGGCGAGCCTGCGCCGAGGACTTTGTGAAGAACCTGCAGCCCTATCCGGAAGCCGAGAAATCCCGGTTCTGGCGTCGTCTGCGCCGCCTGGCGCGGGTGCGCCGCAAGGCGCCCGAGGACGCCTGAGCAGGACGTATATGACGAATTTGTGACAATCAGTTTGGTGATCGTCGGGCCGGTGTGTAAACGCCATTCCCCGGGCTATAGCGCGACAGCTTGAAGTGGATATCGGTTCAAGCGCCCGTCGCGCTCTAAACGTATGAAAACGAGCTTGTTTATCCGTTTCCGATGATTCCATCTGAAACGGACAGGCTCTCACCCTTGACCCATTCGACGCGGGAGCGTGCAGCCGCCCATGGCCAAAAGGGTCACCAGGATACGCGCCGAACCGGACCGGGAGCCGCGGAACCAGTATGCGGCCCTGCCCTGGCGTCGTCGGCCCGATGGTGCGGTCGAGGTCCTTCTGATTACCTCACGCGAGACGCGGCGCTGGGTGATTCCCAAGGGCTGGCCCATCAAGCTGATGAAGCCCGGCGTCGCCGCCGCCCAGGAAGCCTTCGAGGAAGCCGGCGTGCTGGGGCAGCTGGCGCGCAAGAGCCTTGGCGTCTTTCATTACGGCAAGCGGCTGAAGAGCGGTCGGCTGCAGCACGTGCGGGTCAGGGTGTTTGCGCTGGAGGTGCGGGAAGAGCGGGCCGCCTGGCCGGAACTGGGGCAACGCAGCCGGCTCTGGACCACGCCCGCCGAAGCGGCCGGCATGGTCGACGAGCCTGAACTCCGGGCATTGCTGACGAAGTTCAAGACCTGAGAGGCTATTTCTTCAGAGCAGGCGGCTGCGGATCGCCTGGCTCAGCATATCGATCAGGCTGACGGCGACGATGATCACCAGCACGATGGCGGCCGTGCGCGAGTAGGCGAAGGCGTTCAGGGAATCGAACAGCACCTGGCCGATACCGCCGGCGCCGATCAGGCCCAGCACCGTGGCGCTGCGGCTGTTGGATTCGAAGCGGTACAGCGCATAGGAGGTCCAGAGCGGCGCCACCTGCGGGATGACCCCCCAGTTGATCTCATGCAATTTCGCCGCCCCGGTGGCCCGGACGCCTTCGACCGGGCCCTTGTCGATGGACTCCACCGCCTCGGAGAACAGCTTGGCCAGCACGCCGGAAGTGTTGATCGCCAGCGCCATGACACCGGCCAGCGGCCCGGGTCCCACGGCCACCAGAAAGATCATGCCCAGCACCAGATCCGGCGCCGAGCGCACGATGTCGAGGAACCGGCGGACCGGCACCTGAATGAAGGCCGGCGTGATGTTGCGCGAGGCCAGAAGGCCCAGCGGGATGGCCATCAGCACCGCCAGCGAGGTGCCCCAGATGGCGATCTGCACCGTCAGCCACATCTGCGCGACATAGAGACGCCAGTCCGTGAAGTCCGGCTGGGTGAAACCGCGACCCATCTCCTGCATGTTGGCGGAGTTGGAGAACAGCAGCGGGATCTTGCGGATTTCAGCCGGTCCGAACGCGATGGCCAGCAGGACGAACACCCCGCCCCAGAGCAAGAGGTCGGGCGCCCGCTGAAGCAGCGTGCGGCTGGGCGGCGGCGGAACGGGCGTGGGCTGGACACTCATGGGGTGGGCGGGTTTTCGGCGCGTGACCTGGCGGCGTCGGCCGTCACCTTGTCGAACTCCGCCTGGGCCGCCGCGATCTTGGCCTTGTCGCCGGAACGCTTGGCGACGGCCAGCCCCTCGGAGGCCTCCATCTCGCGAACGGGGTTCAGGTAGGTGTTGTCGGCGGGGCGGAAGCCGCCATAGGCCAGGCCCTTCAGGACCTCGCGCTGCTTTTCGGCCGCAGCGTCGGACCCTGTGCCATAGGTCAGGAAGAACTGGCGGATCTTCTCTTTCAGCGCCGGGTCCATGTCACGCCTGACGACGATCGAGGATTCCGGCAGCGGGGGCGATGACCAGATCACTTCCACCTTCTCGGCCACCTTTGGATTCTGGCGGGCCGCGAACAGCAGGCCGACGGAGTTGTTCGTGGCCGCATCCATCACGCCGTTGGCGACTGCAAACACATTGGCCTGGTGATTGGCCGCCCGGACGGTCTTGAAGCAGGCCTGGGGGTCGATGTTGCGGGGGGTGAACAGGTAGGTCTTTGGCGCCAGGGTGCCGGAGGTCGACTGGGTGTCGCCCATGCCGAACGAGATCGTCTTGTCGCACTTCAGGATTTTTTCCAGCGTGACCCCGCTGCCCTTCCTCGCGATGATCACCGAGGTGTAGGTGCCTTCCCCACTGGCGTCGACCACACGGCCCAGGACCTCGCCGTCAGCGCGCTTGATCGCCTGCAGCGCCGGTGAGGCGGAAAACCAGCCCAGCTGCACCTGCTTGAACCGCATCGCCTCGACCAGCGAGGTATAGTTGGTGGCGAAATAGGGCTTAACCGGGATGCCGATCTGCGCCGACATGTCGTCGAGCAGCGGCTGCCACAGGGGCTGGGTCGAGGCCTGGTTCTCGGCGGACAGGATCGAGAAGGTCAGCTCGGTGGGCGGGGCGCCGGCAGCTGGCTGTTCGGCCTTCTCTCCGCAGGCGGAAAGCCCGAGGGCGGCCGCCAGCAGGGTGGCGGTCAGAATGCGGCGGTTCATGTCGGCGCTCCTTCCCAGAAGACGTCCTCGAATTCCGGGCCGTAGATGTCGATAAGCTGTTCAGTCTTGAGGCCGCTGGCCGGGCCGTCATAGACCACGTGTCCAGCCTTCAGGGCGACCACGCGGTCACAATAGCGCAGCGCGTAGTCCACCTGATGCAGGGTAACCAACACGGTCAGGCCGTCGGTGCGGTTCAGTTCGCGCAGGATATCCATAACGCGCCGCGCGGAAACCGGATCCAGCGAGGCGACGGGCTCGTCCGCCAGGATGATCTTGGCCTTCTGCACCAGGGCTCGCGCGATGGCGCCGCGCTGTTGCTGGCCACCGCTCAGGGTGTTGGCGCGCTGGGTCGCATAGTCCGAAATACCGAACCGGTGGAGCGCCGCCATGGTGGCGTGCTTGGTCTCGTCCGGCCACATGCCCAGCGCCGCGCGCCAGAACCCGATCCGGCCCAGCGACCCCAGCGCCACATTGGTGAACAGGCTGAGCCGGCCCACCAGATTGAACTGCTGGAAGATCATCCCGATCCGGGTGCGCGTCTTGCGAACGTCGGCGTCGATCCTGCCGTCCTTCTGCACCGGCCCACCAAACGCGCTGATGACGCCCGGGCCGGCGTCGATGGTCTGCAGCGCGCTGATCGAGCGCAGCAGGGTCGACTTGCCCGACCCCGACGGGCCGATCAGGGCGATCATCTCCCCCTTGGCGACATCCAGGGACACGCCATCAAGCGCTCGGCGCTCGCCAAAGGTCTTGGAGGCGTTCCGTATCGACAGAACTGCGGCGTCGGACATGTGGGCGGTCGGAGCTTTCCCGTGGGCAGGCTCCGGCTACATGGCACGGCCGGACGGCTCCGGTCCAGCGGGGTTGCGGGGGAAATGCGTGGCAGGCGGGGGTTCGCGGAACGGATGGCGTCGGGCCGACAAGAACTTCAAAAACGAGGGTCTGTGATCGGAGGGGGCTGACAACCGGCAGGGCGAGACCGATCTGGAAGATTGTTCTCTTTTTGTTCTTTACCAGATGCCCGCCCTGTGTCATACTCAGGTTGATGTCGCCCGCCGCGCGCGGAAGTCTGACAAAGCCAGAATGAGAGGATGTTGATGGCGAGGATACCCAAGGGAGGACCGCGCTCTGCGCTCGACGCGCTCGGAGCGCATTATGAGGCCATGACCTGGGAGCAGCGCCTGCAGAAACAGCATCCAGCGGGCGCCTCGAATGGACCGTCGGCGGCGTTTAACAAGGCGTACTTTTCACCCTTCGCAAGTCCTGTCGCAGACCTTGATCTGAGGGCGCGCCCCGATTCAGCATTCAGGCTCGGCAATAAGTGGTTTCGGGAGATCGACAACGGGGTGGCGAATGTTTTGCAAGAGGTCGACGACCCCATGGTGTCGCCCCTGGAACGCGCAGCACAGCGGGAGGCGATAGCCAGGGCCCGCTTCATTGCCGACCACCCGCTTGGCGGTCTTGGCTACGGACTGGCCACGCTGGCAAACGCCTCGCCAAGAGGGCGCGATGCGGCGCTGGCGGCGGGCGGCTTGGTGGATGCCGTTATGTCGGGCGCTGCACCCTTCGGGGCGGCGCCACAGATTCGCACGCCGCCACCGAGGGCAGACGTTCGCCCAACGCCGGTCCGCCGGCCCCAGATCCGGTATCAGGACCTGAATGCAAGAGGTCAGGCGACTGGCACGACAGCTACGATTACAGCCAACATGTTGGGTACGGGCTCCCGGACGGATCAAAATCTGCGCCCGCCTGGCTTGAAGGGCGATACTCGTCGGAACAACCAGGCGCGCGGCCACTTGCTCGGCAAACAGCTTGGCGGATCAGGACGGACGATGCGAAATCTTGTTACCCAAACCCAAACACCGTCGAACGACTCATGGATGCAGAAATTCGAGAATCACGTTGCCCGGCGGGTTCGCGACGGCGAGATCATCGAGTTTTCGGCGAGGCCCTTCTACAATGATGGGATTCTGCCGCCAGAATCGATCTTCCTGACCGCCCTCGGCTTGAATGGCGTGCTGACCTCGCGTTTGGTCAGGAACCCCGCAGGACAGCGGAAATGACCATCGAGAACCTGATCAAGGCGGTTCCTCCGCCTTCAGAGCCGTTCTGGGCTTATAAGGGGCCGTGGGGGGCCATAGAGGGGGAAATCGGCGTCACCCTGCCCCCTGACTACAAGGACTACATCGCGACCTATGGCGCGGGTTACTTCATGCAGTTCATGAGCGTCTTTCTTCCGAAATCATGGACGGTGAATCTGCGGCTCGGCGCCCAGGTCAGACTAAAGGCGGGTTCGGCGCGTGACGTGCTGTTGGCAAGCGAAGAAGAACCTCCCTACCCGATTTGGCCTGACCCCGGGGGGCTCGTCGCGTTCGGCGGAACCGACAATGGTGACGAACTGTTCTGGCTGACGCGCGGCGCACCGCAGGACTGGCCTGTTGTCGTTTGGTACGAGGACAGCAATGTGGAACTGTTTGATTGCGACATGACCGACTTCCTCGCCGGCATAGTCACCGGCGCCATTTTCGCGGATGTATTCGATGAGGACTGGCCTAGCGGCGAGCCCAAGTTTGAACCCTATTCACAAGTTTGAACCCTATTCAAACGACGACGTGCGCAAGGCATTGGATGATCCGGCCGAAGCCGCCCATCGCCTGAGGGCCTGGCGAATGTCCTGGACGCAGGCGGCGAACGGGCAGTGGGAGGGGCCGGCCGAGGATTTCCTCAAGAAGACGCCTTGAGCAGTCGGCTTTGCGGGAGCGGGGAAGACCCCGCCGCGGGGCCCGCACTTTCCCGGCAAACCGGATAGCCCTCAGGAGGCATCGGCGAACGCTGATTCGACCCCCTTCCCGCCCCCGCAGACCCCGTCATGAATTCAACACTTTACATGGGGGGGCTTTGCCCTTAATTCCCCGCGCTTCCGGCGGACCCGATGTCCTGAAAAGCGCTGCTAACGCCGGACTTGGTTCAACTATCTTTTGGGGGTTACGTGAATTGCACACGTATCATAAGCCCCTGGACCTGGTCCGCGAGCGGTCACCCGAACGTCCTGTCGCCTTTGCGCGACCGGCGGCGGTGGCGGTAGCGGCGCGCTGGTTCCAGGACAAGTTTGAAGGCGACGTATTCTACGCTGTGAAAGCGAACCCTTCGCCATGGGTCATCAAGACCCTGGCGGCGAACGGTGTGACGTCGTTTGATGTGGCCTCGATCCCCGAGATCGAGTTGGTGAGGGCATATGCGCCGGGCTCGCGAATGGCGTTCATGCATCCGGTGAAAAGCCGCAAGGCCATCGCAACCGCCTACTTCGATCATGGCGTGAAGGCGTTCGCCCTCGACAGCCATGAGGAGTTGCAGAAGATCCTGGAGGCCACGGGCGGCGCCCGGGACCTGACCCTGATCGTGCGTCTGGCGGTGGTGGCCGAAGGCGCGTCCTACTCGCTTTCCGGCAAGTTCGGAGTGGAACTGCATGAGGCCCCGGCCCTGTTGCTGGCCGCGCGCGCCGCCACCGAGGGCAAGATGGGGGTTTCCTTCCACGTGGGCAGCCAGTGCATGCGGCCGACCGCCTATCAGGCGGCGATGGCCCAGGCCTCGCGCGCCATCGTGCGCGCCGGCGTCATGGTGGACATCGTCGATGTGGGCGGAGGCTTCCCCTCGGTCTATCCCGGCATGATGCCGCCGGAGATGAGCGACTACGTTGACTCGATCCAGCGCGGCTTTGCCGACATGATGGTGCATGAGGAAACCGAGCTGTGGTGCGAACCCGGCCGGGCGCTGGTGGCGGAAGCTTCCTCGATCCTCACCAAGGTGGAACTGCGCAAGAACGACGCGCTCTATCTGAACGACGGCAGCTACGGAAACCTGTTCGACGCCGCCCACGTGAAGTGGCCGTTCCCGGTCAAGCTCTACCGGGGCGAGGGCGATGAGGCCCATGAGGTCGATGGCCCGCTGAAGCCGTTCCGCTTCTATGGCCCCACCTGCGACAGCATGGACCACATGCCCGGCCCGTTCTGGCTGCCCGAGGATATCCGTGAGGGCGACTACATCGAGATCGGCATGCTGGGCGCCTATGGCGTGGCCATGACCACCCGGTTCAACGGCTATGGCGACGCCGAGACCGTCATGGTCGAGGATGCGCCTATGGCCTCCATGTTCGGTCTGGCGGGTCGCACCATCCGCCTGCCGCGGGAGAACCAGGAGGACGAGCGCAAGGTTGTCCGCCTGTCACGCCCCAAGGGCCGCGCCGGCAAGAGCCGCCGAAAGCGTTAAAACCGACACATTCGAGTGTCACAGATGCGGCCGGTCGCTCCGTCCCGGTCGCATCTTTCCTATGGACGGGCGATCACCCCCAGAGCGTGACAGCTTCAAGTGGATGCCGGTTGAAGCGCCCGTCACGCTCTAAACATATGAAGAACGAGCCTTTTTATCCGGATCAGATGAATTCATCTGATCCGGAAAGGCTCTGAAGGGAACTTCCGAAGATGAACGCTGACGTTCAGAAGACCAATCGCAAGGCCGAACTGCTGGCCAACACTGTCGAGCACGTGGCCATCGACGCCTATGACGCGCGACCCATCATCGACGCCATGCGCAAGATGAGCTTCACCAGCCGCGACACCGCGCGCGCCGCCGACATCTGGTCGATGTCGCTGGAAGACGCGGGCTGCTCGACCTGGCTGACGCTGGCCGGCTCCACCTCGGCGGGCGGCTGCATGCACATCTACCGCGACATGATCAGGTACGGGATGATCGACGTGGTCGTGGCCACCGGCGCCTCGATCGTCGACATGGACTTCTTCGAGGCCCTGGGTTTCAAGCACTACCAGGCGCAATCGAACGTCGACGACCGCGACCTGCGCGATCTCTACATCGACCGGATCTACGACACCTACATCGACGAGGAAGAGCTGCAGAACTGCGACGGCACGATCTACGAGATCTGCGAGCTGCTGGAGCCCCGCCCCTATTCGAGCCGCGAGTTCATCCACGAGATGGGCAAGTGGCTGGCCGCCGGCAACGCCAAGAAGCCCGACAGCCTGATCGAGGTGGCCTACCGCGAGGGCGTGCCGATCTTCTGCCCGGCATTTGTGGATAGTTCGGCCGGCTTCGGTCTGGTGAAGCACCAGGTGGAGCGGATGAAGGCGGGCAAGCCGTACCTGACCATCGATGCGGTGGCCGACTTCCGTGAGCTGACCGATATCAAGCTGGCGGCGGGAACCACGGGCCTGTTCATGGTGGGCGGCGGCGTTCCGAAAAACTTCGCCCAGGACACCGTCGTGTGCGCGGAGATCCTCGGTCACGAGGCCGAGATGCACAAGTATGCGGTGCAGATCACCGTGGCCGATGTGCGCGACGGCGCCTGCTCGTCCTCGACGCTGAAGGAAGCCTGCTCATGGGGCAAGGTGGACGTGACCTGGGAGCAGATGGTCTTTGCGGAAGCCACCACGGTGGTGCCGCTGATCGCGTCGGACGCCTGGCATCGCGGGTCCTGGAAGACTCGCGTGAAGCCGCGCTGGGCCAAGCTGTTCGAGCGGGCGGCTTAAGGCTCGAGACGGGCCATCAGGGTTCTCTGGCTTGAGCTCAGGCGAGCACAGGCCGGAGGCTCAGATCCCGGCGTACCACTCATAGCCGCGATCGGGCCAGAAGCCGCCCTTGCCGCGGCCGAGGTTCTCGAAGCTCTCGACCACCTCGATGCGCATCACATACTTGGCATGCTTGTAGCCCAGCTGGCGCTCGACCCGCAGACGCAGCGGGGCGCCGTGGCCGACCGACAGAGCGGCGTCGTTCATCTGGTAGGCCAGGATGGTCTGCGGGTGATAGGCGTCGATCAGGTCGATGCTCTCATAGTACTGGCCCGTTCCGTCCAGCGTCTGCTCCAGCGCGTCGGCGCAGTGAAAGACGATGTATCGGGCGTTGGGCTTGAGGCCAGCCCTGTCCAGCAACGGACCCAGGCGTGCGCCCTTCCACTTGGCGATAGCCGACCAGCCCTCCACGCAGTCGTGACGGGTGATCTGGGTGCGGGTGGGTTGTTGGCGCAGATCCTCGAGCGACAGTTGCAGGGGTCGTTCGACCAGACCATCGACCACCAGCCGGTAGTCGGCGAATTTGTTCGACAGCAGCGCGGCGTATTCCTCCTCCGCCGGGTAGCGGGTTCCATTGGCGCGGAAGTCTGTGGAGATGTGCTCTGGCGTGAACTCCCTGGCCAGCGCCTTGCGGTCGGTGACCAGCCGCTGGGCCGTCATGGTGAGGCCCTCGGCCTTGCGCAGGACGCCCGAAAACGTGGGATCCGCCGTGAGCTTGTCACAGGCGCTGACCCACAGGCCGGCCAGGCTGGCGCCGGCGACGCCCAGCCAGCGGCGACGATTGGTGGTGGTGACGGTCATGGCCGGTCTCCCTCGACCTGAATGGCGTACTTGCCGGTGATCATCGAGCGCATGTTGTTCCAGACACCTGACACCAGGACCAGGAGCACATGGACCACAATGAACACGACGATCAGACCGGCGCTGATGAAGTGCAGGGTCCTGGCTGACTGTCGCCCGCCGAACAGGTCCGTCAGCCATGGAAGTGTAGCGTTGAAGCCCGGGGACATGGACAGGCCGGTCGCCAGCATCATCGGCAGCAGGACCACGATCACGGCCAGGTAGGTGAGCTTCTGGATCACATTGTACGCCCGCGCCTTTTCGCCTCTGGGGAACTTCAGCTGCGCATGGGTGATGATCTCATGCAGGATGTGGCGCGGGGCCAACTGCGCGCGCGTGGGCAGCATGTCGCGCCGGATGTGGCCGCCGATCAGACCCCAGAGCCAATAGACCAGGCCGTTGATCACGAAGAGCCAGGCAAAGAAAAAATGCCACATGCGACCGTCGGCCAGGGAGCGATAGCTGGGAATGGTCGCCCATGAGGGAAAGCCGCGTTGCTCACGCATGCCTTCCGCGCCCGACCAGCCCAGCACGCCGGTGGTGTCGAACTGATAATCGCCCACGATGGTGATGCCTCGGGCGACGCCGTCGACCTCCCGCATGGACATTGAGACCCAGGGATCCGCGAATGTAGACTTTTCCCCCCAATAGAGCGCCGGGTGGGCGTTGAAGATCTGCAGTCCGCTCATCAGCAGCAGGCTGATCGCCATGACGTTCACCCAGTGGGTCAGGCGCGTCACGAGGGTGTGGCGGCGTATCAGCACCTTTGTGGGACGAACCTTGTCATCCATCGCATCGAGACTCCCTGCAGCCGGTTCACTGTGGCCCAATTGTCGTTCGGTCGCGAGGGCGGATTGGTCAAAAAATCAAGGGCGGTTGTCCGCGCGGGTTCGGCGACCGCTGGCGGCGTCGAGCGGGAGCCCCTAAGCTTGCGCGTACAAGCGGGAGCAGGGCGTGGCGGAAGTTGAAGTCTGGCGGGGCAGCGTCGCGGCTTGGGAATGCGACGGGATGGGCCATCTGAACGTCGGTTTCTATGTGGCCAAGTCAATGCAGGCCTTGGGCGGAATGGCCGCAGAACTCGCCATGCCGGGCGCCTTCGCCCCGGCCGCCGAGGCGACGCTGATGGTGCGCGAACAACACATCCGGTTTCTGAGAGAGGCGCGGCCCGGCGCCCCGCTGTCCATCACCGGCGGCGTGATCGGGATCGATGACACCGAAATCCGCCTGCTGTTCCTCATGCGGCACCATTCCGGCGAGCTTGCCGCCAGCTTCCAGACACTCGCGGCGCACGTGACTGTACGTGAGGGTCGGCCGTTTCCCTGGCCGGCGCGGGTCCGGGCGATGGCCGAGCAGTTGATGACCGAGGTGCCGTCGGCCGCTGCGCCGCGCTCCATCGGGCTGGACCCTGTCGTGACCCGCGCCAGCCTCAAGCAAGCCGAGGCGATGGGCCTGAAGCGCACCGGACTGGGTATTGTCTCAGCTCATGAGTGTGATCCGTTCGGACGGATGCGCACCGAGGGCTTCATGCACCGGCTGTCGGACGCGGTGCCGCATCTCTTTGCCGAGGGCCGCCCGGGCAAGGACGAGGCGGATCGTCGCGTGGGCGGCGCGGCCATGGAGTACCGCCTCATGCATCATGCCTGGCCACGCGCCGGAGATCGCATGGAGATGCGATCAGGATCAGCCGGCGGCGACGCGCGGTTCCGGCGTCTGGTTCACTGGCTGCTGGATCCCGCGACCGGCAAGCCCTGGGGCAGCGCCGAGGCCATGGCCGTCTCGTTCGATCTGGATACGCGCAAGATCATCGCGCTGTCCGACGCCGAGCTCGCGCGTGTGAACGCCGAGGCCATCGAAGGCTTGAGTCTCTAGACCGCCGTCATTTCGCGGAGCACCTGACGCACCAGTTCCGGACGTTCCATCGGCAGGAAGTGCGTCGTCCCGGGCGTCGTCTCGATCCTGATGCGGGGATGCGACTGGAGTTCCACCAGCCGGTCGTCGATGCGGGCCGTTGTGCCGATCTCGGCGCGCAGCATGCGCACGGGACACTGCGTCGCCAGCAGGGCGGACCAGGCGTCGCTGCCGTGGGTGCGGAAATTGGAGGCCTCCCATGCCGGAGAGCATGTCAGGGTGACCTGACCATCCTCAGTCGGCTGGAAGCCGGCTTCGACATAGTCTTCGATCTGCTCAGGCTGCCATGTGCGGAAGGCGCCGCGCCCGGTGTAGGCCGCCGCCACATCAGCCTTGCCCGGAAACACCGCGCGACGTCGCAACGCGCCCTCCGCCAGAGGATTTGGCCCCTCGACCCGGGCCGCGCGCGCGGCGTCGAAGAAGACGGGATCGAACAAGGCCAGCGACCTCACCTGATCTGGTGCGGCTGCGGCGGCGAGCAGACTTGCTGCGCCCCCCATGGAGTGTCCCGCCAGCACGACAGGGCCGGCCAGTTCGGCCTCGAGGAACGCCAGAAGATCATCGCGCAGATCGCTCCAGTCCGTCCGCCCGTCGATCTCGATGGGTAGACAGGTGGCGCCGTGGCCGCGCATGTCGATCGCGAGAATCCGGAACTGGTCAGCAAGGGGCGCCAGGATGCTGCGGTAGGTGCGGGCGTTGAACCCGTTGGCGTGTGAGAAGACGATATCCGGCGCCCGATCCGTCGGCCCGAAGTCGAGCACGGCCATATCGCCCCCGCGCGTCGGAAGCATCGTTCGGCGGGCGCGGGGCTCGTATTTCGGTAGCGTTGACATAGGGTCTGAATAACCTGGTGACGTGGCGATAGCGAAGCGTCGTCAGGCGGCGCCAGCCGGCGTCGGCGCGCGCCTCCGGATCGCCAGGGCTGCGGCGCCGGCGATCTCATGCGACGGAACCCACATAGCCATGCGTCCGGAACACTGTTACGTACTGTTCTGTAACATCGTCAAGGTGATTCATGACCAAAGCTGCAGCCATGCCCCCGAGGGCCGCCGACCGAATCCTGGGGGTGGCCGGGGAGCTTTTCTATCGTGAAGGGTCGCGCGGCGTGGGCGTCGACGAGATCGTGGCGAAGGCCGGGGCGACCAAACCCACGCTCTATCGGGCGTTCGGTTCCAAGGACCAGCTGATCGCCGCCTATCTTGAGGAACAGGCCGCCCGGCTCTGGGCGTTCTTCGACGCCGCCGTGGACGCCCATCCGGGCGACCCGCGCGCGCAGATCCTGGCCTATTTTGACGCCCTTGAGGTTCACACGCAGCGAAAGGGTTACCGCGGGTGCGGCCTTTCGAACGCTGCGGTGGAGTATCCGGACCCCGCCCATGCCGGACGCCTGGTGGCGGTGACGCACAAGGCCCAGATGCGCAAGCGTCTGCGCGACCTGACGCGGGGCATGGACGCGCGCAAGCCGAAGAAGCTGGCCGACAGCCTGTTTTTGTTGATCGAAGGCGTGTTCGTCACGAGTCAGATTTTCGGCGAAGACGGCCCGGTCGTGGCGGCGCGCGGCGCCGCCGAGGCGCTGATCGACGCCCACGTCCGCAAGGTTCCGTCGCCCGATCCGGTCTGAGTTCCCGGGGCTGCGAGACGGCTCTGGATTTCCCCTGCGTCCGGGTCGCATGATCGTCCCCGTACAGCACAGGATTTCCCCATGAACGCTCCCGCCGCCATCGACCTCACCACCACCGACTGGACCTGTTTTGACGTGTCGATCCAGGACCACGTCGCGCACATCCGCCTGAAGCGCCCCGAGGCAATGAACAGCATGGTGCGGGAATTCTGGAACGAGCTGCCGCTGATCGTGAATGACATCAACGACAACGCACGCGCGCGCTGCATCGTGATCTCCTCGACCGGAAAGCACTTCTGCGCCGGGATGGATCTGGCCGTTTTCACCGGCGGCGGCACAGCCGAGACGGCCGCCCGGGACCGCCACGTCAACGCTGAGGCCATGCGCCATCACGTGAAGGGATTGCAGGACTGTTTCTCGTGCCTCGATGAGGCCAGGATGCCCGTGATTGCAGCGATCCAGGGCGGCTGCATCGGCGGCGCCGTGGACATGACCAGCGCCTGCGATATCCGCTACTGCACCACCGACGCCTTCTTTGTGATCCAGGAGATCAACATCGGCATGACCGCTGACGTCGGGACGTTTCCCCGTCTCTGCAAGCTGATCCCGGAGGGCTGGGTGCGCGAGTTGGCCTATACCGGTCGCCGGCTGCCGGCCCATCGGGCCCGGGAGATCGGGCTGGTGAACGAGGTGTTCGACAGCCACGAGGCGGTGGTCGCCCACGCCCTGGCCACAGCCCGCGAAATCGCCGCGAAGGCGCCGCTGGCCGTGACAGGTTCAAAGGTGATGATCAACTATGCCCGCGACCATAGCCTGAAGGACGCGCTCGACTATATCGCTGTCTGGCAGACCGCCATGTTCAGCGGCCCGCACATGGGCGAGGCGTTCCGGGCGAAGGCTGAGAAGCGAGACGCTGTATTCCCGGATCTGGCGGTGCTGCGAAAGGGCATGTGATCGCCCGGGCATTCTGCACCGGGGTAGATACCGGGTCGCCGCGGAAAATGCCGCAAATGCAGGGATTCCAGCCTCAGGCGTTTATTTCCGCCCCGGTGAGATCGCAACCGGCGATACGGGCGCCGTCCATCTCGGCGCCCAGAAAACGGGCGCGATAGGCGTAGGCGCCTCGCAGGTCAGCGCCCCTCAGAGACGCGCGGCTGAAGTCCGTGCGTACGAACCGGCCGTCACTCAGACCCAGCGGCCCCAGCTTGGCGCCGCGCAGGTCAGCCCGCGCCAGTTGCGCCTGGTTGAAGGTGGCGCCTCTGAGGTCGGCGTCGCGAAGATTCGCGCCTCGGAAATCGCAACCGGTGAAGTTGCCGCCCTGCAGCTCGCAGCCCTCCATATCCAGGCCGAAGAACACGGCGCGCGGCGCCTGAAGACCTGACAGCCGTCGTTTGCGGAGCGTCTTCATGGCGCGAAAGTCCGCCGAAGCCAGCCGGGTTACCGAGCCCCTGCGACCGTCGGTATCGCAGAAAGCCTCATGGTCGGAGATGATGTCGGCGATCGAGCGGTTCTGGACGTAGAAGATCGGCGGCGGCGCACGCAACACGTCGGTCATGTCCGTATCGTCCAGCAGGGCCTGGCGGAGATTCACGCCGTTCAGCACCGCACGTTTCAGCGAGGCTCCGGTTAGATCTGCACCGCCGAGATCGGCGTGGGAGAGGTCAGCGCCGTCGAAGACGGCTCGCATCAGCTTGGCGCCTGTCATCACCGCCTCCGAGAGGTTGGCGTCGGTGAAGTCGGAGGTCATGGCCACGGCGCCGGACATCTGGGCGCCGGCGAGATTGGCGCCGGCCAGGACGGCGAAGTTGAGTTCTCCCGGGCGATGTTCGTGTCGCAGGATGCGATAGCCGTCGAGCTTGTCCTGGAGGGCGATACGGCCCTCGCGCAGATCACAGCCCGCAAGGTCTGCGCCCGCCAGATTGGCGCCACGCATGCTGGCTCCGCGCAGGTCGGCCCGCTGGAGGTTTACATAGCGCATATCCGCCTCGCGCAGGTCAGCGCCAAACAGGATCGCCCGGCTAAGGTTGCATCGGGCCAGCGTCGCCCCGCTCAGACGTGCGCCGGTCATGTCGCAGTCGCGAAGGTCGAGACCCTCAAGCGAGCAGTTGGCAAGATCCGCGTAGGTCAGGTTGAGGCGTCGCCCGCCCGCACGGCCAGCAAGATATCGCTGGTGGGCGCCCAGCGCCTCGCGCAGACCCTGAGGGTCGACGACAAGATGATGTTGTTGGGGTGCGGATGACATGTCGGCCAACCTCCACAACGCCGTATTTCGTTTAAGGATGCGTTGCGTGACGTCCTTAAGGAGCTGACGTTCGGTCGAACGCTACAGCCAGCCCCGGCGCTTGAACCACAACACAGGGAGCACAGCGGCGACTACCATCGCCACCACCGCCATGGGGTAGCCAGCATGCCAGTGGAGTTCCGGCATGACGTCGAAGTTCATCCCGTAGATCGACGCGATCAGGGTCGGCGGCATGAAGATCACCGCCACCACGGAGAAGAACTTGATAATCCCGTTCTGCTCGATGTTGATCAGGCCCAAAGCCGCATCCAGCAGAAATCCGAGGTGACTTCCCTGGTGGCTGGTGTGTTCCGTAAGCGACTGGGCGTCGCGTTGCAGGGTCTTCAGGTGGGCGCGGGCTTCCCGGTCGTCTGCGATCTCGGGGGCCAGCGCTGCGAAACTCAGCAGGCGCCCCAGGCTTACAAGGCTGGTCCGGGCCAGCGCGATCACCGACTGCGCCTGGGCCAGGCCGGTCAACAAGGGCCGGAAGTTGCCGCCTGGCGGCCGCTTGAAGATTACAGCCGAGACCTCGGCTACCCGATCCTCGGTTTCGTCGAGAATCCGGGCCACCCTCTCCAGCACAGCGTCGAGCAAGCCCAGCAGCGGCCCGGCTCTGGGCGACGCCTCGTCGCACCGCGCATGCTCCCCGAAGATTCGGAAGGCCCGTAGGTCCTCGTAGCGCAACGTAATCAACACCCCCTTGGCCAGAACGAAGGTCACGGGGGTGGCGTGAGGGGCCGCTTCACTGCCGTGGGCCAGCAGTGTCGCCGTCATGAACGTAGCCCCGCCTTCCTGATAGAGGCGGCTAGAAGGCTCAAGCGCCTCCATTTCCTCTACGGTCGGGAGTTGCAGACAAAGCGCGGCCTCCACGGCCAATTCTTCGTCGCGATTGGGCCGGAACAGGTCGATCCAGACAATATCCGGCTCAGGGCGCCAACCGGCCTGGATGGATATCGCCTGGACGCTGGTCTGGCCGCGTCGAAGGACATTGATCATGCCGTCGCCTCCGCACGGCCTTGTGGGGTCGTGCGGGCGTGGCCGTCAACCATCAGACCAGAGACCTTCAGGATCAGATGGACTCATCTGAAACGGATAAACAGGCTCGTTCTTCAAATGTTTGGGGCATGACGGGCGCTTCAACCGGCGCCCACTTGAAGCTGTCATGCTCTAGCGGGGCGGGTCGTTATCCTGACGGGTTGCGGCGGCGATCAGCGCGGCGATGCGATCGGTGGATTCCGCAGCCTGGGAGAGAACGCTCATCGGCCCCTGGCCAGGGCGCATGGCGCCAGCCATCTGCGACGCAGCGGACTGGGCCACCGCAATCGCGCCGTTCTGCACACGGCTCAGGCCGGATGCCGCCATCACGCGGGCTGTGGTGTCCTGATAGATGAAACCGTGCGTGGAATAGGTTGATCCGCCGAGGTCCCGGCTGGGATCGTACCAGACCTTGACCTGACTCCAGTCGCCGCCGGCGGACACGTCTATGACAGTGACGTCCTTTTCCACCTTGCCGCGCGAACCTTCGATCGGGCTCCAGTTGGCGTGGGTGATCTGGACTACCCGGTCCGTCAGCACCTGGCTGACGACGGCCACGTGACCGAGCCGCATCCGCTGAGTCGGCTTGAAACAGAGGACCGCGCCCGCGCGCGGCTGGAAGCCGGTTTCGTACTTGTTGGCGGCTTGCGTCCACCATGTCCAGGCGTCGCCGAAGATCTGGATTCCGGAAATCAGGCGCGCAAACGGAACACACTGCCAATAGGTATCGGCCACCGCACCCGCCGGGGTGAAGGCGACAACAGCCGCGGCGGTCAGGGAACCAATCAGGGCTCGTGTCCGTTTCAGCATGCTTCGGTTACTCCCGGCGCCTTTGAGGCGAAGCGATAACCGTATCTCGCTTGAGTGAAAAGAGGGTTTACGCGATCTGCGTGCGGCATGCCTTCCGATTATGCAGATCGACGGACAGGATCGTGATTCTCGTTAAGAATTTTGAATGAATATAGATCGCGTTTTGATGTGCATATTGACCGAGATTTCTGAAAACTATTGGCGAACACGTGGCGATTTTTTGTATTGATGCTAGATGTGTATTGAAATTTACCCTGTTTTCGCCGATTGCTAATCTACAAAAAGTCCAACTTCATACTTCTGTAACAAGCTGAAACAAGAGCTCAGCGTACCGGCGCATGTGTTCGGCGGACTCGCCCAAGAGGAGAATTTCCCAAAAACCCCAGCGCTGACAGCAGCAGGCCTGATCACAAAATCGGCGCCCGCACGTTCATCGCCCCAACCCTAGCGCTTCACAAAAGAATGATTAGATAGCGGGGCAACTCGGGAGGGGTTTTTATGGATATCGCCGCGCTGGTCACGGACCCAGCTGCATGGGCGGCCTTCGTCACGCTTGTCGTGATGGAGATTGTGCTCGGCATCGACAATCTGATCTTCATTTCGATTCTTTCGAACAAGCTGCCGGTGGAGCACCGGGCGCGCGTCCGGCGGATCGGGATCTCGCTGGCGCTGATCATGCGCCTGGGACTGCTGTCGACGCTGGCCTTCATCGCCAGTCTCACCAAGCCGGTCTTCGAACTGCCCTGGCAGGGCCTGCCAAACGCCTACGGTGAACCCTCTTTTGAGCTGATGTTCTCCTGGCGCGACCTGATCCTGATCGCCGGCGGCCTGTTCCTGGTGTGGAAAGCCACACTCGAGATTCACGAGAAGGTCGACCCCAATGAAAAGCATGGTCAAAAGGAAACCAAGGACGTTGTGATCAACAACGTGGGCTCCGCCATCTTCCAGATCATCCTGCTCGATCTGGTGTTTTCGGTGGACTCGATCCTCACGGCTGTCGGCATGACCGACCATCTGCCGATCATGTTCGCCGCCGTGATCATCGCCGTACTGGTGATGCTCCTCGCCGCCGACCCGCTTGCGAACTTCATCAACGAGAACCCGACGGTCGTCATGCTGGCGCTGGGCTTCCTGCTGATGATCGGTGTGGTGCTGATCGCCGACGGCTTCGGGATCCACATTCCAAAGGGCTTCATCTATGTCGCGATGGCGTTCTCGGCCTTCGTCGAGATTCTGAACATGCTCTCACGCCGCAAGAAGCCACCTCAGGCCGACAAGTCGCTCCACTGATCCGTCAGAGGAAGCTGTAAGGGTCGATGTCGATGGCCACCCGGATCGCTCCGGGTGGCCTGACCCTTGCCCGCCACGCCGCCATGTAGGCCGACAGGTCGACGGTGCGATCGGCCCGCACCAGGAACCGCTTCCGGCGACGCCCCCGGATGAGGCCCAGCGGGGCGTCGGCCGGACCGTAGACCTCGACCCCCGGCGCATTGGGCGCGACCTCGGCCATCTTGCGCATGAACGCCTCCAGCTGGGCGCCATCCGGACCGGACGCGATCACGGCCGCCAGCCGGCCAAACGGCGGCAGCCCGGCCATTTCGCGCTCGGCCATCTCGGCGGCTACGAAGGCGTCGCGGTCCTGGGCCTTCAGCGCCTGCATCACCGCGTGCTCGGGCGCATAGGTCTGGAGAAGCGCTCTGCCCGGCAGGTCGCGACGCCCGGCCCTGCCCGTTGCCTGGGCCAGCAGTTGGTAGGTGCGTTCGGCGGCGCGCAGATCACCACCTCTCAGACCCAGATCCGCGTCCACCACCCCAACCAGCGTCAGCCTGGGGAAGTTGTGACCCTTGGCGGCCGCTTGCGTGGCCACCAGGATGTCGATCTCGCCCGCCGCCATGCTCTCCACCATCCGGCGCGCCTCGCGGGCGTCGAAGATGGTGTCGGAGGAGAAGACCGCCACCCGCGCTTCCGGGAACAGTTCACGGGCCTCTTCCTCGACCCGCTCGACCCCCGGGCCGATGGAGACCAGGCTGTCCCTCGTCCCGCAGTGTGGACAGGCGGTCGGCTTGGGCATCGAGAAGCCGGTGAGATGACAGACCAGCCGCCCGCTGTAGCGATGCTCAACCAGCCAGGAATCTGTGTCGGGCGCGGTCATGCGCTCGCCGCAGGCCTTGCAGAGCACCAGTGGCGCGTAGCCGCGCCGGTTGAGGAACAGCAGGCTTTGCTCGCCTCGCGCCCAGGTCTCCGCCATGGCCAGGCGCAGCGGCGGCGAGAGCCACTGGCCGGGTTCCGGCGGCGTCTCCCGCAGATCGAGCAGATCGATGTCCGGCAACACCGCGCCACCGTGGCGCGCGGTCAGTTTCAGCCAGCGATAGCGGCCCTGCTCGGCGTTGCGCAGGGTCTCCAGAGAAGGCGTGGCCGAGGCCAGGATCACCCCGGCCTTCTCGATCCTCGCCCGCGCAACAGCGAGGTCGCGGGCTTGATAGATGAAACCCTCCTCCTGCTTGTAGGAGGTGTCGTGTTCTTCATCGACCACGATCAGGGTCAGCTTCCGGAAAGGCAGGAACAATGCCGAGCGGGCGCCGACCACGATCCGGCAGCGCCCGGCAGCCACCGCGTCAAACACCCGCCGTCGCGCCGGTGGAGCCACATCGGAGTGCCATTCGCCAGGCTGGGCGCCAAAGCGGCTGGAAACCCTTGCAATGACCGCCTGGGTCAGGGCGATCTCGGGCAGCAGGATCAGCACCTGGGCGTCCGGGTTGGCGGCCAGGGCCGCAGCGACAGCTTCCAGATAGACCTCGGTCTTGCCCGAACCCGTAACGCCATCCAGCAGCGCGACGTTGTAGCCCCCCGCCTTCGCGTCGCCTGCAAGGACTGCGGCGGCGGCGGACTGACTGGCGTTCAGCGCCGCACCACGCAGGCTGAGGTCCGGCGGGTCGAACGCGGCTTCAGACGCGATCTGCACCAGAGCCAGAACACCTTCATCGATGAGCCCCTTGACCACGCCGGAGGAAACACCGGCGGCGCGGGCCAGTTCGGCGGGCGCGACCGGACCTTTGGCGAGCACCTCCAACACACGGGCGCGGGCAGGCGTGGACCTCGCCGGCATGAGGCCGGTCGCCGAGGCGACCCGCACCGGGCGGGGCTTCGGCGTGCGGGCGCCCCGCAGCGCGATCGCCAGCGGCTGGCCGGGGCTGTCCACCGCGTATCGCGCGGCCCACTGGACGAACTCCACGGTCCCCGGAGGAAGCGCCGGGTCGTCCAGGCGCTCGGCGACCGGTTTCAGCGGTCGGTTACCGCCAAGCGAAGCCCGCAAGGCCACCACGACGCCGCGCACCAGGCGCGGGCCGAGGGGAACCGCCACGTGATCGCCCGCGGAAAGCGCCATACCTTCGGGCTCGGCGTAGTCGAACGCCTCCGGCAACGGCATGGGGATCAGGACGGAGGCGATTCGGCTCATTGTGCGCGGCGGGTTGTGAGCCTGCGGGCTTCGCAGCTACAAGCGCCGCGAACAAGCCCGGGATCAAACGAATGCAGATCTTCCTCGACACCACCGACACCGCCATCCTGAAGGATCTGGTCGCCACCGGCCTGATCGACGGCGTCACCACCAATCCGACCCTGATCGCCAAGTCCGGCCGCAACATGCTGGAGGTGATCACCGAGATCTGCGGCATCATCTCCGGACCGGTAAGCGCCGAGGTGGCCGCCATGGACGTGGCCGGCATGCTGGCCGAGGGTCGCAAGCTGGCCGCATTGGCCCCCAACATCGTCATCAAGGTGCCGCTGACCCGCGAGGGCCTGACCGCAACGGCGGAGTTCACCGCGGAAGGGATCCAGACCAACGTCACGCTCTGTTTCTCGGCGGCCCAGGCGCTACTCGCCGCCAAGGCGGGCGCCACCTACATCAGCCCCTTCATCGGCCGTCTGGACGACCACGGGGCCAACGGCATGGATCTGATCACGGAGATCCGCGCGGTCTACGACAACTACGATTTCGATACCGAAATCCTGGCCGCGTCGATCCGCTCGCCGCAACATGTGACCGAGGCTGCGCTGGCCGGCGCGGACTGCGCGACGATCCCCCCGGACGTTTTCCTGGCGCTCTTCAAGCACCCGTTAACCGAACGCGGTCTCCAACAGTTCATGGCGGACTGGGCCAAGACCGGGCAGTCCATCCTTTAGGGGGCAAAAGACGCATGGATGGATCGCAGGCCAAGTTCAGCTTTGAAGACGCTGCGGTCGAGCCTGTCGCCGTGCGCCGGTTCCTGGCCGAAAATCCCGACTTCCTGCGCCGCGACGAGGGGCTGCTGGCCGATCTTGGCCTGAAGATCGCCCCCGACAATGTGGTGGATTTCGCCCCTGCCGCCCTGGCGCGCGTCCATGCCGCCCATCAGCGTGAAGCCGAACAGCGCCACCTGATCGAGGAAACGGCGCGGGCCAACTTCGCGGCCCAGGCCCAGACCCACGGGGCCGTGGTGGATCTGCTGGAGGCGCGCAACAATTCCGACCTGGCCCGGCGCGTGAATGACTTGGCGCGGCAGCGGTTCGGACTGGCCGCCGGGGTGATCGCCCTGGAGAATGAGGGAAAGCCGCCGGCCGGCTGGAAGCATCTGGTCGAGGGCCAGGTCGATCTCATCCTCGGCGGACCCGACCAGATCGCCCGCATGGGTTTTGCGCCGACGGCCCTTGGTCTGTTCGGCGCCGACGCCGGTGAGGTCCGTTCCATGGCCATGGTCCGCATGGCGATCTGGGAACCCTCCAGGCAGGGGCTGCTGGCGTTCGGGTCGGCGGACCCGGAGGGCTTCACGCCGGATATGGGCGCCGAACTGGTGGCCTTCCTGGCGCGGGTGGTCGAGAGGACGGCGGAGCGTTGGCCCCACCTTTGAACGCGTTGGCGGCCCGGGCGCTATGGCTCGAGCATCTGGCCCACGAACGCCGCGCCTCTCCACGCACCCTCGAGGCCTATGGCTTCGCCGCCCAGCGCTACATCGCCTTTCTTGAGGGGCACCTTGGCGAGACGGTGACGGTCACATCCCTGTCGAAACTGTCGGCGGGGGATGTGCGGGCCTGGCTGGCGTACCTGAGGTCCGGCGATCATCCGCTGTCGCCGCGCTCCCTGAGCCAGGCCTTGTCGGCGATCCGTACGTTTCACAAGTTCCTCGACCGACGCCTCGACGCACCGAATCCAGCCATCGCCCTGGTTCGCGGTCCCCGCGTGAGGCCCGGAGCGCCTCGCCCGATTTCCGAGGATCAGGCGTCGGGACTTCTGGCTGAGCCGGGCCTAGACCCCGACCGGGAGGTCTGGGAGTCGGCGCGCGATCAGGCCGTGCTGACGCTGCTTTATGGCTGTGGCCTGCGGATCTCCGAGGGGCTTTCGCTGAAGCGGTCGGATGTGCCGCTCGGCGATCTGTTGCGGATCACGGGCAAGGGGTCGAAGACGCGGCTCGTTCCCGTTCTGCCCGCCGTGCGGGAGGCGGTGGACGCCTATCTGGCGGAGGTTCCGTTCGCCCTCGAGCCGAATAGTCCGCTATTCCGGGCCAAGCGCGGCGGGGCGCTCAGCCCGCGCCACGTCCAGGCGATGGTGCAGCTTTTGCGCAGCCGGCTCGGCCTGCCCGCCAGCGCCACGCCGCACGCGCTGCGGCATTCCTTTGCGACCCACCTGCTGGGGGCCGGCGCTGATCTGAGGTCGATCCAGGAACTGCTGGGCCACGCCTCGCTCTCGACGACCCAGCGCTACACCGAGGTGGACGCCGCCGCCCTGCTCAGCGCCTATTCGGCGGCGCATCCGCACGCGTAAGCTACCGCTTCAGCCGCGCACAAACCGCAGCCAGGCGATGCCGCCATCCTCCCCCGCTTCGACGCAGCGAAAGCCCTCCCGGGTGTAGAAGGCCTGGGCACCCTTGTTCGCCACCTGACATTTCAGCGACAACCGGCCCCCCGCCACCGCCAGGACATGGTGCAGCAGGATCCGGCCGATGCCCCTTCCGCGCTCGGTCACATAGAGAGAGTGCAGGAAGCTCTGGGGTCGATAGAGGGCGGCCACGCCGACGATCCCGCCGCGATCAATTGCGACGTAGATCTCCTCGTCCCGTGCGGCATTGAGGAAGTCGGCCTCGCTGTGCCGGTCGGAGGGCAGCCAGGTGAAGGTGTCGGTGAGCACGCGGACGTAGACCCGCGCGCAGTCGGCCAGCTCGTCCGGCCGGGCGCGGCGGACGCTCAGGCCTGCATCGTCCAACCTTCGACCCCCATGGCCGCCTGGCGCAACGCCTCCGACCGGGTCGGATGCGGGTGGCACACGCGGGCAATATCTTCGGAGGCGGCGCGGAACGTCATGGCCACGCAGTACTCACCGATCATCTCGCCCGCCTGGGGACCGATCATATGGACGCCCAGAACCTCATCGGTAGCAGCGTCGGCCAGCACCTTCACGAAGCCGTCCGTCTCGTGGTTGATCTTGGCGCGGCTGTTGGCGCTGAAGGGGAACTTGCCGGTCTTGTAAGCGCGGCCCTCGTCCTTCAGCTGTTCCTCGGTCTTGCCCACCCAAGCCACTTCGGGGGCGGTGTAGACCACGCTGGGCACCAGATTGTAGTCCACGTGGGCGTACTTGCCGGCAATCAGCTCAATGCAGGCGACGGCGTCTTCCTCGGCCTTGTGCGCCAACATGGGACCCAGGATCACGTCGCCGGTCGCCCAGACGCCGGGCGCCGAGGTCTTGAAGTGGTCGGTCGGGATGAAGCCGCGCTTATCGGTCTCAATCCCTACGCTCTCCAGCCCGAGGCCCTCGGTGTAGGGCTTGCGCCCGATGGCCAGCAGCACATAGTCGGCGTTGATCGTCTCGGCGGCGCCGCCGGCGACGGGCTCGCAGGTCAGGCTGACGCCCTTCTTGGTGGTCTTGGCGCCGGTGACCTTGGAGCCCAGCTTGAAGGCGATGCCCTGTTTGGTCAGCACGCGCTGGAAGGTCTTGGCCACCTCGGCGTCCATGCCGGGCGTGATCCGGTCCAGGAACTCAACCACTGTCACCTTGGCGCCCAGGCGGCGCCAGACCGAGCCCAGTTCCAGCCCGATGATGCCGGCGCCGATCACCACCAGATGGCCGGGCACTTCCGGCAGGGTAAGCGCGCCGGTGGAATCCACGATCCGGTCCTGATCGACGACCACGCCCGGCAGGCTGGAAGGCTCCGAGCCGGTGGCGATGACGATGTTTTTGGCTTCCAGCACCGTGACGGTTCCGTCCTCGGCGGTGACCTCGACCTTGCCGGTTCCTGCGATCTTGCCCGCGCCCTTGATCCAGTCGGCCTTGTTCTTCTTGAACAGGAACTCGATGCCCTTGGTGAGCGCGCTGACCGACTCGGCCTTCTGCGCCATCATCTGCGGCAGGTTGAGACGCGGCGTCACCTCGATGCCGAGCCTGGAGAACTCGGTGTTGGCGGCGGCGTAAAGCTCCGAGGCGTGCAGCAGGGCCTTGGAGGGCATGCAGCCGACGTTCAGGCAGGTGCCGCCCAGCGTGGCGCGTTTCTCAACGCAGGCCACCTTCAGGCCCAGTTGGCCCGCGCGGATAGCGGCGTTGTAGCCACCAGGGCCGCCGCCGATGATGATCACGTCGTAGAGGGTGTCAGTCATTGTGAGTCATGGCTTTCAGATGCGGGGTGAAGCTGGGCCCAGCTTGGTGGATGTCATTGAATCAGGAGCCCCAACACAAACGCCAGCGCATTTTTCGTGGACCGTTTGCGCTCAATCGGCTCACGTGGCGCCTGTCGCAGCGAGGTAATGTACGCTCGGGCTTCATCAGCATCCGCTTCAGAAACCATCAGCCGGAACCCACCCAACGCAGTCTGCAACAGATAGTATGTCTGGCCGAGCTCGTCGAAAACCGTCGCAGATATGCCCGATGCAACAAGCGCCGAAGCCGCGACGTGGGCCTCAGTCAGGTCTGCAAAACGGGCGATCTGAACCAGCGACATTGGAAGGATGCTTCAACCTACATCGGCGATCCGTCGAGTCGTTCTAATTCGGCTGAACGCGACATGGTTGGTTCCACAAGATCGGAAATTTCGCGCACCGGCTCCAGAACTACGCGACCACCACTTTGTAGAATCTCGACCTCGTCGGCCTCAATGATGAACCCCTCGGGAAACACCACGATCTGCTCGCCATCTTCGGCATCGAGGAGTTGCGCTATCTGCATTTCTAAACGTCCAGCAACAGCCGTTGCGGATCCTCGATGGCCTCTTTCACGTGCACCAGGAAGGTCACCGCGCCCTGGCCATCCACCACGCGGTGGTCATAGCTCAGCGCCAGATACATCATCGGCCGGATCACGACCTGGCCGCCGACCACCATGGCCCGGTCCTGGATCTTGTGCATGCCGAGGATGCCCGATTGCGGGGCATTGAGGATCGGCGTCGACATCAGCGAGCCGTAAACCCCGCCGTTGGAGATGGTGAAGGTGCCGCCCTGCAGGTCTTCCAGGGCCAGCTGGCCGTCACGGGCCTTACGACCCAGGGCGCCGATTTCCTTTTCCACGCCTGCCAGGCTCATCATGTCCGCGTCGCGGACGACCGGCGTGACCAGCCCCTTCTCGGTGCCGACGGCGACCGAGATGTCGTAGTGGTTCTTGAAGATGATGTCGGTTCCGTCGATCTCGGCGTTGACCTCGGGCACCTGCTTCAGGGCATGGACGACCGCCTTCACGAAGAAGCTCATGAAGCCCAGCTTCACGCCGTGGCGCTTCTCGAAGACGTCCTTGTATTGATTGCGCACGGCCATCACGGCGCTCATGTCCACCTCGTTGAAGGTGGTCAGCATGGCCGCAGCGTTCTGGGCTTCCTTCAGGCGGCGCGCGATGGTCTGGCGCAGGCGGGTCATCTTTACCCGCTCCTCGCGCTCATGGACCGGGCGAGGGGCGCTGGCGACGGGGGCGGCGACCGGCGCGGCGGCGCGGGCCTCAAGAGCTGCGAGCGCGTCACCCTTGGTCACCCGGCCGTCCTTGCCGGTACCTGGAATAGCGGCCGGCGACAGGTTGTTTTCCGCCGCGATCCGCTGAGCCGACGGCGCCAGCACCGGCTCAGCCACCGCCTTTGCGACCGGAGCGGGCGCGGCGACCTTGGGGGCCTCGGCCTTGGGCGCAGCAGCCGCCTTGGGCGCTGCGGCGACGGCCCCCTCGGTGATCCGGCCAAGCAGAGCGCCGGGCTCAACGGTCGCGCCCTCCTCGGCCGCAATGGCTGTAAGCACGCCATCAGACGGCGAGGCCACCTCGAGGCTGACCTTGTCGGTTTCCAGTTCCACCAGGATCTCGTCCTTGCGGACCACATCGCCGGCCTTCTTCGCCCAGCGGGCCACCGTTGCTTCGGTGACAGACTCGCCCAGGGCGGGGGTCATGATGTCGGCCATTGGGGGGATCAGCTCCTTGGATCGCAGTCAAACGCGGGCGGGGTCGTTGTGGTTCAGGCGAACGCTTCCGTAAGGAAAGCATCGAGTTCTTTCAGGTGGCGGCTCATCAATCCGGCGGCGGTCGAAGCCGAGGCCGGACGACCCACATAGCGGGCGCGCTTGGCCTTGATCTTCATGCGCTCCAGTGTGAGCTCCAGCCAGGGATCAACAAACTGCCAGCCGCCCATGTTCTTGGGCTCTTCCTGGCACCAGACCAGTTCGGCGTTGGCGAACCGCTTCAGCTCATTGGTCAGGGACTTCAGCGGCCAAGGATAGAACTGTTCGAGGCGCAGGATGTAGACGTCGTCACGGCCGGACTTTGCCCGCTGCTCAATCAGGTCGAAGTAGACCTTGCCCGAGCAGACGATGACGCGCTTGATCTCGGCGTCCGGCTTCAAGGTCACGCCGCCCACATCGCAACCAGCCTCCGCGCCGTCGATCATCACGCGGTGGAACCCGGTGCCCGCAGTCATGTCGGCGATGGTCGACACTGCCCGCTTGTGGCGCAGCAGGCTCTTGGGCGACATCACGATCAGCGGCTTGCGGTACTCCCGCAGCAGCTGGCGGCGCAGGACATGGAAATAGTTGGCCGGGGTCGTGACATTGACCACCTGCATATTGTCTTCAGCGCAGAGCTGCAGGAACCGCTCGAGACGGGCAGAGGAGTGCTCCGGACCCTGGCCCTCGTAGCCGTGCGGCAGCAGCATGACCAGGCCGCTCATCCGGAGCCACTTGCGTTCGCCGGAGCAGATGAACTGGTCGATCACCACCTGGGCGCCGTTCACGAAATCGCCGAACTGGGCTTCCCAGAGCGTCAGGGTGTCGGGATCGGTGAGCGAGAAGCCGTACTCGAAGCCCAGCACCGCCTCTTCGGAAAGCGCTGAGTCCAGCACCTCGAAGTGCGCCTGGCTGGGACCAAGGTTCCGGAGCGGGAAATAGACCTCCTCGGTCTTCTGATCGATCAGACCGGAGTGGCGCTGGCTGAAGGTGCCGCGCACGCTGTCCTGGCCCGACAGACGCACCGGGAACCCCTGGTCAAGAAGGGTCGCGAACGCCAGCGACTCCGCTGTCGCCCAGTCGATGCCAGCCCCTGTCTCGATCGACTCGCGGCGGCCGGCGATGACGCGCTCGACCGTTTTGTGAACAGTGACATGCTCGGGCACGGAAGTGAGCTTGCGACCCAGGTCGAGAAGCTTCTGCTTGGACACGCCGGTGGCGTGACGTTCGTCACCCGACGGCAGCTTCAGCCCCGACCATTTGCCGTCAAGCCAGTCAGCCTTGTTGGCGTTGTAGGCCTTGCCGGACTCGAACTCCTCATCGAGGAACTTGTCGAACTCGGCGATCCAGCCGTCGACAGCCGCCTGGGTGGCGATACCTTCACCGACCAGGCGCTGGGCGTAGAGATCACGCACTGTCGGGTGGCCCTTGATCTTCGCGTACATCAGCGGCTGGGTCATCGTGGGGTCGTCCCCCTCGTTGTGACCAAAGCGGCGGTAGCAGAACATGTCGATGACCACGTCTTTGCCGAACACCTGGCGATACTCGGTGCCCACCTTGGCGGCGAAGGTGACGGCTTCGGGATCGTCGCCGTTCACGTGGAAGATCGGCGTCTCGACCGCCAGAGCCACGTCCGTCGGATAGGGCGAGGAGCGGCTGTTCTTGGGGCTGGTGGTGAAGCCTATCTGGTTGTTGACCACGAAGTGCATGGTACCGCCCACAGCGTAGCCGCGCAGGCCGGAGAGCGCGAAACACTCCGAAACCACGCCCTGGCCGGCGAAAGCCGCATCGCCATGCAGCAGCAGAGGCAGGGCATGGCCACGACCGGCGTCAGGCTGTTCGCGCAGGGTAAAGGCCTGCTTCGCGCGAACCTTGCCGATCACCACCGGGTTGACAATCTCCAGGTGGCTCGGATTAGCGGTCAGCGACAGGTGCACCTCGTTGCCGTCGAACTCGCGGTCCGACGAGGCGCCCAGGTGATACTTCACGTCGCCGGAGCCCTGGACGTCGCTGGGCAGGGACGAGCCACCCTGAAACTCGTGGAAGATCACGTGGTAAGGCTTGCCCATCACGGCGGCCAGGACGTTCAGGCGACCGCGGTGCGGCATGCCGATGACGATGTCCTTCACCCCCATGGCGCCGCCGCGCTTGATGATCTGCTCCAGCGCCGGGACCATGGCCTCGCCGCCGTCCAGGCCGAAGCGCTTGGTGCCGGGGAAGCGGCGATGCAGGAATTGCTCGAAACCCTGCGTCTCGATCAGCTTCTTGAGGATCGCCACCTTGCCCTCGGGCGTGAAGGCGATCTCCTTGTCTCGACCCTCGATCCGTTCCTGCAGCCAGGCCTTCTCCTTGGGATCGGAGACGTGCATGTACTGGACGCCGACATTGCCGCAGTAGGTGCGGCGCAGGATCGCCAGAATCTCGCGGACGGTCGCCGTCTCCAGACCCAGCACATAGTCCAGGAAGATCGGGCGGTCGAAGTCGGGCTCGGCGAAGCCATAGCTGGCCGGATCCAGTTCAGAGGCGTCGCCCGGCGTGGCAGCCAGGCCCAGCGGGTCCAGATTGGCTTTGAGGTGCCCGCGCATCCGATAAGCGCGGATCATCATGATGACCCGCAGGGAATCCAGGGTGGCGGCGCGCACCTCGTCCACCGAGGCCATGGGCTGCCGGGCTTCGATGGTCTTGGCGACCTTGGCTTCGACCGCGGGCCAGAGGCCGTCGATCGCCGAGAGCCAGTCGGGCCGCGTGACAGGGGTGGCGGGTCGCGCCCAACCCGGCTTGCCGGCCGCGCGCATCACATCGGCGGAGGGGTCCAGCAGGGAGGCAAAAAAGGCCGCCCAGGACGGTGCGACCGAATTCGGATCCGCCGTCCACCTGGCATAGAGGTCCTCTACGAAGGCCGCATTGCCGCCGTAGAGGAAGGAGGTTTCGGCCAGAACCTCATTGATCCGGCCTGCGTCGTCCGCCATGTCCTTCGCCTTCCGGGGCGGGCCCACGGACTTCGCAAGAAGGAGCCGAGCGCAACCGCCCTTAAACCTGGTTTTTGCGACGCCGGGCATTCGACGACGTCGAAGACCTGTACGCCCATTTGCTTAATCCTTTTCGACACCCGATGCCGGCGAACCGGATCAGGCGCCCTTGAGCACATCCAGCAGCGTAGTGCCCAGCGCCGCCGGCGACGGCGAAACCCGGATACCGGCGGCCTCCATGGCGGCGATCTTGTCCTCGGCGCCGCCCTTGCCCCCAGAGATGATCGCGCCCGCGTGACCCATGCGCCGACCGGGCGGCGCAGTACGTCCCGCAATGAACCCCACCATCGGCTTCTTGATCGGCGAGGCTGCGATGAACGCCGCCGCATCCTCTTCGGCCGATCCCCCGATCTCGCCGATCATGATGATCGACTCGGTCGCCGGGTCTTTCAGAAACATGTCGAGCATGTCGATGAACTCGGTACCTTTCACGGGGTCGCCGCCAATCCCGACGGCCGTCGTCTGGCCCAGGCCCACCTGAGTGGTCTGGAACACGGCCTCGTAGGTAAGCGTGCCCGAGCGGGAAACAACACCCACCGAACCCTTGCGGAAGATGTTCCCGGGCATGATGCCTATTTTGCACTCATCCGGCGTGAGCACGCCCGGGCAGTTGGGCCCGATCAGCCTGGATTTAGAGCCGGAGAGCGAGCGCTTCACCCGCACCATGTCGGCCACCGGGATACCCTCGGTGATGCAGATGATCAGCGGGATCTCGGCATCGATGGCTTCGAGGATCGAGTCTGCGGCAAAGGCCGGCGGCACATAGATCACGGAGGCGTCTACGCCAGCTTCACGAACCGCCTCGCCGACCGAGTTGAACACCGGCAGACCGATGTGGGTAGTTCCGCCTTTGCCAGGCGTGACGCCGCCGACCATCTTGGTACCATAGGCGATGGCCTGTTCGGAGTGGAACGTGCCCTGGGCGCCGGTAATGCCCTGGCAGATGACGCGGGTGTCTTTGTTGATCAGGATCGACATGGTTCAGGCAGCGCCCCGCACGGCTTTGACGATTTTCTCGGCGCCGTCCGAGAGGTCGTTGGCGGCGATCACGTTCAGACCGCTCTCGTTGATGATCTTCTTGCCAAGCTCGGCGTTGGTGCCTTCCAGGCGCACGACAAGAGGCACGCTCAGACCGACCTGCTTGACCGCGGCGACTACGCCGTTGGCCAGGGTGTCGCAGCGGGCGATGCCGCCGAAGATGTTCACCAGGATGCCCTTCACATTGGGATCGGCCATGATGATCTTGAACGCCGCCGTCACCTTGGCCTCGTCGGCGCCGCCGCCCACGTCCAGGAAGTTGGCGGGCTCAGCGCCGTAGAGCTTGATAATGTCCATGGTGGCCATGGCCAGGCCCGCGCCGTTGACCATGCAGCCGATCTCGCCGTCGAGGGCGATGTAGGAGAGGTCGAACTTCGAGGCCTCGATCTCCTTGGGGTCTTCCTCGGTCTCGTCGCGCAGCGCCACGATATCGGGGTGACGATAGAGGGCGTTGCTATCGAAGCTGATCTTGGCGTCCAGCACCCGCAGGTGATCATCGCCGGTGACGATCAGCGGGTTGATCTCCAGCATCGACATGTCCTTGTCGACGAAGGCCTTGTAGAGCTGGCCCAGCAGGGTGGCGGCTTCCTTGGCCAGTCCGCCGCTCAAGCCCAGCGCGCCGGACAGCGTGCGCGCATGGTGCGGCCACACGCCCGTCGCCGGATCGATGGAGAAGGTGATGATTTTTTCAGGGGTCGCGTGGGCGACCTCCTCGATATCCATGCCGCCTTCGGTGGAGGCCACGACGGAGACCCGTGAGGTCTCGCGGTCCACCAGCAGGGACATATAGAATTCCTTCGCGATCGCCGCGCCTTCTTCGATGTAGAGGCGGTTGACCTGCTTGCCTTTCGGCCCCGTCTGGTGAGTCACCAGCACCCGGCGCAGCATCTCGGCAGCGTTGGTCTTGACGTCCTCGGCGGACTTCAAAACCCGGACCCCGCCCTTGGCGTCAGGGCCAAGGCCCTCGAAGCGCCCCTTGCCGCGCCCGCCCGCGTGGATCTGGGACTTCACCACGAAGACCGGACCTCCAAGCTTGGCGGCGGCGTCGACCGCGTCCTGCACCGTGAAGGCCGCAAAGCCGCGCGGGACCGCCACGCCGAACTCTGCGAGGACGGCTTTGGCTTGATGTTCGTGAATGTTCATGAGGCCTTGGGGTCGGCTGCCGACGGGCTCGCCTGCAGAGCGAGTGAGGCGGCTTATAGGCGCCGCGCCACCCGATGACAACCGCGCGGGGTGCGGAATCCTGCCTTGCGCAACGGGGCCTAACCTAGCGGAACAGGCACTAGCCGAAGAACATCATCCAAAGGGTCCGCCCCGGGATGAACGCGAAGGCCAGATTGATGGCGAAGCCGCCGTAGAACAGACCCATCATCGTGCGGCGATGGCGGCGAACGTCGTGACGTTTTGCCCAGAGCACCGCCAGAGGCGTGATCAGCAATACCCAACCGGTGAACAGGTGCAGCCAGGACCAGCCACCATGGTTCAGTTCGGCGATGAATAGCGTAGCGCCTGCCGTCAACATGACCAGCGAGACCCAGACCCACCCGGCGACCCGGTGAAATGTCCTGCCCTTGCGAACCACCATCGGAACGCCGCCCAGCATCAGTGCGGCAAGCGCCGTTAGCAGGTGAACCTGGATCACCGGCGACAGCGCGGTGAACAACGCCATGTCGGGCAGGTGAGGACGGGCCCTGGCCGCCATCTGCATGACCGGGGTGAATACATTGCCCATCGCCAGACCCAGGACTGCCGTTACGGCCACCATGGAAAGGCCGAAGCGTAACCCGAAGGACATCGGGGCGCGGGCGGGCGTTTGCGAAACAGTCGACATCCTCTATCTCCAACTGATCGGGGGCGGCGGCGCTGCGCGGCCCGGGTTGAGCTGGACATGACGCGGTGGGATCAGGAGCGCGAGCGAGGTTACGTGGGGCGGCGTCCGCAGTTCGCGAACCGCCGCCGGTCGCCGTTGACGCTTCGTGGGCAGCGGGTCGATGACCGGGAACAGCAGCGTCATTCCGCCGTCAGAACCCCCGCCCAACCACGTCCGTGGCCTGGCGATCACCCTGGCCGCCGGGCTGTTTCTCGCCTTCTCCGGCGCGTTTGGAACCTATGAAGCGCCGCTGCTGCGACGCCTGGCCTACTGGCTGCCGGTCATGGCCGTCGGATATGGTTGGGGCTCATTCGTCACCACAACAATCGCGCGGCGGGCCAGAAGCCTGACAGACAACGCCTGGCTGATTGGCGGGGTTGCCGCGGTGGCCATGTCGATTCCCTTCACCCTGTTCGTGTGGACCGCCAGCCGGTTCGTCCTGGGATCGAGCATGCAGCTGGCCGGGATCCCGTTCCTGTTTGGGTATGTCCTGCTGGTGTCGGCGGCGTTGACCGCCATCAACCTCCTGGTGGAGTCCCGTCGTACGGCAATGACCTATGCAGACCCCGCGCTGCCGAAGTTTCTGGAACGGATGCCACTGAAGCTACGCGGCGCCGAAGTCTGGGCTGTGGAGGCCGAGGATCACTACCTTCGCCTGCACACCTCCAAGGGCCAGGACCTGATCCTGCTCAGGCTGGCCGATGCGGTGGACGAACTGCAGGGCATCGAGGGCGCTCAGGTCCACCGATCCTGGTGGGTGGCCCGCGACGCGATCACCGACGCCAGGCGTGGGGATGGCCGCGCGACACTGACGCTCAAGAACGGCGCGGAGGTGCCGGTCAGCCGCACCTATGCCGGGCTGCTACGCGAGCGCGGCTGGATCTAGTTCAGCGCCGACGCGCCCGCCACGCCTCGCGGCTCTGGCCCCAGGCGTCAATGATGTTGCCGAAAGGCGCGGGCATATGCGCCAGCCGAAGAATGCTGGACCCCAGCCGTCGGGCGACGGCTTGAGACGCCACATTGGCCGGCTCGATCGTGTGGATCACCTCGTCCCAACCCAGGGTGTCGAACGCCCAGTCGATGGCGGCAGTGGCGCCTTCGGTGGCATAGCCCCGACCCCAGACCTCGCGCGATAGTCCCCACCCGACCTCCGTGCCCGGCCAACCTTCCGGCTCCCAGGGACCCAGCCGCCCGACCCAGCGCCCCGTGGCCTTCTCGATGACCGAGAACATGGAAAAGCCCCGGATCGTCCAGGCGCCGGTCATGGTGCAGATGCCGCGCCATGCGACGGCGCGGGACTGCGCGCCGCCAAGGTGACGCATGGCCTCCTCGTCGGCCGAGAAGGCCGCCCAGGGCTCGAAGTCCTCGGCCGTCGGAACGCGCAGGATAAGCCGTTCCGTCTCAAGAATCGGGAACGACATCCGGCCCCTAGCCCAGCATGTCCTTGACGGTGTCGCGCTCGCCGACCAGCTCGTCGTTGGTGATCTTGATCTTCGACTTGGCGAAGTCGTCCATCTCGTAGCTGGTGATCACCTCATAGGCGCCAGGCGCGGTGGTCTTCACCGGCATGCCGGCCCACACGCCCTCGGCGAAGCCGTAGCGACCCTCGCTGTTGACCGCGACCGAGTGGATCGCGCCCACAGTCGACAGGTCACGGACATGATCGATCAGGGCATTGGCCGCCGAGGCCGCCGAGCTCTGGCCGCGCGCGTCGATGATCGCAGCGCCGCGCTTGCCGACCGTCGGCAGGTATTCGTTTTCCAGCCAGGCCTGATCGCCGATGACCGAGGCCGCGTCCTTGCCGCCGATCCTGGCGTGGGTGAAGTCGGCGAACATCGTCGGGCTGTGGTTGCCGTAGATGAACAGATCGGAGACGTCGTTGACCGAAACACCGGCCTTCTTGGCCAGCTGGGCGCGGCCGCGGTTCTCGTCCAGGCGCACCATGGCGGTGAAGCGGTCAGGCGTCAGGCGCTTCGCCTGGCTGGCGGCGATCATGGTGTTGGTGTTGCAGGGGTTGCCCACCACGGCGATACGCGCGTCATCGGCGGCGACCTTGTCGATGGCCTGACCCTGAGCGATGAAGATCTTGCCGTTGTCCTTGAGCAGGTCGGCGCGTTCCATGCCGGGTCCACGGGGCTTGGAGCCCACCAGCAGCGCCCAGTTCACATCCTTGAACGCCACCTCGGCGTCGCCCGTCAGGATCATGTCCTGCAGCAGCGGGAAGGCGCAGTCCTCCAGCTCCATCGCCACACCCTTCAGCGCCTTCTGCGGGCCTTCGACCGGGATCTCCAGCAGCTGCAGGATGACCGGCTGATCCTTGCCCAGCATTTCGCCCGAAGCGATGCGGAACAGCAGGGCGTAACCGATGTTTCCGGCGGCGCCGGTGACTGCAACGCGAATGGGCTTCTTGGCCATGGGGCGGCTCCTGATGGGGATTGTCGCGGCGTCCGTAACCCGTTGACGGCGCCGCCGCAATGCCGCAGGCGGCACGGGTGATGTTCGAACTTCATCCCGCCTTCGCCGCCACGTCCGAACCGGTCGGCGACCTGGCGCTTTGCCATGTGCGCCTGCAGACCGACGCCCGCTGGCCCTGGCTCGTGCTGATCCCCCGGCAGGCCGGGCTTCGCGAGCTGGAGGACCTGTCGCACGGGGATCGGGTGGTCCTGATGGCGGAAATCGTCACCGCCGGCGCGGCCGTTCGGGCGGCCGGCCAGGCTGTGGGATGGCCGGTGGGAAAACTGAACGTCGGCCAGCTGGGCAACCTGACGCCGCAACTGCATGTCCATGTGGTGGGGCGCCGCCCCGGCGATCCAGCCTGGCCCGGGCCGGTCTGGGGCGTCGGCGTCGCAGCGCCATGGGATCCGGAAGCCCAGGCCAAGGCCATCACTGGCGCGCGCGCAGCCCTCGGCCTTTAGCGGTTGCGGCGACGCAGGGTGACAGCGACAGTGCGATCGCCCTCGGTCAGGTCGCCCGACAACCGCCCCTCGGCATCGACTTTCAGGTTGGCCACGCGCCCGGCCAAACGGAGGGTCAGCCTATCAGACCGGCGCTCTGCCTGATCCAGGAATCCGGAAGCCTCGATTGCGCCGGGGCGGCGTGGATCGCGCCAGGCGCCATCCACCACACCGTTCCGGTCGAACAGTTGGAAGACGTAGAGTTCCTGATCGCCGGCCCGCAGTGTCCAGCCCCCGTCCATCGGCCCCTGAAACGATGTCACCCCCGCCATGGAGGCGCGCAGCCGGTCATCATAGGCCCGGGTGTCCGCCGTCTGGGTAAACGCATGGCCCGCAGCAAGCGCACCCAGAGCCAGGATGGGGAGACAGGCCTTCATCCGGCGACCCGCCCCGCGATCGCCTCGGCGACGGCGATCAGACGCCGGGCCTCCTCCAGGTGGAGGCGCTCCACCATCCGCCCCTCGACCTTGAGCACGCCCTTGTCGCCCGTTGCCGGGTCATCGAACGCCGCAACCACCGTACGCGCCCAGGCCACGGCGTCCGCCTCCGGGGTAAAGGCGGTGTTGGCCGTATCGATCTGGCCGGGATGGATCAGGGTCTTGCCGTCAAAGCCCCAAGCCGCACCCTGGGCGCATTGCTTCGTCAGCCCGTCAGGATCACCAATGTCGTTGAAGACACCGTCCAGGATGATCAGCCCATGGGCGCGGGCCGCCATCACGCTGAGGCTCAGGGCGGTCGTCAGCGGTGCGCGGTCGACGCCCGGTAGGCAATGCATTTCCTTGGCGAGATCGTTCGTGCCCATCACCCAGACGCCGGTCCCCAGACGCAGCGATGCGGCGGCAATCTCAGGCAGGGCGAACATCGCCGCGCAGGTCTCGATCATCGCCCATAGCGGCAGCTCGGGGCCCGCCGCCGCGCGAACAGCCGCCAGATCCGCCGCCGACGAAATCTTGGGCGTCAGGATGGCATTCGGCCGGGCGCCGGCGACTGCCGCCAGGTCGTCGGCGCCCCAGGGGGTGTCCAGACCGTTCACCCGCACCACGAGTTCGCGCGCGCCGAACCCGCCGGCGCGCACAGCCGCCACCGCCGCCGCGCGGGCTTCAGGTTTTGCTTCCGGGGCCACCGCGTCCTCAAGATCGAGGATCACTGTGTCGCACGGCAGTGAGCGCGCCTTTTCTATGGCGCGCAGGTTGCTGGCCGGCAGGTAAAGAACGCTTCGGCGAGGGCGGGCGGTATCGTGCATCTGGACCCTGAGTGTTCGTGACGCCTTGGCGCAGCGCAAGTCTTAGCGTTTAGGATGGCGTCATGACCACTCTTCCCATCCGCTATGACGCCGACGCCCGCAATGTGCTGGGCGAGGAACTGGTTCCGTGTTCGCTGGACCCGCTCACCGGGTTCTACCGCAACGGTTGCTGCGAGACGGGGCCGCATGATGTAGGGCTGCATACCGTCTGCGCGGTGATGACCGCAGAATTTCTGGCCTTCTCGCGCCGGGCGGGCAACGACCTCTCGACGCCCCGGCCTGATCTGGGCTTCGCGGGGCTGAAGCCGGGCGACCGTTGGTGCCTTTGCGCACCCCGCTGGAAGGAGGCGCTGGATGCCGGCGCGGCGCCGCAGGTGATCCTGCAGAGCACCCACGAAGAAACCCTGGCCATCGTCCCCTTGGGCGTCCTCAAGGACTATGCCGCCCCGGCCTGAGCGAAGGGGTATTCGGCCTCCAGGCGATAGTGCGATCCTTCCGGACTCAGCTGGCTCGAATAGAGGCCGAAGCCGGTAACCGGGATCGGCGGCGACAGCAGGCGCGCATGGGTCTCCAGCCAGAGCGCCACCTGGGTCGGGTTCTGCCGGCGCAGGTTGGCGAGCGTGACGTGGGGACGATAGCGCCGGGCGTCAGCCTCCATACCCGCGTCCCGGGCGGCGCGCTCGCAGGCGCTGGCCAGCCGCGAGAGCGCCGGGTTGGCCTGTACCCCGGCCCATACCGCCGAGGGGCCATCGCTGTCGGAGAATGAGCCCACGCCGTCGAGCACGATCTCGAAGGGACGGGCGACCACCTGCAGCAGCGCCTCGTCCAGATCGCGCGCCACATCCTGGCGGACCTCGCCGAAAAAGCGCAGCGTTACGTGAAACGCCTCGAGCGGCCTCCAGCGCGCGCCGTCGATGCCTGCCTGCCGGCTTTGCAGGGCGCGTCCGATCTCCGGCGGAACGGCGAGCGCGGCGAACAGGCGGATCATGAGCGTTTGATATCCTTATGATGAGCAAAACGAATCAGCCCTTGTACAATGGCCTGCGAAAAACGATATTCGACAAGCGTCCGGATTGCGGGCGCGCATCAAAGGGTCTTGCTCAAATGAGCGACTATAACCGCGACTTCGCGCGCTCGATCCCCGCGGATCGCGCCGACATGTCCGTGGACGTGGGCCTCCGCAGCTTCATGCTAGGCGTCTACAACAAGGTGGCGCTGGGTCTGGTCCTGTCAGCGGCGCTTGCGTTCCTGACCAGCAGCTTCCAGCCGATCAGCAGCCTGATGTTCACGGTCGCCAACGGCCGGGTCGGCTACACGATCCTTGGCATGGTGATCGCCTTCGCACCGCTGGCGGTGATGATGTTCGGCATGTTCGCCATGCGCAACGCCACCGAAAAGACGGCAGGCATCCTCTACTGGTCGATTGTCGGTCTGATCGGCGCCTCGCTGGGCGTGGTGGTGCTGCGTTACACAGGCACATCGATCGCCTCCACCTTCCTGCTCACGGCGACCGCTTTCGGCGCCCTGTCCCTCTTTGGCTACACCACAAAGAAGGACATGACGGCGTTCGGCAGCTTCCTGATCATGGGCATGTGGGGCCTGCTCGGCGCCTCGCTGATCAACATCTTCCTTGGCAGTTCGATGATGTCGCTGATCATCAACGCGCTCGGCGTGTTCATCTTCGCGGGCCTGATCGCCTTCGACACCCAGCGCCTGAAGATGCAGTACTACGAGCTCGGCGGCGACCAGGCCGCCATGGGCGTGGCCACCAACTTCGGTGCGCTCAGCCTCTATCTGAACTTCATCAACCTGTTCCAGTTCCTGCTCGCCTTCCTGGGCGACCGCCGCTAACCGGCGACGCAGGACCAGAGGTTCGAACCCCGGCGGGCGACCGCCGGGGTTTTTTCATGTCCGGACGTATGGGATGCTCAAGAGCAGCTGGCCGTGACCGATCAGGAAGCTGTCAGTCCACCACCGAAAACCGGCCCTTGTCGAAGAAGCGCAGCACCTGTTCCAGCTCATGGCCGCGCTTCAGCACATGGCCGCCCTGACCGACGATCGCCCAGGCGCCCTGCTTGCGGGCCAGCGCCGGGTGCTTTTCAATGCGATAGAGCGGCGCCTCGGCGCTGCGGCGGAACACCGAGAAGACGGCGCAATCCTGCAGACCATCCATACCGTAGTCACGCCACTCTCCGGCGGCGACCATACGCCCGTAAAGACGCAACAGGCGCTCCAGTTCGCGCCGCTCGAAGAAAACACCCGCCTGCCTCGGCGCTGCGTAGCTCGGATCGAAAGCCATCGAGTCGGAGCCTAAACCCGGATGGCGGCATCAGGCCATCCGATTTCGACGCGCATGGTCGACGGATCTGCCGCGAAAAGACCTTGTTTCGGTCCCGTCCTCGCCAGATAGCGCGCCGATACTGTCAGTGTCGGTTGGTCAGAGCGCCCGTTGGTTCCGGATCCTGAAAAGCCCCCCCAGCCCCGTCCTGGATTAGCGGACTGGCCAGCCGACACTCCTGTTTCTCTCCAGACATGACGGCTAGCACCCTTCCCCCCGAGGGTGCGGGCCCTCTCGGTCAGGCCTCAGTGCGGACCTTGCGCGAGACCCAGCACCCGTCCCCCACGCGGCGTTTGAACCACCACAAGGGTCTTTAATGCCTCATCGCTTGCCTGGGGCAACCGGTAGGCCTTGGGAGCGCCGCGCCAGACGCCCAGTCGCACTATCTGGCGAACCACGTTGCGCTGAACGACCGTCTCGCCACGATTGTCGCCGGCCTTGATGGAAACCTCGACCGCCCTGGGATCGTAGCGGATCATCCAGACATCCGCGCTACCGCCGCCAGCCACGCGGCCCGAACCCACATCCACCCGTCGGAGCCCCACAAACCGCATGTCAGGATAGTTGCGCGCCTGACCCACAGCGGTGCGCACCAGCCGGTCCACTTCCGCCGTTTTCTGACCCTGGGTCTCCTGTCGGCCATCCACGACGACCTGTGGCGTATAGGGTTCGCGCAGCTTCAGCCGCGTAACGTAGGCCTTCTGCCGCCCGGTGTGCTCGGGGCGAGCGAAGGTGTCGGTCCAGCCGAGATAGTCCCAATAGTCGACAGAGAACGTAAGGGCGAGAACGCCGGGACGGTCCGCCAGCCTGGCCAGGTGGGCCTCCGCCTCGCGGCAGTTTCCACAGCCCTGCGACGTGAAGAGCTCCACGAGCACAGGCGGCCTGGCCGCCGCCCCAAGAGGCATGGCGATCAGGATCAGGCCGAGAAGCGCCGCTATCCGCATCGTCCCGACTTAAGCGGCGTTCGCCGGGCTGTAAATCACAAGAAGCCGTGAGTGGGACGCAGGGGCTTGCACCGCGCCAAAACGCAGAGAGGGTAGCTGCAGACCTGCAGCCACCCTCCCGTCGTTCCGTCGCCTCAGATCAGGCCGGCTTGGCCAGGCTGCGCAGGACGTAGTTCAGGACGCCGCCGTTCTTGAAGTACTCAAGCTCCATCGGCGTATCGATGCGGCAGCGGACCGGGAAGCGGGCAATGCGGCCGTCCGACGGGCGGTACATTTCCACGATCAGCTGTTTGCGCGGGGCAAGCTCGGTCAGGCCACGAATCGTGACGATCTCTTCGCCGGTGAGGTTCAGCTTTTGCCAGCCTTCCTGCAGGAACTGCAGCGGCAGGATGCCCATGCCCACCAGGTTCGAACGGTGGATTCGCTCGAAGCTCTCGCAGACCACCGCACGGACGCCCAGAAGCTTGGTGCCCTTGGCCGCCCAGTCGCGTGACGAACCTGTGCCGTACTCCTTGCCCGCGAAGATCACCAGCGGACGGCCTTCGCCCTGATAGCGCATGGCCGCGTCATAGATCGACATCTGGTCGCCGGACGGGAAGTGCTTGGTGACGCCGCCTTCGACATCGGGCGTGATCCGGTTCCGGATACGGATGTTGGCGAACGTGCCGCGCATCATCACCTGGTGGTTGCCCCGGCGGGCGCCGTAGCCGTTGAACTCCGTCGGCGGCACCTGGCGCTCCACCAGATACTTGCCCGCCGGCGTGGTGGCCCGGAACGAGCCGGCCGGCGAGATGTGGTCGGTGGTGATCGAATCGCCGAACACACCCAGGACGCGGGCCTCGACGATGTCGGTGACCGCCTTGGGCTCCATCTCCAGCCCCTCGAAATAGGGCGGGTTCTGGACGTAGGTCGAGGTCATGTCCCAGTCGTAGGTCTGGCCGCCCTTGACCTTGATGCCCTGCCAGTTCTTGTCGCCCTTGAAGACGTCGGCGTACCGGCTGGCGAACATCTTGCTGGTGACGTGCTTGCGCTGCAGGGCGATGATCTCGGCCGTGGTGGGCCAGATATCCTTCAGATAGACCGGCTTTCCGTCCTTGCCCGTTCCCAAAGCTTCGGTGGTCAGGTCGATGTTCATCGAGCCGGCCAGGGCGTAGGCCACCACCAGCGGCGGCGAGGCCAGATAGTTGGCGCGGGTATCCGGGTTCACCCGGCCTTCGAAGTTGCGGTTGCCAGAGGTGACCGAGCAGACCACCACGTCATTGGCCTGCACCGACTCGGAGATCGCGGGCGCGAGCGGGCCCGAATTGCCGATGCAGGTGGTGCAGCCATAGCCGACCAGATTGAAGCCCAGGGCGTCCAGCGACTTCGTGAGGCCGGCCGACTTCAGATAGTCGGTGACCACCTGAGAGCCTGGCGCCAGCGAGGTCTTCACCCAGGGCTTTACCTTCAGGCCCTTTTCAACGGCCTTCTTGGCCACCAGACCGGCCGCAATCAGCACACCGGGGTTTGAGGTGTTGGTGCAGGAGGTGATGGCTGCAATCACCACATCGCCGTTGCCGATGTCGTACTTTTCGCCGTCGACCTTGAAGCGATCCGTGAGCGTACCGGGCTTGGCGAACATGTCGCCTTCCATCGCCGCCTTGAATTCGGCGGCGGCGGCGGTGAGTTCGACCCGGTCCTGCGGACGCTTGGGCCCGGCCATCGAGGGCACGACGCTGGCCATGTCCAGTTCCAGGGTGTCGGTGAACACGGGGTCCGGATCGGTAGGCTCGCGCCACATGCCCTGGGCCTTGGCGTAGGCCTCGACCAGCGCCACACGGTCCGGCGCCCGGTTGGTGGCGGCCAGATAGTCGATGGTCGCCTGGGTGACGGGGAAGAAGCCGCACGTGGCGCCGTACTCCGGGGCCATGTTGGCGATGGTCGCCTGATCTTCCAGCGTCATGTTCGCAAGACCGGGGCCATAGAACTCGACGAACTTGCCCACCACGCCCTTTTTGCGCAGCATCTGGGTAACGGTCAGCACCAGGTCAGTGGCGGTGGCGCCTTCCGGCAGCGCACCGTCCAGCCTGAAGCCGATGACTTCCGGGATCAGCATCGGGATCGGCTGGCCCAGCATGGCCGCTTCAGCCTCGATGCCGCCGACGCCCCAGCCCAGCACGGCCAGGCCGTTGATCATGGTGGTGTGGCTGTCGGTGCCGACGACGGTGTCGGGATAGGCCACTTCCTGGCCCTCGTCGGAATTGGTCCAGACCGTCTGGGCCAGATACTCCAGGTTCACCTGGTGGCAGATGCCGGTGCCGGGGGGCACGACGCGGAAGTTGTTGAAGGCGGACGAGCCCCAACGCAGGAAGTTGTAGCGCTCGATATTGCGCTGATACTCACGCTCGACGTTGTCGCCGAAGGCTTTCGCATTGCCGAAGAAGTCCACCATCACGGAGTGGTCGATCACAAGATCGACGGGGCTGAGCGGATTGATCTTGTCCGGGTTGCCGCCCAGGGCGGTCATGGCGTCGCGCATGGCGGCCAGGTCGACGACGGCGGGCACGCCGGTGAAGTCCTGCATCAGCACACGGGCCGGGCGGAAGCTGATCTCGTGCTCAACCGAGCCCCGGTTGTCGGCCCAGGCGGCGATCGCCTTCAAGTCGTCGGCGCCGACCGAAATTCCATCTTCGTTACGCAGCAGGTTTTCCAGCAACACCTTCATCGAGATCGGCAGGCGCGATATGCCAGAAAGTCCCGCTTCCTCAGCGGCCGGAAGGCTGTAGTAAGCGTAGGTCTTCTTTCCGACCGTCAGAAGTCGGCGGGTATTGTGGGTGTCCACGGACGCCATAGCGGGAGATCCTCTCTGTTTTCGGCCACCCAAACCACCCGGGGAATCGCGCGCTCTTCGAAAGACGGACACACAGCGTTCGTCTCCGCGCGGCGTTGGCACCCCCAAGCTTTGGCGACCACGGTGTTCATAGCCCCAGCCCTTCGCCTCGTCCATGCACGCGAATGCGAAGCTTTCCAAAAGGCTGGCTGACCCGGTGATCGCCCGTCTTCAGCTCAGAAACACTGCCATCCGCCGGGGCGGGCGCCTGCTGTTTCAGGACGTCTGCCTTGAGATGCAGGCCGGTGAGGCCTGCGCGCTCACCGGGCCGAACGGTTCCGGCAAGACCAGCCTGCTCCGGGCTGTGGCTGGATTGGTGGCTCTGGACGCCGGTGACATCACTTTTGGAGACCTGGACCCGACAGAGGCGCGGGGCGATGGGCTCCATCTTGTGGGACATGCCGACGGTCTCAAGGTCGCGCGTACGGCCCGCGAGGAGCTGGCGTTCTGGACCCGATGGTGCGGCGGGGGTGACTTCGGCGCAGCGGCGGACGCGCTGGAGCTGACGACCTTGCTTGATCTGGAGGTGCGCCGGCTGTCTGCCGGCCAGCGTCGTCGGCTTGCGCTGGCGCGGATGCTGGCCGCACCACGCACGCTCTGGCTGCTGGACGAGCCGCTCAGTCCTCTGGACGCCAGATGGCGCGACCGTCTGAGCCAGCTGATGCAAACCCACCTTGATGGTGGCGGCATGATCCTGGCGGCGGTCCACGACCCTCTGCCCGTGGCCAGCCGCAGCCTGGAGCTTTCGGCGTGAGCCGCCTCATCGCCCTGCTCGGTCGCGAGACCGCCCTGGCGTGGGGGCGCGGCGGCGGGCCGCTGGTCGCCGTCGGATTCTATGCCGGCGTCGCCACGCTCCTGCCACTGGCGATAGGCCCGGAACCCCAGCGGCTGGCGGCGATCGCCACGGGCGCGGCCTGGGTGGCGCTGGCGCTGGCCTCATTGCTGTCGCTGGAGCGGCTGTTCGAGCGGGACTACGAGGATGGCGCGCTCGACCTGCTGACCCTGTCGCCCACGCCGCTGGAGCTGACCTGCTTCATCAAATGCCTGGGCCAGTGGCTCGCGACGGGCGCACCTCTGGCGGCAGCCGCGCCGGTGGCGGCCATGGGACTTGGCGCGCCGCTGAGCCTGGCGCCGCTGATTTTCGCCTGCGCCCTGCTGGGCGGCGTAGCCTTCGCTTTCATGGGAGGCATCGGCGCCGCCCTAAGCCTCGGCGCGCGCCGAGGCGGCCTGCTGACGGCCGTGATCGTGTTGCCCCTGTTCGTCCCGCCCGTGATCTTCGGCGGGGGCGCGTTGGACTCGTTTGCGTCAGGCCTGCCCTGGAGGGGCGGCATAGCGCTGCTGGGCGCCTATGCCGCTACGGCGGTGGCCCTCGGACCGCTGGCGATGGCCGCAGCGTGCCGGAACGCCCTGTCGTGATCATGAACAAAGCTTAATCCACGACGCCCCGTTTTCGCCCCAACCGCACGGCCATCCTGTCGGGATTGCAAAGCCGAACACGGGAGATTTCCGGCGATGACAAAGATACTCATCTGGCTCATGGCGGGCGCCGCCCTGACGCTGGCCGCCAACCCCGTCCTGGCTGGCGAGCTCGCCGCCAGCCAGCAGGCCGCCGCAGATGCGGCCAAGGCGCCGGACGGCGACAGGGCCGACCGCAGGACCGAGCGCCGTGAGGTTCGGGTCTACCGGATGGAAGGACCCCACGGGATGATGCGTGACGGCGTCGACAGGGCCGAACACCTGACCACCATGCTTCAGCTGCGATCAGATCAAAAGGATGCGCTCAAGACCTTCCTCAATGCGACGGTCCGGACAGGGGCAGCCGGCGCCAAACGGGCCGAGCACGGCGCCGAGGCTCGCACGACCCCAGAACGGCTGGCCGAGATGGAAGCGCATCTGGCGCGGCAGCAAACGGCCATTAAGGCGCGGATCGAGGCCACGCGGACCTTCTACGCAAAGCTGGACGAGAAGCAGCGCAAGGTGTTCGACGCCATGCCAATGCTGATGATGGCCGGGCCTGGCTTCGGGCCGATGGTCATCCCGATTCACCAGAGGCGGGGCGGCGACGACGGGCGCCGGGAATGGGATCAGAAGCCTCGTACTTGAACCGGTGGCTTGCGGGGCGCGCGCGCGGACTCTATCCACGTCATCATGACCTGGGCGCCGGCCTTCCTTTCCAATCCTGAACGCTTCATGGTGTTTTCCCGCTGGGCCGCGCCCATGTTCGGCGTCATCGCCGCCGGACTGGCTGTGGCCGGTCTCTATCTGGGCTTCACCGCGCCTGAGGACTACCAGCAAGGCCACACCGTCAGGATCATGTTCATTCACGTGCCGGCGGCCCAGCTGGGCATGTTTGCCTATGCCTGTCTGGGGGTCGCCAGTTTCCTGTCCCTGATATTCCGCCACGCCCTTGCCGACGCCGCCGCCCAGGCCGCTGCTCCGCTTGGTGCGGCCTTCACTTTCCTGGCGCTGGTCACCGGATCGCTCTGGGGCCGGCCGATGTGGGGAACCTGGTGGGTCTGGGACGGCCGCCTGACCTCGGTGCTGGTGCTGTTCCTGCTCTACATCGCCTACATCGCGCTACGCGCCTCGATGGACGACGAGGCCAAGGCCGCGCGGGCCGGGGCGATCCTGGCGCTGGTGGGCGTCATCAACCTGCCGATCATTCACTACAGCGTCGAGTGGTGGAATTCACTGCACCAGGGTTCGTCCCTGTTCGCCAAGGGCGGCCCCGCGATGTCGACCGTGTTCCTGGTTCCCCTGCTTCTCATGAGCCTGGCCTATATGTCGGCCTTCGGGTCGCTATGGCTGGTGCGCATTCGCGGCGAGGTGTGGCGCCGCCGCGCCGAGGCCGCTGCTTTGCGCGCGGCGGCGGGCTGACCCCATGTTCGATTTCAAGTACGCCGAGTTCATCATTCCGGCCTTTGTGATCACCGCGGTCGTCTTTGGCGGCATGATCCTGCTGTCCGTAAACCACGCCCGTCATTGGCGGCGTCGCTATGACGAGCTCACCAAATCGTCGAAGACGCCCAGGTGAACCGCTGGCTGGCCATCCTGCCGCTGGTGGCGCTCGTGGCGATGGGCGGGCTCTTCTATTTCTATGCCCTCAAGCGCGATCCGCAGGTGCAGCCACAGGCGCTGGTTGGCAAGATGGTCCCGGACCTGAGCCTGCCCACCCTGGACGAAGGCCAGCCGATGCGGATCCGCGAGCTCGCTGCCGAAGGGCCAATGGTGGTCAATGTGTTCGCCTCCTGGTGCGCACCCTGCGAGATCGAACACCCGATCCTGATGGGGATGCGCGGACAGGGCGTTCGCGTGGTGGGGATCGCCTACAAGGACGCCCCACCTAACACCCAGGCCTTCCTGACACGGCTGGGCAATCCATTTGCCACTGCCCTGGTGGACCGCGACGGGCGCGCCGGGATCGAGCTCGGCGTTACCGGTGTCCCCGAAACCTATGTGATCGGGCGTGACGGCATGGTGTTGGCGAAACACACCGGGCCGCTCACCGAGACCGAAGCCGCACGATTGGCGAAACTCGCCCGTTAACCGGTCGTTGAGGCCTCGGCGCCAGTTTGGGCCTCCCGCATTAACCATAATCCCGGTCGTCCGTTGAACCCGATCCGCCCAGGCAGCCTGCCGCCCGCTCCACCGGCCACAACCGCGCCGGACAACGCCCGGATGGCCCAGGCCAGGGCGTTCTTTACGGCGGCGATGGGGCAAACAGCTGCGCCGACATCGGCCCCGGCTGCCTCCGCCCCGATCATCGCTGCGCCATCAGCCTCGACCCCGGATGCGCCCCAGAAGTATCTGCGCCCGGGATCGCTCATCGATATCCGGGTTTAGTCGGCCTTAGGCGGCTCGTCGGTCTTCACGTGCTTCATCAACAGAGGCGCGTGGGCGATGGAGAAGACGAAGGTCAGGATCATCATTCCCGGGAAGCGGAAGATCACCCAGGTTTCCTCAGGCTGGGTGCGCCAGACAAACTCGTTCAGCAACGCCAGACCCAGGAACAGCATGGCGAAGTTGATGGTCAGCTGACGCCAGGTCCCGGGCGGCATGTCAAATGCTTCGCCCAGCATCAGACGCAGCGGATTCTTGCCGAAGGCCAGCCCGCCGATCAGCCCTGCGGCAAACAGGCCGTTCATGATGGTGGGCTTCATCTTCAGGATCCGGGGATCGTGGAAGAACAGCGACGCGCCGCCGAACACCAGCGCCGCCCCTCCGGCGATGGCGGGTAGAGGCGCCACCCGACGCTCCACGATCAGGCCGACCAGCAGGGCCACCGCCGAGCCGATCACCAGGGCCCAGGTGGCCATGGTGATATTCTTGCCGGTCAGGAAGTAGGCGACGAGGAAGACCGCCAGCGCGGAATAGTCGACGAAATTTCGGACCCAGGCCCGCGCGCGTTTGGTCATCGAACAGGCTCCGCGAGGCCAACGAGTGAGCGGGCGAACGCCCGGGCGTTGAAAGGCTGAAGGTCGTCGACGCCCTCGCCGACGCCGATCAGCTTGATGGGACTGTCCGAGGCCTGGGCCACAGGCACCAGCACCCCGCCGCGCGCCGTGCCATCCAGCTTGGTCATGACGATGCCGGAAACGCCGATCTGGTTACCGAAGATATTTTCTTGAGCCAGCGCATTGCGCCCGACGGTGGCGTCCAGCACCAGCAGCGTTTCGTGCGGCGCCTCGGGATCCAGCTTCTTGAGCACCCGGATGATCTTGTGCAGTTCGTCCATCAGACCCTGCTTGTTCTGAAGCCGCCCGGCGGTGTCGACCAGCATCACGTCGTAGCCCTCGTCCCGGGCTTTCTGAAGGGCGTCGAACGCCAGACCTGCGGCGTCGGAGCCGGTGGGGCGTCCGATGAAGTCGGCGCCGGCGCGATCAGCCCACACCTTCAACTGTTCAACGGCGGCGGCGCGGAAGGTGTCGCCAGCGACAATCAACACCTTGGCCCCCTGGCGCTTCAGGTCGGTGGCGATCTTGCCCAGCGTCGTCGTCTTGCCGGACCCGTTCACGCCGATGAACAGCACCACATAGGGTTTCGGACCCGAGAGCGGGGCGAACACCCCCTCGCGTGCGCTCAGTTCCTCGCCGATTGCATTCGAGAGCGCCTCGCGGATGTCATTATCGTCGACATTCTTCCCGAAGGACTCCGCGGAGAACCGCGCCGTGATCCGGGCGGCCGAGTGCGGACCGAGGTCTGCCTCGATCAACATCTCTTCCAGTTCGTCGAGCTTGGCCTGATCAAGCGGCGCCTTGGCGACGAACACCTGGGCGATCTGCTCGCCCATCTGTTTCGACGACCTGGTGAGGCCTTCGGTGAGCCGCGAGAACCAGCCACGTTTTGGGTCTGACATGGGGCGGGCTTCTAGCCGCCTCCTTGCGCGCCGTCACCTCTGACCGCACAAAGTCCAGCATGGACGCCCTTGCGCAGACCCTGACCGTACTGGACTACGCCGCCGTCGCCGTCTTCGGCGCGTCCGGTGCGCTGGCCGCCGCGCGGCGCAAACACGACATCGTGACGTTCGGCTTCTTCGCCGCCGTGACGGGTGTAGGCGGTGGAACCCTGCGCGACCTGCTTATCGATGCGCCGGTGTTCTGGGTGGCGCGCCCGGAATATCTGGCGGTCTGCCTGCTGGGCGCTATCGCCATCTGGATCTTCGGCTGGGGTCAGGGGCGCGAGCGCCTCTTGCTCTGGCTGGATGCCGTGGGCATGGCGGCCTACACCGTCGTCGGCGCCTTGAAAGCCGTGTCTCTGGGCGTGCCGCCGGGGTCGGCCATCGTGATGGGTGTGCTGACCTCCACCTTTGGCGGGATCATCCGTGACGTCCTGGCCGAGGAGCCCTCTGTGCTGCTGCGCCGCGAACTCTATGTGACGCCGGCGCTACTGGGGGCGGCGGTGTTTGTGGGCCTGAACACCCTCGGGGTGGCTTTGGTCATCGCCGGCGCCTTGGGATTTGCTGCCGCATTCGGCGTACGCGCCGGCGCGATCCTGTTTGGCTGGCAGATGCCGGGGTTCCCGGGGCGAACCTAGGTGTCGTGATCCGGATGCTGGAGGCTGACGATGCTGGCCAGGTGGGCCGCAGCGCGGGGCTCGGTCGGTTCGTGGGTGGGCAGTTCGGCAAGCCCGTCGACCCAGGGCAGTTTGCTGGGGCTGCCAAGTTGTTCGGTCGGCCGCGCTGCGGCCGGATCGTCCAACGCGCCGATGGCCAGCGCCACGGAGCTCTCACCGTATTCGAAGGTCAGCGGCGTGCCGCAGGCCTCACAGAAGCCGCGCCAGACCTTGTTGGAACTCTGGAAGCGCTTGCGCTCACCTCGCGTCCAGACAACCGCAGGTGCGCCGACATAAGGGCCGAAGAGGCCGCCGGTCGCCTTCTGGCACATGCGGCAGTGGCAGATGCTGGCCTCGCCGAGGTCGCCGTCCACCCGGAACCGCACCGCGCCACATTGGCACCCGCCTGAGAAGCTCACAGCGTCCTCCCTAGATCACGGCGGCGAGGGCGCGCCGTCCGTCGTGACCCGTGACCCGCAGGCTGGCGATGCCGCCCACCGGCGCCTCACCCTCGAAAAACACCTCAGTGAAGTCTGCGGCTCTGGCCCGACTGTCGGATTCCACGAGACCGTCGAGGGTTCTGCCGACCTGGCGATCCAGGTGACGCGCGAGCGCAGCATCGCCTGCGGCGCGCAGACGGGCAGCGCGGGCCTTGATCACCGGACCCTTGACCGGCGGCATCCGCGCTGCGGGCGTGCCCGGACGGGCGCTGTAGGGGAAGACGTGCAGGAACGACAGGCCAGCCTCCTCCACCAGCCGCAGGGTGTTTTCGAACATCTCGTCCGTCTCGGTAGGGAAGCCCGCGATGAAGTCGGCGCCGAACGCCGTATCCGGGCGCACGGCGCGAACATCGGCGATCAGCTTCAGGCCGTCGGCACGGCTATGGCGCCGCTTCATCCGCTTCAGGATCATGTCGTCGCCCGCCTGCAGCGACAGGTGCAGATAGGGCATCAGCCGCGGCTCTTCGGCCAGACACCGCAACAGGTCGGCGTCGATCTCGGCGGCGTCGATGGACGACAGCCGCAGGCGCGGCAGTTCCGGGACCAGCTTGAGGATCCGCGCCACCAGCTGGCCCAGCGTCGGCTGACCGGGCAGGTCGGTTCCCCAGCTGGTGACGTCCACACCGGTGAGCACAATTTCCTGATAGCCTTGGGCGGTCAGTCGCCGGACCTGATCCACCACCTCGCCGGCCCCGGCCGACCGTGAGTTCCCGCGGCCGAACGGAATGATGCAGAAGGTACAGCGGTGATCGCAGCCGTTCTGGACCTCGACATAGGCACGGGCGCGATCCTTCAGGCCATCGATGAGATGCCCGGCGGTCTCGCGCACGCTCATGATGTCGTTGACGCGCACCCGCGCCGGCTCGGTCTGGAGGGCGTAGGCTCCAGCCTGGCTCTTTTCGGCATTGCCCAGCACCAGATCCACCTCGGCCATGTCGGCGAAGGCCTGCGGATCGATCTGGGCCGCACAGCCCGTCACAATCAGGCGCGCGCCGGGTCGTTCGCGGCGTGCCTTGCGGATCGCCTGCCGCGCCTGACGCACCGCCTCGCCCGTGACGGCGCAGGTGTTGAACACCACCGCATCGGTCAGGCCGTCCTCCGCCGCACGCGCGCGAATGACCTCGCTCTCGTAGGCGTTCAGGCGACAGCCAAAGGTGACTATGTCGACGTCCGCTGTCACGGCAACTCGCCCATGAAGTCGACAGCCGCCGGGCCAGTCATGATCACGTGGCCGTCCTTGCGCCACTCGATGAAAAGTTCGCCGCCGTCCAGTTCCAGCGTTGCATGGCGGCCGGTCAATTCGCGGCGCGCAGCGGCGACCAGGGCGGCGCAGGCGCCGGTGCCGCAGGCCCGCGTCAGACCCGCGCCACGCTCCCAGACCCTCAGACGAATGCGGTCGGCGGCCACGATCTGGGCGAAGCCGACATTCACCTGCTGCGGGAACAGCGGATGATGCTCCACCACCGGTCCGATCCTGGCGATGGGCACGGACTCCACGTCTGGCACGAAGAACACGACATGGGGATTGCCCATGGAGACACACCCCGGCGGCGCCATCAGGTCGGCGTGGTCATAAAGAACAGTCCCCAGCGAGACTGTGTCGTGTTCGCTCGCCAGCGGGATCTCGCGCCACTCCAGACCCGGGAGGCCCATGTCGACGCTGACCAACCGCTCGCCGGCGCGCGTGGCTACGAGGCGACCGGCCTTTGTCTCGATCACGGCCTCATCCTTGCCTGAGGCCTGCATCAACAGCCAGCCAACGCAGCGGGTCCCGTTCCCGCAGGCCGAAACCTCTTCGCCGTCCGCGTTCCAGAATCGCACATGGGCGTCGGCGGTGTCGGAGGGCTCGACTACGATCAGTTGATCACAGCCGACGCCGGTTTCGCGATTGGCGATCGCACGCACCTCGACGGTCGTCGGGGCGAACGGGGCGGTGCGGGTCTCGACCACGACAAAGTCGTTGCCGAGCCCGTTCATCTTCAGGAACGGACGGCTCATGGGGGCGGACCTATAGGGCAGAAACGGCCAGAGATCACCTCAGACCCTGATTTCCTAAGGTTTGCGCAGCCCCAACGGCTCAAACGTCGCCCTGGCCCGATCCAGCCTGGCCCGCATGTCCTTCAGAACCTCCGGATGCAGGCTGGCCAGGTTGTAAGTCTCGGCGGGGTCGGCCCGGACGTCGAACAACCCCTCGCCCCGGATCGCCGCCAGCGGCAGAACGATGCTGCGATAGTAAGAACTGGCAACGAATTTCCAGCGGTCGGTGCGGACCGCCACCACCTTTTCATTGTTGAACAGGATCAGTTCGTCGTGCGGACTCCTGGCGCCGCGCATCAGGACGGCCGTCAGATCCCGACCATCCATCTCGGTCCCCGGAAGCGGGCGGCCGGTCAACGCCAGGATCGTCGGCAGCAGGTCGATGTTCATGGCGATCTCGCCGCTGACCTTGCCGGCCGGTAGACGTCCGGGACCCCAGGCGATGAACGGCACGCGGTACCCGCCGTCCCAGCCTGCCCCGCCCTTCCGGTCACGCAAGGGGCCGGATGAGCCCTCCATCCACGGCCCGTTGTCCGAGGTCACGAACACCAGGGTGTCGCGATCGATTCCCAGCGCCTTCAGTAGCGCTGTCAGCCGGCCGACCTGGCTGTCGATTTCCTCCACTACATCGCCATAGGCGGCGGCCCGCGAGTGGCCCGCGTGGTCGGGGTGGGGGTTCAATGCCAGATGCGGCGCCGTGAGCGACAACATCAGGAAAAACGGCCTGGCCCTGTTGTCCTCGATGAACTGAATCCCGCGATCAAAGAACCGTTGGGTCAGGCGTGGAAAATCCACATCTTCCTGAGTCAGTTCGACCCCCGACGCCGCCGTGTAGAGCGACAGGGGTTTCATGTCGTGGCTATAGGGCAGTCCGAAGAACAGGTCATAGCCATGCTTTGTCGGCGGCCAGAACGGCGCCACATGGCCCAGATGCCATTTTCCGACGAGGGCGGTGGCGTAGTCCGGCTTGAGCGCCTCGGCGAGGGTGATTTCAGACAGCGCCAGGCCGTTGGTGTCGGAGGCCCGGATGACCTCGTACGCCAGGCCCGTCCGGATCGGATAGCGGCCGGTCTGCAGCCCGGCCCGCGACGGCGTGCAGATGTTCGCCGCGGCGTAGAAGTCCGTCATCCGCACGCCTTGCCGCGCCAGGCGGTCAAGGTTCGGTGTAGCAATCAGGTTGGATCCCTGGACGCCAAGGTCGCCGTAGCCGAGGTCATCGGCCAGCACGACCACGACGTTCGGCGGACGCCGGACGGGCGCCGCTGCAGTGGCCCCCATCGCCGCCAGACCCGTCAGCACCTGCCGCCGCTGCGGCGTCGCGCCCTTCACCATCACGTTCCCCCCGGGGTTTTGCGGAAGCCTCGCAGGGCGCCGGCGTCGAGTCGAGCGCTTCAGCTACGTTCGATGCCCGAGGCCGTGTCGTCGATCATGCCGACGATGCGATCCAGATCGTCCGGCGTAACCGGGCGCGCCATCCTGTTCTTCAGCGCCAGGCCCAGGTTCATCATCGCACGTGCGATTCGGGGCCGACCCGCCCCGGCGCAGGCACGTTTTGGACTGTATCTGGCTGAGGCCTATCCGGGCTCACAGACATCTTGCAGCACTGCGGCAAGCAACCGCCCCTCGGCGCGGCGGTTCGAGCCGGCGCGCCAGGCCACCACGATCTCACGTGCGGGGTTCTCGGCGTCGATGGGACGAATGGCGATGTTCACCCCGCTCACAAGGCCGGCGCTCACCGCCATGCCCGGAAGGAAGGTCACGCCAAGCCCTGAGGCCACCATCTGCACCAGGGTGGGAAGCGAGGTGGCGGCGAACGGTTCCTCCCCACTGCCCATACGGGGCGGGTTGAGGCGACAGGCCGAGAGCGCGTGCTCGCGAAGACAGTGGCCATCCTCCAGCAGGATCAGGTTTTCGCGCTCCAGCGCGTCGGGAGAGATCGAGGACAGTCCGGCCAGTGCATGATCGGCAGGCACAGCCGCCAGCAACTCATCCTCGACCACAGGGGCCCACTCGAGCCCGCTCATATCGTAGGGCAGCGCGATCAAGGCGGCATCCAGACGACCAGCCTTGAGCTGGGAGATCAGGCGTTGGGTCAGGTCTTCCCGCAGGAACAGCCGAAGCCGAGGGAAACGGTCCCGAAACAGGGGAAGTGCGCCCGGCAACAGGAACGGGGCGATCGTCGGAATGACGCCCAGCCGGAACCGTCCAGCCAGGGGTTGGCCGGCGTTCTTGGCAGCTTCGACCAGTTCCTCAGCCTCGTTGAGGATCACCGTGGCGCGGCGCAGGGCTTCCTCTCCCACCGGCGTCAGGATCACGCCGGATCGCGCGCGGTCGACCACTGGCGCGCCAAGCGTCCGCTCCAGTTCCTGGATGCCTGCCGACAGGGTTGGCTGGGTGACGTGCGCGGCCTCGGCGGCCTTTCCAAAGGCGCCGTGCTCGGCGAGAAGCTTGAGGTACTGGAGTTGGCGAATGGTCGGGAGCATCGGGAGACTTTAGGCTGCGTCTATCGATCTCGCAAAATCTATCGAGAACGGAAACGGCGGAATCTGATCCCGGCCCTCAAGGCTTTCCGCTTTCGATATAGGTCTTCAGTCGTCGCGCCGCCTGAGAAATAACACCGTCAATGACAGGGGCTGCGACGACCATGGCCTCTCTTGCGCCGCCGACATTGTAGGTAACCGTCAGCTCGGTCCCGCCGTCCTTGGGAACCAGCCCGAAGAACAACGCGGCCGAGACGCCCTCGTCCTGCAACGGCCCCAAGGCGGCGGAAACGCGGACCTGTCGGTTGGGGATCACGAGTTCCACAATGCCGTGGCGGACGCCCCCGCCCGGGAGATTCTCGCAGAAGCAGGCATTGGGCGCCAATGGCATGGTCATGTTGGCGGCCTTGCCGGAATAGGTGTGGGCGTCACTCCACCAGCGGCCGATTTCGCCCACCGCCTTGAAGACCGTTTCCGGCGCCGCCGCCACCTGCTGGACCGTTCGAAGCCGAAAGCCATTCGACCCGCTCGCGATCACCTCAGCCTGCGACACACCGGCGAAGGATGAAGCGGCAATCAAGGCGGCAAGCAGAAGCTTCATGGCGACGTTCCTCCTAGGCCATCTGAAAGCTCAGCGGCGCTCCCCAGAAGGCTTCTACCATACTGTGCTGAGCCCCTGGACGCCCGGTCGTCATAAACCTGCGGTTCGACGACGTCCCGGGATCGAACTCCGGATGCCGCGCCAGATAACGCGCCAGCGCATCGGCTGTCGCCTCGGGCTGACGGATCAGCGGCGTACCTGGCGGCAGCGCTGCCTGGAACAGGTCCGCGACGATCTCATAGTGAGTACAGCCCAGGATCGCCCGGTCGGGATGGCGCCCGATCCGTGTGGCCAGCGCCTTCACGTGGCCTGCGATCACGCTGGTGAGCTCCATCCGTGCCGCTCCCGTCTCGATCATCCGGGCCAGATCCGGACAGGGCTCGGAGAACACCGCTACATCCTGCCGCCGCTTGTCGATCTCGATCTCATAGACCCGGCTCCGGGCGGTCGCCGGCGTGGAGAATACCCCAAGCACATCCAGCTTCTCGACCTTGTCGCCACGACGGTCCGCCTCATGTTCCCACGGCAGGCCGGTCGCCGCCTCGATGGTGGGCACGACGATCCCCAGGATGTTCACCGACCGGCCCAGCTCGCGCCGATAGCCCGGCAGCCAGGTCTGCTGCAGTCGCCGGAGCGCCACGCTGGCGGCGGTGTTGCACGCCAGCACGACCACATCGCAGCCCCGCTCGAACAGTCGGACACAGCCTGCTCTTGTCAGATCAACGATCTCCTCGCCCGACTTGCCGCCATAGGGCGCGTGGGCCTGGTCGGCGAGATAGACAAAATCGGCGGTCGGAAACCGCTCGACGAGACGGTGATGCACCGTCAAGCCACCGACACCAGAGTCAAAGACACCTATCGCCATATCCCGGTGTTAGCGGGCGTCGCAGGGACTGTCACCGTTGACGGTGGCCAGCAATCCATTCGCCCTTGGCTTGTACCCACACACGTCTTAGGCGACTCGGTTTGACACCGTCGTAAATCCTTCGTCTAGGGTGCGCTGGTGCCGAGAAATACCGGTGGGGGACGGGTCGGATGGGTGAGAGGTCCTGGGGCGAGCCCCATCGCGCAGGTGAGCCGCAGACGGGCTTGCGTCGGCGGATTCTGGACGCGGCGGCGAGGGTCATCGCGGCGAAGGGTCCGAACACCTGTTCCATAGAAGACTTCGTCAGCGCCACCGACGTGACACGCGATGATTTTCTGACCTACTTCCCCACCGTTATGGATGTGCTTCAGGCGCTGAATGCGCGCATCACCCACGAACTGGACTGGGGGCTTGAGGACGCTCGAAACACCATTGATGACCCGGTCGAGCTGATCGCTGCGATCCTGCATCGTATCTGGGCTGCAACGATTGCGGACCCGGTCAAGGGTTGGGTGGCGATCCGGCTGGAGGGATCGGCGGCCCCGCTCGAGTCCGTCTGGCAGGAACAGTTCGACATCCTGCACCGACGCGCCATCGCCGACGGACGTTTCCATGCGGGCGACCTGCGGGCCGCCAGAATCCTCGCGTTCGGCGCTCTGCGGATGGCCATGCGCGAGTACTATCTCGGCCGGGTTGGCGTTGATCAAGGGCATCATCTGGTGGTCATGCTGCTCACGGCCTTTGGTCTTGCGAACCGGGAGGCGACAGCCATCAGTCGATTGCAGGATCTGACGGGCGCAATTGGCGGTGGCCAGAGCGGCATGGCGCACTAGATCCGCGCTCGGGTGACGTCCTGAACGGTTCAACGTAGAAGATACCGGAGCCGTCTTTCGGAGACCCCATGCGCCGGCGTACCTTCCTGGCTGCTTCAGTCGCTGCAGTGGCTTGGCCCCGCTCCGGCGCCTCGCAGATCACGAATTCGCTGCTGACGCCCTGGACAGGGCCATACGGGGGCGTACCTCCCTTTGACCGGGTCAAGGTCGCCGAGTTTGTTCCTGCTGCGGAGGCCGCAATGGCCGAGGAGTGGCAAGAGGTGGAAACCCTGGCCGCAAACCCTGCCCCGCCGACGTTCGACAACACCATCGCGGCTCTGGAAAACACCGGATCAGCGGCCGGGCGCGCCGCGGCGATCTACAGCGTCTGGATCGGCACACTTTCAACTCCAGAAGTCCGCGCCGCTGACCGCACACTTCGACCCCGGCTGGCGGAACACCTCGATCGGATCAAGCAGCACAGCGCGCTCTTCAGACGAGTGGATGCGGTCTATCAGGCACGGCACGCGGCCAGATTGACCGTCGAGCAGATGCGTCTCACCGAGTTTCGATGGAGCCGCATGGTGCAGAGCGGGGCGCAGCTTGAACCGCCGGACAAGGCGAGGCTTGCGGCCATCAATGCGGAGCTGGCCGGCTGCTACACGATCTTCGCCCAGAATGTGCTGGTGGAGGAGAACGATCACGTTCTCTACCTGAAGGAGGCCGATCTGTCGGGACTGCCGACAGACCTGCGAGCCAGCGCCGCAACTGCGGCTGCGGCCCGGCGACGTCCCGGTGACTTCGCCATTCTCAATATCCGTTCCGCCGTCGATCCCTTCATGACGTACTCTGACCGGCGGGATCTGCGTGAGCGCGTCTGGAGATCTTTCTACGGCCGGGGCGACAACGGCGACGCGCGTGACAACAATGGCCTGATCACACGGATTTTGCGGCTACGCGCCGAGCGGGCGAAGCTGCTGGGTTACCCCACACATGCCCACTGGAACCTGGACAAGAGCTCCATGGCCGGAACACCGCAGGCTGCCCTGGACCTCATGCTGCGTGTCTGGCCTTCGGCCATTGCACGGGTCCGCGAAGAGGTGGCCGAGATGCAGGCCATCGCCGGCCAGGAGAATGTCGGTGTCCAGATCGCGCCCTGGGACTACCGCTACTATGCAGAGAAGGTCCGCAAGGCCCGATACGATCTCGACCTCAATGAGGTGAAGCCCTACCTGCAGCTCGACCGAATGCGCGAGGCCCTACAATGGGTGGCCGGGCGTCTCTATGGTCTGCAGTTCACCCAGGTCTTCGATGTCCCGACGCAGCACCCCAGCGTAACCGTCTTTCAGGTCAGGCGCGGCGCGCGGCCCATGGGCCTCTGGTATTTCGACACACTCGCCCGGCCCGGCAAGACCTCAGGCGCCTGGATGAACACCTATCGGGCGCAGCAGACCCATGGTGGACGGGTTACGGCCATCGTCTCCAATAACGCCAGTTTCGTGCCCGGCGCGCAGGACAAGCCGGTGCTCATCTCATGGGCCGACGCCACCACACTGTTCCACGAGTTCGGCCATGCCCTTCACGGGCTGAACTCCGAGGTAACCTACCCCACACTCTCGGGCGTCCGGGTGTTCGGGGACTATGTCGAATTCCCGGGGTTGCTCCTGGAGAACTGGCTCCTATCCCCGCAATTGCTGAAACGATTCGCCCGGCATCATGTCACCGGCGCGCCGCTACCGGACGATCTGATCGCGAAGATCCGCAGGGCCAGCACCTTCCGACAGGGTTTCAACGTCACCGAACTTCTGGCCTCGGCCCTGATCGACATGAAACTGCATCTGGCCGACGCCGCCGACATCGACCCGAAGGCTTTTGAACGCGAGGAACTGGCCCGACTGGACATGCCAAAGGAACTGGCGATGCGCCACCGCCTGCCGCACTTCCAGCACCTCTTCACCAGCGACAGCCAGTCGGCGGGCTACTATTCCTATATCTGGTCCGAGGTGATGTCCGCCGACGCGGCCCAGGCCTTCCTGCAAGCCCCCGGCGGCCTCTACGACAAACGCGTCGCCAAGCGCCTCTACGATCACGTCATGTCAGCTGGCAACGCCGTGGATCCCAAGGCCGGCTATCGCGCCTTCCGCGGACG
>NZ_JBIKNZ010000106.1:0-7311 GCF_044358365.1 Phenylobacterium sp. | reverse complement strand
CCAGCGCCACTTCACTGACCTTGCGCAGGTGGGTGCCGGGGATGAACCGCGTGCCGCCCATGGGCCGGGTCACCTTGTGCGGATAGTACATCACCTGCACGTCGAACGCCTGACGCGGGTCGATCGTGGAATCCTGATGGGTATGCTGGCTGACGCTCTCGCCGCCCGAGGCTGCGTGATAGGCGGGCGGGAAGGTGATGTGCAGGAAGTGGTGGTCGAACACCGGGTCATCGCCCAGCAGGCTTTGCAGCGCCCCGCGCACCAGCGGCAGGTCCAGCAATCGCGAGATGGCGCTGCCCTCCGGATAGGTCTGGCTGAGCGATGTGCCCGCCGACACCTCCGGAATCGCATTGGCCGCCAGCGCCTGGCCATAGGTTTTCATCAGCCGCTCGCCCGGCTTCGGCTCGGCGACCTCGCCGGCCTCGGCCATGAACTGGGCGTTGATGTCGTCCGGCACCACGGCGTCGAAGCGCAGGAACCCGCGCGCCACGAAGCGAGCCATCTGGGCGGAACTGAGCAGGGGCAGCGCCTGGCTCATGGGGTCACCTCAACCAGTTGTTCGAACCAGAACTCATATTTCAGATAGGCGATGTCGAACTCCTCGCCCCGGGCATGCGGATTGAGCTGAGAAGCCTGAAACAACCGCCAGCCATCCTTCAGCGCGGCCAGACCGGTGGCGTACGGAACCTCTTCGTTGTCGCCGGCCATATGCAGTTTTTCGCCGGTCCCGTCATAGACGGCCCAGGCGATGGTTGGCGCATCGAGCGCACTGTTGGCCAGATAGAGCACCAGGACTTTCTGACGGGTCACGGCTGCTGGCTGCCTTTGCCCGGGGCGAAGTTCAACATGGTGTTCAGAGCCTCCCACGGCACGCTCATATGCGACTGTCCTGCGAATATCTTGCTCTCGACCTTGTAGCCCGGCGCGCCTTTCAGGGCTGTCAGGCGCGCGGCGAGTACCGAGGCGTTGTCGACCAAGCGGGCAAACGTGCCGAAGTAGGCGCCGCCGTCCAGCACATAGACCACCGGATAGCCGCCCTTGGGCGGGAAGGCATAAGGCTTGGCGATCGTGATCCGGTAGGTCTTGCCGTTGACTGCGGAGGTGAAGTCGATCTGCTGCGCCGTGCCCACCGTTGCTGCGACCGGCGCCAGCGTCGGGGCCTGAGCCAGCGCTGGCGTCGCCGCTGCCAGAACCAGCGCCGCCGGCCAGGTAACCGTCAGTCGGAACATGGCCTCAACCCGCCAGATGTTCGTCGAAGAACCGGGCGATGTCTTGGAACGCCACCGCCGACTCCGGCGCGTCGAAGGCGTAGATATACTCGGCGTGGCTCATGGCTTCGTGCACTTCCAGCCGTGCGGTGACGCCCGCCTTCCGCATGGCCCGATAGACCCGCACGGTGTCGCTCAGCAGTATGTCGCGTGTTCCGGTGACAAAGACCGTGGGCGGGAAGCCCGAGAACTCCCCGAATACCGGCGACACCAGCGGATGGGTCACGCCAGCCGCTCCGGCATAGAGTTCGGCCATGGCTCTCCCAAAGCCGTCGAAGTTCGAGAAGATACCGTCCACATGGGCGTTGACCTGATAGCTGTCGCTGGCGCCGGTGAGGTCGGCCCAGGGGGTGCCCAGCGCCAGGGCGCCTGGAAGCGCCTCGCCAAGCTCCTTCAGCTTCAGCGCCAGAGCCAGGGTCAGTCCGCCGCCGGCCGAGGTTCCGAACGCGCCCATGGCTGCCGCCGGGCGGTCCGCACGCAGAGCCTGCCAGACCGCCACGGCGTCGTCGACCGCTGCCGGGAAGGGGTGCTCGGGCGGCATCCGGTAGTCCACCGAAATCACCTTCATGCCGGAATGGTGCGCGCCCAGCACAGCCTCGCCCGTACTGGCCTCGCCGCCGTTCAGCGCGTAGCCGCCGCCGTGAAAGTGAACCAGCAGCTTGCCCGACTTGGCGGGATCCAGGGTCGAAGGTGTGATCTCGCGCACCGTCACCCCGGCGATCTGGCGCAGTTCGGAGGTATGCGGGAACATCGCCTTGATCGCGGGCGCGACGCTGAGCGCCTGGGCGTCCATCTGGGCGATTACGGCTTTCCATTCCGCGGCGCTGCCAGGCGCCCAGCCGGCCGGCAGTCCGCCGCCGCCGGCGGCGGCGGCGGCCGCTGCCGCCATCCCCGAGATCGACCGCTGCAGCTGCGGGCTGACCGTACTGGGCGTTGCAAGCCGCTTGGCGGGAACGTCACGGTGGGTCTGGATCTGGCCGGCGTCGTCCATGGTCGTCTCCTCGTCGCCGCACTCCGGCGGTCAGGTCGACATCGTGGACCGAAGGCCCGGGGTCACGCCAGTGGGAATCGCGCCCGATTCAGATCGGTTCGGCCTGTCGCGCCATCGCCCGCTGGAATGCTGGCCGCTCGGTCAGGGCGTCGAGGTAACGCAGGCAGTTGGGTTTATAGCGCGCATCCAGCTCCAGGGACCGCCCCAGATAGAGCGCGTAGTGAACCGCTATGTCGGCCATGGTGAACCGGTCGGCGCAGAGATAGGACCGGCCATCCTCCAGCGCCGCCTCCACGCTGCGCAGCCGCGACAGGTACCAGACGGAATAGTCCTCCACCGCCTGCGGCAGCCGTCGTTCCCTGGGCTCCAGGCGCGAGTACCGCAGCACGATCGTCTGCGGAAATGTCAGGGTCGCATCGCTTCGGAACAGCCAGTTGATATAGGCGCCATAGTCGGCCTCCGAAGGATCCACCCGGAGCGGCGTCGGCCCATGAGTTTCGGCCAGATAGTGGCAGATGCCGGTCGACTCGGTCAGCGTTGTGGCGCCGTCGGTGAGGGTCGGTACGGTCCCCAGCGGGTTGATGGTCAGATAGCCCGGGTAGGTCGAGCGTGGCGGGAAGGCCATATTGACCAGCTCATAGTCGACGCCCAGTTCCTCCAGCGCCCAGAGGGCCCGCAGCGAGCGCGCATCGCGACAATGATAGAGTTTCATAGGCTGACCCCCGTGATCCGTCGCGACCAGAGCCGGTGGACGCTGCGTCGGTCAAGTCCCGGTACTGGATCGGGCGCCCGCCACGGCCTTGACCAACGCCAGCGGCAGGTATCGGTCCAGTTGGGACAGTACGCCCTGATAGTCGGCCATAGGCTTGCCCCAGGCGTCAGGAACGTCTGTGGCTGTTCCGGTCGCATAGAGTGAGAGCGTGAAGGTCCTGGGTTGCGCCTGTGGGTAGGCGGCGGCCACGGTCTCGGCATGTTTGGCGGTCATGGTCAGGATCAGATCCGCGAACTTGATGTCTGTTGGGGTAAGCGCGCGCGCCCTGTGCGTCGCCACATCGAACCCGCGCTGCCGCATCAGGATCGCGGCGTTGGCCTCAGGGGCCTCATCGAAAGGATCCACCTCCAGCCCGCGCGAGATTACGGATACATGCAGCCCTCGCCGCCGGATCAGGTCGCGCAGGAGCGTTTCGGCCATCAGGCTGCGACCTGTGTTGCCGGTATCGACGACAGCGATCTTCAAGGGCTCGGCGGCGATCACTGCCTGTAGAGGCGCGGCCGCGAACCCCGCCATCAGCGTCAGAACCCGGCGTCGGTCAGTCATGCATCGCTCCCTGATCACCCCATCCGATCACGCGAGTGGCATCCCGGCTATTCGAATTTAACTTGCACGACGCCCTCACCTGCGTCGTGATCATCAAAACGGCGCCTCAAGATGCGTCGAACGGGAGCATCACCATGTCCGACGGCAATACCGAAATCAAAGCCGGGGCTCAGGCCGACGTCTACGCCCTGCCGCTTGAGACCCTGCATCCGGCCCAGGCCGACCTGTTCGCCGCTAACGCCATGTGGCCCTATTTCGAGCGCCTGCGCGCCGAGGCGCCGGTCCACTACACACCCGACAGCGAGTACGGCCCCTACTGGTCGATCACCCGCTACAACGACATCATCGCCGTCGACACCAACCATCAGGTGTTCTCTTCGGCCGACGGCATCGCGCTGCAGACCCTCGAGGCCAAGGCCGAGGCCGACAAGCGTCCGCGCGGCTCCAGCTTCATCGGCATGGACCCGCCGGAGCACGACGTGCAGCGCAAGGCGGTCAGCCCCGTCGTCGCCCCCGCCAACCTGGCCGCCATGGCGCCGCTGATCCGCGAGCGCGCCGGCAAGATCCTGGACGGCCTGCCGATCGGCGAGGAGTTCGACTGGGTCGACCTGGTGTCCAAGGAGCTGACGGCCATGACCCTGGCCACGCTCTTCGACTTCCCGCAGGAGGACCGCCGCCTGCTGACCCACTGGTCGGACATGTTCACCAACCAGCCCGGCCATGGCCCGGCCAAGAGCTGGGACCACAAGCGCGAGCAGGCGGACGAATGCTTCGGCCGCTTCACCGAACTGTGGAACGAGCGGGTCAACGCCCCGCCGAAGTTCGACCTCGTCTCGATGATGGCGCACGCGCCCGCCACCCGGAACCTCAGCCTGCGCGACTATCACAGCAATGTCGTGCTGCTGATCATCGGGGGCAATGACACGACCCGGAACACGATCTCCGGCTCGATCTACGCGCTCAACAAGAACCCGGACCAGTACGACAAGCTGCGCGCCGACCCCTCGCTGATTACCGCGATGGTCTCAGAGACCATCCGCTGGCAGACCCCGCTGGCCCACATGTCGCGCACCGCCACCCAGGACTTCGAAATGGGCGGCAAGACGATCAGGAAAGGCGACACGGTGGTCATGTGGTACGTGTCCGGCAACCGCGATGACAGCGTCATCACCGACCCCGAGCGCTACAACATCGAGCGCGAGCGGCCCCGCCAGCACCTCTCCTTCGGCTTCGGCATCCACCGCTGCGTGGGCAACCGCCTGGCTGAACTGCAGCTGCAGATCATCTGGGAAGAGATCCTGGCCCGCTTCCCGGAGGTGCGTGTTGTCCGCGAACCCACCCGCACCCACTCGGCTTTCGTGAAGGGTTACGAGACCCTGCCGGTGATCATCCCTCGCCGGAATTAGGTGGGCGCGGCCTTTCATTGGCGGCGTCAATGAAAGGCATCTGTATGTCTCATTCTGAATATCATTGATCCAGGTCAGGTCGAACCCATCTGCGGCCTGCGCATCCGCGCGATCGCATTTCTACCGATCCTCGGAGACCTGATGACCAAGACCCTGCTCGCCGGCGCCCTGGCCGCCGCGATGACCGCTGGCGCGCCTGCCGCCTTCGCCGCGACCAAGTCGTGCCCGACCGTCTCGCCGGCTGCTGTCGAGCAGCAGTTCACCGCCTTCAACGCCACCTGGGCCACCAAGGACCCGGACAAGGTTACCGCGCTGTTTGCCCCTTCCGCCGTGCTGCTGGCGACCGTCTCCAACACGCCCCGCACCACGCCGGCGGCTGTTCGGGACTATTTCGTCAGCTTCCTGAAGAACAGCCCGCAGGGCACGATCAACTCCAGCACCGTCAAGATTGACTGCAACACGGCGACCCGCGTCGGCCTCTGGACCGTGGCGCTCACAAACCCGTCCACGGGCGTCAAGACCGACGTCAAGGCGCGGTATTCCTTCACCTACCTCTGGGATGGTTCGGCCTGGAAGATCGACCACCTGCACTCATCGGTCCTACCCGAAACCTAGGACTGCACTGGCTCCTGCCGCGACCACGGTCCGGCGGGGGCCCTCTTGTGCCTCACTCTACGGCAGCACCGCCTCCGCCTCGATCTCCACCCTGGCGTTGGGGTCTACCAGGCCCGTCACGCCCACCAGCGTCATGGCCGGATAGTGCCGACCCAGTGTGGCGGCCCAGGCTTCACCCACCATGGCGCCGCCAGTATTGAACTCGGCCATGTCGGTCACATAGGCGCGCAGCAGCACGATGTTGCCGATGTCGCCGCCGGCGGCGCGCACCACGGTGATCAGGTTCTCCAGCGCCAGCCGCCACTGTTCGCCCAGCGTGAGGCCGACGGCGACGGGCGCGTTGCCCGCCCGCGCCAGTTGGCCTGACACCCGGATCGTCGTGCCACCCCGCGAACTCACCGCATGGGCGAAGCCCCGCGGCCGCGTCCAGCCCTCGGGCAGGATCGCCTGATAGTCGATGCCCACGTCGCTCATGGTCAGGCGTTTCCTCAGGCTTTGGGCGGTTCAAGACCAAGCGCGCGCTTCATCGCCTTGATGTTGCCGCGGCAGAACTTGGTGAGTTGCTCGGTGGTCGCTTCCAGCGTGGAGGCGTCCTTCGGGTCGAACTTCACGATGTACTCGATGCGGCAGCTGGTCGCGTCGCCCGGAACGACCGAGACCGTCGAGAAGTAGGCGTTCATGTCCGGGCGATCCAACGTGTAGGTGTAGTGCCAGGGCCCTTCGTCGGTCATCAGTTCCTGGATGGTGCGGCCGCCCGGCATGGTCAGGGTGCGCACCTTGCCCTTGGGCGTCACCTCGGTGCTCTCGGCCTCCAGGGCGCCGGCCCATTTGCGAATGCCGGAGAAGTCGCCGATCACCGCCCAGACGGCTTCTGCGCCCAGCGCCGCGTCGTCGCCTACCTTGATTTCATGCATGGTCGTGTTTCCTCTTTAGATTTCGTTGTCAGCAGGACGAACCGCTGCAGGCCGCCGTCCGGTCGCCCATCTTTGACATCTCGGCTGCGTCGCGCTCACGGCGGCGTTCCCATTCTTCGGGCGTCGCGCAGACGCGCTTCTTGAAGTGACTGCCCAGCTGAGCCTCGGTGACGCAGACCTTCTTGGGCTCGGCGGGCTTGGCGGCCTCGACCGGCGGTTTTGCCTCCGCCGGTTTCGGCACCTCGGCACCCTGCGTCGACAGCGCCATAGCCAGGATCAAACCGGAGATCATCATTTCATCTTCCCCCGCCTTCGGTTACGCCGAAGCGTGTGTACGAACGCCATCCTACACAGCCGTCGCCCCGACCCAAGAGGAACCTGTCCATGTCGCAGCCCGAGGCCCCCACTTTGCAGTCCGCCCTGGGCCAGGTGCGCACCGTCAGTCGCGAAGACGGACGCGCCGTGATCGAATACATGTGCGCGCCGCACATGTGCCACTCCGGCGGGGTGGCACAGGGGGGCTTCGTCAGCGGCTGGATCGACGCAGCGATGGCCGGCGCCGCCATGTCCCAGTCTCCCGGCATGACGCCCATGTCGCTGGAAATGAAGGTCAGCTTCTTCGCCCCGGCGCGGCCTGGTCTGGTGATCGCCGAAGGCTGGATCGAACGCGCCGGCCGGTCGACCTGCTTCGCCGAAGGCCGTCTCCTCAACGCCGCCGGCGACGTGATCGCCAAGGCGAGCTCAACCATCCGCCTGATCCCCACCGACGCCGTGCAGGCTACGACAAAGCGGGCGATGG
>NZ_JBIKNZ010000050.1:0-23384 GCF_044358365.1 Phenylobacterium sp. | reverse complement strand
AGATTCACGACGCCACCGTAGAGGCGGCCATGCTGGCGAAGTTGCGCAAGTACGACGCCAATCCGGATGCGACGGCCCTGGTCGCCGAAGCCCGTCGCGGTGTCGTTGAGGTCTTCGAGACCTTCGGCGCCGCCCACTTCCAGGTCGGACGCACCTATCCGTGGATGGCCAGTCGCGACGCCACCAGCCAGGCTATCGCGCGGGCATTGAAGTCAACGGTCGACCCAGATGGTCGACTCAATCCCGGAGGTCTCGGCCTTTGAGACAACTGACTGCGCGCAATCCCCGCACGGGCGCGCCGGACTATCGGTTCGTGGCGACGGCTCCCGAGGTTGTCGCGGCCGCGGCGGCGCGCGCGCGCCGGGCGCAGGGTGACTGGGCGGCCCTGGGCTTTGCAGGCCGCGCAGAGATCATGGCGCGGTTTGCCCGGGCTATGGCCGCAAGACGCGGCGCCCTGCACGCCGCGCTGGAGGCCGATACCGGTCGCCGCCGGATCACGGAACAGGAAATCGACAGCGTGATCGGCGCCATCGCTGGCTGGACCGCCATAGCGCCGTCGTTGATGCCGGATGGCTGGACGGACGGCCGCGCCATGCCGGCTGTTCGCCACGCCCCCAACTGGAAGCCCTATCAACTCGTTGGCGTGGTCAGTCCCTGGAATTTCCCGCTGTTGCTGGGCATGATCGATGCCGTCCCGGCCCTGACCGCCGGATGCGCCGTAATCGTCAAACCCTCGGAAGTGACCCCACGGTTCACAGAGCCCTTGCGGGAAGCCATCGCGGCTACACCCGGGCTGGGCGATATCCTGCAGGTATTGTCAGGCGACGGAGAGACCGGCCAGGCGTTGATCGATCAGGCCGATTGCATCTGTTTCACCGGGTCGGTGGTCACCGGCCGAAAGGTGGCGTCGCAGGCGGCCGGTCGGCTGATTCCGGCTTTCCTGGAACTGGGCGGAAAAGACCCGCTGATTGTTCTGGCCGACGCCGATCTGGAGGCCGCGACGGACGCTGCGCTGCGCGGCTCGGTGCTGTCCACCGGTCAGGCCTGCCAATCCATCGAACGGATATATGTGCAACGGCCGCTCTACGCCGCATTCGTGGCGCGGCTGTCGGAAAAGGCTGCGGCGGTCGAGCTGAACTGGCCGGATATCAACGCCGGCGAAGTCGGACCCATCATCTTCGCCCGCCAGGCCGAAATTCTCGCAGCCCAGATCGAAGATGCGCGGTTGCAGGGCGCACGTGTTCTCACCGGCGGCGAGATCGAGCACCACGGCGGCGGACTTTGGTTGCGGCCCACAGTGCTGGTGAATGTCACACACCAGATGGCGGTGATGCGCGAGGAAACCTTCGGCCCGGTCCTGCCCGTAATGGCCTTCGATACCGTGGACGAAGGCGTGGCGCTGGCAAACTTCGGGGACTATGGCTTGTCAGCGGCGGTGTTCGCCAGGACACTGGAACAGGCCGAAGCGGTGGGACGTCGGCTGGACGCCGGCGCCATCAGCCTGAACGATGCCGCACTCACTGCGGTTTTCTACGAGGCGGCAAAACAGAGCTTCAAGGCCTCCGGGATTGGGCCCTCGCGCATGGGCGCCGACGGACTGGCACGCTTCTTCCGGCGGCAAGCGCTGATCGCCAACACCGGACACCCGCTGCCGCTCTCGGCCTTTCGAGAGGGCGGCTGACAGGAACGGGGCGAGGCGGTAACCACCGCCTCGCACGCCCGAGCCTAGAACTTCCGCTGAATGCTGAAGGTATACTTGCGCGGTTCGCCATAGAAGGCGCCGTTGAAGACCGATGTGATGTAGGTCTTGTCCGAGCAGTTCTTGCAGTCCAGCGTGGCCTTCCAGAGTTGATCATCGGTCACAAAGCTGATGGAGCCGTTCAGCAGGGTATATTTGCCCGAGTAGCTATTCAGCGCGGTCGGCGTGCGTGTCGAAGGCGCCGAGTTGGACGCTGTCGTCCAGTAGCCGCCGTTGTAGTTGGCTTCGCCCGAGATCTTGAACGATCCGCCCAGACCCTCGATCGGGATGGTCCAGACACCGCCCAGGGCCACGGTGCGCTTCGGGAAGCGCGAGAGTTCGTCAGAAGCGTCGATAGCGTTGATGAAGGTTCCCGCCGTGCAGCCCGATGGCAGGCTCAGGTTCACCGTGCCGGCCGGACAGAACGAGTTCGCCCGCGGATTGACCCGGGTGTACTTGCCTTCCTGGAAGCCGGCGGTGCCGAACAATTCCAGATTGGTGATTGGCCGGGCGACCACTTCCAGCTCGACGCCCTTCACCTCGATGTCACCGGCGTTGTCCTGTGTCGACAGGGTCGAACCAGGCGTCGGGCCAGGTGTCGTGTAGGAGAGCTGCAGGTTATTGGTCTCGGCGTAGAAGGCCGTGGCGTTCAGGCGCAGGCGGCGCTCGAACAGCTCGGTCTTGAGGCCCGCCTCATAGGACCAGGTGGTTTCCGGCTTCATCGGCTGGAACTCCTGGGGACGGTAGGCGGTGCGCGAGTTCCAGCCGCCGGCCTTGAAGCCCCGCGTGGCGCTCACGTAGATCAGGGTGTCGTCGTTCGGCTTGAAGTTCAGCGCCACCCGCGGAGTGAGGATGTTTGTATCGAGCTTGGTGTCGATACCGGCCGCCTTCAGATTGGCCGTGGTCATGCCGCCCTGGGGCGTCGACTTGAGGTCGACGGTCTTTTCTTCAATGGTGTATCGGGCGCCGGCCTGCAGCGAGAACTGGTCGGTGAACTGGTAATCCACCTGGCCGTAGGCGGCCCAGCTGGTGGTGTCGTTGTCGATGTGCCGTGAGCTGGAATAGCCGGGCGCGCCGTTGCAGCTGAACTGGCCATCACCCGCGAAACCGCGGCTGCAGCTGATCGGATTGACGCCCGGGATCGGCAGAATCTGGCTGGTTAGGGTCGTGTTCTCCTCGCGGAAGAAGAAGATACCGCCCACATAGCGCAGGGCGCCGCTCTCGCCGCTGACTTTGAACTCCTGGGTGAAGACATTGTACTGACCGTCATTCGTCAGGACGAAAGGCAGCGGATTGGCCGCAGCCGTCGGCAGGGAGAAATCGATCACGAATTCCTGGTCGACGGTACGCGCGCCGGTGATGGCGTTCACCGTCAGCTCACCCATCTTCCATTCGAGGTTGGAAGAGATAGAGGTCGAGCGGGTCTTGTTGCGCTGGCCGCGGTTGGCCAGGGCGTCCAGCAGCACGCTCTCGGTTTCGCCGGCCTGAGCAACCTGGGATCGGGTGTTTCGAGGTTGAGCCAGGATCGACCGGAGATAGAGGCCATCTGACGTCAGGTGTTCCAGCGATACATCCCACATCACGTCTTCGGTGGGCAGATAGCGTACGGCTGCGCGGAGTCCGAGGTTCTTGGCGCCGTTGAATCGCTCGCCGTTGGTGATGTTCTTCAGCCAGCCGTCGTCCTTGTCATAGAAGGCCGAGAACTTGGTCAGGATCTTGTCGGAGATCGGCGCATCGACCGAACCGCGCACCTGGCGCTTGTCGAACGAGCCAAACGCGCCCGAGACGAAGCCGCCGAACTCGGTTCCGGGCTTGCGGGTGATGACATTGATGGCGCCGCCAGTGGAGTTGCGGCCGAACGTGGTGCCCTGAGGGCCGCGCAGCACTTCGATCCGCTCGACATCAAAGAGGGCGTAGTTGTTGACGTTCTGACGCGGGATGATCACGTCGTCGACGTAGGTGGAGACTGCGGGATCCAGAGTGGCGATCTGCTCGGTCGAACCCAGGCCGCGCAGGAAGTAGGTGTTGGCCGAACCTGTACCCGTGTTGTTGTGACCGACCAGGTTGGGAATGGTGCGGACCAGATCGACCGTCGAGGCAATCTGACGTTGTTCCAGCTGGTTCGACGTGAACGCCGACACTGTCACGGGCACGCTCTGGAGATTTTCCGAACGACGCTGCGCGGTGACGATGACCTCCTCGACTGCGGCTGGCGCGACCTGGGCCATGGCGGGCGCAGCGATGGAGGCTGCTGACACGGTCATCAACAGGATACGACGAAGTTTCATGCCGGTGTTCCCCTGAGAGTGCTCCGCCGCCAATTTGGGTATGGCTTCATGAGCGAATGGTATACGTTTATACCATTCAAAGGTCCGAACAAATCCTTTGCCGAGCCGCACGACATCGAGACGCACAATTGATGCATAAGGGTCACAATCGATCCGAGGCGCCCCTTAGGAGACCATCTCACCGTGACCAGACTTCCGCCTTTTGAGCCGACAATGGTGCTTTCAGGCCAGACCGCGCGTGAGATCTATGAAGCCGTGAAGGCCAATCCGGCGCGGGCGCGATTCGGGTTCGGCCAGAAGCTGGCGATTGTGAACGTCGATTTCCAGCAGGCCTACACACGCCCCGACCTGTTCCCGAAGACCGCCTACGTCACCGACCCTGACCAGATCATCCATGTAAACAGGGTCTCGGCCCTGGCACGGGCGAAGGCGATGCCGGTGATCTGGAGCCATGTGGCCTATAAAGCCGATGCTGGCGACGCCGGCGTCTGGGGTACGCGAACCGACACGCCAGACAGCCTGCAGAACATCAAGGACGGCAGCGACCGCCACGCGTTCGACCCCCGCTGCGAGATCGATGAAGCGCGTGACCTGATCTATACCAAGCGGATGCCCAGCGCCTTTTTCGAGACCCCGCTGGCCAGCTATCTGGTGTGGCACAAGGTCGATACGGTTCTTGTGACCGGCGGATCGACCTCGGGATGTGTGCGCGCCACCGCCGTGGATTCGCTCAGCCACGGCTATCGCACCATCGTTGCCGAGGAGTGCGTGGCCGACAAGCACGAGAGCTATCACTACGCCAACCTGACAGACCTGCAGCTCAAGTACGCCGACGTTGTGTCGGTTTCGGAGGTGATCGAATGGCTCGAAAAACGCTAGCTCTGCTGGGCGTCCTGGTGGCGTTGCTGGTAGCGGTTCCGGCCATGGCCAAACCGGTGACGGAGGCCGAACGCCTGCCGCTGGACCTGCGCCGAACCACCCTGGTGGTGAAGGACATGGAGGCGTCGCTGAAGTTCTATCGCGATGCGCTGGGCCTGAAGGTGACCTATGACAACGTCATCCGCACGCCGCGTTCGGCCAAGGACGACGCCAGCGCCGAGCGTTCGCTGCACCTCGTGTTCCTTCGCGCCAACGACGACTACATCGGCCAGATCGGGCTCATGCAATATACCAAGCCCGTGCGGACGCCCCGGCCTGCCAGGGCCGGCGACCTGTCGCCGGGCGACATCGTTCTGGTGTTCAATACCAAGGGCCTGCAGGAGAAGTTCGACAAGGCCAAGGCCATGGGCGTGAAGGTCGATGAAGCGCCCCACCCGACCAGCTATCCATCCTACGACGGTAAGGGCGTGATCAACGTGCTGTTCTCGGCGTTCTACGACCCGGATGGCCACTACATCGAGTTGAACGAGGTTCTCGACGGCCTGCCGATGACGCGCTGAGCGGCAGAGCGTCGCCCTGAAGCATGCTAACGGATCACCCCGACCTCGATGAGGCGGCGGATGGTTTCGGTCTGTCGCCGGGTGGCGTCAGCCCGATCCAGAGGCGCAACGCCCGGTTTCACGCCCTCGGCCTTGTCATAGGCCGGGGCATAGGCGCTCCACGGCTGGCGCGACGTCAGATTGGACATGCCTGCGCGGCGGCGCGCTGACCGAAGCGCAGCCAGGTCGATTACTGCATTGGCGACCAGCGTCTCGCCTCCGCCTGCCACCGCCATCACCTTACCGCCAAAGTCGATGACCTTGGACATGCCGTCCGTGGACGCCGCCGGAATCGGTGTGCCGGTGATGCCGGCGCTGTTGGCGCTGACCAGATAAGCCATGTTCTCGATGGACCTGGCGCGGCGGGCGATTTCCTTGGGCGTCAGGTCCGGCGACCCGACTTCCGAGGTCGGATGAACATAGACCTCCGCGCCCTTCATCGCCGTCATTCGGGCGATCTCCGGGTACAGGATCTCTTCCGAAGCGATCGCCGCCAAAGTGCCGATCTCGGTGCGGGCCACGGGAAAGGCCGCGTCGTAGCCGTACACATCCAGGAACCGCGCCCAGACATCAAATGGCGAGGGCGCGAAGAGAGAGATCATCCGGCGATAGTGCAACATGGTCTCGCCCGAAGGGGAGAAGATGGTGGTCGCCTGGAAGTATAGATCCGGAAAGGCCTTGTCGGTCGCGTAGGCGTTGACGGCCAGATAGACCTTCGTCGCCTGAGCCACAGACGCCAGCTGCTCGTATTCCCGACCGCCCGGATCAAACGCCGCCTTGGCCTGCCAGAGGGCGCGGCTCTCGCTTGACGGAAAGCCGGTGAAGGCATACTCAGGCAACACCACCAGCCTGGGCTCGACGCCGGTGAAGCCCCTGAGGAAGCCAATTGATGCCCGGACCTGCGCGCCGACACGCGTGATAGAGCGGCCGATCCGTTCGCGCGCCGCCTCGGGCGTGGCGTCTGCGTTCACCGCATCACAGGTCAGCTGCAGCGCAATCGCCAGATAGGGCGGATCGGCGTTTGCGGCTGTCGCGGGCGCAGCCGCCGCCGCCAATCCCATGGCAAGCACCGCGCGTCTGGGCAGGCTCACGACAGCGCCGCCGCGTCGGCGATCTGCGAGGCGGTGGCCACCCAGACGACACCAGCCGTCAATCCGGCCAACATCCGGCGCAAGGCCGCCATGCGGAACGGTTGCCCCGACACATAGGGAGTCAGGGTGAAGCCCAGCATGCGGGCGCCGAACCGGTCGACGTCCGCGCCGAGGTACCTCGCGGCTTCCAGCACCTGATTGGCCCACTCGGCCTCGGTCTGGCGCCGGTCGATCATCAGGCTTCGATCATCGAGCTCATTGGAAAGCGGCAGGGCCGTCACGGGCCCGGAGTCCGTCCGGAGCGCGGCCGGAACCTCGTCGATCTCCCAATCGAGACAGATGTCAAAACCCTTCGCCGCGATCAGATCCAGGGTCGAGAACGACTGTTGCCGCGCCGGGCTAAGCCAGGCGCGCGGCCTCAGACCTGCAGCGTCGAAACGCTGGCGAACCTCGTCGATCCAGGCGGCCTCGACACCCGGCTCCAGGCCGCTCCAGTGGATGTGATCCGCAGCCAGGCCGTAAGCCGCAATCTCGTGACCCTCGGCCAGGATCACCTCGACGAGCGGCTTCAGACGATCCAGCTGCCCCGCGTTCACCGGAAACGTCGCGCGCACACCGGCGGCTTTGAGGGCTTTCAGAATCCGGTACACGCCCACCCGGTTGCCGTAGTCGCGTGTGGTGTAGTGGCGTAGATCCGGATACGGCGTCTGCATGGCGCCCGGCGACTTGAAGGGCTTGCCGGAGGGTTCCAGCGTGTGGTGCTCAATAGGGACGACGATCATCGCCGCCAGCGGCCGGCCGCACGGCCAGGCGATCTTCGGGCGCTCGTCGACCGGTCGCCAGGCGTATCGGTCCTGGTCCATTCCGTAGGACCGGTACGGGTAGGTCATGTAGTCGTCGGGCAGGCTCATGGCGCAAATCCGGTCCCGCCTGTGGCCAGGCCACGCCGGGCGATGTCGGCCACCGTACGGTCCCAGCAATTCTCCCGGTAGTATCCCGCGATCTCGGCGGCCGTGGTCACCCAGACGTCGGAATGGCCGGTGATATAGGCCAAAGCTTCCTCGAACGCGGCGATTCGGTGTGGCTGGCTGACCAGGTAGGCGTGCAACGGGATACACATGACCGTGCCGCTCTCGGCGCCCTCCTCCAGCAACTGGTCGAAGTGGCGCTTGAGAACATCCGCATAGCGCCCTGGCGTCATGGACAGCGCGCCATAGGTGATGACGTCATTCACCTCCAGCGAATAGGGCATCGACATCAGCTTGCCGGTCCTGGTCTTCACCGGCTGGGGCTGGTCATCCTGGAAAAGGTCGCAAGTGTACCAGAAATCATACTCCGCGATCAGATCCAGAGTGCGCTCGGTATGGGTCAGGGCCGGCGCCAGATAGCCCCGGATCCGCTGGCCGGTAGCGCGCTGGACCGTCGCGATGCAGTCTTCGAGCACCGCACGCTCCTGCGCCTCGCTCATCCCGTAGGAATAGCGGGTATTGTAGATGCCGTGGCTGAAGAACTCCCAGTTCCGCGCGACGCAGGCCTCGATGATCTCCGGATGGTGGTCGATCAAGCCGATGGACAGCGAGATCGAGCATCGGACGTCGTACTTGTCCATCAACTCCATCAGCCGCCAATGGCCGACGCGGTTGCCCCAGTCGCGCTGGGAATAGCCCACCACGTCCGGTGAGGGTTTGGGCCAGCCTGGTCGCGACGGATTCTTCGGCGGATCGAACTCGTAGAACTCGATGTTGGGCGCAACCCAGAAGGCGAGCGTCTTGCCGCCCGGCCACACGATCTTCGGGCGGTCCCGATACGGCCAGTCGTCGTAAAGGTTGGGGTCCGCGACCATGACTGCCGCCCTACTCCGCCGCCCGACGGGATTTCGGATCATAGGCGGCGCCAAGCGCCACCATCTCATCCAGCCCGATCCGCTGGTTGACCCCGGCCAGATCGGTCATTCTGTCGGCAAACGGCTTCGTGGCGCCGTGGGCTATCAGGCTAGCCAGAAACGACTCCATCTGGGGAATGATCGCCCGCACCATGGCGCCGGGCGAGATCGCCAGTCGGAAACCCAGATCGTCGAGTTCGTTCAGGCTCAGGATCGGTGTCACGCCGCCCTCCACCATATTGGCGACCAGCGGCGCCCGGACGCCCAGCACCTCGACGACACGGCGCATCTCCTCGACAGAGCGCGGCGCCTCGACGAAGACGATGTCGGCGCCGGCTTCCACATAAGCGGAAGCACGCTCGAGGGCGGCCTCGAAGCCTTCAACGGCTATCGCGTCGGTGCGGGCGATGATCGAGGCCTCGTTGCGCGCATCACAGGCCGCGCGGATCTTGCCGACCATCTCCTCGGCAGGAATCAGCTTCTTGCCGGCCAGATGCCCGCAGCGTTTAGGGAAGTCCTGATCCTCGATCTGGATCGCAGTGGCGCCGAACCGCTCCAGCACCCGCACAGTGCGCTGAACGTTCAGGGCGTTGCCGAAGCCGGTGTCGGCGTCGACGATGATCGGCAGGGCGACCCGCTCGCGGATTCGGGCGACCACATCGGCAAGATGATCAAAGCTCACCAGTCCAATGTCGGGCCGGCCAAGCTGGGTGTAGGCCACCGAAGCGCCGGAGATATAGACCGCCTCGAAGCCCGCCTGTTCGATCAGGAGGGCCGACAGCGCATCGTAGGCGCCCGGCGCCAGCACCGCGGGACCGGCTTGCAACCTTTGCAGAAACGCCCGGCTCATGCGTCGCTCCCCTGGAGACGACGCTTGAGGTGGGGAATCAGGCCTCCGTCCGCGATCATCGTCAGCAAATGGCTGGGTAACGGTTGAATTGCGTAGCTCCGGTTCTGGTCGAGATTTTCGAGACAGCCGTCCTGGATGTTAAGCGACAACAGGTCCTGGGCCCGGACTTCACCGGCCTGGGGAAAGACCAAGGCAGGCAGACCCAGGTTGATGGCGTTGCGCCAGAATATCCGGGCGAACGAGGTGGCCAGGACCGCCCGGACACCGAGGATTTTCAGCGAAACAGCCGCCTGTTCGCGGGACGATCCCAGGCCAAAATTCGCGCCTGCCACCAGCAGGTCTCCCGGTCGGACCGTGCGGGCGAAATCCGGGTCGACGGCTTCCAGACAATGGGTCGCCAGCGCCTCGGGAGACAGCTTCATCAGCGAGCCGGGGGCCAGCACATCGGTGTCGATGTTGTCGCCGAACACAAAAGCGCGGCCGGTAGTCGCCGATTGCGTCATGCGGCGATCTTCCGATCGGCGAGCAGCACCCGGGGATCCACGATCCGCCCGGCCACGGCGGCGGCGGCCACCGAATAGGGTGATCCCAGATAGACCTCCGCGTCCTTGTGGCCCATGCGCCCGCGAAAGTTCCGATTGGTCGACGAGATGCAGACCTCGCCCGCCGCAAGCAGTCCGGCGCCCATGCCCGCGCACGCCCCGCAGCCCGAGGGCAGCAGCACGGCGCCGGCTTCCAGCAGCGCGGCCAGGATGCCCTCACGGGCAGCTTGTTCGGTCGTGGCCGAGGACGCCGGCGCGATCAGCAGGCGCACGCCCGGCGCGACCTTTCGGCCCTGAAGAACCTCGGCGGCCATCCTGAGGTCGCCCAGCTTGGCGCCGACACAGGCGCCGATATAGGCCTGATCGATGGTGATCTCACCCAGTTCATCGGCCGAGGCGACATTGTCCGGCGCGTGCGGGCGGGCGATCTGGGGCGCCAGGGTTGCCGCATCGAACCGGTGAACCGCGCGATAGGCGCAGTCAGTATCTGATCGTAGCGCCAGGGCCGCAGCTTCGTCCTCGACCGGCGCATGTCGCGCGGCGAGGTAGTCAAAGGTCACCTGATCCGGCGCCACGATGCCGGTCTCGAAACCCAGCTCAGCCGCCATGTTGGCCAGCACCATTCGCTCCGGCATTGACATCGCCGCCACCGTCGAGCCGGCGTACTCGATCGCGGCGAATGCGTTGTCGAGGCCAAGCTCGCGACAGAGGAAGAGCATGATGTCCTTGGCGACAACGCCAGGCTGGAACGCTCCGGACCAGTCGACCCGCACCGTCTCCGGCACGCTGAGCCAGGTCTCACCGGTGGCGACGATGGCAGCCATGTCGGTGGCGCCATAGCCCGCCGCATAGGCCCCGAACGCGCCGGCCATCGGCGTGTGGGAGTCCCCGCCGGCGATGAAGTGTCCGGGACGGATCAGCCCGTGTTCGGGCAAGACCAGATGACAGATGCCCACCATGTCGAAGAATGCGCCGACACCGTACTGGCGGGCAAAAGCACGGACATCGCTCAGGATCGCCGCCGACTCAGCGTCCACTGCGGGCACATAGTGGTCCGAGACCAGGGCGACCTTGGAAGCGTCCCAGAGGCCTACCCCTAGGTTCTCAAGATAGGGCCGCCAGCGCCGGGGACCTGAACTGTCATGGGCAAAGGCGAAATCGATCTGCGCCGTCAGGATCTCGCCGGGTCGAACCGCCTCCCGGCCAGCCGCCCGGGCGATCACCTTTTCTACAAGCGTCATCGCCGCGATGGGGGAAGAACGGTCCATCGGCTCCCGCTATGACCTTCCTCAAAAGATATAATCTTATATCATTTAGCCCGACACTCAACGCAAGGACCAATCGGCGCGGCGCACCCGGGTCGATCACGAGCGGGAAGCCCGGACCTATCTGCGTCACCAGAAATCCTGCGGCTGCCCGCAGTCGGCGCGGCATTGACAAGAGCTGGCTGCGCCGCGAAAAACCCGCGCCTCTTGCGAGGGCGGAGTCCGACCTTTCCCCATGACCTACATTGTCACCGACGCCTGCATAAAATGTAAGTTCATGGACTGCGTGGAGGTTTGCCCGGTCGACTGCTTCTACGAGGGCGAGAACTTCCTGGCGATCAGCCCCGAGGAATGCATCGACTGCGGCGTCTGCGAACCGGAGTGCCCGGTCGACGCCATCAAGCCCGACACCGAGGACGATCCCGACGGCAAGTGGCTACGGATCAACACCGACTACGCGAAAATCTGGCCGAACATAACGGTTAAGGGCGAACCGCCCGCCGACGCCGAAGTCTTCGAGCGCGAAGTGGGTAAATTTGAGAAGTACTTCTCCGAGAAGCCCGGGCGCGGCTCCTGATCGCTGCGCCGCCGGAAGCCCTTCCCCGGGGCCAAGCCTTTCTTTCCGCTTGTTTTTGTGCTAGGGTCTGGACCGACACGACGCGATGACGTCGTTCACGTCGGTCAGTCAAATCAAGAACAGCCGTCCGGGCGATTTTACCGGAACAGGCGAAGGGTGTCTTAACAGGTCAGCTTCCGGACACAGTGACGCCGCCGCCGCAGTTCTTCTGCGGAAGGGAGGGTTTTGTCGTTGAGCCAGAGGCGGGACAGCTTAGCGCCGCGGGTACGCGGACGCATTTTATGAGGTATCTCGAATGAGCAAGAGCGGTCACGAATTCTCGGTTGGCGATCACGTCGTCTATCCGGCCCACGGCGTGGGTCAGGTGCAGGGCGTTGAGGTGCAGGAAGTCGCCGGCATCACGCTGGAAGTCTATGTCATCACCTTCGACCACGAGAAAATGACCCTCCGCGTTCCGACCGCCAAGGCCAAGACGGCCGGCCTGCGCTCGCTGGCCGAAACCGGCGTAGTCTCCAAGGCGCTGACCACCCTGAAGGGCCGCGCCCGCGTGAAGCGCACCATGTGGTCACGCCGCGCCCAGGAATATGAGGCCAAGATCAATTCCGGCGACCTGATCTCCATCGCCGAGGTCGTTCGCGACCTGCATCGCGCCGAGAACCAGCCGGAACAGTCCTACTCCGAGCGCCAGCTGTACGAGAGCGCCCTTGACCGCATGGCCCGTGAAGTCGCCGCCATCGAGCGCATCGATCGCGATGCAGCCGTCGCCATGCTGAACAAGTCCCTGGTCAAGTCGCCTGCCCCCGCCGCCGCAGCGGCTGCGTAGTCAGGCAAATTCACCGATGATGACGCCCGGCCTCACCGCCGGGCGTTTTCATTTGGGCGGCAGCGCCACAATGCGCTACCAACCGCTCCGCGTGGCCTCGTAGCTCAGCCGGATAGAGCAGGGCTTTCCTAAAGCCAAGGTCGGGGGTTCGAGTCCCTCCGAGGCCGCCACCCAGTCCCTGTTATCCGTCTCTTCACGGGCAGTCGCGCCGGAAAGGCCCGCCGTTCCGGGCCTTGTCGAGCTGAATCCGTCGTTCGCGCCCGTCTCCGGGGCGCCAAACCCGGCCTGTTTCGGGCCTATTCGGGGCCCTGTCTCCGCACATCAGAAAGCGTGACGGTTTCCCTGCTAACAGGGAATTTAGTTCGACCGAACAGGGAAGAACAGGCGAAGGATCAGGTCCGCGAAATCGTCTCCATCCAGGCCTTCTGGTCGGCCCAGGCGAGCGGCATTTGGGACTTCAGCATCCGCCGGAGCGTGAGGCCGGGCGGCTGTATTCCAGTGAGGATCTCTCGCTGCAGTTCCGGGGCCAGGAACGCCAGCTTGCAGACCTGGCGGTCATGTTGGGTGGCGGGCGCGACAGCCTCGGTCATGTCTGCCGGTCGGGTGAGAGATGAGGCCTTCAATTCCAGGAGTTCGGCGTGCGCGCGCTTCAGGACCTGGACGATGCCGGGGTTGATCCGGCCGCGGGGTTCGTCAGCCGCCCCGGAGATGACGGTGCGGCCGCCGCGAAGTTTGAGCCGCTGCGGCAGGACCAGCCGAAGACCGGCCGCCACGCCCTGCTCCGTCACCGCCTGCTCACCTTCTCCGAGGCGCTGACGGATCTTGGTCAGCAACAGCGCCGGATGTTCGCCGGGGAAAAGCGTGGCCAGGTTGAGGACAAGGTGGGTTTCATCGTTCCGAAGTTCGACCCGCGTGACGAGCCGCGGGATGTCGGACGCTTCGAGATCGGCCCGGCGGCTCAGGCGCCGCAGGGTCTCGACGAGAAAGGTTTCCACGGCGGGCGCCTAGACCCAGCTCGCGGGCAACCGCGCCCGCCGACAGGCCGCTGGCGGCCACCCGGTCCACCGCCTCGCCTTTGAAAGACTCCGGGAAAACCCGACGTTGCGTACTCATCTGACACTCCTCTCCAGCTCCGAAAAGCTAGCATGGGTGTCCACTGAAACGAGGGAGGATCAATGCGCGCTAAAAGGGAGACCTTCCCAACATCGGCTATGAGTCACGACCAAGTCATTCCTGACGCCTGTCATCCTCGCCTAAGGCGCATTCCGTGAAGCGTCGTGCGCTATGGCGCAGTCCAGGTGAGCGATCCGTCTGCATCGTGAATGACACTTCGCAGGCGAACGCTACGCCGGTCTTGCGTCCCAGATTCGATAGAAGATGCCGCCTTCGTCCTGGCCGGCGAGTTGCAGCGTTCCCTGGATGACCTTTACGCGATAGTCGAACCCCAAGCCGGCTGCAGACTTGACCTCAATGAACTGCATTGGGGTCGGGTTGAGATGGAAGGGACAGTCCGGCGGGTAGGCCAGCAGGACGAAGTGCTTCTGCAGCGTTCCATTCTGCAATGGCATCATGTAGCCCGCCACCTTCACCACCTTGCCATCGAGCGCCTTCACGCCGGGCGGGAAGACCGGCTTCGAGCGGACAAAGCCCTTCGCATCCGTGCGGGTAATTTCCTTGGTGGACTCCAGCAGCGACCAGGCCACACCGCCAGGTGGTGTGTCTGCGGGCTGCCACACCGCCTCCGTCGGTGCAGTTGGTCGAGCCTGGCGCTGGAGGGCGGCATGGGCTGGGCCCGTCACGAGGCCGAAAGTCATAAGGGCGAAGGCGCGACGGTCGAGCATCCGGGTCTCCTCAACGGGCATTGGCCAAGGTCCTGGCAATATCGACGCCAAAGACCCTAAGGGCTGGAATGAGCGCTGCGATCCCGCCGGAGGCAAGCGTCGCCAAAACGATCCAGGCTTCCGCCGGCTCGAAGCGCAAGGCTGTCAGCCCCACCTCGCGAAGTTGCGGGAAACTGGACGCCGCGATAGCGACCACGCCATGGCCAAGCGCCAAGCCGAAGATCGCGCCAGCGGCGGCGAGCAACAGGCCCTCGGAGAAGACCTGGAGAAAGATGGCCTGCGGTGTGGCTCCCATCACCCGAAGCATCGCCATATCCGCCTCGCGCTGCCGCAGCGCCGTATAAAGTGCCACGAAGATCGACAGGCCACCGCTGAGTAGTAGCAGCGCCGCAAACGCCCGAGCGGCATCTAGGCCCACTCCCAAGAGAGACAGCAGCCGCGTCGTCTCGACGGCGGGCACAGCCGCCTGAAGCTCGGTCTGTCGATTGACAAAAGCCGGCAGACGAACTGCGGCCAAGGGTGAGCGATAGCCCACCAGGATCGCCGTCACTTCCGGTTCGATCTCATGCTTCCGGACACTGGCGTTGGCCGCCGGGGCGTGGTCGTGGTGCGCTGCATCGTGGCCCGGCTCGTCATCATGGTGCTGGCCGTCGTGCGCGCTGTGGGGTTCGTCATGCGCCGCGCTCGAAACGCCATGGACGTCCCAGACACTCTCGATGGAAGTCAGGACCAGCCTGTCGAGCACCGTGCCGGTCGGCCTCAGGATGCCGACCACCTGGAACGGATGAGCTTGATGCTCGCCCCCGCCCTCTGCGGTGAGCCCATGGGATCCGAGGAATTTCTGGCCCAACGTCGCGCCGGTGCTGCGTGCGACTTCTGAACCAATGACCACATCGCCATCAGACTTCCAGAACTGTCCACTCGACAGACGGCCACCATAGAGATCCGCGTAGGCTGTCTCTGTTCCGACGATGCGAAACCCGCGAAAACTGTCGCCCAGCGCCAAGGGGATGGCTTTGGCGACCGTAGGGTCACGGCGCAAGGTTTCCAGCGCATCCATCGGGATGTTCCCGGTCGGCACATCCACATGATAAACACTGGAAAGGATCAACTGCATCGGCGAGCCTTTCGCGCCGACCACCAGGTCAATTCCGCGCGCGTCCCGCTCGAACCGCTCACCCAGTTGGGTTGAAATCAGGACCAGGATCGCCATCGTCGCGACGGCCAAGGTCAACAGCAAAACATTGAGCCCGGTGTTGAGAGCCCGGTCGCGCAAATACGCCACGGAGAGGCCGGAGAGGGTCATGTCGCCATCGCCAGCGCCTGGAGTTCGACAGCGCGCGGGAAGCGGGGGCGAATGCGGTGGTCATGCGTGGCGATCAGCAGAGTCGAACCGCTCGCCGCGGCGCTTTCGAGCAGCAGATCGATCATCGCCTGAGCATTGACATCATCCAGCGCCGAAGTGGGTTCGTCGGCCACCAGCAAGGCGGGTTTCGTGCACAGCGCGCGCGCGATAGCGGCGCGCTGGCCCTCCCCTTGGCTGAGATCGCGTGGGCGGGCATCGGCGCGGTGGGAGAGACCCACGCGCGCGATCAAGGCATCGATCTCCGATCGGTCGCTGCGTCCCTTGGCAAGGTTCTGGGCCAGGGACAGGTTCTCGCGAACAGTCAGGGCCGACACGAGCCGCAGGGTTTGGAAGACAAGACCGATCTTGTCGCGACGAAGCGCGTCTCGAGCCGCTGCGGTCGCACCGGTCATCGCCCGCCCATCGATCAGCACGTCTCCCGACGTGGGCGTCACCAGGCCAGTCAGGATGTTTATAAGTGTCGTCTTGCCACTGCCCGACGGTCCCAGGAGCAGCGCATGTTCGCGAGACACAACCTGGAATGACGCAAGGTCCAGGATCGTCCGATTACCGATCCTGTGCGTAAGCCCGCGCGCTTCGATCAGCATCGGCATCCTGTCTGGGCTTGGTTTCCTTGTTGAGCGACGCAGTCTCTACTGGCTGGTCCGCCCGGACGTCGAAACGGGCCAGGAAACTCTGGCGCGCTGTTTCCATTGCCTGTTCGCGCTCCGCAGCCCGTATCGCCTGCAACGCATAGAATTTTTCTCGATTCATGCTCAGGGAGCCGTAGCGAGCATACCCGTCATAGTAGTCATCGCCCCCGCCATGGTAGTCACAGGCGGCAGCACCTGAGGTAACCACGCTTGCCAGAAGCGTCACGGCGAGGATCAGGCGCATAGTTCAAACTCCCGTTTGATTAGGTATGATATAACATATCATACCATGCGCAACAGCGGATCATTTTGGGGAGGGCAATGCCAGGCTGTCCTGATAGGCCTCGGCCTGGGCCAGCAGCCGGAGCACGTTGCCGCCCCATATCTTTGCGAGGTCCGCCTCTGAATACCCGGCCGCGCGCAGCCGGGCTGTGATCCTTGGAAGCTCCGCTACGCTGTCAAAGCCCCTAACGCCGCCTCCGCCATCCCAGTCTGCGCCCATTCCGACGTGATCAGGACCGACGACCTTCAGCACGTGGAGAATGTTGGCCATGTAGTCGTCGAATGATCCGCGCCAGTTGGGATAGGTTTCGTCGAGGGCGGCGATCTCGTTGGCCAGCGCCTTGCGCTCCATCGGATTCAGCTGACTCCAGCGCGAAAGCTGGAATCTCAGCGCGCCCTGCTTCGCGCGCAGCTCGGGATAGTTCGTCCCGCCAAAGACGTACATGGAGTTGATCTGCACAACGCCACCTGAAGCCGCGACCTTGCGCAGCCGGTCATCATCGAGGTTCCGGGGATGATCGAAGACGGCCTTTGCGCCATGGTGGGAGAGAATGATCGGGGTTTTCGAAAGCTCGACCAGCTGCTCGATCGTTTCGTCGGAGGCATGTGAGCCGTCGATCAGGATGCCTAGCCGATTGGCTTCCTGCACCCAGGTCCTGCCCAGAGGACTGAGGCCGCCCCATCGCCTTTCGCGATCCGTTGCACTGTCCGCGAACTGGTTGTTGGCGCCGTGAACGGGCGCTGCCATGCGCACGCCCAGATCATAGAAAGTCTTCAGCAGACTGATATCCTCGCCGAGCGGATAGCTGTTCTCGATGCTCTGGTACACCACCAGGCGTCCGGACCTGACGATCCGCTCGGCGTCGGCGGCGCGGACAGCCATTTCGAACGTATCACTGTGGCCCGCCACCATTTCCCGGATGCGCATCGCGCGTAGGATCGCCGCGTCCCGGGCCGCAGCGAAGCCCGCCGCCGTTAGCGGGCCCTGCGGCGTGAAAATCACCCAGAACCCGCCATCGAGTCCGCCAGCGCGCATCCGAGGAACATCGACCTGTGAAAACAGTCCCTCATGGGCGTGGGATTGCATAATATCCCACCCGTTGCGCTCGAGGTTCGCCGGAGTGTCAAGGTGCGTATCAAGCACCAGAAGTCTCTCGTGGAGGACGCGATCCCGGGAAGACACCGGAGGCTCGGCGGCGGCCGGTGTCATGGCCGTCATCATGATTGTGCCCAAACTCAGGCGCAAAATCGCACGCTTCAGGGATTCCGACATTGGCGCCAGCAGACTGGGTTTCATCCTGCAACTCTACAACGCCGCGGATGATCGTGACGAGCGCCGATCTCCGAGCACGCGCATTCTCGCCGTGAGCGGGGCACTGCCGGGCTGCGGCGCCCAATTCCACGGCGCCCAGGGAGGCGGGAACTGGCCGCGAGCGCGATTTGATATAACATAACACATACCCACAGTTCGGGATGCCGCCGCATGGAGTATGACGCTGCACCACCAATGGCGGTGGCGGACTACCGCCGCTTGCAGGCCATGATCCCGGGACTCGAGGCTATGTACAGTTGCCTTCGCGCCGTCATGGACGCGAGCCTGCCAACAGGCGCCAAGGTGCTTATCGTCGGCGCCGGCGGCGGGCGCGAAATCGAGGCCCTTGCGCCATCCAGCAAGGCCTACCGTCTGACTGGTGTGGACCCCTCGGGCGACATGTTGTCGGTCGCGCGCGACTATATTGCGCTGTTGGACGCCACTGAAAGGACGACCCTGGTCAAGGGCACGGTTGATGACTTGGGTGATAGCGTTCAGTTCGATGCCGCCACTTCAATGCTGGTAATGCACTTCTTCCCCGACGATGGGGCCAAGCTGGACTACCTGCGCGCCATACGCCGACGCCTTCGCCCCGGCGCCCCATATGTTCACGGCGACGTAAGCGCTGCGGACCGGGCGATGTTCGCACGGCTGTCACCCGTCGTGGAAGCCCACGGCGGTCATGTTGGTATGCCCCCGGAAGTGGCCAGCGCCCCCGGCCGCCACATCGGCGAGATGGCCTTCGACGGTCCCAAGGCCCTGGTCATCCCTGAGTCCCGGACCTTGACGCTGTTCGAGGAGGCTGGCTTCCGGCCTGTCGCCCCCATATTCTGCGGCCTGTGGTACGCGGCCTGGTGGGCCGAGGCAGTCTGAGGGCGCGGGGTCTGGCGTCCGCCCGCAACTAGAAGTCGACGGCAAGCGCGATGCTGCCGACTCGCCCTGCGATGAGGTCATATGCGCCGGCGCCGCGGAGGTCCCAGCCGTGCACGTTGAAGAGGTTGGTAACGCGCAAGCGCAGTGAGGCTTCCCGCCCGTCCGTCTTGAACGTGTAGCGTGCGCCCAGGTCAACCAGCGTCCGGGCCGGCAGCTCGACACGATTGTCCCGGGTCGCCGGGCGCTGGCTGATGTGAGTCACACCAGCATCGAGCGACAGCGGCCCCACTCCAGGCGGTCGCCAGTCGAGGTTCAGTTGCAGGTTGCGCGCAGGCTGCCCGACGGGCTTTGGCCCGACCCGGCCCAGGACAACGCCCTCGCCAGTGACGCGCGGCCGCATGAAGACACCGCCAGCCACGATGTCGAGACGACGGGTCAACTGCCCGGAGATGGAGGCTTCCACGCCCCGGTGCTCCACATTTCCCAGCAGGGTGAAAACCTGCTGATCGTCGAGATTGAAGTAGGGCTTCCGGACGTCGAACACCCCCCCACCACCTTGAGGCCTGGTCGAACCGTCCAGCGCAGGCCGGCATCTCGCTGACGCGTGCGGATCGCCGGCAGCGCCTGGTTCCGGTTGGCGGCGTTCTCCGGCGCAACGCCCGATTCCTCAAGCCCGCGGGTGTAGCCTGCGTAGATCGCGAGGCTATCCCCGAGGTAGGCGGCGCCAGCGAGGCTGTAAAGCCATGGGGTCGCCTCGGAAATGGCCCGCGGAAGGCCAGGCTGGTCGAGCGTCTTGCGATAGTGGGTCTTTTGAACGCCGAGGCTTATCTCCCCCCTGCCGCGCCACCTGCCTTCGTAAGCCAGGCCGCCGGTCCACTGACGGACGCCGTCAAGTGTCTGAGGGCCGAATCCGAAGGGTCCTTCCAGCGGCGCCACCGGGCGACCGACCACCGTCGGGCCCAGATCGAGAACGTCGGCCCCGCCATAGCGATCGCGCCGGTCACGGCCGCGGACATTCAGATGAAGGACGTGCTGGCGGGAGCCTTCGCTGAACGTGTGGGTCACCCGCACCTCGCCGCTGGTGGATGCGAGCTTGGACGGCGGGTCAACAATGAGAATCTGATCCGCCCGCCCATCGGGTTGCAAGTTCAGCAGCAAATTGGTCGCCGTGCGTTGATCGTCAAACGCCGTCCGGAAGAGACCTGCTCGCACTCGCCAGTTATGGCCCGGCGCGGCATCAGCCAGGATCCCATAGAGGTGTGCGGTGCTCCGATACTTCGGCTCTTGAGGTCCCTCGAACTCGCGCCGCGTGCGGCGGGCGGGCAGAAAGGCCCCCCCGGGCACATAGGTGGGGTCGAATTCGTCATCATAGATATCGGAGCGACTCCAGAACGGCCTGACCTCGATTTCGGCGCGGGGTCGCCAGCTCGCAATGAGACCCTCGATGTGTTGGAGACCTTCGGTGCCGTTGAAAAAGGCGTTGTGGTTGAGGCTGAACCCGCCTGCGAGGCTGAGCGTCCCATGGACCGGCGTCTCCCCGTCGATCTCCAGTGCCGCCGTCTCATAGCTGTCGGCCGTTGCGTAAGCCGACAGAGCCCGGTCGCCGCCCGGCCGCCTCAGGGCGTAGTCAACCACTCCTGTGGGGGCCGGAAACGGGTAACCCTGGGCCGAAAGGCCGACACGGATCGACGTCGAGCGGCGTATGCGGGGGTTCGGATTCCAGACGGGATCGAAGAAGAGGCCGTCAATGCGGGCGTTACCGGCCGCGAACGCCGAGAAACCGCGCACCGAGCTTGAGGAGTAGAGACCGATGGTCTCCCGTCCGACACTATTGCCAAACGCATCCTCCGCGCTGGTCACGGCGTTCTCTGACACCCGTTGAGCAACGGCGCCGGTCGCAGCGGCCAGTCCCGCCATGATCGTCGCCGCCCCCGCAACAGCCGTCAGTCGTCGCCCGTGATCGTACAGCCTCGACGACGTCCCGCGCCGATCCAAGCGACCGCTCTTGCGCACAATCCAGATCCTCACTTCCACTTATGAATGTTACGTTATATCATATCAATTGATCAACATGTTCATCCCTGCCGAGGTTGCGCGCTTCATGAAGTCCATTGCCATTCCACTCGCCTGCCTCGGTCTTGTCGCCGCCAAACCGGCCCTCGCGGACGAAGGCATGTGGACGTTTGACAACTTTCCGCTTGCGAAAGTGAATGCCGCCTATGGGCTTGGGCTGGATACCGCTTGGCTCAATCGGCTGCAGACGGCCTCGGTCCGGCTGACGACCGGATGCTCCGCCTCCCTCGTATCTGGAGACGGCTTGGCGCTGACCAATCATCACTGCGTGGTCGAATGCGCCCAGGACCTCTCAAGCCCCGCTCAGGACTACGTGAAATCCGGCTTCCTGACAGCTTCGAGGGCCGAGGAACGCGCGTGCCCCGGCCTTCAGGCGGAGATCCTCACCACGACCTCGGACGTGACGGCCAAGATCCGAGATGCGACCCGAAGCATGTCCGGCGACGCCTTCACACGAGCACGGGACGCCGCAATCGCCACGCAGGAGGAGCTCGGCTGCAGCAAGGACGAGATGCTCCGTTGCGAGGTCGTAAGCCTGTACAGAGGGGGCCAGTACAAGCTCTACAAGTACCGCCGATACAGCGACGTTCGCCTTGTTTTCGCGCCGGAACTCGCCAGCGCGTTCTTTGGCGGCGACCCCGACAATTTCAATTTCCCACGCTTCAGTCTCGATGCGAGCTTCCTGCGCCTATACGAAGGCGGCAAACCCGTCGCCACGCCGCAGCACCTCATATGGGCGCCCCGGGCGCCTCTAGCCGGAGAAGCGACCTTCGTCTCAGGCAATCCCGGCGGCACGGATCGAACCCTGACCGTCGGCCAACTGGAGACCCAGCGTGACCTGACGCTGCCGATAGCCCAACTTCAGCGTTCGGAGCTTCGCGGTCGACTGATCCGCTTCTCCGAGGAAGGACCTGAAGCCAGGCGCATCGCGACCGATCCGCTGTTCGGGATCGAGAACGCGTTCAAGGTGGCCTTCGGGCGCCAGTTCGCTCTGAACGATCGCGCCTTCCTCGACACCAAACGGAGGGCCGAAGCCGAATTGAAGGCGAGGGTCGCCGCTGCTCCGACGCTGGTGGCCGAGATCGGGGATCCCTGGTCGGAGATCGACGCGGCCCAGACCGCCTACGCCGAGAACTACCTTCGATACAGGCAGATCGAGCAGGCGGCGGGTTCCCTCTCGAACCTCTTCGACTATGCGCGGACCTTGGTCCGTGCGGCCCAGGAAATTCAGAAGCCATCGCCCGACCGGCTCCCGGAATTCGGCGAAGCCCGCCTGAAACTGGTCGAGAAGCAGTTGCTGGCCCCCAAGCCCGTGGATGCACCGCTGGAGCAGCTCTACCTGGCCTTCTGGCTGTCGAAGACCCGGGAATACCTGACGGCGGATGAACCGGCCGTCAGGCTGCTCCTCGGCAAGGAGAGTCCGGAAGCCCTCGCGGCGCGGCTTGTGCGAGACTCGCAGCTTTCCGATCCGGCGGTCCGCAAAGCGCTTTGGACCGGCGGCGTCGCCGCCATCCAGGCCTCGAAGGATCCCCTGATCCAGCTTGCGCTCCGTCTGGATCCTGACGCCCGCGCGGCGCGTGCGGCATGGGAGACCAAGGTATCCGGTCCCATCGACCGGGCAGCGGAGCGCATCGCGCGTGCCCGGTTCGCAGTCTATGGCGACGAAATCTATCCAGACGCGACCTTCACTCTACGACTCTCCTACGGGCAGGTCGCTGGCTGGACATACCGTGGGCAGACGATCGCTCCCTCTACGACATTCGCCGGTCTCTATGACCGAGCGACCGGCTCGGAGCCGTTTCAGCTCCCGGCCAGATGGACCGCAGCCAAGGGCAAGGTCGATCCCTCGACCGTATTCAATTTCGTGACCACGAACGACATCATAGGCGGCAACTCCGGATCCCCCGTTGTCAACGCCGCCGGCGAGGTACTGGGCGCTGTGTTCGATGGGAATATCCATTCGCTTGGAGGGAACTATGGCTATGACGGGGCCATCAATCGCACCGTCGCTGTTTCGACTGCAGCCGTTACAGAAGCGCTCACAAAGGTCTACGGGCAGACCGGGCTTGTCCGAGAACTGACGACGACGCAGCGCGTGGCCCGCTGATCGTATGACTGACTCCGGCCCTGCCGCAAGGCTGCCCGCGCCCTGCGCGAACCCGGCATCTTGCAGGTGGCCAATCCGCATGGGCGCCGCCAAGGATGTTCTTGACGATATCCGTCTTCCCGGAGTGGAGCTTGCGCTCTGGAGGCGCTCGCTACCTTTCGAGTTGACGACTTGGCTGGATGCCCTGCCCTTCAACCATCTTCCGCAAGGTAACGTTCTCGTCGCACATGATTCCCTGGGGGAGGCCATATCAGCCCTGGTCGCGCCGACCGCCGCGCTCGCGCCAGCCGGCCAGCTCCTGATCCGGGACATAGAAGAGCTCGCAAGCCGGTTCCTGGTGCTAAGTCAGTGCGCCCTCGTCGAT
>NZ_JBIKNZ010000049.1:0-23496 GCF_044358365.1 Phenylobacterium sp. | reverse complement strand
CCTCAAGGACTGGCGGCGCATCCACACCCGATACGACCGATGCGCACACACCTTCATGTCCGCCATCGCTCTCGCTGCCACCGTCATCTTCTGGCTATGATCAATGAGTCCTGAGCCTAGGTGTCGCTTCGACGCTTTGGCTCGCCACGGAGTTTTCCCAGATCGCGTTCTTGACGTCATCCAGAGACCCCTGACCAAAAAGGGAAACGTAGGCGTACCGCGCAAGCGGAAGCCCCTTTTCAGCCTGAACTTCCTTTAAGGCGGTGTTCCAGGCGTATGTCTTTCCGACACCCCATTTACCTGTGATGCAAAGGACCTCAGGCTTCTCGCTCGCCAGGAAGTGGGCAATTTCGTTGGAGAGTAATTGAAGGCTCATCTTAGGGATTATGGCCTAGAAAATTCCGTGGGAATACGGCGACACTTTACCCAAACACCGACGTTTCCGGAAAAGCGTCACGGCATAGTCCACCCATCCCCTCCTTTACGACGCCCAGCCCAACGATCTGGGTCCCCTGAGTTCGCCGGGATGAGCTTATGTGCGCGGCGTGGCGCGTGGGATGTGACTGGCGCAGGGGATCAGGCTTGTCGCCGGCCCGGAACTCGAGGCGGCGCTGTCCATTCAGGACCGGCGCCGCTTGTGTTTATGGGTCCCGGTCTTCGCCCCTGGCGAAACCGGGATGACACTTGGGGGGTGGGCGTGGCGTGGTGGCCAGGGCGGTGCGTGGGGCTGGCGCCCGCCACGAACTGTTCGACGGCCGGCTGGCGGCGGCCTTGGCGTTTGGTCCGCTCCGCCCCAGTAGCCGGCCTCAGGCTTTTCCGCCCAGTTCCGGCATGTGGGCTTCGACCCATCGGATCAGGGACTGGACTTCAGTTCGCAGGGATCGGCCGAGCGGGGTCAGTTCGTAGGTGACGTGGGGCGGGACGGTTTGCAGGTCTGTGCGGGCGACAATGTGCAGGTCTTCCAGTTGTCGTAGCGTCTGGGTCAGCATCTTCTGGGAGATGCCCTCGACCGCCCGGATCAGCTCCCCATTGCGACGCGGGCCCTCGGCCAGGGCGTGGATCGTCATGAGTGACCATTTGCTGGCCACCACGGTCATGTAGGCGCGCGAGTTGCAGTTTCTGGAGAGGACGTTCGGCTTCATGCGGCCAGCCCATATCATGAGCCGACAGGCACCAAAAGGTGCGTACTATTCGGACCGAAACCTGCTTGGTAGCAACCGATCCGTTGCGATTTGAGGAGGTGTGCAATGGATGGGTTCAACCTGGCGGGCGCGGGGATCACCATCGCCATGGGCTGTCTGGGGCTGTTCTTTCCCGGGCGGGCATCGGCACTGACGGGATTGACCGCAACCACGCCCGAGGCGCGGGGTGAGTTTCGGGGGACCCTGGGGATCACCTTCATCCTGCTGGGGCTTGCGCCGGTGGTCACGGACAGTCCGGCGGCCTATCTGGCGGTCGGCGCCGCCTGGGCGGGCGCCGGACTGGGCCGGATGGTTTCGATCTTTCTGGATGACGCCAGGACCGGGAAGAACTGGGCGGCCGTCGGTTTCGAGCTCGCGTTGGGACTGCTGCTGATCTCTGGCGCGCCATTTCAGGTCCTGGTTCAAGGGCTGCGATGACGGCGCTGTCCGGCCCACATGGCGGCCCACGACCTATCCACACGGACGCCCCAATACGCCATCGACGCGCGTCAGAGCCTGCTCAAGATCGGGCAGGCCGTCTGAGATGGTTGCCCAGACGATATCGGGAATGACCTGGTCGTCGTAGTCGTGGGCCAGGAAATCCCGGAACCTTGCTGGTTCCTTCCAGGGGCCTTCAGGGTCGAGCGTTTGCAGATCAATCACCCGGCTGAGGTCCTTGACCGCCTCGCCCAAGGCAATGAAAGCCCGCTCGACTGCGTAACGCCGCAGTTCATCTGCGACATATTCCTCGACGTCCAACCCTGTTGTCCACCGGTTGATCAAGGCGATCTGCTGCAGGGCGCGCTCAATGATCGCTTCCGGGGCAAGCGGCTTGCGGCGATCAGAAGACATGGACCAGATCGGCGGCTGCGCCCCGTTGCAGGCGTTGAGACCGGTTGAAGCCGGCCTTGGCCAGGATATCCACCGGGCGCCCAAGGATGGCCGAGAACTGGTCGTGCAGGGGGCCCAGGGTGAACAGGGTGAGCGGTTTGGAAGTTTCGACGATGAGGTCGACGTCGCTGTCCGGCCCGGCCGTGTCGCGGGCGACCGAGCCGAAGAGCGCGACATGCACGACGCCGCTGGCGCGCAATTCATCGGCGCGGTCGCGCAGGGTGGCAATGACGTCAGCGCGGGTCATGGTGGCTTTATAGCAGAAACTGGCGCCGTCGGGACAGCGCGAAGGAATTCCGGGATTGAGCGCCCATCGCCCAGCCTTACGATCTGGGTCCCGGCATTCGCCGGGATAAGCGGGCGTTGTAGCGGTGGCTTGTGCCCGGCAGCTCCCGGTCACTTCCCGGGCGCTGCGCCCCCCGCCGCCTGCTTCTCCGCCAGTCGTGCGCCGCCAAGGATGCCTTCCATGGCGTAGTTGCCTTCGTGGCAGGCGTATTCGTAGACGCTGCCCTTGGGGGCGGTGAGGGTGTATTCGGCTTTCCAGGGGCGGGTGTAGTGGCCGGGGTCGGTCACTTCGAACTGGTAGAAGATCTCGCCCTTGCCGACCCGGGTGAAGCGCTCGACGATCCGGCCGTCTTTTGTGAGCGGGATGGAGCTTTCGGCCGACTGGGCCGGGTGGACGTTGGCGGTCTCCATCACGAAGGTGTCGCCTTCCCACCAGCCCACGGAATCGCCCAGCCAGGGCGTGATGGCCGCCGGGCGGTGTGCGGCGCGGGCCGCAGCCGCCGTGGGGAAGATCGGGATGATGCGCATGTCGTGGACCATCTCGATCAGCATCGCCATGTGCGTCTCGGTCTGCACGAACTGGTAGGTGTTGTTGTAGAGCGAGCCCAGCATGCCGGGGCCGCCGGTGTTGCCGAAGCCGATGAGGCAGCGCTCTCTCAGGGGCAGGTCCTCGGGGTCGGTATAGTCACCCCGGCCGGTGGCGTATTCCAGGCCGATCCGGCGCTGGAGCACGGTACTGGCCGCCCGGTCGCGGTAGGGGATGCGGCCATCGGCAGGCTCGACGATGCCGGAGGCGCGGATCTCGCCCTTGACCACTGAGTAGCCGTCGCCGGGGTCCACCCAGAAGGCGTTGTAGCCGCCGGGATCGCTGGACTCGCGCGGGGGCGGCGCGTTGGGGTCGGTCTGCTTGCTGTCGGCGGCGAAGAAGGCGGCAGTACGCCCGGCGAGCTTGTCGGCCTCCTCACGCGTGAGCACCAGGCGGGGCTGGCTCGGGGGCCGTTCCAGCGGGGTCATGGTGCGGCTGGTCCAGGTGCCGGTCAGGTCGGCGCGGCCGGACGCGGTGCGCGGGACGTCCTGGGCGCTGGCCCATCCGCCGCTCGCCGCCAGCGCACAGGCGAGGATGAGAATGCGAGAGCGTGCGAAAACGCCAGCCATTGATGTGTCTCCCCATAGCGGCGCACAGCCGTTTGTTTGGCGGTGAGGGTACATCGGTTTTCGGGGGCGCGTATATGGGGCGATGAGGCCTGCCCCCTTGTCTGTCGGAAGTATGCCAGATTGGGGTTGTCTTCCGGGACGCCTGCGCCGAGCCCCCGGGCTCGCCTCCGGCTTCGACCCGGCGCTACGCGGGGGAGGTGAGGAATCACGGTGGTGGTGTTCGCTCGTCTTCCATGTCGCGGCGCAGGTCATCGGCGATGGGCATCGGTTGGAACGCACTGACATTGGCGCGCCCCGTGTTGCCGACGGGAATTCGGCCGGTCGCCGCGCCGAGGGGCGCAAGCGCGAGTCGGACGATCTGGCCCACCGCTTCCCTCAAATCGCGCTGCTCAGCAGCCAGGCTCAACATTGCCCAGTGATTGGCAAGATGCGGCCCCAGGTACGGCTGTGAAACAACATGAGCCCGTTCGAGGGCGCTCCATGCGGTGGCGATATCACCCTCTGATCGGGCGTACTCGAATGCTGCCATTTCGCGTTTTATGAGGCGACGGGCATGCAACGTGCGGGCAAGGGCGCGCCAGCGCCGCTGGCGATGCCGGTAGAAAACCTGTGCAAACGCCCAGATGAACGGCGTCAGCACACCTGCCGAGATTTCCACCTCGTCCCGGTAATCTGTGCCGCCGTCGGGGTTTGGTGCAATCGTAATCCAGTGATCCCACTTTCGGATCATCGGGCCGTAGCCATCGTCGCGCAGGCGCCTGGGCCACTCTCCCTCCTCGGGCTGGTGCAGTGAGGTAACGATCCACTGTGTGCCGAAAGGCAAAAGGCCGAACAGCCGGAGCTTCACCAGATAGCGACCTCCGGGCTTGAACGTCTCCAGCGGTTCGCTGCCGGCCGGCACAAACCGCAATAGCGGCCAGGCGATGTGCTTCAGCAAAGCGGGTGTCTGAACCTCGGTCCAGACCGTCTCGACGGGGAGGCCTATTCTGGTGGAGAGATCGACTTTCACAGTGTCTCTCCTGGATCTGAGCACGGGTCTGGCATAGCATTTCCTTCTCGACAATTTCCGAGCCGGAAAGCTAGGTACACCCTGTAGTAACTACAGGGTCAAGCGGTGAAAATCAGCGAACTGGCGAATTCGACGGGGACCAACGTCGAGACCGTGCGCTACTATGAGAAAGTAGGGCTGCTTTCGCCGCCCGCGCGCACGTCGACCAATTATCGCGCCTATGGCGGCGACCATCTCGCCCGCCTGTCGTTCATCCGGCGCGCCCGTGATCTGGGATTCAGCATCGAAGCTGTGCGCAACCTGCTGACGCTCTCCGATGATCCATCGCAGTCCTGCGAAGCGATCGACGGCATCGCACGCGTCCATCTAGACGAAGTAGAGCGCAAGATCAGCGACCTGGTGGCGCTCCGCAGCGAACTCGACCGTATGGTTGGCGCATGCCGTAACGGTACGGTGTGGGACTGCAAGATCATCGAAGCGCTGGCGCCACAGCGATAATCTCAGGTTCAGTGATGCCGTGGACGACGCCGTAACTCGCCGACGGAGACGGCGCGCTTGATCTTCGGGCGTCCGGGGATGAGGAATTACGGTGATGGTGTGGACGGCGCTCGTGAGCGGCATCTGCGTGCCATGATGATTGTCGTTGCAGGACATCATCAGAGGAGCGCCGTCCACACCATCATCGTAATTGCAGCGTGGATCAAGGCGCTGGAAGCGTCGGCGGGCCGCGCCTTGACGGCTCCGGTGATCGGGCGGCCACCCAAGCGTGCGCCGCAGTCCGCAGGGGTGGCAGCGTTGTTCTGAGCGGCCTGTCGGGACGTCGTAAATGGGCGGTCTCAACCTGTCGGCGCCCGCTACCGCGCCATGTTGAGCACCTGGATCTGGGTGAACTCGTTCAGGCCTTCCTGGCCCAGTTCGCTGCCCAGGCCGGAGAACTTGGCGCCGCCGAAGGGCAGGTGGGGTTGCAGGTCGGCGTGCTTGTTGATCCAGACGGTGCCGCTCTCCATGCCGGCGGCCAGATCCCAGGCCTTGTCGCTGTCCTTGGCCCAGACAGAGCCGCCCAGGCCGTAGTCCGAGGCGTTGGCGCGAACGACCGCATCGTCGGCGTCGGCGTATTTGATGATCGGCAGGACGGGACCGAACTGTTCTTCGTCCACCAGGGCGGAGCCGTCGGTGATATCGCGCACGATGGTGGGGCGGATGAAATAGCCCTTGTCGCCCTGGCGGTGGCCGCCGGCGATGATGTTGCCGTCGCGGCGTCCGGCTTCGATGTAGCCCAGCACCTTGTCGAACTGGGCCTTGTTCTGCAGGGGACCGAACTGGGTGCCCTGTTCCAGGCCGTCGCCCACGACGGCGGCGTCAGCCAGCCTGGCGAGCTCGTCGCACATGGCGTCGTAGATGCTCTCGTGGACGTAGACCCGCTTGGCGGCGATGCAGACCTGGCCCGAGTTCTGGAAGGCGGCGTTGAAGATCTTGGGGGCGGTGGCGACTGGATCCACGTCGCCCATGACGATGGCCGCGTCGTTGCCGCCCAGTTCCAGGGTCACGCGCTTGAGCGCACTGGCGGCGCCGGCCATGACGCGCTTGCCGGTCTCGGTGGAGCCGGTGAAGCTGATCTTGCGGATATCGGGGTGGCTGGTGATGGCGGCGCCCAGGTCGTTGGCGTCGGCGATGACGTTGAGCACGCCGGGCGGCAGCAGGTCCTTCACGAGTTCGGCGATGCGGAGCGTGGTCAGCGGCGTCGTGGCCGCCGGCTTCAGCACGATGGTGTTGCCGGCCAGCAGGGCGGCGGGGACCTTGAAGGCCATCAGGATGATCGGGAAGTTCCAGGGCACGATGGCCCCGATCACGCCCAGCGGCTTGCGGCGGATCTCGACCTTCGCCTCGGCGGTATCCTGGACGACCTTCGCCGGCAGATCGAGACTGGCGAAGTAGCGGAAGAAGGCCGAGGCGCCGAAGATCTCGCCCATGGCGGCTTCCAGCGGCTTGCCCTGTTCCTGGGTCAGCAGGCGGGCCAGTTCCGGAACGTTGGCCTGGATCGCGTCGGCCATGGCGATCAGGGCCGCGCGCCGGGTGTCGATGCTGGTCTTGCTCCAGGCCGGGAAGGCGGCCTTGGCGGCCGCGACCGCCTGGTCCAGCTGGGCGATGGAGGCGCGTGCGCAGGTGGCGACCGTGTCTTCGGTCGCGGGGTTGATCACGTCCATGGTGGCGTCGCCGGCCACCAGTTGACCGTTGATCAGCAGTTTGAACTCAGCCATCGCGCGTCCTCCGGAAGGGAATGGCGGAGGCTCGCGCCTTTACGTCACGGCGGTCAAGCCGCTTCGGCGCGGACCCGTTCCATGTCAGCCAAATGCGGGATGCCGAGGGTTTCGAACATCTCGGTGCGTTCCGGGCCGCTCTTCGGCGGGTAGAGCGCGGCGTTGCGGGTCTTGCCGCGGGCCCAGACCCTGACGATGCGGGCGATGTTGGCGGGACGCTTCAGCCAGGCGTTGGGATGCTCCAGCATGTGAAAGCCGCGCAGGAAGGCGCGCAGGAGCGCCACATCCTCGCGCATGGCGATGGCGACGCCGTCTTCCAGGAAGCCCTTCATCAGCCGGCCGCGAAGGGTGAGAGGTTTGGGCGGCAGCAAGGCTGCCCGCGCGCGCTTGATGGCCGAGCGGTCGGCCTGGCGCATGGCGTCATAATAGGGTCGTAGATCGCGGTTGAGGGCGTCGCGGTAGCATTTCAACCGCTCTGCTGGATCGCGACTGGCCAGAAGGCTGTCGGCCAGCAGATGGGCGCTGACAGCGGCGAACGAGCAGCCGCGTCCATAGAGCGGATTGGTTCGCACAATGCTGTCGCCGACAGGGAAGAAGCCCAGGACGACAGGCTGGTCCCCGGGCGCAAGTTCGCGCCAGCGGCTTTCCAGCTGGCCCATGCCGAAGACCCGGCTGGTGGGGCGGGTGCGCTCCGGCTCGATCCAGGCGGCCACGCCGGGCAGGGTGCGACAGATGGCGTCAAACGCCTCGGGCGCCACGATCGCCTTGCGCATCTCCTCCTCGACCTCGGGCACGCAGAGTGTGATGGAGAAGCAGCCGTTGTCCCCGGGGAAGACGCCGAACTTCAGATAGCCCAGATCGCCGGTGGTTGAGCCTGCGCCGCGCGGCGGTTCTGCTGCGCCCGGTTCCAGACGGTAGTGACGGGTGTAGTAGATGACCCCGCAGGCCTCTGACGTTTCCGGGATCGCCACCCCGGCGGCGGCGAGCAGTTCCGGCGCCTGAGAGTTTCGTCCGGCCGCATCGACCAGGATGTCGCAGGCGAGTTCACGGCCGTCCTCCAGCCGCACGCCCGTGACCCTTGCGGTGGCGCCGGGTTCGACGATCAGCGACTTGACGAAGGTCTCCGGCTGGATCGTGACCCCGGGCAACTGTTCAGCATAGCGCCGCATGACCAGTTCCAGGGTCGTGCGCCGGCTGGTGAGGATGGCCAGATCCTGGTCGATCGGCTCGGGGCGATAGTTCTGCTTGTGGCGTTCTGTCAGCGAACCTTCGAAGCCGAGTTCGCGACAACCGGCTTCCAGCAGGGCGTCCAGCAGGGCCGGGTGGCGGTCGCGGGCCAGGGTGCGCAGGCGGGCCAGGAAGGCGTGGCTGTGCCGCAGGTGACTGACACCCCGGCGCTTCCAGTCCTCAAAGGCCACGTCCGCCCCGCCATCGGGCGGAGATGGATCACGATCCAGCAGCAGGATTTCCCGATCGCCGCCAGCAAGCGCCATGGCGCTCCACAGACCGGCCATGCCGGCCCCGATCACAAGTATGCGCTCGCCCATCCTTGGGTCCCCGTTCCGGTTCAGGTTGACGAAGATGGCCGCTTCATCGGTCCCGCCCTTGCGGCCTCGATGGCGGCTTTCAGGGCGTTCAGGTCGGCGCCGTGAATGATCTGGTCCCCGACAACAAAGGCCGGCGTGCCGTCGATGCCAAGCGCGCGGGCCAGATCGTGGGTCTCCGCAATCTGGCGCTCGATGGCAGGATCATTGGCGCCGGCGCGGGCCCGGGCGGGATCGACCCCGGCGGCCTTGAACACACGATCCACCGTTTCGGGATTGAGCGGCTTCTGGGCCATCAGGGCTGTGTAGAGCTCCAGACCCTTTGGCCGGGCCGTGGGCGTCAGGACCATCTTCGCCGCAGCAATGGAATCCTGCGTCTGGAAGGCGAATTCCTTGAAGACAAACCGCACATCCGGATTGCTCTTGATCAGCTTCACGACTTCCGGTGCGGCCACTTTGCAGTAGCCGCAATTGTAGTCGAAAAACTCGACCACCGTCACTGAACCACCGGAGTTGAAGACGAGATCGCGTGGGTCACGCTCCAGCTGCTGGCGGAACTTCGCCAGCGCATCCTTCGCCGCCGTCTGCTGTTTGAGCTGCTGCTTCTCCTGCAGCTTCGCCGCCATTTCCTCGAGCACCTCGGGGTGGGCCAGGAGGTAGCTGCGCACCTTCGCGCCGAACGCGGCATCCTCCGTGTTCTGGCAACCGGCGACGGCAAGGGCGGCGACCAGCGCCAAGGCGAGAGGAGCAGCGGCTTTCATGAAGCTCAGATAGTCTGACGGGCCGCCGGACTCAATGCGCCGCTACGGCAACCAGACCTTCGCGGCCAAGGCTACGCATTTCCTCCCGACTGGGCTCCGAGACCAGGAATATGTCGGTAGCGCGCCGCCACTCGGGCGTCCCCTTGTCCAGCATCTCGCGCGCCCGCATCGCAAACACCCGCGCCTGGCGCTTGTCACCGACATTGAAGTTGTATTCAGCCGTGGCCAGGCGGGCCAGACCATCCTTGCCCAGCTTGTCGTAGGCTTCGGCCAACAGCCGCCAGGCGACCGCGTTGTCCTCTTCCTGGGTCAGGGATTTGCGAAGTTCGGCCACGCCCTCATTCACCTTGGCCTTGTCGTCGAGGGCGATGAGGGTCTGCCCCAGATTGATCCGGAGCAGGGGCGCTTCCGGTTTCAGGGCGACGGACTTTCGCTGCGGAGCCTCCGCTTCCTGAGTACGGCCGAATTCGAAGAGGATCTGGCCTTTCAATTCCCAGAGATAGGGATTCTGCGGCTGTTCGTTCAGCAGCACGTCGATCAGTTTGATGGCGCGTTCCGGTTCTTTCAGCTGGTAGTAGGCGATGGCGCGGGCGTAGCGGGACGGATAGTCGGTGGCCTTTTCGCTGTATTTGGCGATGGCGATCTGCGGATTGAGGAAGGCGTCCAGCTTGGCCTTCATCACGGCGTGTTCAGCGATGGCCTCGGGGCTGTCGACCTTGCCGTAGTTCGGCTGCTTTTCCACGCGCCGGCGCAGGGCTTCTATGCGGTCCGACGAAATCGGGTGGCTACGGAAGTAGGCGAACCGGCGCGCCTCGTCGAAGACTTCCTGGTAGCGGAAGTTGTCAAAGAAGTCGGCCAGCCCCTTGCCGGAGAGACCGGCCTTGTCGAGCAGGGTGGCGCCGGCCTGATCGGCGCGGCTTTCCTGTTCGCGGCTGTAGCCCAGCGCGCCGATGGTGCCGAACATGCTGGCGCTGCTGGCCAGGCCAATGGCCGCTTCCGGCGAGCCGGCAAGAGCCGCCAGTACGCCCAGACCCATGGTCAGCAGAAACGGACGCATGCCGGCGCGGTTGAAGTCATCGGAACGCGCGCTGTGACCGCCGGCCAGATGGCCGACTTCGTGGGCGATGACGCCCTGGAGTTCGTTGGGGTCGTCGGATTCCAGGATCAGACCGGTGTAGAAGCCCATCACCCGCGGTGCGGCGAAGGCGTTGAGCTCCTTGGAGCCGATCAGCAGGATCTCGACGCTCTTGGAGTCGATGCCTGCCGCCTCGAGGATCGGCGCGGAGTCGCGGAACAGGATCTCCTCGATCTCGGTGTCACGGATCAGCGACTGGGCGTTGGCCAGTGACGGAGTCATCGCCAGACTGGCGGCGAGAGCGACGACCGAGGCCATTCGCGAAATCGACCGGGGCGGAGAGATCATGCGTACACTCTGTCCTGATAAGTCCGCCCCGGGCCGATGCTAATGCCTTAGCCGCGTCTCCACCAGCCCTTGCGCGGCGCCGGCGCCGGGCCACTGATTTCGTCGGGATCCGGGGCTTTCGGCGACACCTCGGGTTCTGGTTCCGGCTCAGGTTCTGCCGTCTGGGGTGCGACGGCGGCAGGTTGCGTGGCGGTTTCAATCTCCGCTCCGGCTGTCGGCGCCGCTTTCTTTGAACGGGAACGCCTGGGCTTGGCGATCGGCGTTTCGGCTGCCGGCGGAACGACCTCCGCAACGGGCTCAGGTTCCACCTCGACAACGACCTCGACCGCCTCCGCGGCCTCGATGGCGACCTCCGCTTCGACAACCGGTGTCTCACGATCGCGGTTACGACCGCGTCCGCGGCCGCGTCGCGCGCGCTTTGGCTTGTCCTCGGCGGCCGGCAGTTCGACCCAGATATCGTCCTCGCCCTCGCGAGCGACAACCGGACGGGCCGGTGCGGGTTCAGGGCGCGGCGCCGGACGGGCGTCACTGGTCGGCGGTGCGACGGGCTTCAGATCTTCTGAAGGGTCATACCAGACAAAGGGATCATCACCGTAGGGCACCCAGGGCCGAACCCAGGAGAAGTTGTCCTGCGGACGGAAATCATCGCGCATGCGTCGCCCGCCCCGACGACCGCGCCGGCGGCGGCGCGCCGCCTCGTCGTCGCCATCGGCAGCAGCGGTAACGTCGCCAGCGGGTCGCGGCCCGCGTTCGGCTTCACCGGATCTCGGTTCATCACGACGTCCACGGCGACGGCGGCGTCCCCGCCGGCGGCTCCCGTCTTCGTCATCATCGCGCGGGCGGTCCTCACGATCGGATCTGACGTGGGCCGCGTCGTCATCGGTGTCCTCGGCTTCGAGGGCGGCTTCGTCGTCCTCGTTCGCGTCTTCCTCGTCCTCATCGTCGAAGACCTCATCGTCGAGGTTGTCGTCTCCGGAGGGGTCGAAGGCCTGGATCATCGGCGCGGCCATCGAGGCCGCATGCTCGGGCCGTGTTTCCATCGAGGTGCGCTCGATCACGTGCTCGGCGTGGGCCATGTCGTCTTCGATCACGACGGTGACGAACAGGCCCTGGGCCTGGAAAAGGCGCGCCAGATGAGGCCGCTTTTCGTTGAGGATGTAGAGGCCAACGGCGCGGGGAACGCGCAGGCACGCCTCACCTCCGCCCTTCATGGCTTCCAGTTCCATGGCGCGCAGGGCGGAGAGGGCGCTGGACTCCACGGAGCGCACCCGCCCGGTGCCGGCGCAATGCTCGCAGACATGGGTGGTGCCTTCCAGGACGCCGGACCGGCGGCGCTGGCGGCTGATCTCCATCAGGCCGAACGGACTGATCTTGCCCATCTGCACGCGGGCGCGGTCGTCCTTCAGGCAGTCTTTCAGCTTCTTTTCTACGGCGCGGTTATTCTTCGACTCATCCATGTCGATGAAGTCGATGACGATCAGGCCGGCCAGGTCGCGCAGGCGCAGCTGGCGGGCGGCTTCCTCAGCCGCCTCCATGTTGGTCTTGAGCGCGGTGGCCTCGATGTTCCGCTCGCGGGTCGACTTCCCGGAGTTCACGTCGACGGCGACCAGCGCCTCGGTCTGGTTGATCACCAAGTAGCCACCGGATCGAAGCGGAACCGTCGGTGAATAGATCTGGCTCAGGTGATCCTCGACCCGGTGCTTGACGAAGAGCGGGGTCGGCTCGCGATAGGCCATCACCTTCTTGGCCTGCGAGGGCATCAGCATCCGCATGAAGTCGCGGGCTTCCTTGTAGGCGCCTTCTCCCTCGACCCAGACCTCGTCGATGTCCTTGTCGTAGAGATCGCGGATCGTGCGCTTCACGAGGTCTTCTTCCTCGTAGATCAGAGCCGGCGCGATCGAGTGCAGTGTGGTCTCGCGGATGTTTTCCCACAGACGCAGCAGATAGTCGTAGTCGCGCTTGATCTCGGCCTTGGTGCGCTTGGCGCCGGCCGTCCGGACGATCAGGCCCATGCCCTGTGGGACATCCAGGCTGGCCACCACGCCCTTGAGGCGCTTGCGATCGGTGGCGGTGTCGATCTTGCGGCTGATGCCGCCGCCGCGCGCGGTGTTCGGCATCAACACGCCGTAGCGTCCGGCGAGCGACAGATAGGTTGTCAGCGCCGCACCCTTGTTGCCGCGCTCTTCCTTGACGACCTGAACCAGCATGATCTGCCGGCGGCGGATGACTTCCTGGATCTTGTAGCGACGCATTAGCCGCCGACGGCGACGTGCGACCTCTTCTTCCATGACGTCGTCATCATCGTCGCTGGCGGTGTGAGGCTCGTCGCCATCATCCTCGTCGCCGCCCTCGCTCACCGCGTTGCGGGATCCCCGACCGCGCGGCTCAGGACGATCCTCATCGTGATCCTCGGCCTCTTCACGCATCAGCGCTTCACGGTCGGCCAGGGGGATCTGATAGTAGTCCGGGTGGATTTCGTTGAAGGCGAGGAAGCCATGGCGATTGCCGCCATACTCGATGAAGGCCGCCTGCAGGGACGGCTCAACCCGGGTTACCTTGGCGAGGTAAATGTTTCCCCGAAGCTGTTTCCGGTTCTGGCTTTCGAAATCAAACTCTTCAACGCGGCTTCCGTCGACCACAACCACACGCGTCTCTTCGGCGTGAGCTGCATCGATCAACATAGTCTTGGGCATTCGAAATGTCTCCGCGGCGCGCGGGGGTATGGCCCAGGCGCAGCCGGTGTGTGGGATGAACGCGCGCGTCACCCCGCAATACGCCGGGATCGGCGTATCGGGCGGCCTGGAGGCCGGCGGAGGCTCGAGCTGCGAAGCTCATCGGATGTGTTCCCAGGCGCGTCCCGAAGGACGCGAATCGGAGGATGCGTCGTCACCGAGGATTCGGTCCAAGCCGACGCAGGCTTGTTTTTGTCGCTTGGCGTTCGGGCTCAATGCAAGCCTGCGACGCCGCGCCGGCTTATAATAGCAAGACCAGCGGGCAAAAGGAAAGCGTTGAGCACTGCAAGACCTCGTTAACCCTTTGTCCACGGCGTTCCGGACTATATGTCGGATGGCTTCGCGGTGGCCGAAGAGCCGGTCTTTCAGGACTTTGGTATGATTGGGCGCTTGAGGGCGATGGTCGGACAAAAGAGAGGGCGCGCCGCGGCGGCCCTGCTCGTTGTCGGCATCGGGCTCGCCGCCGTCGCGGCCAGTCAGGCCGCCACCGCCGACGTCAATCTTTTGAAGGTGCGTGTCGGGGGGGATGCCGCCCAGACCCGCGCCGTGATTGAACTGGACGGCGTCACAGCGGCCCGGGTGCTGTCGGACGGATCGGCAAACCGACGCGTTGTTGTATTGCTGACCGGCGTAAAGGTCGCGCAAGTTCAGCAGGGTCCCGGTCGTGGGGTGGTCAAGGCCTGGCTGGTGGACCCCCATCAGGGCGGCGCCCGGCTGCAGATGGATCTGGCGGCCGACGGCAAGGTTTCAAGGCGGTTCCTGTTGCCACCCGCAGATGGGATGACCTCCTATCGCTATGTCATTGATGTTGCGGCGTCGCCGGGTGCGGTCATGACGGCTTCGTCTGCGCCAAAACCGCCGGCGCCGGCGGTCCGCACGCAGTTTCTGCCTGCACGCATGCCCGTGCTGCCCGCCAAATCCACGCCTCTTCCCCTGAAGAAAGTAGTGGTGATTGACGCCGGGCATGGAGGTCGCGACAGCGGGGCGATCGGCGCCAAGGGGCTGGAGAAGGACCTGAACCTCGCCGCCGCCCAGACACTTGCCGACAAGCTTACCCGAACCGGACGCTACAAGGTCGTCATGACCCGGTCATCGGACGTCTATGTCCCGCTCGACAGCCGGGTCAGGATCGCCCAGCGGGCGGACGCGGATCTATTCATCTCGATCCATGCTGATTCGGGGCCTGAACCCGGGCTCAAAGGCGCGTCGGTCTACACACTTTCGGACAAGGCCACGCAGCGCGCCACCCGTTTTGTCAGCAACGACAACTGGTTCATGAAGGCCAGCCTGGCCGGGGACCAGGGCGTGCGTGATATCCTCTTTGACCTGACCCAGCGTGCCACGCGCAATCGCTCCGCAGTCTTCGCCCAGACCCTGGTGTCCAGGATCGAGGGCAAGGCGCCATTGCTGCGACGCAGCCATCGCGACGCTGGATTCATGGTGCTTCTGGCGCCGGATGTTCCGGCGGTGTTGCTGGAGATGGGGTTTGTCTCAAATCCCGAGGACGAAGCGCGACTTCGCGATCCGGCAAGCCGGTCCAGGTTGATGACCGCAGTGGCGCAGGCTGTTGACGAGCACTTCGGCGAGAGCATCCGGTTGGCCGGCTGGTGACGAACGGCGCGCGCGGGGCCGTTGGCGCCCGCCGCAACACAGGCTAGACGACAGGCTTTGCAAGGGCCTTCGCGCCCGGGAGCCTGTGCGCCATTGACCCCCCCGGACACATCCGAACGGGCAGGACCCGCCCGGTGGGTTGGACTGGCCGGCGTCATGGCTCTGAGCTTCGTGGCGGTCGCTGCGCTGGCTACGGGAATCTATTCGGCCTGGCTGTTTCACGACATGCCCGATGCGGGCGATCTGGTGGACTATCATCCGCCAACGGCGACCCGTGCCTATGCCTGGGACGGCACCCTGATAGGAGAATTCTCCCGCGAACGTCGGATCTTTGTGCCGTACGACGCGATCCCCGCTCAGACGGCGCAGGCGTTCCTGGCGGCGGAGGACCACGGCTTCTTCAAGCACGGCGGGGTGGACATCGGTGGCTTTGGCCGGGCCATGGCCAAGAATGTTCTCAATATCGCCCAGGGGCGGCGCCTCGAGGGCGGGTCCACCATAACCCAGCAGGTGGCCAAGAACATCCTGCTGACCAGCGACCAGACCGTTGGACGCAAGCTAAAGGAGGCGATCCTGGCGTCGCAGCTGGAAAGCACGCTTTCCAAGGAGCGGATCCTCGAACTCTACATGAACGAGATCTGGCTGGGATATCGCTCCTTCGGGGTCGGCGCTGCGGCCTATAACTACTTCGGCAAGTCCTTGAGCGAGTTGACCCTCGCGGAGAGCGCCTATCTGGCGGCGCTGCCCAAAGGACCTGACAATTATCACCCGACGCGGCGCTACGGGCAGGCGGTCGGACGCCGTAACTGGATTCTCGGTCAGATGGCGGACCTGGGCTGGGTCAGCCGTGCGGAAGCCGAGGCGGCGATGCGTGAGCCCCTGAAGGTTCAAGCAGCCCCGAGCCGGTCTCAGTATCGCGACGCCGACTACTTCGTCGAGGAGGTGCGCCGCATCTCGCTCAACATGAAGGAACTCGGCGACGAGCGCCTGAATGCCGGTGGCTACTACGTACGCACCACGCTAGACCCGGCGCTGCAGAGCGCGGCGCGCACGGCGCTGATGAATGGTCTCGAGAGCTACGACCGCCGCCATGGCTGGCGCGGCGCGTGGGGCAAGGTGGACACTTTGACCGGCTGGGAGGCCATCGCCAAGAAGCGGTCGAAGCCGGCGGAACGTAGAACCTGGCTGCAGGCCGTGGTCACCAGCGTAGCGGGTGGATCTGTGCAGATCCGCACGGTCGACGGTGCGGTGGGGGCGCTGGCTGGTCAGGATGTGTCGTGGGCCCGGGTAGGGAAGGGCATCGGGGTCGGCGATCTGATCTTCGTCGCGCCTACCGAGGAGGGCGCCGGATATCGGCTGAAGCAGGTGCCAGCGGTGAACGGCGCTCTGGTGGCCATGGAGCCCTATTCCGGGCGCGTGGTGGCGATGGTCGGCGGATACTCGTTCTCGCTCTCGAGTTTCAACCGGGCCACCCAGGCGCTGCGGCAGCCCGGGTCGTCGTTCAAGCCGATTGTCTATGCTGCGGCCCTCGAGAACGGCTTTACGCCGGCCAATACGGTTCTGGACGCGCCGATCACGCTCAAGGGCTACGGCGGCGAGAACTGGAGCCCCGAGAATTACAGCCGCGACTACTACGGCGCACTCACGCTTCGGAAAGGACTGGAACTGTCGCGCAACACCATGACGGTTCGGCTGGCCCAGTCGATCGGGATGACCAAGGTCGCCGACCTGGCCGAACGCCTTGGTGAAACAAAGAAGATGGACAGGGTGCTGGCCATGGCGCTCGGCGCCGGCGAGACCACGGTCTACCGGATGGCAGGGGCCTATTCGACCTTCGTCAATGGCGGGCGCCTTGTGCAGCCGCACCTGATTGAGATGGTTCAGGATCGCAACGGAAAGGTCATCTGGCGGGCCGACCGACGGGAATGTGATCGCTGCGACCAGGGCTTCGGCGGGGCCGAGAGTCCGCGAATTCTGCGTACCGGAGATCAGGTCCTGAACCCGGTCACGGCCTATCAGATCACATCGATGCTGCAGGGTGTGGTGCAGCGCGGCACGGCGACGCAAGCCCTGTCGCTGGGCAAGCCGGTGGGCGGCAAGACGGGCACCACCAACGACTATCGCTCGGCCTGGTTCATGGGCTTTTCGCCCCAGCTGGTCGTGGGCGTCTACATCGGGTTTGATGACAATCGCAGCCTGGGAAACAACGAGACCGGCAGTGTCGCCGCTGTCCCGATCTTTGTGGATTTCATGGGGGTCGCGCTGAAGGACAAGCCAGCCGAGGAATTCAAGGCGCCGACCGAGGCCAGGTTCGCCATGATCCGGGGCATTCGTGAAGCTTTCCGCGCAGGCACCGAGCCCACCAGTCTGGCAGCGCCCGTGGGCGAAGCGGGTGCGCCCACCGGACCTCAACCCTACAACAAGGTCTTCCAGAACGGCGTCACCGGCGCACCCAACGCCGCCGCAGCCGTGGCGCCGGCGGCGCCGGCGGCGAAAAAGAAGGACGATCTCTCCGACTTGTTCTGATCGCCAAGCCGGACTACATCCCGCGCCCTTAGAGCATGACAGCTTCAATTGGATATCGGCTGAAGCGCCCGTCATGCTCTAAATATCTGAATAGCGAGCCTTTTTATCCGTATCAGATGAGTCTATCTAATCTGGAAAGGCTCTACCTGGAGTTACCCCAATGAGATTGGATGTCGAGGCCGCCAAGGCCGACATCGAGCAGTCGATCGACCTGCTCAGGAGGCGTCTTTGACTGGGATGTCGCGCTTCGTAAACTTGATGAGCTGAACGCCAGGGTCGAAGATCCGACCCTTTGGGACAACGCCGAGGCCGCCCAGGCTCTGACACGCGAACGATCAAGGCTGGCCGCCCAGGTTGAGGCCGTGATGTCGCTTGAGCGCGACCTCACGGACGCCGTGGGCTACGCCGAGATGGCAGACGAGGAGGGGGATGAGGCCAGCCTGGAAGAGGCTCGCGCCCAACTGCGGGCCATCAAGGAGCGCGGCGCCCGCGCCGAACTCGAGGCGCTGCTGTCCGGTGAGGCCGACGGCAACGACGCCTTCGTGGAAATCAACTCCGGCGCCGGCGGCACGGAATCCAACGACTGGGCCGGCATGCTGCTCAGGATGTACTCCCGCTGGGCGAACGCTCACGGCATGACGGTCGACTTCCTGGAAGAAACCTCTGGCGAGCAGGCCGGAATCAAGTCTGTCACCCTGCAGGTGAAAGGCCCCAATGCCTACGGCTGGCTGAAGACCGAGGCCGGCGTACATCGGCTGGTACGCATTTCGCCCTACGACAGCGCGGCCAAGCGGCACACCAGCTTTGCATCAGTCTGGGTCTATCCGGTAGTTGACGACAACATCGTCATCGAGATCAATCCTTCGGACGTGCGCACCGACACCTATCGCGCGTCCGGCGCCGGTGGGCAGCACATCAACAAGACCGACAGCGCCGTGCGCCTGACCCACCTGCCGACCGGCATAGCGGTGGCGTGCCAGATGGGCCGGTCCCAGCACCAGAACCGCGAAGAGGCCTGGAAGATGCTGCGCGCCCGGCTCTACGAGGCCGAACTGCAGCGGCGTGAGGCGGCACAGGCGGCCATCGAGGATCAGAAGACCGACATCGGCTGGGGCCACCAGATCCGCAGCTACGTCCTGCAGCCCTATCAGATGGTCAAGGACCTTCGCACCGAGGTGGAAACCTCGGATACCGGCGGCGTGCTTGACGGGGACCTGGACCAGTTCATGGGCGCGGCGCTTGCCCAGCGGGTCGGCGCGACGCGCGACGCATAGACAGTTATTCCGCCGCGACCCCAATCTGCGGCACGGCGTCGACCACCGGCGCGGGCACAATCATGAGGCTGCGGCCTTCGAAATGTGCGCCCGCCTCGATGGACAGTTCGGTATGGTTGATATCGCCATCGACGCGGGCCGTGGCCAGCAACCGCACCTGGCGGGCCGAAATCGTACCGACTACCCGACCCCGGATCTCAACGCTTTCGGCCTGAATCGTACCGGCGACGAGGCCGGTCTCGCCTATGGTCAGTCGCCCGACCCTGAGATCGCCTTCCAGTGCGCCGTCCAGATGCAGGTCGCCATCCGTCAGCAAGTCGCCCTTGAGCCTCACGCCTTCGGCCACCAATGACGCGACCATCGGCTTGCGAGGTGGCAAATGTTCGACGGGCTCTGCGCCCCTAGTCGCCTTGGAGAACATACTGACCGGCCTTCAGGAAGCGGCCCGGGTTCTGGGCGCGACCATTTACCCATACCTCATAGTGCAGATGTGTCCCAGTAGATCGACCTGTCGATCCCATGCCCGCGATTCGCTGGCCGACCGAGACGCGCTGTCCGGGGCGCACCGCAAAAGAAGACAGGTGGGCATATCGGGTCTTAAGTCCCCGACCGTGGTCGATTTCAACCACGTTGCCGTAGCCGGAGCGGACACCGGTGTAAGCGACGATGCCAGGACCGGTGGAATAGATCGGCGTCGCGTGGGCGCCCGAGAAATCCAGACCGGAATGGTAGGCCGGACGGCGCGTGAAGGGATCGAACCGGACGCCGTAGCCGCTGGTCTGGGTGGCGTTGGTGGTGGGCCGTCCGAAAGGAAGCTCATTGGCGGCTTCCGACAGGGACTGGGCCTCTGACAGGTCGCGCGCGACCCGTTGGATGCGAACGGCGAAATCTTCGTCCACGTCGAGCACGGCGGCCAGAGCGCGCGGGTCCTTGGATTCAATCAGCGGGCCGCCCAGGGAGCCACCGCGGTCGGCGTAGGTCGAAGGCGATAGCCCTGCCATCCGGAAAGCCAGTCGGAGCCGGTCGGCGCGACCCTTTGAGAAGCTATCGGCAGCCTCGAGCAGTTGTTCCTGCCCGACCCGGACCATTTCAATTCGCCGCGCGGGCGCCGCATCGGGCTTGGCGAGGGCGCGGTCGATGGCCGGTGTGAGCGCCTCTGCCGCGCCTGGTGAGCCCTTCATATCCGTCAGCAGCATGGCGAGGGCCGCATGTCGCTTTTCGATCGCCGTCGCGGCGTCCGCATTTGAACCGGAGGCGGCATTGAGGCGCGCCATCGCGCTGTCCAGCCGCGCCTGCCGGTCGGCGACATAACGTTCGGACTGGGCCTTCAGGGTTGCGAATTCTCGATCTGAGGCCGATGCCGACATCAGGTCCACCAGCATGGCGGCTGTCGAGACGCCCATCCAGAGTGCGCAGCCGGCCACGCCAGCGGCCATGAACATCTGCTTGCGGCTGGTCAGGACAAACGCCTTCATGGCACCGCCGGAACGCACATACAGGTGGCGTTCGGGGAACAGCTCCTCGAGCGAGCGCCGTAGCGTCGTCAGTCGATCCATGCTTCCGAAAGACCTCAGGCCCCAAGTCGAAGGCCTTATGTGACGACTTTCAGCCTTGAGGCAAGGCTCTTCAGCCATTGTTAACGCCGGGTTGCCGGATTGATCTCACATGATCATTGTTCATCGAGAACGTCCGCCAGTTACAGCGCACGCAGTTCGCTCAAAACCTCATCCGCGTGGCCCGGCACCCGTACCTTGCGCCAGACTCGGACGAACTTTCCGTCCTTGATGAGGAACGTCGAGCGGTCGATGCCCATGTAGCTTCGGCCATACATGCTCTTCTCGACCCAGGACCCATAGGCGGCAACGGTCTCGCCCTCGGGATCGGAGGCGAGGGTGACCGCCAGACCGTATTTGGCCTGAAACTTCCGGTGTGACGCCAGGCTGTCCTTCGAAACCCCCACAACGGCCGCACCAGCCTTCTGGAAGTCGTCAATCAGCGCCGAAAAAGCCTGGGCTTCCTTGGTGCAGCCGCCGGTGTCGTCCTTGGGATAGAAGTAGAGAACCAGCGCCTTACCCGCGAAATCGGCCAGTTTCACGGGACCGTCAGGGGTTTCCATGTTGAAGTCCGGCGCTGGCGCGCCCTCGATCAGGTCGGTCATCTCAAGCTCCTCGTTTTCCGCCACATGGGGGGACAGTTGAGTGTCAGATCGGCTTCACCAGGACGATCTTCTTCTTCCCGACCTGAACCTTGAAGGCCTGCAGGTCCGGCAGCAGTTGGTCGTAGGTGTGTTTGTCGTCCGTGGTCATGCGTTGGTCGTTGATGGCGACACCGCCATTGGCGATCAGTTTGCGGGCCTCGCCAAGCGAGGCGGCGAGGCCGGCCTCCTTCACCAGCGTCGCCGTCGTGCGGGCATCTGGAAACTCGGCCTTGCTGACTTCCACCACGGGCAGTTCGGCGGAGAGTGTACCCTTCTCGAACACATCCTGTGCGCCGGCTGCGGCCCGGCTTGCCGCATCTGCGCCGTGCAGCATCCGTGTGGCCTCGTTCGCCAGCACCTTCTTGGCGTCGTTGATCTCCGCGCCCGGCAGGGCCTCCAGGCGGGCGATCTCGTCCAGAGGCAGGTCGGTGAACAGACGCAGAAAGCGGCCAACGTCCGCATCCTCTGTGTTGCGCCAGAACTGCCAGTAGTCGTAGGGGCTGCGCATATCGGCGTTGAGCCAGACGGCCCCCCCGACGGTCTTGCCCATCTTCTGGCCCGAGGCTGTCGAAAGCAGGGGCGTGGTCAGGCCGAACGCCGCCTTCTGGTCCACGCGGCGGATCAGTTCCACGCCGTTGACGATGTTGCCCCACTGGTCGGAACCGCCCATCTGCAGCACGCAGCCGTGGCTTCGCGCCAACTCGAGGAAATCCACCGACTGCATCAGCATGTAGTTGAATTCCAGGAAGGTCATCGGCTGCTCACGCTCGAGCCGGTTCTTCACGCTGTCAAAGGCCAGCATCCGGTTGATCGTGAAATGGACGCCGTAGTCGCGGAGAAACTGGACATAGCCGAACTTCGACAGCCAGTCGTCGTTGTTGACCATCACCGCGTCCGTGGGCCCGTCGCCGAAGGTCAGGAACTTCTGGAAGGTTCCCTTGATGGTGGAAATGTTGCCCTGGATCTGGGCGTCGGTCAGCAGAGGGCGCTGGCCGTCCTTGTCGGTCGGGTCGCCGACCTTGGTGGTGCCGCCGCCCATCAGCACGACGGGCTTATGGCCGGCCTGCTGCAGGCGTCGCAGCATCATGATCTGGATCAGATGGCCCACATGCAGGCTGGAGGCCGTTGCGTCGAACCCGATGTAGGCCGTAACGACGCCGGTCCTAGCCGCCACATCCAGCTCCGCAGGATGGGTGATCTGATGGATGTAGCCCCGCGCCTGCATGGTTTTGAGGAATTCGGACTGGAAGGCGGCGTCGGACATCGGGGGTATCTCGGGGTCGATCAGGGAATGTTCAAGTGGCGCGCGCTCTAGCACGGCGGCGGGCGTAGTTTCGAGGGACATGGCAGGGCTCCTTGAAGATTGAGGAGGCCGGCGGGAGTGTCTGGGGATCTGGCGCCGGCCGGGAAGGGCAGGCGCGAAGGATCGGCGGCCTGCTAACGGGGCAGGCGGTAATAGGGTTCGGTGCGGGCGACAGGACCGGGCATGGCGGGCTGGCTACATTGGCGCAGTCGTGGCAGTCAAGGGCCATGCGTGTTCTGGGATTCATGACAGGCACTTCGCTGGACGCCGTCGACATGGCGGTGCTGGAGACGGATGGCGTCTCGATTCAGACATTTGGCCCGGCCGGAGAGCGCAAGCTGTCGGACGCCACGCGTGACGTGGTGCTGGAGGCGACGCGACAGGCACTGGGTCTGGAGAGGGGGGCTTCCGAACCCGCCATCTTCCAGCACACGGCGGCGATGGTGGCCGAAGAGCATTTCGCAGCCGCCGAGACCTTTCTGGCGACCAACGGCCTCGCCTGGCCGGACATCGATCTGATCGGCATGCATGGTCAGACGGTGTTCCATGAGCGTCCCCGCGACGGCGTTCCCGGGCGTACAATCCAGTTGGGCGACGGGGTGATGCTGGCCCGGCTCACCGGCCGCCCGGTGGCCTTTGACTTCCGGAGCGCCGATGTGGCTGCAGGCGGGGAGGGTGCGCCCCTGGCGCCGATCTATCACCTGGCCCGCGCGAAGGCTTCGGGGCTGTCAGCTCCGCTGGCGGTTTTGAATATCGGCGGCGTGGCCAATGTGACCTTCTGGTCGGGGGGAGAGGACCTGGTCGCGTTCGATACCGGCCCCGGGAATGGCATGATCGACCTGATGGTCCAGGCGCATGGCGCGGGCCGGTTCGACGACGGTGGCAAGTACGCCAGCGTTGGTCGCGCGGATGAGGGGGTCATGAGCGTGTTGCTGGCGCATCCGTATTTCCGCGCCAGGCCGCCCAAGTCGCTGGACCGTTATGACCTTTCGCTGGAGCCGTTGGCGGGGCTGAAGCTCGAGGACGCTGCCGCGACCCTGGTGGCCTTCATGGCGGAAGGCGTAAAACGGGCGTTCGAGGCCATCGGTCAGACGCCCACCGAGGTCATCGTCTGCGGCGGCGGGCGCCACAATCCGGAGATCATGAAGGTACTTGCGGAGCGGCTGCCGATGCGCGTCAGGACTGCCGAAGATCACGGCTGGCGCGGTGACAGCATAGAGGCTGAGGCCTTCGCGTTTCTGGCTGCGCGGACGTTTCACGGGCTGCCCATCTCGTTCCCGGGCACGACCGGAGTGGCAGGGCCGATGCGTGGTGGGCGGATCGTGAGGCTCTGAGCCGGTCCCCGC
>NZ_JBIKNZ010000105.1:0-7445 GCF_044358365.1 Phenylobacterium sp. | reverse complement strand
TCAGGGCGTCATACAGAGCGCGGTAGCGAGGAAGAGCGGCCGGCGGAGCGAGTTCCGGCTTTCCAGCACACCAACTTCGCCGGAGTGCAGGCTGCGCGGCGGCGGCCGTGATCAAATCCTGCGGGTCGAGATCGGAGTTGCAGACAATGCGGACGGGACCGTTGACCTTGGCGATGGCCTCTCCGGCGACTTCAAACAGGCTGGAACGAAAATAGCCGGCGATGCGGTCATAGGCCACCGCGCCATCGAGGCGCTGCGTCAGGACCGATTGATCGAGACGCTGACGACGGCTGGAATGGCGGGTTAGCATGCGTGAAAGTCAATTCGACACAACAAAGCGATCAATCAATTTTCCCCGACAAGGAAAAAGTTGCGGCGAGGAACCGCCGGCACGGGCGCTTACCCATGGTCATTCCTTAGCCGTCCCGCCAGGATGCGGGCGGCCTCGGAGTCGTCTACCCACTCGCGCATTTCCTCGGCATTGCCCATTGCGGCTAGCCAGTCGAGCAGGTGGACAAAGCCCTCGCGCTTGCCCCAGTAGCCTTGATCGAAGGTGTCTCGCAGATACTGGCGGCCGGGCTCAGGGCTGTTGTCAGCAGCGGCGGTTTCACGGATGGCGAACAGCAGATGGCGCAGGGGCGTCGACGCGAAGGGGTGCGGGCCACTGGCGGCGGCGCGTCCGCGTCGACCGGGCAGACCGGCGGGCGCGGCGACAGTCCCATCGGGCTGGGCCAACTGGGTCCCGGCCAAGCCGCTGGCGGTGTGCATGCGGGCGCCGTTGGCCTTGTCGCTTTTCAGCAGCGGCCTGATGTCGGTCACGCCGAAACCGCGCGCCAGTTCCTCGTACATGCCCTTGCGCCGCTCACCCCGGCTCTCGATGTCGAGGGCGCGCAGGTAGTAGCGCTCCACCAGCGACAGCTCACGCCAGCCGGTATCGAGGCCACGCGGGATCAGCGTGTCGCAGGCGATGCCCAGCGCCCGTTCGATGACGATCTGGAAGTCGCTCTTCTCATTGCGGGCGCGCACGGCGAACACCTCATGCTCCACGTCCTTGCCGTCGAGGGTGGCGTATTGGGTCAGCACCTTCAGCGCGGCGGCGTAGGCGGCGAGCTGGTAATCGGCGTCGTTGAAATTGGGTTCGCCGCCCTCGTCCAGCGCCTGCATGGACGCAATCTGCCGCTTCACCTCGTCCTCGACCAGCGGATAGACCTCGTCGAGGAAGCCCGGCTCGCTGCCGACCCGCTTGCGCAGCACTAGGCAGACGGTGCCCTGCACGTAATCGCCCTTCTTGATGCCGACCGCGTCGGTCTCGGTGCTGATGGTCCAGGCGGCGGTGGCCTTAAGGCCGGCAGCCCAGAGGATCATGCCGAGATCGGCCCAGACCGCCGGATTCTTGTGGGTGAACATGACTATCTGCAAGCCGTTATCCGGCATGTGCCGGGCCAGGTTGCGGTAAATTTCCACCATCGAGCGACGGAAATCCTCGCCATCGCCGCGCACCGCCAACTCGGCGCGGGCGTCGGGAAGCCATTCCGGGAAGATTTTGGCGAGCGGCTTCTCGTACCAGGCGAGGAAGAAATCGGCGAGTTCGTGATAGTTGACCGCGTCAGCGTAGGGCGGGTCGGTGATCCAGAAGTCACAAACTTCGATTAGATCACGCGCATCCTTCAAGTGGACAATTGAATTTGAGACGTTGGCTAATTTGCTTACGTTGCCATCAAGAAAGCTGAATGTTTCCTTAAGTTTAGAAAATGGGCGTGAGGAATAGTTGAAATGGCAATTTAAGGCTTGGTTGTAGAAAACCTGGTTTCCCTTTTCATTGCCCGTATGGAACATCCAAGCGCTTAGTCGGGCATTCCAATCGGCCATCCTACCCAACCCCAACAAACACCCCACTCTTGCAGCCTTCGACTCCGTCAGTTGTTCGGACTTCTCCGCCATCACCCCATGCGTCAGCAATTGTCTCGGCGTGAAAAGATGATGCCAGTGGGTCCAGCCGCGCTCGCGAAACAGGCGATCCGTCTCCGCGCCCCGCTCGGGTATGGTTTGTGACGGGATCAAACCTCCGCTTTGCCATGCCGCGAACCGTTCGCGCAGCAGTTCTAGTACCACGGCTTCACGGACCAGATCATCGGCGTCGGGCGCAGCATAGCGCCGTAATTCCTTGGGCTTGCCATCGACCATGACCGTCTTGACCCAGCGGATGCAGTACAACCGCTCCTGAAACACATCACCGGGACGCGGCGACACATCGTCATTGGTCCAGCGGCGCAGTCCTTCCGGGCCACGCAGGGCTTCCACGGACCAGGACCGGTGCGGATCGAAGGGATCGACCACACGGCTATCCACCACCGTGGCGCCTTGGCCTTCCTTGTAGCGTTTCAATTCGGCATCGCCAACCACGGCAATTTCCGGTTCGAGTCGGTCGGTGCCCAGCACACGCCGCCAGCGACATACGACCTTGGAGCGTTCCCCGATCAGCCAGCTCGGCGCCAACGGGATGTAATAGTCGCAGCCCTCGGGCTTAACCTCGACACAGTACAAATACGCATCGGCCCGCTCGCCTTGGGCGTTGTGTTCAATGCCCCAGCCAGTAATCTGGCCATCAGCGGCGGCCAGCGCCTCGGCCTGCACCTGCATGACTTCCTTCTGCACCAGCTCGCCGCCACCCAACAGATTGAGGCTGGCCCAAGTCAGCAGCCCAGCCACCGGGTTGAGATCGGAGCCGAAGGCTGCGCAACCGATGCGGGCGGCCTCGAACGGAATGGATCCGCCTCCGCAAAAGCTGTCCCCCACGCGGGGCGTGTGGCCAAAGGTGCGTTGGCCAAGCTGTTCCACTAATTCCGGCAGTGACCGAGCGCTGGTATTCAGGTGGGCATTGATCTCGGCCCAGGCGGCGGCCGTCGGCCCCTCGACGTTTTCCGGCCGTTCGCAATGGCGGATGCGCTCGGCATAGCTCAGGGCGTCGAACTCGGCGCGATCAGGCACCGGTCGGCGGCGCTGATTGTCCAGCCGATGCTGGGCTTCCGGGGCCAGCGACTCCCAGATCTGGCGGCAGACCTCGGCCTTCTCCTCGTCGGTGACGCCCTGCTTGAAGCCGCGCGCGCCAAAGTATTCATCACGGAGTCCGGCTGGGGCGGTCTCGCGCCAGACACCGGCGGGGATATCGCCCTTGCAGCGCTGCCAGGCGCCGTCATCATCCATGGTCAGAATCTTGAGGAAGATGTTCCGGTCCTTTTTCGGGTCGGCGGAGGCTGGCATCAGCATGCCGAGGAGAGACGCCCGCACCAGGATCAGCGGCTTGCGGCCCCACCATTTCCCCAGCCGGGTCAGCGTCTGCCCGAGGTTGGCCTTGCGCTCCTTGTAGGCTTCGGCCGACAGCCGGGCGATGGGGAACTGGGTTTCGATGAAGGCAGGCATGGCGGTCAGACAGATGGCTTGGGTTGTGACGATGTGGCCGCCCACTCCGCGCTGACGCGGTTGGCTTCGTCGGCCAGTTCGCGCAAGCCCAGACTCGGCAAACCCAGACGACGCCACTCGGTGTAATTGAAACGGTCGCGCGATGCGGCCGCCATGAAGCGTTCGGCATCCACCAGTCCCAGCGCGCCGATGAGCGCCTGCATGCCCTTAATCCGGATTTCTGTCTCGTTATTCATACCAGTGCTCCAGTAAAAGCCAGCGCAACTGTTTCCCAAAAATCACTTACCCACACCTACAAGGCCAGGGACAGCTGGCCATGTCCCAGCAGTTCGCGACGGGTCTTGGGCGACAAGCCCTCCCCCTTGACGAAGGGATTATCCGCGAGCGCGGCGCGCAGCGCCTTACGCCAGCCGATGCCTTTCTGCATGGCCTGCCCGGTAGTAGCGACGGTCATGGTGTAAAGCCACCAGCGCTCCTCGGGCGCCAGCGCTTCCCAGTTTTTCAGGGCGTTGGGAATGTCGTCGGGCGGTGCGCTTTCCACGGCCCAACAGAGGACACAGAGTTCCTTGCCGAGGGAGGGATGGATAGGCACCGGCTTGGCAGGATTCTTCTGGAATTTGGCAATCGGCAGGCCATTGGCGCGCAGACGGCGATTGGCCTCGTCCCAGAACGCCGGTGCCAATGCCAACCAACGGGTGCGGTCGATAATGACGCGCAGAGCCGGATCATTCGGCGACGGCGGCGCGACGGTGCGGGCACCGAGTTGGTCGAGATCATCACCCCGATGTTCGGTGATGCAGATCATCGCGTCGGCGGCGCTGCCCTTGGGTATGTCAATCAGAAAGCCGTGCCGGGCTTCGTCCGGCAGAAAGCCCAGGCCGGCGACCTTGCGGGATGAAGCAGGAGCGCGCGCCATGGGTTACTGACGAACCTTGGCAGGGTTGAAGGTCTGGTTGGTTTCCCGCAGCCAGTCGAGCAACGCCTGTCCCGTCGGAAACGCCAAAGTGCCGACGATCATGCGCAGCCCGCCTTCGCTAACGATGGTTTGCAACTGCTTGGCCAGTTGCTGGGCGGCGGCGGCGTCATAACCTGCCTCCAACGCCCCGGAATACTCAATGTTCTGGCATCCATCGGCGCTTTCCGCCGTAAGGCTGATGTCGTGCGCAACCAGTCCCGCTGAACCTTCCAGTCGCTGCAGGAAATTCCAAACTGCACCCGGATCATCCAGCTTGGTCTGCTGGGTCCAGCGCGCCGGCTGTCGGAGATCGATCTGGGGGCTGGCGCCGGTTTGCGGAATGGTAATCCGTAGGGTTTCCGAACTCAGGTTGTAAGCGGAACAGACGGCTATCGCGCAGACGATACGGCAATTCTCCGGCACGCTGAACACGCCGTCATAGGTTGCGGCGCTGGTGCCCGTCGGCGAGGAGCCGTCCGTGGTGTAGCGGATGTCGATGCCATTGGCTCTGGGCAGGGCCAGCAGTTCGATTTGACGGTGATCGCCCCGATCTAGCAACTGGTACTTGATTCGAAGTTTGGGCGACCATTCCTTGATGGGGCTGAGGCGGGTCGCGTCATCCGGGTCGACGGCCAGGAACCGGTAGCGCAAGGCCTTGGCCTCGAAGCGGCTCGGTGTCGGGACTGGACTCGACGCGGTAGTAGGTTCGGCATCACCGGTTTCGAAGACCAGTGACGGTGCATGCAAGGGTTCAAGCTTAAGATAGGTATAGCCTTCGCCCTCTTCCTCTACCGATAGTTCACGCAGCGAGACTTCCGGTGTCGGCGGCGGGAACGGCCCCCGACGGATGTGATTACCCTCTTCGCGCCAGAGTCCGCGTCGAATAGAGTCAGACTTAAGATCATCGAGGGCTGAGGGTTTATGCAGAGGCCAATTCGTGGCAACCGCGGCTGCTCGTTTGAAGTCGGACCATAGCACTACCTTGCTGTGAGGCGAGCCGAACAGACGAGTTTCGGCGCGGCTGCGGAAACTGTCGTCATCAACATTGGTGGTAAATTTCTGCGCCCCTTCCAACGTGTGACGGAGGGTGGCCTCGCCGTGCTGATTACCAGCGAAGGCGAGGTCGATGCCGGTGGCCCGCAGCGCGCTGTTGATCGATGGGTAGACGATCTGATCGAAGGCTTCCTTAAGTGCAGAGGAAAATTGGAGACCGATGCGGTCGCGGAGGGCGTCGAGTGCGCTCCATTGCGGATCGCCGGCCGGCGTGTTCTCGGCCCGCAGTTCGTCCTCGATACTCTGCAGTGCCCGTGACTGGCGCGCGGCATCAAGAACTTTCTGGAAGGTGTCGCGGGCACCGGTGAGAAACAGGACACGATTCTTGTATGACTGCTGGTCCCACCAAGCCTGCCAGTCGGCGGAGATCGGCAACTGATTGGCTTGGCCGCCCGGACGGACGATAACCAGGGTGGTCTTTTCTTGCTCCAGTTGCACTTCGTCGAGCGGCGGCAGCACCTTGACGACTTGATAGCAGTCCCGCAAAGAGGCGGCGAAATAGGCTTCAAGATGCTCGCGTAGCATCCGGTCGACCGTTTCGTTGTGCAACGACTGGGCCGTGGAGCGCAGCTTGGCGGCCAAGTTTTCCTGATTCTTGAAGAACAGTCGGCCGTCCTGCGAGTTGTGAAGGTACCAGGCACGCGTGGCCAGCTTGTCGAGAACGTTGGCCTTGAAGGTCGACAGGTCGCGGCCGGGTCGCTGCAGGCAATCGACCAGCTGATACTCGCGCAGGCCGTGGATCGCGCCCGGGGTCGTGGAGAGTGACGCGACCAAAATCAGACGAGCCGCTTCGGAGGCGTCATGATTGCCGTTGCTGCCGTCGATCTGCTCGGCCTCGGCATCGCCCCCATGGGCAATATCGTGGGCGATGGCCTCGCTCAACGACGGATTGATGGTGCGGATCTCCGAGGCGATTTCGTCGACATTCAGGTCAAGGTCGTAGGGATGAATGAGGTCGATCGAAGCGGCCCTCTGCGAGTCCCAGAGGTTGGCGACGATCATCTGCATCAGCCGGATAACGCCACGGGTCTGTTGGAAGCCTTCGTTTTCCTTGAACTTGCCGACCAGTTCGCGCAGGTCGGGGTGGAACGGGTAGGCGTCGAGCACCCGGGTGTACATGCCCTCGGGAGTAGTCGAGGTGAGGCCCATGTTGGCGGCTTGTCGAAGCGATTCGCGGTAGGCGTCCGCCACCTGCTGAATCTCGGCCTCGGGGGCCACCTGTTCGAACAAACGCTTACGCAGGATGTGGTATAGCTCATCGCCGTTGGGATTCACCGGGGTGATTGGTACGGCGGAACGTCCTGCCTCGCCTTGGGCTTTTTGAATGGCGCGGTCGAAAGAATCTTTCAACCGATCTTGGCCGACGGTGTAATTCGTTCCTGCCAGGTCCGATACGATCAGGCAGACATTTGTCATTTCGTCATCACCGACCGCCACGAATAGATTGGCCAGGGCTGCTGTGGTGACCTGGCCGAGATCACCGCTGCCGGATGGGACCGAAACGGCATATTCAAGGTAGGGTGGAAGCTCATCCAGGAACACGATGAGCGGCTCCCCTCTCAGCAGCTCTTTCCAGGCTTCCGGACTTGGCGCGGTGAGCATGGGGGAGACGTAGCTTGCAAACTGATCAGCTTTGCCGAGCTGCTCGGCCAGCGAACCCCAGATCCCACCCGCAGCATCAGTCTTGCGGCCATTGAAGCCAATGACCCGACAACTCCCAAGGTTAGGGGCTGGATTGTCAGCACCCATGACAGTGCGGCGCAGTTCCACATCCCTGGCCAGGAGCCCCAACGCGATCATGCTATGAGTCTTGCCTCCGCCCATGGCCTGTGAGAGCAGAAACATTGATGAACCAGCTCCTTGTCCGCCTAAGTGTCGGAATGCTCGATCAATCAGGGTGAGCATGCCATTGGTGAAGTAATTCTCCTGAAAGAAAACTGCACCGTTAACCTTGCCTTCCAAAAAGGTATCGAGATTGAGCACCGTAGCGCGACGATCGGCCGCGAAGACGGACGGG
>NZ_JBIKNZ010000048.1:0-24406 GCF_044358365.1 Phenylobacterium sp. | reverse complement strand
GTCTGCATCTTCGCCTACAATTCCGGCCCGACGCTGCGCACCTGCCTTGAACACCTGGCCGCCCAGACCTTCCGGGACTTTGAAACCCGGGTGATCGACAACGCCTCGCCGGACCCCGGCGACGCCGAAATCGTAGAGAGCTTTCCCTTTGTCCGACTGATCCGTAACGCGGAGAACCTCGGTTTCTCCGGCGCCGGCAACCAGGCCGCCAGGCTGGCGCGCGGGACATGGTACGTTCTGCTGAACCCCGACGCCTTTGCCCGGCCCGACTGGCTGGCCGAACTGGTGAAGGCATCGGAACGGCATCCGACGATTCACGCCTTCACCTCGGTGCAACTGGCTGAGGATCAACCGGGCTATCTGGATGGCCTTGGCGACGTCATGAGCATCTTCGGTATCCCCTATCGCGGCGGCTACCTCAGCCGTGATGTGGGTCAGGCGCGGGAGGGCGAAGTGTTTTCCCCCTGCGGCGCGGCGATGATGATCGACAGGGCGTTGTTCCAGGAACTCGGCGGCTTCGACGAGGACTTCTTCTGCTATTGCGAGGATGTCGACCTCGGCTACCGACTGCAACTGGCCAATGAGCCGACCCTGCTGGTTCCGGGCGCGGTGGTTGGCCACGTGGGCTCAGCCTCCTCGGGCGGGCGCAAGTCGGAGTTTGCCGTCTTCCACGGAACCCGAAACCGCTTCTGGGTGCTGTTCAAGAATACGCCGGCTCTGTTGCTGCCGCTGGTGGTGCCCCTGCACCTACTGGCGCTCACCGCGATCTATCTGCGGGCTGAGAACCGGCCCCATGCGCGGCTGATCTGGACAGCGGTCAAGGCAGCCTTCGCCGGTGCGCCGAAAATCTTCCGCAGCCGCGCCGTGGTGCAGCGCGGACGGCGCGCCGGCCTGCTTCAGATCGTGCGTGCGCTGACTTGGAACCCCCGGGACCTGTCCGGGCGAAGGGCCGTGATCAAGCCTCTTCGCGCGCCCAGTCGATAAGGCGGCGCATGAACTGCGCGCCGCGCTGCATCTGCGAGATGTCGATGTATTCGTCGGGCTGGTGCGCCTGATCGATGGAGCCGGGGCCGCAGATCACCGTCGAAAACCCCGCCGCCTGAAACTGACCAGCCTCCGCGGCATAGGCGACCACCCGGGGCGGGCCGTTGTCACCGGCCATGCGGCGCGCGAAGGCCTCGGCGACGCCGTCAGGCTCAGGAACAAAGGGCGGCACGTCAGTGCGCATTTCCACCACGACGCCGGCCTCGGGCGCGCGGGCCTTAAGCGCACGATCCATAGCGGCCGCCTCGGCGAGGAATGGCGCGATGATTTCTGCGGGTGACCGCGGGCCCGGCGCGCGCAAGTCGAAGACGAAGCTGCACTCGCGCGCCAGGATGTTGTGCGCCGTGCCCCCCTGCACCATGCCGATGGTCAACGTCGGACCCTTCGGTGTGAACGGGGAGGCGGGATCCGCCTCGTCGATCAGACTTGCCGACAGCCTCGTGAGTGACGCCATCAGTGTCACCGCCTCCATCACCGCCGAGACCCCCAGGTGCGGCTGGCTGGAGTGCACCTCTCGTCCCGTCACGGCCACGTGGAAGGTAGCGATGCCCTTGTGGCCGTTCACCGCCTCCATGCTGGTCGGCTCGCCCACCAGCACCACCGCCGGCGCAGGCAGTTCGCTTCGGATGACCTCAATCAGAAGCGGCGCTCCCAGACAGCCAATCTCCTCGTCGTAGGAAAACGCGAGATGCACGGGTCGCGACAGCTTTGCCGCCGCAAGTTCTGGCGCAGCAGCCAGGGCCAAGGCGATGAACCCCTTCATGTCGCACGTCCCACGCCCGAACAGGCGGTCGCCCTTCTGGGTCAGGGTGAAGGGGTCGGTGCTCCACGGCTGGCCGTCCACCGGCACCACGTCAGTATGGCCGGAAAGCACGACCCCGCCCTCGATCATCGGCCCGATCGAGGCCAACAGGTTCGCCTTGGTCCCGTCGGCGTTGGCGACGCGCCGGTGGGGCACACCCAGACCATCGAGATAGGCCTCGACCCAGGCGATCAGCTCCAGGTTTGAGCCGCGTGACGTGGTGTCGAAGCCCACCAGCGTCTGCAGGATGTCTCGCGCGGCAGGATAGAGATCCGGCGCCATATCTCGGGTCACGCCGCCAGCGCCAGCAGAGGCTTCTGTCGCGCCGCGCGCCAGCCCGGGAAGATACCGCCCAACAGCCCGATGATCAGAGCCAGTGTCACTGCCTGACCGATGATCTCAGGCCCGATCTGAACCCGGAACGCCACCTGGGTGAAGCCGGCGCCCAGGGTCGAGGCTGACAGTCCATTGAAGCCCAGGGCGCAGATGGCCACCCCGAGAAGCGCGCCGATCGCCGATAGCACCATCGCCTCGACCATGGTGCCCATGAAGGCCGAGAAACCGGAGAACCCGATCACCCGCAGCGTTGCGATCTCGGCCGCACGGCTGGAGACGGAGGCGTACATGGTGTTGAGCGCGCCCGCGAGCGCCCCGATGGCCATGATGATGCCCAGTGGCCAGCCGAAATATCTGATCAACAGGCCCGAGCGTTCGGCCTGGGCGGCGTAGTAGGCCAGCTCGCTCTGCGCCTTCAGCTGCAGTCGGGGTTCGGACTTGGCGTAGGCCTCGAAGGCGGGAAGGGCTGCGGGGCTCGTCAGCACGACCCGCGCGGTCTGGAAGGACGTGCCGCGCTTGAACAGACTCTGGACCACCGGCGCATCGGCCCAGAGTTCGGATTCGAACACGGTGCCCGGCGCCTCGAACACACCGACCACGCGCCAGGTCTGGGCGCCAAACCGTACGGACTTGCCCAGCTCAAAGCCTTCGAACTCCCGGAGCAGGCCGGCTCCGACCACGATCTCGTTGGAGCCAGGCGCAAACATGCGGCCCTGGCTGATCTTGGCCTGCTTGCGCACCAGAAGGCCGTTGGCGCCGACACCTCTGAGCGGCATGTTAGCCTTGGTCCGCGACGACTTCTTGATGCCGTCCACCACCAAAAACAGTTCACCAGAGACGATGGGACGCCCGTCCGCCCCGACCTTAACACCCGGCCCCCGGCCCAACAGATCCACCTGTTCGCGCGACAGGGTGCTGTTCAGCTCCGCCTCCGAGCCCTCACGCAGCACGATGGCCACGTCCGGGGCGCCGGAGCCTTTCAGCGTCTGGTTGAAGCCGTTGGCCAGGGACAGGAACCCCAGCAGCACCGCCACCACCAGAGCGATGGACACCACCGTCGCCACTGACATCCACAGGCGTTGGGGAATGGATCGCACGTTCATGGCGATCACCGAGCGGGTCTGGCTCATCAGGCTCATCGTGAGGCTCCCTAACGCCGGTTCAACGCGTCGACGATGCTCATCCGCAACGCCGATGCGGCAGGGATGGCGCCAGTGACCAGGCCAAGCGTGATCGCCAGCAACAATCCGCTAAGGGCGACGATGGGCGCCATCGACAGGTCACCGAAGGTCGACGCCGCCGGGGACTTCGACAGGCCCGCCAGGATGAACGCCGAGACCGCCAGACCGAGCACCGCACCCATGGTCGACAGCAACAGGGCCTCGCCCAGCACCATTCGCAGGACTCGCGGGCTCGAGAACCCAAGAGTCTTCATGACGCCAATTTCCTTGGTCCGCTCGCGCATGGCCGAAACCAGGGTGGTGCTGACGATCATCAAGATCGCGGCGAAGGCCGCGGCCACCACCATGGTGACAATGAAGTTCAGGTCGCCGGCCTGTTTCAGGAAGGCCTGGGCGAAGGTTTTCTCGTCGACCGTAGAGGTTTCATAGGGCGAATTGGCGAACGACGCGTCGATAGCCTTTGCAACCTGGTTGTTCAGGTCCGACGAGGCGGTGCGCACCGCCACATTGCCGATCTGGTCGCGTCCGAAGGTGTTGGTCTCGTTCAGATAGTCGTAGTGGAAATAGAGCGCTGCCGTAGAGTCGGTCGGCTTGGCTCCGGTGAAGATACCGGTGATCTTCATGTCCCAGCTGCGGCGGCCGTCCGGCTTCACATAGATGTTGGAGCTGATCGGCACCGTCTGCCCGACCTTCCAGCCGTACTGATCGGCGATGGACTTGCCGACGATCACGCCGGTGCGCTCGGCGATGAAGGCCTTCCGTTCGGCGTCGGTCAGCCGGATGTCATTGGCGTAAAGGGTCATGTAGGTGGCCGGATCCACGGCAAAGCCCACAAACCGGCTGGCGCGCTGGTCCTGATAGAAGGCGCCGAACCAGCTGGAGTGCGTCACGCCGGTAACGCCCGGGATCGCCGCGATCCGGTTCACATAGGCGATGGGCAAGGGCTGGGTGAAATTGATCTTGTTGGAGACGACCAGTCTTTCAGCCGAGGACCCGCTCTCGGACGCCCGGTTCAGCGCCACGTTGAGGCTGGTGAGCATCCCGAAGATCAGGAACGCCATGAAGATCGAAACGGTCAGCAGGATGGTCCTGAGCGGTTTGCGGAACAGGTTCTTCCGGACCAGGTCAAAGTCGGTCATGCGGTGACCTCCGCGAAGGTTCCCTTGTCGAGATGCAGGGTGCGGTTGGCAAACCGGGCGGCTTCCGGATCGTGGGTGACCATGATGATGGTCTTGCCCAGTTCGCGGTTCAGCTGCTGCAGGGTGCGCAGGATATCGTTGGCGGTGTTGCGGTCGAGGTCCCCGGTGGGCTCGTCCGCCAACAGCAGCTTGGGGTCCGAGACGATGGCGCGCGCGATCGCCACCCGCTGTTGCTGACCGCCTGAGAGCTCCTTGGGCTTGTGCTTCGCGCGGTCGGACAGTTCCACGATCTTCAGCGCCGTCTCGACGTTGTCGCGCCGCTTCCTGGCCGGCAACTTGGTCAGCATCAGTGGCAGTTCCACGTTCTGGGCCGCCGTCAGCACCGGCATGAGATTGTAGAACTGGAAGATGAAGCCCACGCTGCGCGCGCGCCAGGCTGCGAGCTGGCCCTCCGAGTAGCCGTCGATCCGCTCACCGTCGAAAATGATCTGGCCACCATCGCAGCGATCGGTGCCGCCGAGCAGATTGAGAAGCGTGGTCTTGCCAGAACCCGAAGGACCCATGATGGCGACAAAATCACCCTTCTCGATCGTTAGATTCAGGCCGTCAAAGATGGCGATGCCTTCCTTGCCGCGGCGATAGTTCTTGGTGACGTTGTTCAGCTGAATGAGGGCGCTCATCGCGGGGTCCTGCAGGCCGGGGTCAAGTGCGGGGTTCGAGGAAGGTGACCTTCACGGCCATTTCAGGAAGGACCCTGACATCCTTGGAGTCAAAGCCGATCCTCACCCGGACCGTCGCCTTGTCGCGGCTGGCGGTCGGGATCTTGGCGATCACCCGGGCCGGCAAGACCGTATCTGGGAAGGCGTCCAGGATGGCCTCCACCTTCTGACCGGTGGAGACCCGGCCGATATAGGCCTCATTGACGTCCACCTCGATTTCAAGGCTGTCCATATCGACGATGGTGCAGATGCCGGTGCGCGTGAAGCCGCCGCCGGCCGAGAGGGGCGATATGATCTCACCCGGCTGGGCCGCCTTGTCGATGACGATGCCAGAGAAGGGTGCTCGGATCTCATACTTGCCGAGCTGGACCTGGGTGCGGTTGGACTCCGAGCGGGCTACCGTAAGCTGGGCGCGGGACAGATCCTCCTGCGCCGCCGCCACCCGGGCCTTCAGCGCGCTGGCTTGCAGACTGGCCTCGCTGACATAGCCACTCTTGGCCAGCGTCTCGGCGCGCGCCAGATCGCGCTGCGCCTGTAGGTACTGCACCTGTGCCGAATTGAGTGCGGCCTGAGCAGTCAGGGCCCGCGCACGGTTCGAGGCGGCGTCGACGGACGCCAACGACCCGTCCAGAATGGCCAGAACCTGCCCGGCGCGAACCGCCTGGCCCTCCTCGACCCTGACTTCCACCACGCGACCGGTCACCTCGGCGGCGACAGTTGCGCGCGTGCGGGCCACAACATAGCCTGACGCGGTCAACCCGCCGGCGGGTGCCACGACCTTGCCCGGTTCGGCGGTCGCCTGGACCGCCTCGGCCGCCACCGGCTTGGCCTTGGGCGCCGGTTTCAGAAACCATCCAGCGCCACCGCCCACCAGCACGCTACCGGCGATGATCGCCGTCAGGATCAGGGGTGATGGACCGCCAGCAGGCTCGTCATAGCGGGAACGGTCGATGCTGAGCGACTTCAGAAGCTCCGACTTGTCCTCGTTCAAGGTCTCTTGCCCCTCGCCTGCCGCCCACGTGCGCGTCATCCGTTATCTAGTCCGAGAATTGGCGTTTGGGCAGTCCGAATACAACACTGCCGATCTGTGCGAGCAAGGCGCCTGATCTGGAACAACCCTTGCCGTTTGCGGCAAACCCGGTACGCCACGCGGCCGATCGCGGCGTTGAGAGGCCCCTATCCCTGCTGGATGCGCCCCGGTCCGGGCAGCACGTCGATCAGCTCGATCCGGAAGATCAATGGCGCGCCAGGCGGGATCTCGCCGCCGCCGGCGCCCTCTTCGCCGTAGCCGAGGTTCGATGGCACATAGAGCACCCACTCGTCGCCCGGACGCATCAGCTGCAGCGCTTCCTGCCACCCGGGCACCAGGCCCCTGAGCGGCATGGCGGCAGGCTGGCCACGCTCGTAGGAACTGTCGAAGACCTTGCCGTCCTCCAGCTTGCCTTCGTAGTGAACCTTGACCTCGTCAGTCAGTTGCGGCTTCAGGCCGGTGGCGGGTCCTGAACGCACCACCTTGTAGGCGAGCCCGGACGGCAGCAGGACGACACCGGCCTCCTTGCCGACCTTGGCCATGTAGGCCTTGGAAGTTTCGCTCTGGATCCCGGGAACGGATGGGCCGGAGGCGGTGTCCTTGTTTGGCGAGCAGGCGGCGAGCGCCAGCAGCGCGGACAGCAGGACTACATTACGCATCATCAGACTGATCCCTCAAACGACGCGTGGCGGATAGCCGCGATCTCGCAAGGCGTCCATCACCTCATGGGTGTGCTGGCGGTCGCGGGTCTCGATCATCAGATCGAATTCGGCGCCCTTGGCCGGGACGTCGAGGGCCAGGCGGTTGTGGGCCACCTCGATGATGTTGGCGCCCATCTGGCCGATTATGGCCGACACATTTGCCAGCAGCCCCGGACGATCATCGCCGATTATCCGCAGCGATACGATCCGGCTTTCCCGCACCAGTTCGCGCGTCAGCACCGAGGCCAGCAGCCGGGTGTCGATATTGCCGCCGGTGATCACCAGCCCGCACTTCTTGCCGCGGAACTTGTCCGGATAGGCCAGCAGCGCCGCCAGGGAGGCCGCGCCGGCGCCTTCGACCACGGTCTTCTCGACATTGCAGTAGAGCGCAATGCCCCGCTCGAAATAGGGCTCCTCAATAAGCAACACCTCGTCGATCAGCGGACGGGCGACCGAATAGCTGATGTCGCCCACTTCCTTCACCGCGATTCCCTCGGCAATGGTCGAAGCGCTGCCGCTACGGGCCGTGTTGACGCCGCGCATCTTGGCGGTGAATGACGGGAAGATGGCGGGCTCTACGCCCACGATCTGGATTGCTGGACGGATATGCTTGGCTGCTGTCGCCATGCCCGCGATCAGCCCGCCGCCGCCGATTGGGATGGGCATGACCTCCAGGTCGGGTACGTCCTCCAGCATCTCGATGGCCACTGTGCCCTGACCCGCCATTACATCCAGATCATTGAAAGGATGGACATAGGTCAGCTCCCGCTCCGCGCAGAGCCGGTCGGCGGTGGCCGCCGCTTCGTCGAACCCGTCACCATCGATCACCACCTCGGCCCCGTGGGCGCGGGTCTGCTGTACCTTCATGAACGGCGTCGCCTTGGGCATGACGATGGTCACAGGGATGCCCAGCCGGGCGGCGTGATAGGCCAGCCCCTGGCTGTGGTTGCCGGCCGATGCCGCGATCACGCCGCGCTGTCGGACATTCTCCCCCAGCTGCAACAGCTTGTTGAGCGCGCCGCGCTCCTTGTAGGCCGCTGTGAACTGCAGGTTCTCGAACTTGACCCACACCTCGGCCCCGGTGATCTCCGAGAGGGTGCGCGAGCGGCGACAGGGCGTGCGCTCGATATGACCCTTCACCCGCGCATGGGCGGCGAGGATATCGTCAAAGGCGAGGGTCATGAGGGCGGCCGGGTTTTTGAGAAGGCGCGCAACCTAACGAGGGCAAGGCTTCGGGGCAACGTCCCCCGGTCTAGACGGGATCGAACTCTGCCACCATGTGCCCCGGCGCGACCTCGAGAAGCTGCGGCGGCGGTCCGGACCCCAGCCGCGATGGCAGGAAGCGGTAGGCTGTCCTGGGGTCCATTGGACTGGGCGGCTCACCGGTAAGCTTCAGCCGCTGGCGGGTGCGTTCGACCGCGGGGTCAGGGATCGGCGCGGCTGAAAGCAGGGCCTGGGTGTACGGGTGCCGCGGCGCCTGCCAGATGCTTTCGCGGTCGGCCAGCTCCATCACCCGGCCCATGTAGAGCACCAGCACCCGGTGGCTGATCTCACGCACCACCGCCAGGTCGTGGCTTATGAAGATCATCGCCAGGCCCATTTCGGCCTGCAGCTGGATCAGCAGATCGATGATCTGGGCGCGTATCGAGACGTCCAGCGCCGATACCGCCTCATCGCAGATCACCAGCTTGGGTTTCAGGATCATGGCTCGGGCAATACCGACCCTCTGGTTCTGGCCGCCGCTGAGCTCGTGCGGATAGCGGTTGATCAGGTCGGTATCCAGCTCGACCCGTTCCATCATGGTCCGAACCTCGATCTCACGGGCGGCGCGGTTGAGATCCAGCCGGAACGCGGTCAGCGGCTCGGCTATGGACGAGCCCACGGTCATCCGGGGATCAAGACTGGCCAGGGGATCCTGGAAGACAATCTGCAGGTCCTTGCGCGCAGCGCGCATCGCCTCTCGGTCCGCGCCGGTAATATCGCGTCCCATGAGCGTGACCGCACCGCCGGTGGCCGGCAGCAGATTGAGGACGGCGCGGGCCAGGGTGGATTTTCCAGAACCGCTCTCGCCAACGATGCCCAGGGTCTCGCCCTGGCGCACCTCGAAGGACACACCATCAACGGCGCGAAGCACGGAGCCCCTGGTGAACAGCGCGCCCGGAATGGGGAAGTACACTTTCACGTCGCGACCTTCGGCGACCATCGGCGCGTCGGCAGCCAGCGCCGCGATCTCGGGCCGCCCGCCACGATCGGCCCGGTCCAGACGCGGGATCGCCGCCAGCAGGGCCCTGGTGTAGTCGCTCTTGGGGCGACGGAAGATGTCCTCAACCGAGCCAGCTTCGACGTAGGCGCCCGATTTCATCACACAGACCCGGTCTGCGAGGCGGGCGATCACACCCATGTCGTGAGTGATCAGGGCCATGGCCGTGCCGGTGGCGCGTTGCAGTTCCGCCATCAGGTCCAGGATCTCGGCCTGCACCGTCACATCCAGCGCCGTCGTGGGCTCGTCGGCGATCAGCAGTTCCGGTCCGGGCGCCATGGCGGCGGCGATCATCACCCGCTGACGCATCCCGCCCGACAGTTCATGTGGATACTGCCGCATCCGCTCGGCGGAATTCGGAATGCGCACATTGTCCAGCCACTCCCGCGCCCGCTTGTCGGCGTCGGCGCCGCTGAGGCCCAGATGCAGGCGCAGCGGCTCGGCAATCTGCTCCCCGATCCGCACGTGCGGCGTCAGCGCCGTCAGCGGGTCCTGGAAGATCATGGTCATCTTCGAGCCACGCACCTGATTGAGCTGGCGCGGCGACATCGTCAGCAGTTCCTGCCCGTGCAGGTTGGCCGATCCGGAGGCCCGCCCGTTACGCGCCAGAAGACCCATGACCGCCATGAATGTCTGACTCTTGCCGGATCCGCTCTCGCCCACCACGCCCAGAGTCTCACCTCGGCCGATCTCCAGCGACACGCCCCGAACCGCGCTGATCTCGCCATCGTGGGTTTCGAAGTCGACCTTCAGGTCTTGGATAGACAGGACCGCCGCCAATTTCGCCTCGCAAAAAGAGCCAGAGGCAACCTATGGCGGGAATGCAGAAATTTGGAAGCCCGCTGTGTGCGGGCGCGCCTATACTGGCCGCGTGACTGAAACCGCCGCCCTCAAACCCACCCTCTTCCTTGACCGCGACGGTGTGCTCAACGAGGACCAGGGGTATGTCTGCCGTTGGGCGGATTTCCGCTGGATCGCGGGCGCGCGCGAGGCGGTGGCGGATTTCAATCGCGCCGGCTGGCTGGTGATCGTGGTGACCAATCAGTCGGGCGTCGGCCGGGGCTACTACACCGAGGCTGAAGTGCACGAGCTCCACCGCCACATGCAGGCCGATCTCGCAAACTTCGGCGCGCACATCGACGCCTTCTATCACGCCCCCCAGCACCCGGACGCTATTCTGGAGATCTATCGCCACCCCGACCCACCCTTGCGCAAACCCAACCCGGGCATGATCCTGCAGGCTCTGGCGGAGTGGCCCATCGACCGGGAAGCCTCACTGCTGGTGGGCGACAAGGCCTCGGACCTTGAGGCGGCGGCGCGAGCAGGGATCAGAGCGGTACTGTTCGAAGGTGGTGATCTCAGGGCCTTTCTCGGCGCACTTTCCCTGCCTTAGGGGAGGGGCGGTCCCAGCATCGCCTCCAGAGTCGCCAGTTCATCCGCTTCGCCCGGCGGTTTGTCCCAGCGGATGCGGTGGATCCTTGGAAACCGCATGGCCACGCCGGATTTGTGACGGCTCGAACGCTGCAGGCCCTCGAACGCCACCTCGAAAACCAGGCCCGCGTGCGCCTCTGCGCGAACGGACCGAACGGGCCCGAACCGCTCAATCGTATTGTCGCGCACGAACTTGTCGATCTGCTTGAGTTCGTCATCCGTGAATCCGAAGTAGGCCTTGCCCACGGGCGTCAGCGCCCGACCTGCCGCAGCGTCGCCGGTCCAGACTCCGAAGGTATAGTCGGAATAGAAGCTGGAGCGTTTGCCGTGGCCTCGCTGGGCGTACATCAGCACCGCATCCACGAGGAATGGATCACGCTTCCACTTGAACCAGGGGCCTCTGGGCCGACCGGCCTCATAGGCCGAATCCAGCCGCTTCAGCATCAGCCCTTCGGCGATCCGGGGGTCGCCCTCCGGCGGCGCGGCGCGCAGGGCGGCGAGATCTTTCCAGCTGGCGAAAGCCTGCAGCGGCGACAGGTCTATCCGGCCCCCCGTCTGGCGCGCCACAAATGCCTCCAACCGTTGGCGCCGCGCCGAGAACGGCAGTCCGCGGAGGTCGTCGGCGCCCTCCTGCAACAGATCATAGGCGCGGATCGCCGCCGGGAAGGCGGCCATCAGCTTGCCGTCCACGGTCTTGCGGTTCAGCCGCTGCTGCAGGTCGCCGAAACTCGCCACCCGGCCTTCCCGGATCACCAGCAGTTCGCCGTCCAGCACGCCTGGGTCGACCAAGGCGTCCAGCAGGTCGGGAAAGGTGCGCGAGATGTCATCGCCGGTCCGCGTGTAGAGCCGCCGCACGCCGTCCTCGAAAGCGGCCTGGACGCGGATGCCGTCCCACTTCCACTCGGCGGCATAGTGGTCCGGAGCCAGCCGCTCGAAGTCGACCGCCTCATCGAGCGCCTGGGCCAGCATGGCCGGGCGGAACCGCGCGGGGTTGGCCGAGGATGGCTTTTCCGCCCGCCCTTCCAGCCAGGCGAATAGTTCAGCGTAGGGCGGCGTCAGCGCGTGCCACAACTCCTCGACCTCGGCGACCGCCGCGGCGCCGACATCGGCCGTCGCCTGCTTGGCCAACCGGGCCGACAAGCCGATGCGCAGGCCGCCCGTCACCAGCTTGAGTAGCGCCCAGCGCTCGCGCGCCTGCGGCAGGGCGTCCAACCAGGCTTCGATCCGACCCTGGGCTTCGGCCCGCGTGGCGGTGCGCAGACCCTCGATCACCTCCGAAAGCAACGGCTCCCGATTGGCGCCTGCATGCGCCGGCCAGACCAGCGACACAGCCTCTGCCAGGTCGCCCACATAGTCGTAGGACCAGGCGAAAAGTTGCGCGTCCATCCGCGCCTCGACGGCCTTGCGAATGAAGGCGGGCTTCACGGCGTCAAATGTCAGCTCCCCGGTCAGCGTCGCCAGCGCCCAGCCCCGATCCGGGTCCGGCGTGGCCCGCAGATAGTCACGCACCATCGTCATCTTCGCGTTGCGCGAGGACGTAAGGCTCAGGCGGTCCAGGAGGTCAGCAAAGGCGCGCATCTAGTCGTCGTCCTCGTCCTCGTAGCCCACCAGCGCCAGAGCCCGTGCCGGGATACCCTGCAGTTCCGCCCAGCGCGCCAGAGCTTCCTCGCGTCCGTGCGTGATCCAGAGTTCCGCAGGCCGGATCTCGGCCACCGTGGCGGTCAGCTCGTCCCAGTCGGCGTGGTCGGAGATCACCAGGGGCAGCTCCACGCCCCGCTGGCGGGCGCGGGCGCGGATCTGCATCCAGCCGGAGGCAAAGGCGGCCACCGGGTCCGGGAACCGGCGGCTCCAGCGATCCTGGAGCGCGGACGGCGGCGCCACGATGATCTGTCCGGCGAAGTCGGCCTTGGCGCCGCCCGTGGCCGGGGCCAGCGGGCCCAGATCGATGCCGTGACGGCCATAGAGCCCGTTCAACCGCTCCAGCGCGCCGTGTACATAGATCGTCCGGTCCCAGCCCGCCTCGCGCAGCAGCCGGATGATCCGCTGCGCCTTGCCCAGCGCGTAGGCGCCGATCATGTGGCTGCGCTCGGGGAACTGTGTCACAGACCGCAGCAAGCGAGCCACTTCTTCGCCGTCGTCCGGGTGGCGGAAGACCGGCAGGCCAAACGTCGCCTCGGTTATGAAGACATCGCAGGGGACGGGTTCAAACGCCGGACAGGTGGGATCACGCCGGCGCTTGTAGTCGCCCGACACCACCATGGTCAGACCCTTCCACTGCACCACCGCCTGGGCGGAGCCCAAAACATGGCCTGCCGGAACCAGGGTGACGGTCACATCATCGCGCGCCACAGCCCGGCCGTAGGCGGCGGCCTCGGTCGCAATTGCAAAGTCGGCGCCATAGCGTTCCGCCATGATCGCCAGGGTCTCCGGCGTCGCCAGCACGGCGCCGTGTCCGGCCCGGGCGTGGTCGGAATGGCCATGGGTGATGACCGCGCGGCCTACCGGGCGCACCGGGTCGACATAGAAGTCGCCCGGCGGGCAATAGAGCCCCTCGGGCCGGGGGCAGAGCAGATCCTGCGGGCGTATCATCGTCCTCCAATGTAGGCGCTCGGCCCGGCAGGCGCATTGACTTCCGCAGCGACCCGCGCCTTACCCGGATCATCATGGCCGAGACCTACGAAACCGCATCGCCCGGCGACCGCATGACCACTTTCGTCCCCCACGCGGCGGCGCTGGGCATGACGCTGGTGTCCATCGAGAAGGGCACAGGGGTGATGCAAGTCGCCTGGCGGGACGACCTCGTCGGTGATCCCGAAACCGGTGTCATCGCCAGCGGCGTGGTGACGGCCCTTATCGATCATACCTGCGGACTGGCGATCAGCTCGGCAGGCGATGTTCCCGCCACTATCGCCACCCTCGACCTGCGGATCGACTATCTGCGGCCAGCGGGGCCCCGCCTGGGCGTGACGGTTCAGGCCAACTGCTACAAGCTGACCCGCTCAATCGGCTTCGTGCGCGCCCAGGCATGGGATGTCGATCCATCCGATCTGGTCGCCACCGCCCAGGCGTCGTTCATGCTGACCCGGCCCGAATGACATGAGCGAAGAGGCCTTCACGCGGGTGGAAGCGTTCCTTGAGCACGCGCCCTATGCCCGGTTCCTCGGCCTGCGCCTCGAGCTTGCCGGCGACGAGATGACCGCCATCCTACCATTCGCGCCGCATCTGGTCGGCAACCCGATCCTGCCCGCCCTGCATGGCGGGGTGATCGGCGCCTTCATGGAGATGACCGCGCTGGCTCAGCTGTCGCTGGTCCAGCCGGAGCGGCGCATTCCCAAGACCATCGACATCACCATTGAATACCTGCGTCCCGGCCGCGCCCAGGAAACCTACGCCCGCGCCACCCTGCGCAAGATCGGTCGGCGGGTGGCCAATGTTCAGGTCGAGTGCTGGCAGGACAGCCGCGCCCAGCCGGTCGCAGGAATGACGGGGCACTTCCTGTTGCGCGAGCCTGTCCAAGTCTGATCCGGTCATCCCGGCGGGGCTCCGGGGCAAGCCCGTGTCAGGGCTTCGCGGTCAGCGCCGCCCGCTCCTTCCGTACCTCCGCCAGCATCGCCTCCGCCTTGGTGGTCGCCGCCGCATCCTTGCGGTTGCGGGCCTCGATCAGGGCGCCGGTGGCCTCCATCTCGCGCACCGGCAGCAGGTGGGTGTCGTCCGCGGCCACGAAGGGCTTGGTCTGGATCTTGTCGAGGATGGCGCGCTGGCGGGCGGCCTCGGGCGTATCGCCGACGCCATAGCCAAACATGAAGTCAGCGATCTTCTTCTTCAGCGCCGGATCCAGGTCCTTGCGCCAGACAAGCGGATCTTCCGGAATCCGCGGCGAGCGCCAGACGATCTCGACATTGGCGAGGGTGTTTCGCGCCAGATCGGTATCCAGCAAGCGCAACCGGTCCATGGAGGCGGTATTGTTGGTGGCCGCGTCCTGCAGGCCTCCGGACACCGAAAACAGATTGGTCTCGTGGTTGGCCGAGCGCACATTCTTGAAGCAGGTCGCAGGATCAATGTTGCGCGGTGCGAACAGGAAGGTCATGGGCGCCAGGGTGCCGGAGGTGGATTTCGGATCACCCATCCCGAAATTCAGCGTCTTGTCGCACTTGAGAATCCCGTCGAGCGTCACGCCCGAACCCTTCTTGACGATGATCACCGCCTCGTAGCCGTCGATCCCGGAGGGGTTCACCGAGCGGGCGAACACCTCACCATTGGCGCGGCGCACCGCCTCAAGACCGGACTGGTTGGTGAACCATCCCAGGTCTGTCTGTTTGAACCGCATCCCCTCGATCAGGGCGGTGTAGTTGGAGCCGTAGTAGGCCTTCACCGGCTGGCCCAGCGCCTTGGCCATATCCTCGACAAAGGGGGTCCAGTCCTTCTCGGCGCTGGCCTGGCTCTCGGCCGACAGTATCGAGAACACCAATTCCTTTCGGGCCGGCTCCGGGCTCTTGCCGCAGCCGGCGAGGGCCAGGCCCGCCACCAGGGCCAGGGCGATGTTACGGCTCATTTTTCCTCCACCGGCGGCAGCTTCATGGCCACCACCTCGCGAATGGCGCGGTTGATCCCGAAAAGCACGCCGGGCGCACTGCGGTCAAACGTGATCGCCTGACCCTCCACCGCGATCGGGATTGTCCCCACCAGTCTCAGGACGCCGCCACCATTCGGCACGCTCAGCACGTAGAGCTCTGGCCGGTCGTGGCCGGTAACATAGAGGCGCCCATCCGCGCCGAACGCGCCCCCCGATGCGCTTGAGGGCGCCATCCGGGCCAGGACTTCCGGCGGGAAAGTCCAGTGGTTCAGGGCGCGCCACTGATCATCGAAGCGGACCAGGGTCGTGAAAGTATGATCGCGACCGGGCTCCCCGCCACGGCCATCATAGTTGGCGAACCCGGCCCACCAGGATCCGTCCTTGCGATCCACAAAGGTGAGCGAGCCGGGTTGAGGGCCCATTGGAATTGTCCGCACATGCGACAGGGTCTTCGGGTCAAACACCTCGACCTGGCTTTGCATCGGGGTCGCCGGATAGTTGGAGCCGGCGCAGACAAGTTCTGCGCCGATGACGGCGCAGGAGTTCATGTGCGGGAACTTGACCGGATCACCCTTGAAGTGGGCGACCTTCTGGCCTGTCTTGCGGTCATACTTAGCGATCTGCGCGTTATCCACGGCGTAGAGAAAGGCCGCGTCAACCGCCACGCCCTGACGCGCCTCTTCCGCCGGACGCCGCGACAGCACTTCGGCCGGCGCGAATACCAGGGCGGCCGCAAACAGGATCTCAAACACGCTTCAGCTCCGGATTACCGGCCTCGACAACGAAGGCCGCCAGATCGCTCACCGTCGAGGTCGGAACCAGAGCATCGGCGACGGCCCGGAAGGTGACGGTCGCAGCCTTGGGGGTAATCTCGACGCGACCGTAGCCCCGGCTCTCGCCGTCGCCGTACTTCAGGCGCGGGTTGCCCGCCACAAGCCGGTTGATGTCGAGGTTAGGTCGGCCCAGCGAGCTGATCGAGCCGCCGACGAACTCGCTGGCCAACGGCTTGCCGCCGGGTTCCAGCGAGAGTTCGCCCGCAAAGAAACAATGGATGTCACCGCCCAGCACCATGGGGTTGGATACCTTGGCGTCTCGCCAGCCCTCCAGCACCCTGCGGCGCGAGGCCACATAGCCGTCCCAACCGTCATTCCCCACCTTGCCCGGCGCGCTGAACAGCTCACCCATCAGGTACTGTTGCGCCAGCAGGTTCCATTGGGCCGGGGTTGACCGGAAACGGCCCTGCAACCACTGCTCCTGCGGGTCACCCAGCAGTGAGCGGGACGGCTCGGATCGTTCTGGGCAGTCGGCGGGGATGCGCTTGCCGTCCGATACGGCCTCACAGGTGCGGTGATTGCGGTGCTGGCGGGTATCCAGCATCTGAACCTGCGCCAAGCGCCCCCAGTCCAGTGACCGGTAGAGCAACATGTCAGGCCCTACCGGCGTGCGGGTTCGCCGCAGCGGCATGTTCTCGTAGAAGGCCTGATAGGCTGCCGCCCGGCGGTTCAGGAAGGTGGCCGGCGAAGGATTGGTGCGGTCCTGGTCACCGCCGTAGTCATTGGCGACCTCGTGATCATCCCAGGTCACCATCCAGGGCGCCGCCGCGTGTGCGGCCTGAAGGTTTTCATCAGCCTTGTACCAGGCATAGCGCTCGCGATAGCCGGCCAGATCGACGGGTTCGGCGACCGGATGGGCGCGGACGCCCTTGCCCGTGTGGGCCTCCTCATAGATGTAGTCGCCCAGGAAAAGCACCAGATCCGGCTGTTCCGCTGCCAGGGCGGCATGGGCCGAATAGTAGCCCGCCGAATACTTCTGACATGAGGCATAGGCCAGTTTCAGCCGGTCAGCGGCGCCGCCCGCGGCCGGGGCTGTACGGGTGCGACCGATCGGGCTGGCGTGGCCGGCGGCGTTGAACCGATACCAGTACTCCCGCCCGGGACTCAAACCCCGCACTTCGACATGGATCGAATGACCCGCCTCAGCGACGGCCAGGGCCCGGCCACGGGCCACTGTTTGCCGCATGGCCGGATCCGTCGCGACTTCCCAACGCACCGTCACCGGAGCCGGGGTCATTCCGCCCATGGGCTCGCGTGGCTTCGGCGCCAGCCGGGTCCAGAGCACCATGCCGTCTGGCGAAGGTTCGCCAGAGGCGACACCCAGCCCGAACGGGTCATCAGCCATCCGGGTCTGGGCGATGGCCGACGACCAGGCTGCGGGCGTGAGGGCAGCGCCAGCGAGAGCCGCCGCCTGCATCAATAGCTGTCGGCGTGACGACATTCCGCATGACCTTTCGTGACCGGCCAGCATCTTGGACGCGGTCGATGACAGTTGTGTTGCCCGCGCGCGACCTATTCGATCATCACCACCACCTTGCCCATGGCCTTGCGGCTGGCCAGGTGAGTGATGGCGGCCGACGCGTTGGCCAGGGTGAAGCGCTCGGAAACGTAGGGCTTGATCTTGCCGTCGGCATACATCTGCATGAGCTCGGCCACACTGACCTGATGCCGTTCCGGGTTCTTGGTCACCCAGGCGCCCCAGAAAACCCCCACGATCTCGCAGCCCTTCAGCAAGGCCAGGTTCAGCGGGATCTTCGGGATCTCACCGGCGGCGAAGCCCACCACCAGATACTTTCCCTCCCAGGCGATGGAGCGCAGCGCAGGCTCGGCGTAAGCGTCACCGATAGCGTCATAGATCACGTCGGCGCCGTCAGGGCCGCAGGCCTCCTTGAACAGGCCGGCCAGCGCCTTCTGGCCGTCGCGGTCGAAGGGACCCCGGCCATAGACCACACCGGCGTCAGCGCCCCGGCTGATGCAAAGATCGACCTTCTCCTGGCTGGAGCACGCCGCGATCACCCGTGCGCCCATGGCCTTGCCCAGTTCCACCGCCGCAAGGCCAACGCCACCCGCCGCACCCAGCACCAGCATGGTCTGTCCGGGCTTCAGATTGGCCCGGTCCTTGAGCGCATGCCAGCTGGTTCCGTACGTCATGATGAAGGCGGCGGCGTCATCGAAGGGCATACTGTCGGGAATCTTCACCAGGCGGTGAGCTTCCAGCGCCAGCTCCTCGGCCATCCCGCCCCAGCCGGTATTGCCCAGCACCCGGTCGCCTGGCTTCACATGGGTGACGCCCTCGCCCACTGACTTCACCACGCCTGAGATCTCGCCGCCAGGCGAGAACGGGCGGGCGGGTTTGAACTGGTACTTGTCCTCGATGATCAGGGTGTCTGGAAAATTGACGCCCACAGCCTTGACGCTGACCACGGCCCAACCGGGCCTTGCTTCCGGTGAGGGCATCTCATCCAGCACCAGGGTCTCCGGACCGCCAACAGCCTTGCTCAACAGCGCTTTCATGGACATCTCTCCCGTTCAGGTTTGCGCGAACCTAGCTGTCTCGAACGAATGTTTGAAGCGCCATCCCACCTTTCCAGGAGGGTGGCCCAACGAGTGGTTGAGAGGATCTGCCACTTCAAGTGGCGCTCTGATGCGGCTTCACCATGTAAAGTAGAATCTTTCTGGTTCGCCATGAACTTCTGGGCTAACGGCCTTTGGTGCCCACAGCCCTGATCCTATCCTCGTTCGTCGCTGCCTCCCGCATTGGCGGGGCGGCGCAGCAGTATGTGCTGGCGGCGCACAAGATCGATCCTGTACTGGCCCCCACCTCCCTTTTTGGTCGCACGCCGGCCCGTGGCGGACGCGGCGAGGTGACACGGCCAGATGTGTTCCGGCGAATGCTGGGCGACATCGAGGCTGACGCTCTGTTCGGCATGATAGACCTGATCATCACCGGCCATTTCTCCGACGCTGAGCAGGTGGAGATCGCCGCCGGTGTGATTGAACGGGTGCGCACCACCAAGCGCAGCGCAGACTGGGGCCCGCGGCCTCTGGTGCTGGTGGATCCGGTCCTGGGCGATGCCCCTGGAGGCCTCTACGTCCGCCCGGAAGTGGCCAATGCCGTCGAGACCCTGCTGGTGCCTCTGGCAGACTGGATCACCCCGAACCTGTGGGAGCTCGGATTCCTGACCGACCGGCAGATCACGACGGCGGATGAAGCCCGTGACGCCGCGCGATCTCTGGGCAAACCCGCCCTGGTCACCTCTGCGCCCGCACGGCCGGACGAGATCGGCCTGCTCTATGTGGACAAAGAGGAGGCGGTCCTGTTCGCCCATCCCGCCGTGGAGAACCCACCCAAGGGAACGGGCGATCTGGTGACAGCGAGTTTTGGCGCCGGCCTGGTGGAAGGGATGGACCCTCGTGACGCCGCCGAACGCACCGCCCGAGCCGCCGCCGAGATCGTCCGCGCCGCAAGGCTCTGGAAGTCCGCCGAGTTGCCCATCATCGCTATGGCCGACCGGTTGGTGAACCCTACCGCCGACGTCCGGACAGAGGTCCTGTGAGTTTCGAGATCTCGGGCTTCGCCCCGCAGCGCCTGTCTCACGTGAAGGATGTCTTCGCCGCCAGCATCGCCGCAGGCGAGGAACTGGGCGCCCGCTTCACCCTGGTTGAAGCCGGTGAGGTCGTGCTGGACCTCTGGGCCGGCTGGGCGGATCGCCAGCGCACCGTGGCCTGGGACGAGCACACGCTCGCTCCGGTCTTCTCGACCACCAAGGCGCTCGCTGCCCTGATGATCGCGCGGTTGGTGGACCAGGGGAACCTCACCTACAGACAGACCGTCGCCAGCGTCTGGCCGGAATTCGCAGCAGCCGGCAAAGCCTCGGTCACCATCGAGCAGGTGATTTCGCACCAGGCGGGTCTACCGGGCTTCCCCGAGTCAATGGACCCGGCGCTCTGGCTGGACTGGGACGCCATCTGCGGGCGGCTGGCTGCCATGACGCCCATGTGGCAGCCGGGCTCGGCCAGTGGCTACCACCCCGTCACGGTGGGCTACATCACAGGCGAGATCTTCCGGCGCGTCGACGGGCGACCTCTGGCCACAGCATTTCGGGAAGACATCGGCGACCCGTTCGATCTGGACATCTGGATCGGCCTGCCGTCCGGCGTCGAGGCGCGCCTCGCCTATCTCCAGCGCCCCGGGGGCCTGCCCGAGTTCGGCGAGATCAACGCCGCCACCCGCGCCGCCTTCCTGACCCCCTGGTCATCCGCTGCCGGCAAGGCCGGTGACGACTATCGGCGCATGGGCGTGCCCTCCACCAACGGTTACGCCACGGCCGAAGCGCTCGCCCGCCTGATGGGTGGACTGGCCAACGACGGCTGGCTGGAAGGCGGCGAACTGCTGTCGCCCGCCCTGATCGCCGAGGCCTCGCGCGAACGCATTCGTGGCCAGGATCTGGTCCTGCCTTTTGACATGAGCTGGGGGGCCGGCTTCATGCGCAATCCGCCCAACTTCCCGTGGGGACCGGGGCTGAACACCTTCGGCCACGCCGGCTGGGGCGGCGCCTGCGCCTTCGCCGACCCGGAGCACCGGCTGGGCGGCGCCTATGTGATCAACAAGCAAGGCGTCGCGCTCATGGGGGATCTGCGCCCGCGGCGGTTGATCGAAGCGGCCTACGCTGGTCTATGAGGCTGTCGCCGGAGCCCGCGACCGCCGCCACGCGCCCCACGCAAACACCGCCGCGCCGCCCCAGATGAACACGAACGAGGCCGCGCGCACAGGGGTAAAAGCCTCGCCCTGGGACAGGCCGATGCCGAAGCCGATGGTCGGACCCATGAACTGTAGAAAGCCCATGAACGAGAGTGGAATTCGCCGCGCCGCCCACGCGAACAGCATCAGGGGTGTGGCGGTCAGCGGACCGCAGGCCAGCAACCAGGCCGTGGCGGAGACGTCCGCGCCGAAGTTGCCGGCGCCGGAGCCCTGCAACCATATCGCATAGACCAGGCTCGGGCCGGCCAGCAGCAGACACTCGACGAGGAGCCCGGTCTGGGCGTCCGCCGCCACCCGCTTGCGCACGATGGCGTAGCCGCAAAAGGTCAGCGCAAGCACCAGTGAAACCACCGGGAGGTGTCCCAGCGCCAAGGTCTGAATGATGACCCCTATCGCCGCAAGACCGATGGCCAGGGCGCCGAAGCGGTCGATCCGCTCCCCGAAAATCAGGGCGCCCGCCGCCATCGCCAGCAAGGGGTTGATGTAATACCCGAGGCTGGTTTCCAGCACGCGGCCCGAGTTGACGGCCCATATATAGAGCAGCCAGTTGCCGCCGATCAGCGTCGCCGAGAGGGTCAGCCAGCCCATGACGCGCGCATTGCGCAAGACGCTCAGCACCTGCCGGCTCTGGTGTGCGGCCAGCACAAACGCCAGGGCTACCGGTACCGCCCAGATGGTCCGGTGCGCGACGATTTCCCAGGGTGATATGCCCATCCGGCCCATCAGCTGGAAGGCCAGCGGCACAAAGCCCCAGATCAGATAGCAGCCGATCCCCGCCGTCAGAGCCGTGCGAGCCTCAGCCCCCGGCGCAGACGGCGTGGGCACCTACGCCAGCGCTTTCTGGCGGATCAGGCCGCGTTCGTGCAGCAGCTCTGCGATCTGCACGGCGTTGAGCGCCGCGCCCTTGCGCAGGTTGTCGGCCACCACCCAGAGGTTCAGGCCGTTCTCGACGGTCGGGTCCCTGCGGATCCGGCTGACAAACACGGGGTGCTCGCCCTGGGCTTCCTTGGGCGTCATGTAGCCCGTGGAGTCGCGCTTATCGATCACGATCAGGCCGGGCGACTCGCGCAGCAGATCGCGGGCCTCGTCCTCGTCGATCGGGTTGTGGAATTCGATGTTCACCGACTCGGAGTGGCCTACCATTACCGGCACGCGCACACAGGTGACAGTCAGCCTGATGTCGGCGTCGAGGATCTTGTGGGTCTCCTTCCACATCTTCTGTTCTTCATCGGTGTAGCCGTCGTCCTGGAAGGCGCCGATGAAGGGAATGACGTTGAAGGCGATCTGCTTGGGGAACTTGTTCGGCGGCGTCGCCCCCAGCACGAAGACGTTCTTGGTCTGGTCGAACAGTTCATCCATGCCCTCCTTGCCAGCGCCAGAAACCGACTGGTAAGTCGAGACCACCACACGCTTGATCTTGGCTAGGTCATGCAGCGGCTTCAAAGCCACCACCAGCTGGGCGGTCGAGCAGTTGGGGTTGGCGATGATGTTCTTGCGGTTGGCCCACATCACGTCGTCCGGGTTCACCTCCGGCACCACCAGCGGCACATCCGGATCCATCCGGAACGCCGAGGAATTGTCGATCACGATAGGGCCGGCGGCGCCGATCTTCGGAGACCACTCCTTGGAGAAGGTCCCGGACACACTCATCAGGACAAGATCCACCGTCGAGAAGTCGAACTGAGCGATATCCTCGCACTTGACGATCCGGTCGCCGAAAGAGACCTCGACCCCGATGGATTTGCGCGAGGCAATGGCGTGAATCTTGTCCACGGGGAACTTGAGTTCCTCCAGGATGTTCAACATTTCACGGCCCACGTTGCCCGTGGCGCCCACAACGGCGACCCGGTAACCCATTGGATGTCTCCTGGACTTGAGGGAGCGTTCCGTTACGCCGTGCGGCCCCGATGTGCAAGTTGGGCGCTCAACCCTCGCGACCCGTCACTGGCTAGGCCTCGCCGGCCATCGTCAGGATCTCGGCCCATTCGACCGCCGACACCGGCGACACCGAAAGACGGCTCTGCCGCAGCATGGCCATGGCGGCCAGCGCCGGATTGGCTTTCATCTCCGACAGGGTCACATCCCGCCTCAAGGTCCGAAGCGGGGCCAGTTCCACAGCGACGAACCGGCCAGCGGGATCGGATGGGTCCGGAAACGACTCCCGCACCACCTTGGCGAGACCCACCACCGCGAGGCCTTCCTGCGAGTGATAGTAGAGGACCTGATCGTCCACTTTCATGGCGCGCAGATGGAGCGCAGCGGCATTGTTCCTGACGCCGTCCCAAACGGTACGCCCGTCGCGCACCAGATCGCTGAACGCGTACTTCGCAGGCTCGGACTTTACGAGCCAGTAGCTGCGGGTCATGGCGGGGCGATCTCCACGGACGTTGAGCCCAAGGATGTGAGTTTGGCGCCTTCCGCGTCAATGGCGCGTCAGGCAGCCTTGTTTTGGGTGCTGTGATCCCGGATTGCCTTCAGGCCATGGATCAGCACGCACGTCTCCTCGGCATCCGGATTGCTGACCAGCATCAGGCGCCAGGCGCGAAGGTGAACCGCTATGGCCTGACGATCCATACGGATATCCGAAATCAGGCGCTCCAGCAGCATGAACAGGCTAGCGGCGACCTCGCCTGCGCCCGGCGCGCCGGTGTCGGGATATCCGGAAACCACGGCGCGCAGGGCGCTTAGACCCGCCGCGTCAAACCGGTCGCCCAAGACGGCGAACTCCACCTCGGCGGCATCCACAAATGAAAGGCGCTTCTGCGCGGCGGGGTCCATAACCTTCGCAATCCTCAGAGAGTGAGATTCTAAATTGGTGTCGGGGCAGTAACGGCGTTATCCTGACGCCAAGGCCTTAACGACACCCTTACGCTGCAACACAGGGTTGCCGGCCTTGGTTGACCGGAGCTTCGGAACGGGCAGTCTGCAGGGATGGTTTCAGGCCTCAACAATGATGCTGTTAGGTTGCCGGCTGTGAATGCCCGGGCGGCTGCTCATTTTCGTGCGCACCAGCCCGGCGACATGGGCTGGGTCGTCGAGCGTCACGCCACCCTCTACGGCGAGGAATGTGGCTGGGGCGCGAAAATCGAGGCGGTCACCGCTCGCATCGTCGCAGACTTTCTGGATGGGTCTGGCATCGAAGCGGAACGCTGCTGGATCGCCGAACGCGAAGGTCAGCGGTTGGGGTGCGTGTTCCTCGTGGCCGAACCTGACGCATCGGGCGTCGCGCGCTTGCGGCTTTCTACTGCTGGACCCCGCCGCACGAGGTCTCGGTCTTGGCCGGCGGCTGGTGGACGAATGCATCGACTTTGCGCGCGCCGCCGGATATCACGAAGTCGTGCTCTGGACACATGCCGTGCTGCTGGCGGCGCGCGGCATCTACGCCAGTTCAGGCTTCCAGCTTGAAGACACATGGACCCACGATGAGTTCGGATCGCCCGAAGTCAGTGAGACCTGGCGGCTTAAACTCTAGGTGTTCAGTCCCGAGGTCAAGTGGACCGGATCGAGCCGGAAGCGGTGGGGTTCGTTGGCCCAAGCTGTACAGATGGCTTCGTAGGGTGTGAGGCCGCGTAAGGTCTTCAGCCGCCTGGCGAAG
>NZ_JBIKNZ010000047.1:0-25243 GCF_044358365.1 Phenylobacterium sp. | reverse complement strand
ATCATCAAGTGATCGGGAGCGCCGCTGGGCGCTCCGGGTCATCCCCGCGCAGGCGGGGATCCAGACAAGGGCCGCCAGGGGAAACCCCGGCGGCCTTTTCTATCTCAGGTCCGGGGATGGGTCTGGCCCGGCATCCGGCAAAGACCCTTGAAAACCAGCGCCGCCTGCGTCATACGCCTGCGTCCTATCCGACATCGTTGGAGTCTGTTTTTTTAGCCGTCGTCTGCGGACGACGGGTTTCACCCCCGGGCCTGGAATGAGCGGATGAAACGGGGTCGGTAAGGTTGCGAGATAGGAGTGTAGCTCAGCTGGTAGAGCATCGGTCTCCAAAACCGAGGGCCGGGGGTTCGAGTCCCTCCACTCCTGCCACCCTATATATGTGATCTGGAATAACAGGAGCGCGGGCCTTCCGTCGCTCCAGAAGAGAGTTTGAAGCGCCGCATGGCCAGGAAATCGGGAAAAACCCCGCAGGCGATCCGCGAGCGGGCCGCCAAGACCGCCGCCGTCATGGCCTCGCCGTCTGGCGCGGCCGCTGGGGATGCGCGAAAGGGTCCTGGCCTGATCCAGAACCTCAGGAACGCTCCGAAATTCTTCCGCGAGGTTCGCGCCGAAGCCCGCAAAATCACCTGGACCAGCCGCAACGAGACCTGGATCACCTCCATCATGGTGGCGATCATGGTGGTCATGGCGGCGCTGTTCTTCTGGGTCGTCAACACCATCCTGCAGTTCGCCATCACCTGGCTCCTTCGAGTCACGACGGGCGGGTAAGAAAAAAAATGTCCCAAGCCGCAGAAACCGTCGCCCCGCCCAAGGGCAATCCGCACCACAAGTGGTACATCGTCCACGCCTACTCGAACTTCGAGAAGAAGGTGGCCGATAGCATTCGCGAACAGGCGAAGAACCAGGGCCTGGAGGACAATTTCTCCGAGATCCTGGTACCCACGGAAGACGTGGTCGAAATCCGCCGGGGCCGGAAGGTCAATTCCGAGCGCAAGTTCTTCCCTGGCTACGTGCTGGTGAAGATGGAGCTCTCCGACGAGGCCTACCACCTGATCAAGAACACCCCGAAGGTGACGGGCTTTCTCGGCAGCGGATCCAAGCCAATCCCGGTTTCCGACAAGGAAGTCTCACGCATCATCGGCGCGATCGAAGAGGGCGTTGAGCGGCCGAAGCCGACGATTTCCTTCGAGATCGGCGAGACCGTCCGCGTCACCGACGGACCCTTCGCCAGCTTCAACGGCTCGGTCGAACAGGTCGACGAGGAGCGTACGCGCCTGCGGGTCACGGTCTCCATCTTCGGCCGCGCCACCCCGGTGGAGCTCGAGTACAGTCAGGTCGAGAAGGTCGGCTAGCAAAGGGCCCGGACCGCCGTGGCCGAGGATTTCACCGCCACCCGCGCAACCCTGCTGAGCGCTTTCAGAAGCGGACAGGGCGCGACGGAGTTTCTGGCTGCCGACGCCGTGCGGGTGCTGGGCGCCACCTGGCCGACGCCGACCCGGGTCATCGATGTGGCGACCGATGAGCTGCTGGCCGAAGTGCTGCAGAGTTCGCCGGTTTTCCCGGTCTGGCTCGAGCGAATGATGACGGCGGCGCGCCGGAGCCTGCTGTTTTCGGCGCCGAATGAAGCCTTCGCACCGCTCAGGTCGTGGATCGCGATCCAGTGCCACCTCAATGAGCATGCATGGGCAGAGGATGCGACCGAAACTCGACTGGTCGAGATATTGGCCGCCAGCCTCCAGGATCTGACGCCGGAACAGGTGATGTCGCTGGCCTCCTACAGGCCCCTGGCCCGATTGCCCGGCGCTGACAGCCTGCTCGACAAGGGATGGACAGGCCCTGTCGAGAATGTGCTCCGCGAGCAAATCGTCGCAGTTCGGGAAGAACAGGTCATTGCCGACGCCCTTCCGACGCTGACACCGGTAACGGGCGCTGTTTCGGAAGCGGTTCGGTCACAGTATGAAACGCATCCGTATCCCCGGTGGCGGCGCGCGGGTCCGGGGGCCGTTCAGACCCACGTCAATGGCCGCCGGTTTCCGAAGGATCCGACGATCTTCATCGCCGGTTGCGGTACGGGGCGCCAGGCGATCCTGGCGACAATCATGCTGCAGGCCCGGCACACCCTGGCGGTGGATCTCAGCCGCACCAGCCTGGCCTATGCGGTGCGCAAGAGCCGCGAACTGGGCATCGCCGATCGCATCACCTACGCCCAGGCCGATCTTCTCGAGCTTGGCGACAGCGTGGGGCCTTTCGACATCGTCCAGTCAGCCGGCGTGCTGCACCATCTGCACGATCCGTTCGAAGGGGCGCGCAAGGTCTGCAGGCTGGCGAAGCCCGGCGGGTTTGTCGCCCTCGGCCTCTACAGCGCCCGGGCGCGGGAACACCTCAAGCCGGGCAAGGCGCTCGGGAAAACCTACACGCCGGATACCGTGCGCGAATTCCGCCAGGACATCATCGCGCGGCCGCTGAATGACCCGGTGCGGATTCCTGCCGTGGCGTCGCGGGATTTCTACGCCACCAGCGGCTGCCGCGATCTGCTGATGCATGTGCAGGAGCACGAGCTCAACTTCGATGATCTTCGCCGGATGCTGCGCGAGAATGACCTGACCTTCCTGGGTTTCCTTCAGTTTTCATTCCAGGAAATTCGCGACGCCTATCTCGCACGGTTTCCGCACGACCCGCAGGGGTTGGATCTCAACGCGTGGGAAGCGTTTGAGGCGGACAATCCGGCCACCTTCAGACGCATGTACCAGTTCTGGGCGCAGAAGGCCGCATAGCGCCCGGTTGCTCCCTGGCGCCATTGTTGGTAAGAGCGCGCGCTTCGTCGGGCATGTCCAGGCGATTTCAAATCCGTGGGAGGGGGCGGCCACCGTAACCCCGCACCACGGCTCAACCGACCCCCAGGGTCATGAGGAGTAACGATGGCCAAGAAAATCTTGGGCTATATCAAGTTGCAGGTGCCTGCGGGCTCCGCCACCCCTTCGCCGCCCATCGGGCCGGCGCTGGGTCAGCGCGGCGTCAACATCATGGGCTTCTGCAAGGAGTTCAACGCCCGCACTGAAAAGGAAGCCAAGGGAACACCCCTGCCGACCGTGATCACGGTTTATCAGGACAAGTCGTTCACCTTCGTGACCAAGACTCCGCCCGCCAGCTTCTTCATCAAGCAGGCGATGGGTCTGAAATCCGGCTCAAAGCTGCCGGGCCGTGACGTGGTCGGCAAGATCACACGCGCCCAGCTGATCGACATCGCCGAAAAGAAAATGAAGGACCTCAACGCCAATGATGTTGAGTCCGCCGCCAAGATCATCGAGGGCTCCGCGCGCTCGATGGGCCTGCAGATCGTGGAGGCCTGAGCACATGGGCAAGCAAGCCAAACGCACCAAGACCTGGACCGGCGACACCACCGTCGCCCACGCTCTCGACGCCGCCGTCAAGCTGGTGAAGGCCAACGCCAACGCCAAGTTCGACGAGAGCATCGAGATCGCCGTCAATCTGGGCGTTGATCCCCGTCACGCCGACCAGCAGGTCCGTGGCGTGGTCGCGCTGCCGTCCGGCACCGGCCGCGACGTTCGCGTCGCCGTCATCGCCAAGGATGCCAAGGCCGCTGAAGCCACCGCCGCAGGCGCCGACATTGTCGGCGGCGAGGAGCTGGTTGAGCGCATCCAGGGCGGGTTCATGGAATTCGATCGCGTGATCGCCACGCCGGACATGATGGCCCTGGTGGGTCGTCTGGGTAAGGTGCTGGGCCCTCGTGGCATGATGCCGAACCCGCGCGTCGGCACCGTGACTCCCAACGTGGCCCAGGCCGTGAAGGACGCCAAGGGCGGTTCGATCGAGTTCCGTACCGAGAAGACCGGCATCATTCACGCCGGTATCGGCAAGGCCAGCTTCTCCGACGAAGCGCTGCTCATCAACGTCAAGGCGATGATCGATGCGCTGAACAAGGCCAAGCCGTCGGGCGCCAAGGGCACCTACATCAAGAAGGTCAGCCTGTCCTCGACCATGGGACCGGGCTTCAAGGTGGATCAGGCTTCGATCAGCGCTTAAGCGCCGACGAGATCCTGCGACCTGAAGGGGCGACGGCGACGTCGCCCCTTTTTCGTTGCCTTCGCCAAGGATTGAGCGGATAGACGGATATCCGAAGTGATCTAGACGGATAGCCGAAATGCCGTTCCATATCCGCGATCCTGAAACAGACACAAAGGTCCGCGAACTCGCCCGTCGGCGAGGTGTGGGTCTAACGGAAGCCGTGCATCAGGCCGTCGGCGAGGCGCTTGAGCGCGAAGCGGTTACAGAGCCGCTGATCGACAGGGTCCGCGAGATCCAACAACGGATCGCAGCGCGTGGACGCACTGGTCTGGTGGCGGACAAGGCATTTTTTGATTGGTTGTCCGGTGAAGAAGACGAATGATCTTTGTCGATGCTTCGGCCATCTGCGCCATTCTTCTGGGGGAGCCCGAGATGGAGGCATTCACAGCTCGAATTGACGCTGACCCCGAACCCATTACGTCTGCGCTCGCCGTCTACGAAACCGTTCTTGCGGTCGCGCGCGCGGCCGGCGGTAGCGTTGCCGAAGCGCAGCGCGATGTGAATCGATTCCTCGGCGAAGCCCGAATCCGGGTTGTTATGGTCAGCGACCAAGAGGGCGCGACGGCCTTGGGCGCCTTTGATCGCTACGGCAAGGGCCGTCATCCGGCCCGCTTGAACATGGGTGATTGCTTCGCCTACGCCTGCGCAAAGACCCACGGCATCCCGTTGCTCTTCAAAGGCGATGATTTCAGCCAGACCGACATTGCCATCGCCTGAGGCTCAAAGCCCCAGCACCGCCTTTGCCATGATGTTGCGCTGAATTTCGTTGGTGCCGGCATAGATGCTGCCCGCACGGTCCTTGAAGTACTTCGCGGCCACGGTGATGCTGTGGTCGGGTCCTACATGGCCCTGATCGTGCGGAACTGGGTAGCCGGGCACCGCGCCGCCGGGGCGCGCGGCATGGGCCTGATAGAGGGCGCCATAGGCCCCTGAAGCCTCCAGGGCCATTTCGGTCAGCCGCTGGCTGAGTTCGGTGCCCACCGTCTTCATCATCGACGACCGCGCGCCCGGCGCCTCGCCCTGGCTCATGTTGGCCAGAATTTGCAGTTCCACAGCCTCCAGCGCCTCGATCTCGATGGCGAGAGCGTTGAGGCGCGACATGAACCCGGCCACGTCCTCGAAACGGCCGCCGCCGCCGTCCGCCTCCTTCGCCGCCATCGCGCGTGTGCGGCCCAGGCGTGTCTTCAGGCCAGGCGTCGAGACACCGCCGCCACGTTCAAATTCCATGAGATACTTGGCGACCGTCCAGCCTTCGCCGACCTTGCCCACCACATTGGCCTTTGGCACGCGCACATCGGTGAAGAACACGTCGTTCTGGATGTGCTCGCCTGACAGCATCAGGATCGGCCGCACCTCAACGCCAGGCGTCGTCATGTCGATGAGCAGGAAGGTGATGCCCTGCTGGCGGATCGCTTCCTGCGAGGTCCGCACCAGACAGAAGATCCAGTTCGCCTCATTGGCGTGGGTCGTCCACAATTTGTGCCCGTTGCAGACGAAGTGGTCGCCATCCTCCACCGCGCTCATCTGCAGCGACGCGAGGTCTGAACCGGAGCCGGGCTCGGAGTAACCCTGGCACCACAGATGTTCGCCGGTGAGCATGCGCGGAAGGTAGTGAGCCTTCTGCTCGGGTGAGCCGTGGCCGATCAGCACGGGGCCACACATGCCGATCCCCATGGGCGACAGGGGCGGGGCCCCGGCTGCGGCCAGCTCGCTGGCGAATATGTAGCGCTGGGCGGCGGTCCAGCCGCAGCCGCCGTATTCCACGGGCCAGGCTGGCGCAGCCCAGCCGCGGGCATGAAGCTTGGCCTGCCAGGCCATGCAGAGGTCGTGCGGGGCATAGACGCTGGTCATCAGCTGCGACTCCCGTCTCATGTCCGCGGTCAGTTCGGCGTCGAGGAAGGTTCGCACCTCGTCGCGGAACGCCAGATCCGCCGGGCTCCACTGCATCTGCATGGGGACTCTCTCCTGCTTCGTCAGAAGGCTAGACGCCTTGACGCTTCGGCAGTCACGGTCGAGATGGCGCGATGTCCAGGGTCGAACTCGAAGCTATTTCTGCCGCTCGCCGGCCGGCGTTCGACGCCATGTTTCAGCTCTATATCCATGATTTTTCGGAATTCTGGGCCGGGCAGGATCGGGGCGAACTGCCCGAGTCCGGCCGGTTCGACACCTATTCCGAGCTCGATCTCTATTGGACGGAGCCGCATCGCTCAGCCTGGTTCATCCGCGCCGATAGCCATCTGGCCGGGTTCGCCCTGGTCAATAACCACAGCCATTCGGGCCTGCCGGCAGACCATGATGTAGCGGAATTCTTCGTTGTGCGGAAACATCGACGTTCAGGCATAGGCTTCGACGCCGCACGGCAGCTGATTGCAGGCCGTCCGGGTCAGTGGGAGATTGCTGTGGTCCGGGCCAACGTAGCGGCCTTGGGGTTCTGGCGGCGCGTGGCGGGTTCGGTGTCGCCGGAGGCGGATGAGCTGAACCTGGACGATGCGCGCTGGAACGGCGCGATCCTGCGCTTCAAGGTGGCTTAGCGGCCGTCGCACTTGACCGACCGGGCTTGCAGCTTCACTGACCGGAAAAGTCCTTCCGGGAGAACGCCACCATGAAACGCGCCGCCATCGTCTCGCCGATCCGCACGGCTGTCGGAAAATTCCAGGGGGCCCTGTCCAGCATGACCGCCGGTGAGCTGGGCGCGGTCGTGCTGAAGGATCTGGTTGCGCGGACCAAGATCGATCCCGAGCGGATCGACGACGTGATCTTCGCCCAGGGCTACGGTTCGGGCGAGGCGCCCTGCATCGCGCGGTGGTCGGCGCTGGCGGCGGGCCTGCCGATCAGCGTGCCTGGCTATCAGCTGGATCGTCGCTGCGGATCGGGCCTGCAGGCGGTGATCGATGCGGCGATGATGGTCCAGACCGGCGTGGCCGACGTGGTGATCGCCGGCGGCGTCGAGAGCATGAGCAACGTGGAGTACTACACTACCGACATGCGCGGCGGCGCGCGGATGGGCTCGGTGACCATGCATGATCGTCTGACGCGGGGGAGGGTGATGAGCCAGCCTATCGAGCGTTTCGGCGTGATTTCCGGGATGATCGAGACCGCTGACAATCTGGCCCGCGACTATCAGATCAGCCGCGAGGAATGCGACGAGTACGCCGCCATGAGCCACCAGCGCGCGACCGCCGCCTGGGCCGCGGGCAAGTTCGACGACGAACTGGTGCCGGTGTCGGTGAAGCAGAAGAAGGGTGACCCGATCATCTTCGACCGGGACGAGGGCTTCCGGCCGGATGCCACGGCCGAAACGCTGGGGCAACTTCGCGCCATCGAAAAGGGCGGCGTGGTCACTGCCGGTAACGCCAGCCAGCAGAACGATGCGGCGTCGGCCTGCCTCGTTGTCTCGGAAGACAAGTTGGCCGAGCTCAATCTCGATCCTATGGCCTGGTTTGTCAGCTGGGCCGCGGCCGGCTGTGAGCCCTCGCGGATGGGCATCGGGCCGGTGCCCGCGGTAGAGCGGTTGTTCGCCCGCACCGGCATGGGCTGGAACGACATCGACCTGGTGGAACTCAACGAGGCCTTCGCGCCCCAGGTTCTGGCCGTGCTCAAGGGCTGGGGCTGGGACGACCGCGACCGGCTGAACGTCAATGGCTCGGGGATCTCGCTGGGCCATCCCATCGGCGCCACCGGCGGCCGCATCCTGGCCAACCTGCTGCGCGAACTGAAGCGCCGCGACGGCATGTATGGCCTCGAGACCATGTGCATTGGCGGGGGCCAGGGCATCGCTGCGGTGTTTGAGAAAGCCTGAGGCATGGACCTCAAAGCCACTCGCTATGAGGTCGTCGACGGGATCGCCGTCGTTACCCTGGCGCGGCCCAGGCGGCGCAACGCCTGGACCGGGCGGATGCACACCGAGTACCGCTGGATCCTGCGCGAGGCGGACCGCGACCCGGGCGTGCGGGTGATCATTGTAACCGGCGATCCGGAAGGTAACGCCTTCTGCGCCGGGGCCGACCTGCAGGCGTTGGAGGGGCACTCGGCCAAGGGCGGTTACGATGCCGGAACGCCGGAGGATATCGCCGAGCCGGGCTATGGCGTTGACCCCGCCTTCGACGCGACATTTGCCTATCACTTCGGGATCGGTAAACCGGTGATCGCGGCGATCAATGGGGCGGCGGCCGGGATCGGGCTGGTGCTGAGCGCCTTTGCGGACCTGAGGTTCTGCGCGCCCGGCGTGAAGTTCACCGCTGCCCACGGCCGGTTCAACTTTCCGGCCGAGTTCGGGCTCTCGTGGGTGCTGCCCCGGATAATTGGCCTGACCCACGCCAACGATATCCTGCTGTCGAGCCGCGTGTTCACGGCGGAGGAGGCGATGGCGATGGGCTTCCTCAATCGCATCGTGCCTGCGGACCGGTTGATGGACGAGGTGATGGCCTATGCCCGGGCGCTGGCCACGAGCGTCGCGCCGGGCTCGGCGCGGGAAACCAAACGCCAGATCTACCGCGACCTGCACCGCGACGCCGCAAGCGCGGTCCGCGAGGCTGAAGCGCTGCTGACGGCCATGTCGCGCGATCCGGACTACAAGGAGGGCGTGAAGGCCGGGATGGAAAAGCGACCCGCGGCCTGGGTGGGGTAGGGCGCCTTGTCGCCTGACGACCTCTTGGTCCTGCTGGATCGACTGAAACCCGACCTTGATGCGGTCGCCATGCCCTGGACCCTGATCGGCAGCGGGGCGCTGATTCTCCTGGGGCTGCCTCTTGGGGCCGCGAACGATCTCGACATCGTCACCAACGCGGAAGGCGCAGGGCGGTTGAGGACCCTGTGGTCTGGCTGGCTTGGCTCCAAAGGGGACAGGGTCCCTGACGGCCCCTTTCGATCCGATGACTTCGCCCGATACGAGACGCCCTGGGGATCGGTGGAGGTAATGGGCGGTCTCAAGGTGCGCGATGCGCCCCTTGTGATCGGCGCGCGTCATGCCGCCCTGCCCATTCCGACGGCGGCGGAACAACTTCGCATCCTGCAGCTGTTCGGCCGGCCCAAGGACCTGGCCAAGGCCGCGCAGCTTGAGGCGTGGCTTCCGCCGGGTTGAATACCTGGAGCACTTCGTGTAAACGCCGCCGCTTCGTGGATCCCGTGAGGGACCTGCGAGGACGGAAGACCCCAGGGTTTTCCGCTCCTGTCCAAGAACTGTGAAGTCTTCGGGGCCACCGGAGGTCGGAACGTGAGGAAGAGCCCTTCCTCAGTCACAGGGAGACGGGAAGATGACGTTTCGACGGCTGCCCGCACGCGGACAGGCGCGAGGCTGCGGCTTCTCACATCAGGACAGGTTGCCCAACGGCGTACGCAGTCGCGCGTGCGCTGAACCTGAGTATGGAGACCGCAATGGACCGCGCTCAAAAGCAGGAAGCCATCGAGACGCTGAAAGGCGTGTTCAGTGGCGCCGGCGCCGTGGTCGTGACCCACAACATGGGTCTGACCGTTGCGGAAATGACCGATCTGCGGGGTCGCCTTCGTTCCGAAGGCGCCAAGCTGCAGGTGGTGAAGAACACCCTGGCAATCAAGGCGCTGGGCGGCTCGATCGGTGAAGCGGGCGACGCCCTCTTCAGCGGCCCCGTCGCCATCGCCTATGCCTCGGACCCTGTCTCCGCCGCCAAGGTCGCGACCCAGTACGCCAAGGACAACGAGAAGTTCACCGTCATTGGCGGCTTCATGGGTCTACAGGTGCTGGACAAGAGCTCGGTGACGGCACTCGCCACCCTGCCTTCGCTGGACCAACTCCGCGCCAAGCTCATCGGACTGCTGCAAGCGCCTGCGACCAAGATCGCCGGCATCCTGCAGGCTCCGGCGGGCCAACTGGCGCGCGTCATTGGGGCTTACGCCACCAAAGACGCCGCCTGATCGATCATCTTCCCCGACAAAACCTCATCCAAAGGAACATATTAAATGGCCAATCTCGAAAAGCTGGTGGACGACCTCTCCGCCCTGACCGTCCTGGAAGCCGCTGAGCTCTCTAAGCTGCTGGAAGAAAAGTGGGGCGTCTCCGCCGCCGCTCCGGTCGCCGTCGCCGCTGCGCCTGGCGCCGCTGCCCCGGTCGTCGCTGAAGAAGAGCAGACCGAATTCACCGTCATGCTGACCGCCGGCGGCGACAAGAAGATCAACGTGATCAAGGAAGTCCGCGGCGTCCGTCCGGACCTCGGCCTAAAGGAAGCCAAGGACCTGGTCGAAGCGGCTCCGACCCCTGTGAAGGAAAACATTTCCAAGCAGGAAGCCGAAGAAATCAAGAAGAAGCTGGAAGAAGCCGGCGCGACCGTCACCATCAAGTAAGGCGACGGCGCTTGATCAGCGCTTCTGTCGAAGTTGAAGGGGTCGGAGAGCCATCTCCGGCCCCTTTTGCATTCAGCAGGGATCGCCGCAGGTTTTTCACGACAGCTAGATCGCCGCCATCGCCATGTCGACCAAGGCCTCCTCAGGCGCCGTCAGACATGACCGGCGGGCGGTAGGGCGACCGGTTTCGGGCATGCCGTTGACCGCCCACACCAGCGTGCGGCCGTCGCGGATGTTCCAGTATAGCCCTGTCATCCAGCCGTAGGCGTCGCCGGAGTGACCGCGCCAGTCGGGGGAGCCAGCGCCGAAGAAGGCGTCGCCGTCCGGTCCCGACAAACCGGCGGGCGTTTCACAGCCCAGGCCGTAGCTCTTGAAGACGCCCTCGGGTTCACCATTCGGCCGGGACCGGTCAAGCGTCCAGGCGCGGGTCTGCATCAGGTCCAGAACCGCGCCAGGGATCACCTGGCGACCACGCCAGCGTCCACGCGCCGCCATGACGCGGGCCAATCGGTCCATGTCGGCGAGGCTCAGTCGCAGGCCGCCCTGGGGGGAGAACAGAAAGCCGTTCTGTCCGGGGACATAGGTGTCCAGGTCGAGCTCAGCAGCGTCTGACGCCCGAGCTACGGAAAGCCAGGGAGATGGCCGGACATCGCCGTCGACCTGTACGGTCCAGGGACCGTCGAAACGCCTGACGCCGGCTGCGGCCCGTGCGCGGCGCGTATCCGAAACGCCGCTCCAGTTGTAGCCTATGTCCAGGCCAAGGGGCTGGAACAGCACGTGCTGCATGCGTCGATCGAACCGTTCGCCGGTGCGCCGCTCCAGGATCTGGGCCAGCACGGCGAAATTGACATCGGCATAGGCGAACCAGGCGCCGGGCCGATGCGCTGACGCGCCGAACCATCCGCCTGCGTCATACTGGCGCCCGCCCGGAGTCAGCGCTTCGGCCAGTGGGCGGCCGAACGGAACCGGGTAGGATGGGCCGTTGCGAAGACCACTGGTGTGGCCAAGCAGCATGCGCGGGGTGATGGCGACATCAGGCCAGTTTGGGTGGCGCAGCCGAAATTCCAGCAGGGCCGAGGCATCGGTGTCGAGGTCGAGGCCAGTCTTCAGGGCCTGGTCCAGAAAGACCGTTGTCGCGATCATCTTCGAGACCGACGCCACGCGGAACGGCTGGTTGACGTCGAAGGGTCTGGAGCCGGCGGCGCTGTAGGCGCGGCCCGCCGCCAGCCGCAGCGCCAGCTGGCCGCCGCCGTGTCTCGCGATCACGCCCGCGCTGGCCATGGGCGGGCCGGAAGCCGGTTGGAGCACGGCGGCCATGTCAGGTCGGCTCGCGCGGGCGCCCGCGGTTGTCGCCAAGGCAGCGAGCGCTGTGAACAATGTGCGGCGGTCAGGTTGGGCGGGCATTGAGAGTGTGTGCGAAAGCGAGTCCGGTCGCGCCGGAGTTTCTTTGCGGTAGGGGCTTCCCAAGCGTTCTCAAACCCCTTATCTGGGCGGTCCCACGAAAATTCTCCGATTCCCGTGTCGCACAGGCTGTGCGCTTCGAGAGCCGGTCTTCGTGCGTGAATGCCCCGAGGCACGGCCAGTTACCCTCAGGCCGAGCGAGGGGGCGCTCCCGACGAAACGGGGAGCTTCCAGCGTCCGGCCTCCCGTACGGGAGGACCGAGGGTGGACGCAGGATAAAGACATAACGACGCCGGGACTCCGTGTTCCGCGTCCTCAAGGGAATAACATGGCGCAGTCCTTCACCGGCAAAAAGCGGATTCGGCATTCCTTCGGTCGCATCCCCGAAGCCGTCCAGATGCCGAACCTCATCGAGGTTCAGCGGTCGTCCTATGAGCAGTTCCTGCAGCGCGAGACCCGCGCGCCGAACCGCAAGGAAGAGGGCGTTGAAGCCGTCTTCAAGTCAGTGTTCCCGATCAAGGATTTCAACGAGCGCGCCGTGCTCGAGTATGTCACGTACGAGTTCGAAGAACCCAAGTACGACGTAGAGGAATGCGTCCAGCGCGACATGACCTATGCCGCGCCGTTGAAGGTGAAGCTGCGCCTCATCGTGTTCGAAACCGACGAGGAAACCGGCGCCCGTTCCGTCAAGGACATCAAGGAGCAGGACGTCTACATGGGCGATATCCCGCTCATGACGGAGAAAGGCACCTTCATCGTCAACGGAACCCAGCGCGTCATCGTCTCGCAGATGCACCGCTCACCGGGCGTGTTCTTCGACCACGACAAGGGCAAGACCCACGCCTCGGGCAAGCTGCTATTCGCCGCCCGGGTGATCCCGTATCGCGGTTCCTGGCTCGACTTCGAGTTCGACGCGAAGGACATCGTCTACGTCCGCATCGACCGCCGCCGCAAACTGCCGGCCACCACCTTCCTGATGGCGTTGGGCATGGACGGGGAGGAAATCCTCTCCACCTTCTACAAGACCGTCGCCTACGTGAAGAAGACCGGCGGCTGGTCCACGGCCTATCTGCCCGAGCGCTGGAGGGGCGTGAAGCCCGACTTCCCGCTGATCGACGACGCGACGGGCGAAGAGATCGCGCCGGCCGGCACCAAGATCTCGGCGCGCAACGCCAAGAAGTTCGCTGACGCGGGCCTGAAGACCCTGCTGCTGCCGCCGGAGGCCCTGAACGGCCGCTACCTGGCGCGAGATCTGGTCAACACTGAAACCGGCGAAATCTACGCCGAGGCCGGAGATGAGCTGGACGTCGAACTGCTGGCCTCGCTGGAGGCCCAGGGCTTCGTGAACATGGACGTCCTCGATATCGACGACGTGACCATCGGCTCCTACATCCGCAACACCCTGCGCGTGGACAAGAACACCATCCGTGAGGATGCCCTTTTCGACGTCTATCGCGTGATGCGTCCCGGCGAGCCGCCGACGGTGGAAGCCGCTGAGGCCATGTTCAAGAGCCTGTTTTTCGATGGCGAGCGGTACGACCTGTCCTCGGTCGGGCGCGTGAAGATGAACATGCGTCTGGAGCTCGATTGCCCGGATGACATGCGCATCCTGCGCAAGGAAGACGTGATCGAGGTGCTGCGCACCCTGGTCGGCCTTCGTGATGGCCGCGGCGAAATTGACGACATCGACAACCTCGGCAATCGCCGGGTGCGTTCGGTGGGCGAATTGCTGGAAAACCAGTATCGCGTCGGCCTGCTGCGGATGGAACGCGCTATCAAGGAGCGCATGAGCTCGGTCGATATCGACACGGTCATGCCGCACGACCTGATCAACGCCAAGCCGGCCGCGGCCGCCGTGCGCGAGTTCTTCGGCTCGTCACAGCTGTCTCAGTTCATGGACCAGACCAACCCGCTGTCGGAAATCACCCACAAGCGCCGCCTCTCGGCGCTTGGCCCGGGTGGTCTGACCCGCGAGCGCGCCGGCTTCGAAGTCCGCGACGTGCACCCGACCCACTATGGCCGGATCTGCCCGATCGAGACGCCGGAAGGCCCGAACATCGGCCTGATCAACGCCCTTGCCACCCACGCGGTGGTCAACAAGTACGGCTTCATCGAGAGCCCCTACCGCCGCATCAAGGACGGCAAGACGACCGAGGAAGTCGTCTACATGTCGGCCATGGAAGAGGCGAAGCACGTCATCGCCCAGGCCAACATCAAGCTGAAGGATGGCGTCATCGTCGATGATCTGGTCCCCGGACGGATCAACGGCGAACCCGGCCTGCTGCCGCGCGATCAGGTCGACCTGATGGACGTGTCGCCGAAGCAGGTCGTGTCAGTCGCCGCCTCGCTGATCCCGTTCCTTGAAAACGACGACGCCAACCGAGCCCTCATGGGCTCGAACATGCAGAAGCAGGCTGTGCCGCTCATCCAGTCGGATGCGCCGCTGGTCGGCACGGGCATGGAGAGCATCGTGGCCGTGGATTCCGGCGCCGCCGTGGTGGCCCGTCGTCCCGGTATCGTCGAGCAGATCGACGGCACCCGCATCGTGGTCCGGGCGACGGAAGAGAACGACCCCACCAAGCCGGGCGTCGATATCTATCGCCTGCAGAAGTTCCAGCGCTCCAACACCTCGACCTGCATCAATCAGCGTCCGCTGGTGCGCGTGGGCGACGTGATCCAGGCCGGTGATGTGATCGCTGACGGTCCTTCGACGGACCTCGGCGAGCTGGCGCTGGGCCGCAACGCCCTCGTCGCGTTCATGCCCTGGAACGGCTACAACTTCGAGGACTCGATCCTGATCTCCGAGCGGATCGTGCGCGATGACGTCTTCACCTCGATCCACATCGAGGAGTTCGAGGTCATGGCCCGCGACACCAAGCTGGGTCCGGAAGAAATCACCCGCGACATTCCCAATGTCGGCGAGGAAGCGCTCCGCAACCTCGACGAAGCGGGCATCGTGGCCATCGGCGCCGAAATCCAGCCGGGCGATATCCTGGTCGGCAAGGTGACGCCGAAGGGCGAAAGCCCGATGACCCCGGAAGAGAAGCTGCTGCGCGCCATCTTCGGCGAAAAGGCGTCCGACGTTCGCGACACCTCGCTGCGGCTGCCCCCGGGCGTCACCGGCACGGTCGTTGAAGTGCGCGTGTTCAACCGTCACGGCGTCGACAAGGATGAACGCGCCCTGTCGATCGAACGGGCCGAAATCGACCGCCTGGGCAAGGACCGCGACGACGAGTTCGCGATCCTGAACCGCAACATGCAGGGCCGTCTGCGCCAGCTGCTGGTGGGCAAGAACGCCGTCTCGGGTCCCAAGGGCCTGGGTCGCGGCGAAATCTCGCTGGAGAAGCTGGAAGAAGTTTCGTCCGGCCTCTGGTGGCAGATCGCCCTCGACGACGACAAGGCGATGACCGAACTGGAAGCGCTGCGCCTCCAGTTCGACGAAGCTCGCAAGCGCCTCGATCGCCGCTTCGAAGACAAGGTCGACAAGCTGCAGCGCGGCGATGAGCTGCCGCCCGGCGTGATGAAGATGGTCAAGGTGTTCGTGGCGGTGAAGCGCAAGCTGCAGCCGGGCGACAAGATGGCCGGTCGTCACGGCAACAAGGGGGTTATCTCCAAGATCCTGCCGATCGAGGACATGCCCTACCTTGAGGACGGCACGAGCGTGGACATCGTTCTGAACCCGTTGGGCGTGCCCTCGCGGATGAACGTCGGTCAGATTTTCGAGACCCACCTGGGTTGGGCGGCCGCCGGCCTTGGCAAGCAGGTCGCAGCCCTTCTGGAGGCCTGGCAACAGGGTGGCCAGAAGCAGGCGCTCATCGATCATCTGCTCAGCATCTACGGGCCCGATCAGGAACTTCCGGACACGGAAGAGGAACTTGTCGAGCTGGCACGCAACCTGTCGAAGGGGATTCCGTTCGCCACCCCGGTGTTCGACGGCGCCCACATCGACGACATCGAGAACCTGCTGGAAAAGGCGGGCCTCGCGCGCTCGGGTCAATCGTACCTGTACGACGGCCAGTCGGGTGAGCAGTTCAAGCGCCCGGTTACGGTCGGCTACATCTACATGCTGAAGCTGCACCACCTGGTGGACGACAAGATCCACGCCCGTTCGATCGGTCCCTACAGCCTGGTCACCCAGCAGCCGCTGGGCGGCAAGGCCCAGTTCGGCGGACAGCGCTTCGGGGAAATGGAGGTCTGGGCTCTGGAAGCCTATGGCGCTGCCTACACCCTGCAGGAGATGCTGACGGTGAAGTCGGACGACGTGGCCGGCCGGACCAAGGTCTACGAAAGCATCGTCCGTGGCGACGACACCTTCGAGGCCGGGATCCCGGAAAGCTTCAACGTTCTGGTCAAGGAAATGCGTTCCCTGGGCCTGAACGTCGAACTCGAAAACAACTGAGGCCTGACCTCGCCCCTGCCGGCAACGGCAGGGGCGCCCACGCCGCCCTCAGTTTCGAACCCAATTTTGGCGGGACGCTTCCCGCAGAAGGAACAAGATGAACCAGGAAGTCCTGAACATCTTCAATCCGGTCCAGGCCGCTCCGACCTTCGACCGCATTCGTATCGCGCTGGCCTCGCCGGAAAAGATCCGGTCGTGGTCGTTTGGCGAGATCAAGAAGCCTGAAACGATCAATTACCGGACGTTCAAGCCTGAACGTGACGGCTTGTTCTGCGCGCGGATCTTTGGTCCGACGAAGGACTACGAGTGCCTCTGCGGCAAGTACAAGCGCATGAAGTACAAGGGCATTATCTGCGAAAAGTGCGGCGTTGAGGTCACCCTGGCCCGCGTCCGGCGCGAGCGCATGGGCCACATCGAACTGGCCAGTCCCGTCGCCCACATCTGGTTCCTAAAGTCTCTGCCCAGCCGCATCGCCATGATGCTGGACATGCCGCTGAAGGACATCGAGCGGGTCCTCTACTTCGAGAACTACATCGTCACCGAGCCGGGCCTGACCCCGCTGAAGCAGCATCAGCTTCTCTCCGAAGACGACTTCCTGCGGTTCCAGGAAGAATTCGGCGACGACAGCTTCACCGCCGAGATCGGCGCCGAGGCGATCCAGGGCCTGCTCAAGGGTATTGATCTGCTGCTGGTGGCCGAACAGCTGCGCGAGGATCTAAAGACCACGACCTCGGAGATGAAGCTCAAGAAGCTCTCCAAGCGTTTGAAGATCATGGAAAGCTTCACCGAGAGCGGCAACAAGCCCGAGTGGATGGTGCTGTCCGTGGTGCCGGTGATCCCGCCGGAACTGCGCCCGCTGGTGCCGCTGGATGGTGGTCGTTTCGCCACGTCCGATCTCAACGACCTCTATCGCCGGGTCATCAACCGTAACAACCGCCTGAAGCGCCTGATCGAGCTGCGCGCGCCGGACATCATCATCCGCAACGAAAAGCGGATGCTGCAGGAATCGGTCGACGCCCTGTTCGACAACGGCCGTCGCGGCCGGGTGATCACGGGCGCCAACAAGCGTCCGCTGAAGTCACTGGCCGACATGCTGAAGGGTAAGCAGGGGCGCTTCCGCCAGAATCTGCTGGGCAAGCGCGTGGACTACTCCGGCCGGTCGGTCATCGTGGTGGGTCCCGAGCTGAAGCTGCACGAGTGCGGCCTGCCGAAGAAGATGGCGCTCGAACTCTTCAAGCCGTTCATCTACGCGCGCCTTGACGCCAAGGGCCTCTCGGGCACCGTTAAGCAGTCCAAGCGAATGGTGGAACGCGAGCAGCCGGCGGTCTGGGACATCCTGGACGAGGTGATCCGCGAACACCCGGTGCTGCTGAACCGCGCGCCGACCCTGCACCGTCTGGGAATCCAGGCGTTCGAGCCCAAGCTCATCGAGGGCAAGGCGATCCAGCTTCACCCGCTGGTCTGCGCCGCCTTCAACGCCGACTTCGATGGCGACCAGATGGCCGTCCACGTCCCGCTGAGCCTTGAAGCCCAGCTGGAAGCGCGCGTGCTGATGATGAGCACGAACAACATCCTGTCGCCCGCCAATGGTCGCCCGATCATCGTGCCGTCGCAGGATATCGTGCTGGGTCTCTATTACCTGTCGCTGGTCAAGGACGCTGAGCCTGGCGAGGGCAAGGCGTTCAGCGACATGGCCGAACTGGAACAGGCGCTGGATGCTGGCGTGGTCTCGCTCCACTCCAAGATCCGCGCCCGTCACTCGGAAATGGATGCTGACGGCAATCTGGTCCGCAAGGTCATCGAGACCTCGCCGGGCCGGATGAAGATCGCCGCCCTGTTCCCGCACCACCCTGCGGTGGGCCACAGGCTGCTGGAAAAGAACCTCACCAAGAAGGAAATCGCCAACCTGATTGACACGGTCTATCGGCACTGCGGTCAGAAGGCGACGGTCATCTTCGCCGACCAGATCATGGCGCTGGGCTTCCGTGAGGCGGCCAAGGCCGGCATTTCCTTCGGCAAGGACGACATCGTCATCCCGGCCCGCAAGGCCCCGATCGTCGCCGAGACCCGCAAGCTGGTCGAGGAATACGAGCAGCAGTATGCCGATGGCCTGATCACCAAGGGCGAGAAGTATAACAAGGTGGTCGACGCCTGGGCCAAGGCGACCGATCGCGTCGCCGACGAGATGATGGCCGAGGTTTCGTCTGCGCCCATCGGCGCCGATGGTCGCCAGGGCGAGATCAACTCGATCTTCATGATGAGCAACTCCGGCGCCCGCGGTTCGCAGGCCCAGATGAAGCAGCTCGGCGGGATGCGCGGCCTGATGGCCAAGCCCTCCGGCGAGATCATCGAGACGCCGATCATCTCGAACTTCAAGGAAGGCCTCACCGTTCAGGAGTACTTCAACTCCACCCACGGCGCCCGCAAGGGCCTGGCTGACACCGCGCTGAAGACCGCCAACTCGGGCTATCTGACGCGGCGTCTGGTGGACGTGGCGCAGGACTGCATCATCACCGAGGAAGACTGCGGCACCACCCGGGGCATCACGCTCCGCGCCGTCGTCGAGGGCGGTGACGTGCTGGTCTCGCTGGGTCAACGCGTTCTGGGTCGTTTCGCGGCCGAGGATATCAAGGATCCGGGCACCAACGACGTTATCGTTCCCGCCGACAGCTATCTCGACGAGAACATGTGCGACGTGATCGAGGCCGCTGGCGTTCAGTCGGTCAAGATCCGCTCGGTCCTGACCTGCGAGACCAAGGTCGGCGTCTGCGGCGCCTGCTACGGCCGCGATCTGGCCCGCGGCACCCCGGTCAACATCGGTGAAGCGGTCGGCGTCATTGCCGCCCAGTCCATCGGCGAGCCCGGCACCCAGCTGACGATGCGGACCTTCCACATCGGCGGCACCGCCCAGGTTGCCGAGCAGTCGTTCTTCGAAACCGCCAACGACGGCGTGGCGAAGATCGCCGGCGGCAACACGGTTATCGCGCCGGATGGTTCGCTGATCTCGATGAGCCGGAACCTGACCCTTACCGTTCAGGTCGAGGGCAAGGACCGCGAGTCCTACAAGGTGCCTTACGGCGCCCGCCTGCAGGTCAAGGACGGCGAAAAGGTCAAGCGCGGTCAGCGTCTGGCCGGCTGGGACCCCTATACCACGCCGATCATCACGGAAGTGGGCGGCAAGGTCCGCTTCGAGGACCTGGTCGAGAACTTCTCGTTCCGCGAAGAGGCCGACGAGGCCACCGGTATCTCGAACCGCGTGGTTATCGACTGGCGCGCATCGTCCAAGGGTTCGGACCTGCGTCCGGCCATGTCGGTGCTGGGCGATGACGGCGCCTACAAGCGTCTGTCGAACGGTGGTGAAGCGCGTTACCTGCTCCCGGTCGGGGCCATTCTCTCCATCGCCGACGGCGATGTGGTGAAGCCCGGCGAGATCATGGCGCGGATCCCCACAGAAAGCGCCAAGACCCGCGACATCACCGGCGGTCTGCCGCGGGTGGCCGAGCTGTTCGAAGCCCGTCGTCCGAAGGATTGCGCCGTCATCGCCGAAATGGATGGCCGCGTCGAATTCGGCAAGGATTACAAGAACAAGCGCCGTATCAAGATCACCCCGGAAGACGGTGGCGAAGCGGTCGAGTTCCTGATCCCCAAGGGCAAGCATATCGCCGTCCACGATGGCGACGTGATCCGCAAGGGCGAGTACATCATCGACGGCAACCCGGACCCGCACGACATCCTGCGGATCCTGGGCATCGAAGCCCTGGCCGAGTTCCTCGTGAACGAGATCCAGGAGGTCTATCGTCTGCAAGGCGTGCCGATCAATGACAAGCACATCGAGACGATCGTCCGCCAGATGCTGCAGAAGGTCGAAATCCTCGAGCCGGGCGACACTGGCCTGCTCAAGGGCGATCACCTGGACAAGCAGGAAGTCGAAGACGAAAGCGCCAAGGCGGAGATCCGTGGCGGTCGTACGGCGCTGACCCAGCCCGTCCTGCTCGGCATCACCAAGGCGTCGCTGCAGACCCGCAGCTTCATCTCCGCCGCCTCCTTCCAGGAGACGACGCGCGTTCTGACCGAGGCGGCTGTCCAGGGCAAGAGCGACACGCTCGAAGGCCTGAAGGAGAACGTGATCGTGGGTCGTCTGATCCCCGCGGGCACCGGCGCCTATCTGCGCAACCTGCAGCGCATCGCCGCCAAGCGCGACGAGGCGCTCACCGCCAGCCGCGAGGAAGCCATGGAGCCTCTGCCCCTGGAAATCGCGACTGCGGCCGAGGTCGAGACCGTCGAGGGCTGAGGCCTGATCGATCTGTGAGTGTTGTGGAGCGGCCCGGGTGCTATCCTGGGCCGTTCTGCGTTTACGGCGGTCCAGCTTGCGCGCCTCTTGGAATCTCCGTGCCGCACCCCAGATGAGGCAGGAACCTGGAGCCCAAACCCATGCCGCTGTTGCTATGCCCCAACTGCAACGCCTCGATGCAGAATGTGAGCCGATCCGGCGTCGAGATCGATATGTGCTCCCAATGCCGGGGCGTCTGGCTGGATCGGGGCGAGCTGGAAAAGCTGCTGGATGGCGCCAGACAGGAGCGCGCGAGCCAGCAGGAGGACCGGCAGAGGTTCGAGCGTGAGGTCGGCGACTTCCACCGAGATCCCGACGACTGGAAGCGTCGCCATCCGCCTGTACAGGGGCGGCCCGGCTACAAGTACGACGACGACTACGATTATAAGAAGCGGAAGAAGCGCTTCGACATCTTCGATATCTTTGATTGAGGCTGCGGCCTCAGAACGGGATCTTGAGCGGTTCTGCACCGAGATCTTGTGATGAGGCGCCTATTCCAATGTTCGAAACGCCCTCGGGCGGGCTGCGCTGGGCGTCCCAGCCAGCGCCCGCAGGAACCGGGACTGGTGGGCCAGGCAGGCCCCGCTTGTAGCGGAAGGCAGCCTCGCGACGGGCGGCGGCGCGCGCGAGGTCGTCGAGTTTGCTGCGGGCGAGCCCCAGACCCTGGAATTCGGCGTCCCGGGCGCCTGCTGCAAATCGATCCTCGCAAGCCTCGCGTTCGGCGCGCGACAATCCGAGGGCGGCGGCGTTGGCGCATCCAACCCGGCCGCGCAAGGCGGCCCGCGCGTTGAGCGTCAGCGCGTCCGCGGGTGGCGGCGTGGGCGTGACGCTGGGGCCGGTCGCGGGGGCAGGGCGGGGGGCCTCGTCCCGGGGTATGATCAACGGTCTGACGTCGGAGGTCTCATCGACAAACCGCTGCGGTCGCCGATGCAGACGGATCTGCGTGGGTTTGGCGCCGGCTGTCGCCCGGGTTGGGGGCAGGCGGGGTACGATCAGGATCGGAATGATCGCCTCAGGCGGGCCTGATTGCGCAGGCGGCGCGATCAGGCGGGGCGAATGCAGGGCGACAAGCGTCAGCACCAGAACGTGGGCCGCCCCCGACGCGCTGGCGATCGCAAAGTTACGGCTTCGACCCGCCCTGGACATGATGGCGTTTGGCCCCCTTCAAGCTAAGCTATATGCAGTAGGCGGCGGGGCGGCGAATTGATGGCCGTCTTCGCCCGATTTCCGCCTTGACCCGGCAATTGACGGGAGGGCGCTTCCCGACTATGTAGCGCGCTCTTTCGAGGTCGGGGATTCTTCCCGGACCCGATGAGCCGCTTCCCGCCGGAACGCCGAACAGGTGCGCCGGCGAGTTTTTGCGTTTCATGGGGTGGCCTCGAAGACACGACCACAATGACCCCAACTGAGGCGCCACGGCCAAACGGCACACGCCTCCACGTAAGCGAGACTAGATGCCGACAGTTAACCAGCTCATCCGCAAGCCCAGGCAGAACAAGCCCGTGCGCAACAAGGTGCCGGCCCTCAAGGGTTGTCCCCAGCGCCGCGGCGTTTGCACCCGCGTCTATACGACGACCCCGAAGAAGCCCAACTCCGCGCTTCGTAAGGTCGCCAAGGTGCGTCTGACCACCGGCATCGAAGCGGTGTGCTACATCCCCGGCGAAGGTCACAATCTTCAGGAGCACTCGGTGGTCCTGATCCGCGGCGGCCGGGTGAAGGACCTTCCCGGCGTTCGCTATCACATCCTGCGTGGCGTGCTCGATACGCAAGGGGTCAAGGACCGCAAGCAGCGCCGGTCGCACTACGGCGCCAAGCGTCCTAAGTAAGGAAATCAGAGATGTCCCGTCGCCGTCGCGCAGACAAACGCGTTGTTCTCCCGGACCCGAAGTTCGGAGATCTCGTTGTCACCAAGTTCATGAACTATGTGATGTATGAAGGTAAGAAGGCCGTCGCAGAGACGATCGTCTATGGCGCCTTCGATATCCTGGAGACCCGCCGCAAGGACCTGGGTCCGCTGGAAACCTTCCACACCGCGCTCGACAATGTGGCTCCGGCCATCGAGGTGCGCTCGCGCCGCGTCGGCGGCGCCACCTATCAGGTGCCGGTCGAGGTTCGTCCCGAGCGCCGTCGCGCGCTGGCCATCCGCTGGCTGATCAGCGCTGCGCGCAAGCGTGGTGAGAACACCATGACCGAAAAGCTGGCCGGCGAGTTGCTGGATGCGTCTTCCAACCGCGGTTCTGCCGTAAAGAAGCGCGAAGACACCCACAAGATGGCCGAAGCCAATCGGGCCTTCTCGCACTACCGCTGGTAAGCCCGAATTTACTGAGCTTTCCGGCGCGGGCGGTTTGAGATAAACCGCCCGCGCCGTTCGTTCAGCCCCTTTAGAACAGCCCTTTTCCAAGAGCGTCACCGATGGCCCGCGCGCACAAAATCGAAGACTACCGCAACTTCGGAATCATGGCCCACATCGATGCGGGCAAGACGACGACGACCGAGCGGATTCTGTACTACACCGGCAAGAGCCACAAAATCGGCGAGGTCCACGACGGGGCCGCGACGATGGACTGGATGGAGCAGGAGCAGGAGCGCGGGATCACGATCACGTCGGCTGCGACGACCGCCATCTGGAACGGTCACCGGCTGAACATCATCGACACCCCCGGCCACGTGGACTTCACGATTGAAGTCGAACGCTCCCTGCGCGTTCTCGACGGCGCCGTCGCCGTTCTGGACGGCAACCAGGGCGTCGAGCCCCAGACCGAAACGGTCTGGCGCCAGGCAGACCGCTACAACGTTCCCCGCATCGTGTTCGTCAACAAGATGGACAAGATCGGCGCCGACTTCCAGATGTGCCTCAAGACCATCCGCGAGCGGCTGGGCGTCAAGGCCGTGCCGATCCAGCTGCCGATCGGTTCCGAGACCAACCTGAAGGGGATCGTTGACCTGGTTCGCATGAAGGCGGTTGTCTGGGACAGCGAAGGCCTGGGCGCCAACTATCACGACGAAGACATTCCCGCCGACATGAAGGACGCTTGCGACGAGGCGCGTCACTACATGATCGAGAACGCCGTCGAACTCGATGACGAAGCGATGGAAGCTTACTTGAGCGGTGAGGAGCCCTCGGTCGAGGTCCTGAAGAAGTGCCTGCGCAAGGCCGTTCTGACCGGCGTCTTCTATCCGATCCTGGCCGGCTCGGCCTTCAAGAACAAGGGCGTGCAGCCGCTGCTGGACGCGGTTGTCGACTATCTGCCCTCGCCGAAGGATATCCCCCCGACACCGGGCCTGGACTTCCGTACGGAAGAGCCGGTGGTCCGTGAGGCTTCTGATGAGGCCCCGCTTTCGGTGCTGGCGTTCAAGATCATGGACGACCCCTTCGTGGGCTCGCTCACCTTCTGCCGCATCTACTCGGGCAAGCTCGAGACCGGCATGGGCCTGCTGAACTCCACCCGCGACAAGAAGGAGCGCGTCGGCCGCATGCTGCTGATGCACTCCAATAACCGCGAGGACATCAAGGAAGCCCACGCTGGTGATATCGTCGCACTGGCCGGCCTGAAGGACACCCGCACCGGTGACACCCTGTGCGATCCCAACAAGTCGCCGGTTATCCTGGAAAAGATGAATTTCCCCGAGCCGGTAATCGAGATCGCGATCGAGCCGAAGTCCAAGGCTGACCAGGAAAAGCTGGGCGTGGCCCTGGCGAAGATGGTGGCTGAGGATCCCTCCTTCACCGTCCACACCGACCAGGAGTCGGGCCAGACGCGCCTGAAGGGCATGGGCGAGCTTCACCTGGACATCAAGGTCGACATCCTGAAGCGTACCTACAAGGTGGAAGCCAATATCGGCGCACCGCAGGTGGCCTACCGCGAGAGCCTCGGCAAGCCGACCGACATCGACTACACGCACAAGAAGCAGACCGGCGGTACGGGCCAGTTCGCCCGCGTGAAGATCAAGTTCGAGCCGGGCGAAGCCGGCACCGGCTTCGTCTTCGAGAACACCACGGTGGGCGGCTCGGTGCCGAAGGAATATGTCCCCGGCGTGCAGAAGGGCATCGAGTCGGCCAAGGAAAACGGCCTGCTGGCCGGCTTCCCGGTGATCGACTTCAAGGCCACGCTGTATGACGGAAACTACCACGACGTGGACTCCTCGGTTCTGGCCTTCGAAATCGCCGCCCGCGCCGCCTTCCGTGAGCTGCGTGAGCGCGGTTCGCCGAAGCTGCTCGAGCCGATCATGAAGGTCGAGGTTCTGACCCCCGACGAGTACATGGGCGACGTGATCGGCGACCTGAACTCACGGCGCGGCCAGATCCAGGGTACAGAAACCAAGGGCAACGCCCAAGTGGTCACGGCGTTTGTGCCGCTGGCCAATATGTTCGGCTACATCAATACGCTGCGCTCGTTCTCACAGGGCCGCGCTTCGTTTACGATGCAGTACGACCACTACGATCCGGTGCCGCAAGTCGTCGCCGACGAAGTGATCAAGAAATACGCCTAGCGTTTTTCGTCCGAAAAACGCCAACCAGGAGTTTGAATGATTTCTTCGGAGATCGTTCGGCCCCAACCCTAGTTTAGAGGACAAGCCCGGACAGGGCTGGAGCTTGAAATGGCCAAAGAGAAATTCGAACGTACCAAGCCGCATTGCAACATTGGAACGATTGGTCACGTTGACCATGGGAAGACGACGTTGACGGCGGCGATTACGATGACGCTGGCGAA